>CACYQT010000021.1 GCA_902776645.1 uncultured bacterium | reverse complement strand
TTGCCATGCTCAAACAAATAGGTTTATCAGCCGTTTTCGTTCTCTCGTCGATATTTGCAGGCTTCGCGTCGTACGCCGAGGACCAGCCGGTCATCGTGGCAGGAGGCGGCGCGGTGTACGGTTCGGGAGACGCGCTGCTGCGGGAATGGACGATGAACGATGCCAACGTACATGCCGTCTATGTCGTCTGGGCGGATGACGCCGTGCCGAACGGCCGTGTCGTGCTGCCGCAAGGCGACGCATGGGAGTGTGCCGTCGGGACGATGAAATTCCACAAGGCCGGAATTGACAAGTTGTTGCAGAATGGCGAAATGTTCGCGCACGGAGAATTGAATGAACGGCAGCGGGAGCAATTGACGCTGATGACGGCCCTGTTGACGGTCCGTTTCGGAGAAGTGGAAATCGTGCCGTTGTTTGCGGCGTTGAATGTTGACGGGCAAATACTTGCATCTCGTTTGACGCGATTGCTGGCCGAACCGGCGACGGCGTTGGTCGGCGTTCTGCCGCATGGATTCGCGGAGTCGCATCCGGACTGGCGGGAGCAGGTCCATGCGCGGCGCGACGGTGGAAAAACGTCGGTCGCCATGCCGAATGTCTGTGAAATGATGGGCCTCATGTCGGATGCCTATGCGTTGAATGTCTTTGATTTGCAATACCATCCGCGTCCTTCGGCGCGCCGTCCCGCCAAATCCGCCCCGCCGCCGGAACGCCGTCGGATCGAGAGTCTTGCGTTTCTGGAGACGGTTGACAGCGGGGCGCTCATGGAACTGGCCAGGCAGTCCGCATGGGGCGACGCGGATATCCTGAAAGAACTGTCCGCCCACCGAAACCAAGTGGCCGGAAGCTATTTAGGTTCCTTCTTGAATCGCGAGGAGGAGCTTGTCCTGCTGGATTTCGTCCGGAAAGTCATGCTGTGCCGTCTGGCCAAGACGGATCCGCCTGAAATGCCGCAATACTCCCGCACGCTGCTCGGCAACTATGGTTGCTCAATTGCATTGCACCGTGACGGCAAGGTGTTGGGGATGGTTTCTCAAATGGCAGGAAACCAGGCTCTTCCAGTTGTTCTTGTCGTCAACGCGACGAAACTGACGGCGGACGAGAAGCATCCGGTCACGGTGGAGGACGTCCAGAAAGGCCGTCTGGAGATCGGCGTCATCACGCCTGCGACGAAGCTGTCCTACCAGTCTCTTCCGGAATTGTACAGTCAGTTGAAGCCTGGCGTCCACGGCGTCATTCTGCGGGCCGGCGGCAAATCCGCCGGTTTCGTGCCGGTCGTCTGGAAGACGATGAAGACGCCGAACGCGTTCATGGCGGCGTTGTGCAAACGCTGCGGGCAGACGGAAGCGGCGCTGACGGCGGAGGGGACGGAAGTCTCCGTCTTCGAAGTCCACATGTTCATGGACGATGTCAAGAATTGACAATTAACAATTAATAATTAATAATTTGCAATTGTCTTCCCGGATGAGTTGTCCGGACAAAAGCGAACGCCATGATTTGAAGCGAGTGATGTGAAATTGATCACTCGCCTTGTTTGTTTATGGCTTTTGCCTGCCTCCTATGTCTCATGCAAAATGCTCAATGGCGATGCCATAGCCTTCAGAAGGAGGGGGAAAGGGCGGAGAAATGATTCGTTTCCATCCGCACAGATGAAAAAAATGCCGAAATCGTGATTTTTTTGTGTGCGAAACGCCCCATGGATTCAAGAAAACCAATAAACCGTCGAAAAGAAACGTTAAATTGGCGTCTTTGATATGTTTTTGCGGATGAAAAAAACACAATCTTTTTTAATAAAGGTTTTTAGACATGAGAATAATCTTTCCAAGCGCATTGATTCTGAGTTGCATCCTATTGACGTCGTGCCGCACGACGCAGGACGGTGACATCACGAAACTGGAGACGTTCGATTCGGAACAGGAGGCGTTGGCCGCCATCAAACGGGACGAACAGCGTGAACTGGAGGCGGCTGTGCGCCGTCGTCTGGACGAAATCCAAGGGCTTATCGACAAGAAGAAGTACGAAGAGGCCCTGAGCAAACTGGAGCCGTTGAAGCGTTTTGAATTCTGCAAGCCGGAAGTCACGTCCATGGAACGGACGGTGGAGATTCTCCGCCGTGGCAACGCGGACACCATCAACGGCGAATACACGCGTACGCACATGATGAAGGAGGCGGACAAGGAATTGGCGCTGCCTTCCACCTACGGCACGACTGTTCTGATCGACCAGAATCTGAGCCCCATCGAACTGCCGAAAGGCTCGCAGGAGGATTTGATCAACAAGAAGATCAGCCTGAGCCTGGAGAGCGCGGATGTCGCGCAATTGGTTGAAGAACTGAACGCCAACGGGCTGAACGTCATCGCGGACGACGCGTTGCAGTCGGAGAAGACGTTGACGGTTAAATTCAAGGATGTTCCAATTAAAGAGCTGTTCGCGTATATCGCGCGCAACATGGGCATCGCCTTCTATGTCGGCGAGAACATGGTGTGGGTGACGGAAGGCGAGACGGGCGGCGGCCCGAAACTGGAGACGCGCATCATCCGTCTTCCGCAGGGCTTCGTTCCGGAAGTCCCGCAGGGCGGCGGCGGCGCTCCGGGCGCCCGTGGCGGCGGCGGAAACGTGGCCGCCGTGCAGGATACGGATCTGGAGGACGTGCTGACGTCCTTCCTGTCGGACAGCCCCGAAGGCGCGAGCTTCCGCATCTTCCGTGACCGCAATATCTTGGTGATCCGTGACACGCGTGAAAACCTCCGTTTCGCGGAAGAGCTCATCAAAGAATTCGACAAGCCGCCGCTGCAGGTGGCGATCGAGGCGCGTTTCATCACGATCAATGAAGACGACCTGCGGGACGTCGGCGTGGAGATGAACCAGCAGCTGACGGCGGACGGCCGTTCACTGGCGGTCCCCCCGTTCGCGAACCGTTTCGGCCCGGAAGCCGTGAAGGCCATCAGCTCGCTGTCGAAATTCGGTGAAGTCGACACGGAATCCGGTGAAGGGAATGTCATCTTGAGCGGCGTCATCGGCAACCGTATTTTCGAAACGGTCATCCGCATGATCGAGACCAAATCCTCCGCCGTCAGTCTGAGCGTCCCCCGCGTGACGGTGATGAACAATCGCACGGCGCGCATCCGCAAGGGCGACAAGCTTTACTACTTTGAAGAATATGACACGGCCAGCATCGACATGGGCGACCAGGGCACCCGCACGACGTTGGTGCCGACGGGCAGCCCCACCGAACTGCCGATCGGCCTGACGCTGGATGTCCGCGTCAATATCGGCAACGACAAGAAGACCATCATGCTCGGCCTGAAGCCGGAAATCGTGAAATTCATCAAATGGGAAAGCTACAACTACGTCAACAGCGACGATGACGATGACGACGATGACGACGACACGATGGCGCAGATCAAGCTGCCGCGCACGAACGAGCAGATGATCGCCACGTCCGTGGAAGTTCAAAGCGGCGAAACGGTCGTTCTCGGCGGCCTGCTTGAGCAGACGAAATCGAACGAAGTCCGGAAGATCCCGCTGCTGGGCGACTTGCCGATTATCGGTTTCCTGTTCAGACGGACGATTAAGAGCTACGAGCCGAAGAACCTGCTGATTTTCGTGACGGCCCGCATCATCAACAGCCGCGGCGAATTCGTCAAAGTGCGTGAAGACGGTCTTGCCGAAGGCGAGAAGGGTGATGCACGCGCTGTGAAAGCCGCCGCTCTTCCTGTTCCCGCGCCAGTTCCCGCTGTCGCGCCTGCTCCGGCCGCGAAGCCTGCGGCCGCCCCCGCGAAACCGGCCGCCGCTCCTGCGGCGAAGACGGCCGCTGCCGCCGCGAAGAAATGAACGAATCTTGAACCCCACGACAACTGTGAAAAACTATGAAGCGAGATAAAGCAATAGGCCTGGACATCGGGCAGACGAGCGCGAAGGCAGTCGTGCTGTCGCGTTCGGGCAAGAAGGCGGTGGTCCGTCGTGCTGAAATCTTCCGCAGCCGTGAAGAGGGGTTGCGCGGCGACGACGAGATCGAGCTGTTCAACGCCGTCGGCGGCTGGCTGAAGGAATTGAAGCTCGGCGTGCCGTACATCTATCTTGGCATGCCGCAGTTCATGGCGACGACGCAGATCAGCGACTTTGCGCAAGGCGCCAAAGGCGAAGAACTTGAGAAGATGGTCGGCTACGAGACGATGCAGCTCTCCGGCCTGTCGGACGAATCGTTCGTCTATGACTACCATACGATGCCCGTCGGCAACGGCCGCAAGAATCCCGTCATGATCGGAATCTGCCGCGAGCAGAATCTGAACGACTACTGCGACCGCGCGACGAACGCGGAAATCAAATTGGACGACGTCGCGATGAACGGCCTCGCCTTGGCGAACGCCTTCTTCGCCCTCCATCCGGAGGCGAAGAAAGACAACAAGCCGCAAGTCCTGCTGGATATCGGTAACGAGAATACGACAATGGTCGTCGTGGTCGGCGGGCAGGTCCTGTATGTCGGCGGCATGATGGCCGGCGGCCAGCAGTTCACGCAAACGCTGATGCGGGAGCTCGGCTTGAAGGAGGAAGAGGCGGAGAAGATGAAATTCCGGGAGGACATCGACTGGCTCCAGTTCGTCCCGAAGGAGACGCCTGCGGAAAAGCCAGCGGAGGAAAAAACAGAAGAATCTGATTTGCAAGTGCCTAAGGATGATTCTGAAGATGATTCCGCCACTGGCCTGCACATCCCGAAACTGGATTCCGAAGATGACGGCACGCCTGTCATCTCATTGGATGACGACGAGATGAAAGTCCCGGTCATCCAACTGGATCAAGATGACGACAACGAACCCGCCGGCCTGCGCATTCCGAAACTGGATTCCACGGACGACGACATCCCGATGATCAATCTGGACGAGCCGCCAGCCGCGCCCGAACCACCGCCGATGGCGAAGCCTATTGAGCCTGAAGTTCCTACTTGGCAGAAACTTGCGAAAGTCCCGTGCTTCCGCAGCTTCCAGAACGAGTTTGCGAACAACATGGAGCATTGGCAGTCCAGCGAGCAGGAGCCGCTGAACACGGCGCCCGTGGCGAAAATCTGGCTGAGCGGCGGCGGCTGCCGCCTGAAAGCCCTCGCGGACTTCCTGAGCGAATCACAGGCCTGCCCGTGCGAAGTCTACGGCCCCGTCGTCGAAAAAGGCGGCGCCCCCGATCCGGAGTATGTGATTGCATACGGCCTTGCGCTGCAGGGAATTGGATTGGCCGATCTGCCGATATCGCTTGCGCCGCGCATGCTCCGCTGGTTCCATGAAAAGGAGTCGAAATTCATCTATCTTCTGATCGCGGCCGTCGTGCTGTTCCTTTGCCTCTTCGTCGGTCTGGCCTATTCCTATATGTGGCTGACGGAGCAGAAGGAGATTCTGGACGGCAAGAAGGAAGAGCTGAGCAAATGCCTCGTGAAGATTCCGGAGCTTGACAAGGCGCAGAGCGACATCGCCTACTACCAGGCGAAGATGCTGCCGTTTGTCGAGCGCGGCCATCGCGCGGGGCGTTTCATGCGCACGATGACGGAACTGGAAAAGGCCATGAATCCGGGCGACTGGTGCGTCTATATCGCGGACAAGGCGACATATGACGAATACAAGATCGAGCAGGAGAAGGTCAAGGCGAAGGAGCAGGCGGAGAAGGAGCCGCGCGGCCGCGGAGGCATGTTCGAACGACGTGGCGGCCGCAATGCCGAACGCACGGAGGAGAAGGACGAAGTCAAGACGCAGACCGTCATGGATATCGAACCGCTGTCGATGATGATCGCGATCGGTTTCACGCAGAAGCAGCGCGATCCGAGAACGCAACGCGAAATCAGCAGTTTTGCGACGACCGAGGCGATTCAGAACCGTCTGAACCGCAAGAAGAGCACGGATTCCGAGCCGGAGCCGGACGCCTTTTTCGCGGGTGTCGACTCGATGAAGCTCACGGAGGCGAGCGGCCGTGAAGATGTCGCGTTGGAACCATGGTACGACTATTTTGAGAACACGCTTGTCGATCAGGCAAAACCACCATATGTTCTTGGCGTCCAGTATAATAAACCGTTTATGCTGAAACTGCCGTTCAAGACGCTGGATATCGACAAGCCGGCCCCGCCGCCATCCAAGGAGAAGGACGGCGACAAGAAGAGCGGCAAGAAATGATTATATGACGGGAGAAAATAGAAGATGGCAGCATCCACTTTCATGCAAAACTGGCCGGCATCGCACCGCAATCTGCTGAGCGTGTCGATTGTTTTGCTTCTCATATTCCTGGGCATCGCGTATTTCATCGTCTATCCCATGTGGAAGGAATATGACGAAGAGCGTTCGGAATACGAGGAGAACGAACACAAGGTCGCGACCTCCCAATGGCCGCGCGACGCGGAGCGCATGGAAGGCCTGCTGAATTCGTACAAGAAGATTCTCGGTTCGGGCAAGCCGGAGAGCGGAGGACTTCGCGCGTTGGAGCGCGTCGTGAACACGCGCGCCACATCGATGTTCTCGGAGAAGATCAAGACGGAGTACGGTTCGACGGCGAAATTCATCGAACGCGCGAACAACACGGAATACAAGCGTTGCTACGACGAGACGTCCGTCGCCATCAACAACATCCTGAAGGTGAGCTATCCGCGCATCAAGGTCAGCCTTGAACCGGAGGTCTTCCGCATGGATGTGGAGCAGGCCGGCAATATCTTCGTGAACATGTTGCGGCTTTGGACGACGCGCCGCCTCGTGGAGATCATCGACAGCAACAATCTTGAAATCGGCATCGATCCCGACTACGAACGCAGCGGCGGCATCCGCGCGGCGAAGATCATCGCCATGCCGGTGACGCAGTATTCGGTGACGGAAAAGGAAGCCCCCTATCTTCTGGAGATTCCCGTGAAGGTGGAGGTCCGCGGCCGTCTGGACGATTTCTCCGCGCTGGTCGCGGATTTGCAGAACGGCAATGATTTCCTGCCGATCGTCCACATGGAGATCGAGACGGAAAATCCGATGCAGCGTTTCCGTGGGCAGGGCATGTATTCGAAACATGACCAGGACGGCCATATCGCCATCCAGCAGATCAAGGCGACGATCGTCTGTTCGGCGTTCTTCAATCTGGAGAGCGAGGAGGCCGCCATCAAAGGATCCAAGGCTCCGGCCAAGTCCGACGCGCCTGTTGAACGGCCAGTCGGTATTTAAGGAGGTTATCAATGGATATATTGGAGAAAATGCAAAAAGAATGGGAGCTGACATTGCTTCTGTTCGTGTTTCTCGTCCTGTTGATTGCGGGCGGCATCTTCGCGATGAAGATGCTGGAAGAGGAGGAAGGCGGCTCCAACGGTCCGTCCGCCTTGCCGGCCAGCCCGCATTTCTTCGACATGAATTCATTGGCGTATCTGGAGCCCGCGAAGCTTCCGGAAGTCGTCAATCCGCTGGCGTTCCGCCACAGTCTTGAGATTCCGAAACCGAAGCCGCCGCCACCGCCGCCGCAGAAGGAGCAGCCGAAGCCCCAGCAGCAACAGCAGCAGAAACCGCAGGAGGCCCCCAAGGCCGCGCCGCAGGCGGCGACGCCGACAAAGCCCGCCGCCGCGACTCCCGCCGCCGCACCCGCGAAGCCTACACCGCCTCCGCCCAAACCGAAGCCGAAACGCAAGATCAAACTGACGTATTCCGGTTATTCTTCCATTGAAGGCGGCACGGAGAAAGCGTGGGTCAGGGCCGAGGAGGTCAAGGCGAAGAAACTGGCGTCGGGCCGCTTTGAAAAAGGCGCGAAGCTTCTGGACGCCGTCCAGATTGTCGCGTTTGACGCGGACAAGATGGTTGTCCAGCATTCCGGCGGCAAGAAGGTGACAATTAACAAAGGAAAAAAGAATCAACGGGAAGTGACAGTCGAATAATGAGCGAGTCCCAGAACAGTCAGTATTTTGGCATGGATCTGCTGAGCGTCCTGCTCGAGCAGAAGATTTTGAATGAAGACCAGGTCGAACAGGTGAGACGCCGTCAGCGGCGTTCGCAATCGACCATCCAGCAGGCGATTTTCGATTTAGGGTTTGCGGCGCAGGAGCCTGTCTACCGGGCGTTGAGCCTGACGAGTGGCCTCCCGTTCGTCATTTTGGGCGAGACGGAGATTTCCGAGACGGCCATCCAGAAGGTTCCCGCGAAGGTCGCGTTGCATTTCCAGTTCGTTCCGATTTCGTTGGAACGCGGCACGTTGCGCGGCGCGTTCGCGAATCCGCCGCAGATGAAGGAACGCGAAAATCTGCGGCTCGTTTTGGGCGCGCGTCTGGATCCTGTTCTCGCGACGCCGAACGAAGTCGATTCGATGCTGAAGAAAATCTACGGTATCGGCGCGGGGCAGGTCATGCAGCTGGCGAAAGAACGCCGCATGATGGGCGAGGCCGCGGATGACGCGTTCAGCGACAAGGAAGTCGAAAATCTTGACAAATCCGTCGCGCAGGACGAAGCGTCCATCATCCGCCTCGTCAATGAAATCATCGCCGAAGCCATCAAGATGCACACGACGGATATCCACATCGAGCCGTTCCGTGACAAGGTGAAGCTCCGTTACCGTATCGACGGCATGCTGCGCGAGATTCCGACGCCGCCGAGCATGGTCGAACTGCATGACGCCATCGTCTCCCGTCTGAAGATCATGGCCCGCCTGAACATCGCCGAAAAGCGATTGCCGCATGACGGCCGTATCCGCCTGATGATCGGCGGCGAAGCCTCCGACTTGCGTGTGTCCATCATGCCGACGCGTTTCGGCGAAACGATCTGCTTGCGCGTTCTGCGAAGCAGCTCCATTTTCATCGACATGAGCAAGCTCGGTCTGAACCGCTACCAGAACGCGATCATGAGCAAGCTGGTCTCCCTGCCGCACGGCATCGTACTTGTGACTGGCCCTACCGGAAGTGGTAAGACGACAACACTTTACGCTGCTCTGGCCTTCGTTCGAGACAAGTATCCCGAACGCAAGATCATCACCGTTGAAAACCCTGTCGAATACGAACTGCCCGGAACAACCCAGATCCAGATGCACGCCGAAATCGGCCTGACATTCGCCGCCGCCCTCCGTTCCATTCTGCGACACGACCCGGACATCATCCTCGTCGGTGAAATCCGTGATAATGAAACGGCGGAAATCGCCATCCAGTCCGCACTTACGGGCCATTTGGTGCTTTCCACGCTGCACACGAACGACTCCGTCGGCGCGGTCAACCGTCTGGTGAACATGGGCATCGAGCCGTATCTGGTCGCCGCCTCATTGGTCGCCGCGTTGGCGCAGCGACTTGTCCGCCGCATCTGCAAGCATTGCAAGGTGGAGGACACGAACATCAGCCGCCGCGTACGCGCGGAAATCGCCGATACGTTAGGCATCCAGGCGGAAGACGTAAAGGCGTGGAAAGGGCAGGGCTGCCTGGAATGCGACCATACAGGCTATCGCGGCCGAGTCGCCATCTACGAGTTCTTCCTGCTGGACGAAGAGATTCAGGACATGGTCTCCAACCATGTGGGAACAGGCGAATTGCGCAAGGCCGCCATCGAACGCGGCATGCGCACCCTCCGTCAGGACGGCTGGGAGAAGGTCAACGACGGCGCGACAAGCATTGAAGAAGTCCAGCGTATCACGAGCACGTTCAACATCAGCTACGATATCGGCGATCTGGACGAATAACCGCCCCTATACATTACTATATATAAAAAGACGGCATGCCATTTTCTTGTGGCATGCCGTTTTTGTTTTTCATGTTTCGTTGTCTTATGTCACACTTCCACAAGCGATCTTGATTGCTTGTGAAAACCTGCGCGGTTTGACGAGAGACATGAGACGTGAGACGTGAACGATAGACGTCAGACGACAAGACGTAAGACGAAAAAGATAGCGTGAAGGATTGTCTAGTTGCGGTGAATGGCCGCGTGGTTCAATAAAATTTTTTTGCAATCACAACTAAAAAAGTAGATTATTTTTTATGTTTTGTGACTTGACTTTTGGGAAATGCGGTCTAATTTAATATGTAAACACGACATTTCTTGTAGTCTTTAACCGGAAACACAGTTTTTTCACCAACCATAAACAAAAGGAGTCAATCACATGAGCATTGCATCAAACATTCTTGAAAAGATCGGGAACACGCCGCTGGTCCGCATCAACAAACTGAACAAAGGGCAGGCGGAAGTCGTCGTGAAAGTGGAATCCTTCAATCCGGGCAGTTCCGTGAAGGACAGGATCGCGTTCGCCATGATCGAGGCGGCGGAGAAGGAAGGCAAACTGAAACCGGGCGCGCTGATCATCGAACCGACAAGCGGCAACACGGGCATCGGTCTGGCCTTCGTGTCGGCCGTGAAGGGCTATCATCTGATTCTGACGATGCCCGAGACGATGAGCATCGAACGCCGCAAACTGGCCCAGGCCTATGGCGCGGAAATCGTCCTGACGGAAGGCGCGAAGGGCATGAAAGGCGCCATTGAGAAGGCGTTGGAACTGCAGGCCCAGAATCCGGGCTCGTTCATTCCGCAGCAGTTCGAGAATCCCGCGAATCCCGCCTACCACAAGAGCCACACGGGGCCGGAAATCTGGGCGGACACCGACGGCAAGGTCGATGCGTTCGTAGCGGGCGTCGGCACTGGCGGCACGCTGACGGGCGTGGCGGAATTTTTGAAAGAAAAGAATCCGAATATTCAAATCTTCGCGGTCGAGCCGGACACGAGCCCTGTTCTGGCTGGCGGCAAGCCCGGCCCGCACAAGATTCAGGGCATCGGCGCGGGTTTCGTGCCGAAAGTCTTGAATACGAACATCATCACGAAGGTGATCGGTGTTTCGTCTGAAAACGCGGGAGCGACGGCTCGCGCGGCGGCCGCGCAGGAAGGCCTGCTCGTCGGCATCAGCTCCGGTGCGGCGCTTTACGCGGCGTTGGAACTTGCGAAACAGCCGGAATTCGCCGGCAAGCGGATCGTGGCGTTGCTGCCCGACACGGGCGAACGCTATCTGTCCACATGGCTGTTCAGCGAATAATAGTGGTTAGTGCTTAGTGCTTAGTGTTTAGTGCTTTGCAGGACGGGAGGGGCACGCTACCGCGTGGTCGCGGAAACAGATGCGGCCGCGCAGGAGAACGGCCCTCCCGTTCGGTATTTCCGGAAAAAGGCAGGAGCGAACATGTCCATTGAAGAGCAAATCAAGACGTTGAAGAAGGAACGCCAGGCGATCATCTTGGCGCACAACTACACGATGGCGGACGTGCAGGACATCGCGGATTTCGTCGGCGATTCGCTGGAACTGTCGCGCAAGGCGGCGGAGTGCCATGCTCCGGTAATCGTCTTCTGCGGTGTCCGTTTCATGGCGGAGACGGCCAAAATCCTGTCGCCGGAATCCATCGTGCTCCATCCGAACCCGCATGCGGGCTGCCCGATGGCGGACATGGCCACTGCCAGCGCGATTCAGGAATACAAGAAGACGCATGCCGGCACGACGGTCGTGGCCTACGTCAACACGATGGCCGAGACGAAGACGGCGGTCGATATCTGTTGTACAAGCGGCAACGCGGAGAAGGTCATTGAATCCATTCCGCCAGAAAAGGACATTCTTTTCCTGCCGGACAGAAATCTTGGCGCGAACCTTTCCGCCAAATTAGGCCGGAAGATGGACTTGTGGGCGGGTTTCTGTCCGACGCACAACAAAATCATGCCGGAGCATATCCTCCATGCGAAAGCTCTTCATCCGCAGGCGGTTGTGATGGTCCATCCGGAATGTCTCCCAGCCGTCGTCCAGCTGGCGGACAAGGCGCTTTCCACGGGCGGTATGCTGCGGTTCGCGCGGGAATCGGACGCGCGGGAATTCATCGTCGGGACGGAATGCGGCATCCTACATCGCATGCGCAAGGAGAATCCGGGCAAGGTGTTCCATCCGTTGGAGCCCGCCGTCGTCTGCCCGAACATGAAGAAGATCACGTTGGAGGACGTGTTGTTCGCATTGCAGGATCTTGAGCCGCGAATCGAACTGGATGACGCCACGATATCGGCGGCTAAAGGTTCCATTGACAAAATGCTGGAGATCGTGCCGTGAAGATCGCCGTCGGCTTGTCAGGAGGTGTGGATTCCTCCGTCTGCGCAGCGTTGCTGAAGGAAGAGGACCATGAAGTCGTCGGCATCACGATGAAATTATGGCGGGAAGGGCGTTACAAAGGCGGCACGAAGGATGCCTGTTTCGGGCCGGGGGAGGCGGAGGATATCGAGAGCGCGGAAGCCTTGTGCCGTCAGCTTGGCATTGAATACCATGTGTTTGACTGCGCCGACGAATATGAAAAAGTCGTTCTGGATTATTTTCGGACGGAATATCTTGCGGGAAAGACGCCGAATCCGTGTGTCCGTTGCAATGCGTTCATGAAATTCGGCGTTCTTCCGCAGCTTGCCAGAAGCCAAGGAGTTGATTTCGATAAGTTTGCGACGGGACACTATGCACGGGTGCGCGAAAGCGGCGGCGTCTTCCATTTGCTTCGCGGCGTTGATGAAGAGAAGGATCAATCCTATTTTCTCTATCGTTTGAAACAGGCCCAGTTGTCCCGTCTGATGTTTCCGCTTGGCGGATTCCGCAAACGCGACGTTCGCGAAATGGCTGTAAAATTCGGCCTGCCCATGAAAGACAAGCCGGACAGCCAGGACTTCTACAGCGGCGATCATGCGGAATTGCTGAAGACGGCGGAACGCATTGGCAATATTGTCGATACGGCTGGAAACGTGCTTGGGACGCATCATGGTTTCTGGAACTACACGATCGGACAGCGCAGGGGGCTTGGAATCGCGGCGGCGCATCCGCTGTATGTGATCGATATCAACGCCTGTCGCAATGAAGTGGTGGTCGGCCCAGTGGAAGAAACGCTGCGCCATGAACTTGTGCTGACGGATTGCCGCTGGGTGGCGGAAGAGCCGTCAGGCGATGTCGAAGCGAAAATCCGTTCCGCATCGACGCTACGGCCTGCCGTCTATTCGGATGGTCTGCTGTCTTTTCCTGATGGCGTGACGGCGGCGGCGAGAGGCCAGTCAGCCGTGCTTTACAGGGATGAAGAAGTCCTGGGCGGCGGAATTATAGCGGAAGCGAGGTAATATGAAAGAGTTGCAAATAAAATCATCATTGGACGGGACGCTTCAGCCGTCCCTTTTCTATCATCCGCAGACGGATGCCGCCGTCCCGCTGGTCGTGGGGCTTCACACATGGAGCTATGACCGTTTCAACCAGCGGGATACCTATCTTCCGTTGGCCTATCGCTTTGGCTGCGCGTTGCTTCTGCCTGAATTCCGCGGCCCGAATCTGGCGTCGAATCCATCGAAGAAGTCCGCCTGCGGAAGCCGTCTGGCCAGGCAGGATGTCATCGACGCCGTCCTCCATGTCTGCCGTGAATCATCCATTGACCGACAGAATATTTTCCTGCTGGGCTGTTCAGGAGGAGGGCAGGCGGCGTTATTGACGGCGGAGGACGCCCCCGAACTTTTCCGCGCCGTTGACGCATGGTGCCCGGTCACCGATCTAGCCGCATGGTATCATCATTTGGTTGCGACTGACCAGCATTACTACCATGATATGGACGCATGTCTCGGCGGTGATCCGGAAGCGTTTCCGGAAGAATATGTGGCTCGTTCGCCGATAGGCAATTTTGCAAAATTGAAGAATATGGCGGTCTCCATCCATCATGGGCGCCATGACACGCTTATTCCATATAAACATTCCGCTGATTTCGTCTCGAAATTGGAGGCGATGGGAAACGACCATGTGTATTTTGACGTGTTCGATGGTGAACATGAGCAGTTTCCGTCTCACAGTTTCGAATGGTTCGCGCGGGTGGGCGGATGGCTGGATGCGGCGGTCGGCATCACGGGGTGAATCCATCAAAAATCGCTAAACGCGAGTGTTAAAAAGTTTTTCTGTTTGCGAAGGGGCGAAGCATCGGCTTGTTTGTGTGGTAAAACACAATAAATTTAGTTGTATTTTGCTGGAACGACATTATTTTATGCTTGTCTTATAGATTACCTCTGATGGTCAATCAGGTAAAACCCCTCAAAAACAGGAGAACGACAAATGATGAAACGAATCGTAGTGCTCGCCGTGGCGTTTTTGATTGCCGGAACTGTCTATGCCGATAAAAACGCAACCGCCCCGAAATGCTGCAAGAAGGAAGCCGCCCTTAATGCGCAAAAGGCCGCCTGCTGCAAGACTGAAGCCAAATGCTGTGTGAAGAAAGAAGCCTGCTGCAAGGCAGATGCGAAATGCTGTGAGAAGAAGGCGGATTGCTGCAAGCCCGGAGCGGACTGCTGCAAAACCGAAGCGAAATGCTGTGAGAAGAAGGCGGATTGCTGCAAGGCCGAGGCTAAATGCTGCGAGAAGAAGGCCGCCTGTTGCAAGGCCGAAGCGAAATGCTGTGAGAAGAAGGCGGACTGCTGCAAGTAATCAATCGTTACAGCAGAATCATGTCCCTTCCCATGGTTTTGGCATCATGGAGAGGGCTTTTTTTTATATATGAACAGGTTTTGTTGTGAAACATCAAGGAGTTAGATAATATGATCAATCCATTTGCAACGTTCCGGAAAATAGACGCCCATTCCCACATTGGAATGTTCGGCGCCCCCTTCAATGTCAATTTCAACGCAGAAATGCTTTCCGCGCAAATGGCGGAATACAATATAGAAAAGACGATTCTCTGTCCAGCCGCCGCCCATCTGAACGCGGAGCTGCTGGAGGTGTTCCACCAGATGTCCGACACGGTGATTCCGCTTTATTGGGTAAACGCCAATCTGGGCCAGCCTGCCTACGACGATCTGGAACATTATCTGCGCGATTTTCATTTCGCCGGCGTCAAGATGCAACCGCTATTCGACGCCTTCACGGCGGATTCGCCGATGGTTGATCCCATCATGGAGATCGCGCGCCACTACCGCAAGCCAGTCTTCATCCATTGCGGCCATCCGCCGTTCTCGCTCCCGTGGCAGATCGGCCTGCTGGCGGAACGCCATCGCGACGTTCCCATCGTCATGGTTCACATGGGGCATGGCCATGGTGTCTATATCGACGCCAGCATCACCATGGCGAAGAAATTCGACAACCTCTTTCTGGAAGTCTCCGGCATGCCGATGGGCTGCCAGATCAAAAACGCCTATGAGACTGTTGGTTCTGAACGGGTTATGTTCCATTGATTCGCCGTTCCACCATCCCACGGTGGAGATCCAGCGTGTCCTCTCATGCGGGCTGAACGATTCGCAATTGGAGGATGTCTTCTACAACAACGCCAAGCGGTTCATGGGATTGTAACGACGGTGTCTCACAGTCGGGGGGGCCGCGCGGCGTCCCGCCTGCGGCTTCGGTGGTGCTGCGCGGCGTCCCGCCTGCGGGTGTAACGACGGCGTCCCCGCCGTTGACGGCATGTGAGACGGCTTCGTAGTCGGACATTGTAGCGGCGAATTTGTAACGACGGCGTCCCCGCCGTTGACGGCATGTGAGACGACGGCTTCGCCGTTGGATACTGTAGCGAGGAAATGGACGTGTGATGCACTGCGTCACAAGCCCCAACGGCGGGACGCCGTCGCTACATCTGCGCGAAGCGCGACACATTCATAGATGCTATGTTAGGATTGTCGGCGCCCAGCGACAAGGCCGCCAATCGTCTGGCAGAAAGAAAAAGAAAAGATAAATTGAATGGCGGTATCGCCTTGATAACCGGTCAAGGCAACCAAAGTCAAACTTACATAGAAAGGTAAAAAAGATGACACCCGCCATTCAAAAACAGATTGACATCCACACGCAGCCCGAGACGGAGGCCGCCGCGCAAAGCCTTAATTTATCACGGATTTTCAAGAAGATGAAACCGTTCCCCGAAAAAATGGACCGTCCGCCGCTGATCGTCGCCCTCGACCTTGGCAGGGGGAGATGGCACGCGGTGTTCCTGTCCGCGAGGAATTCGGGGCATCGTGATTTCACCGGCACGGGGAAGGCGCAGGCCCTGCTGACCGCCATCCGGTCGGAAATGCGGCTCCTCCGGCTGACGGAGACGCGGGACGTGGTGGCCTGCTACGAGATCGGGCGCGACGGCTGGTGGATCGCGGAGTATCTCGAGGCGCACGGGGTGGCGTGCGTGGTCCTGTCGGCGGACGTGCTGTCGGGAAACGCCCGGGCGTCGAAGACGGACCGCCTGGACGCGGGGCGGCTGGCCGTCCGGCTCGGGCGTTTCTTCGACGGCGAGCTGGAGTGCGACCACGTCGTCCTCCGCCCGCGCCCCGACATCCTGGAGGGGCGCGCGGTCTCGCGGGGCCGCGCCGAGGCCGTCGCGATGCGCACGAGGTTCGGCAACCAGTTCAAGTCCATCCTGGCCCTGCGCATGGAGGTCCCGCCGGGGCTGGACATACGGAAGGCGGACGTGGACGGGCTTCGCGACGCGCTGGGCCGCCCGCTGCCGCCGGCGGAGGCGGAGGAGCTGAAACGGCTGCAGCGGCATTTCAAGGAGATGGACGCGGACGTGGACGCGGCCGACCGCCGGATGAAGGGTGAAATGTCCGCCGCGAGGAAGACGCGTGAGGCCGGCGGCGCGCTGACGCGGCGGGAGGCCATGCTCGTGGAGCTGGCGCTCCTGAAGGGCGTCGGGCCGCGGATCGCCTGGGTCCTGGCGCACGAGCTGTTCCACAAGGACTTCGCGAACACCCGCCAGGTCGGCTGCGCCACGGGGCTTGTCGCGATTCCGCGGTCGAGCGGCTCGTCGGACCGGTGCGCGGGGATAAGCCGCCGGTCCAACAACCGCCTCAGGGCGACGCTCGTCGAACTGGCATGGCTGTGGCTGCGGTACCAGCCGGACAGCGCGCTGTCGCGGTGGTTCGGCGAACGGACGAAGGACGGCGTCTCCTCCCGGCGGATGCGGAAGGTGGCGATTGTCGCCGTCGCCCGCAAGCTGGCCGTGGCGCTCTGGAAGTTCCTCGGGCGCGGGGAGCTCCCGGAGGGCGCGACGAAAGCCGACGAGAAGGGCGCGAAGGGCGCGAAGGGCGCGGCTAAAGCCGCGTGAAGCCCCATCCCGGGGCGAGGAAGGGGCTCGCCCCTTCCCCTCCCCGGACCCCTCCCTATCCGACGGAAGTTTTTTTCAGGTTTTCAGGTTTTCAGGTTTTCAGGTTTCACGAGGCTTAGGCAGGAACAAAAGGCATTTTGAATGGACGGGGACGTCAGGCGATTTGGTCCACCAATACCGTTTCGTAGCTTGTACCCCGTCCGTTCCCCTTTCACCGGCATGCGCGGATTCAGCACTTTGTGAGAAGGACAGGCCTTCCACGGATAAAAGCATGTCTTCCGGGATCTTCCGGGCGGGCCGCCGACAAGGAAGGGGAGTTCAGGATGCTTCCCAAAAACATGCCGACGCCCAAACGGACACGACGATCTGGGGACTTGTGACCTCAACGGAGAATATCAGAATGTAAAAAAGTCAGTGAAAGTTCAACATCTCGCTTGCAATCCTCATAAAAACCGCCTGCAAGCGAACATTGTGAGCGTAGCTGGCGGTAAGACCGCCCCCTACCATAGCGCCCGAAGGGCGCCACTGCCCATAGGGCATAACTCGCCTGAAAGGCGACATTTGTGGTAACCCCGGCCTTCAGGCCGGGGGAAGGCTAACCGATGAAATCCCGTCTGAAAGACGGCACTTCCATGCTTGGCATGCCTTTCAGACAAGTGCCATCCTCAACAGCCATTTATTGAAATTATCCTCCGTTTGCTTATTGAAATGGCGTAAGTCGTGTATATTACTGTATTTTCCCCAAAAGTCATTAGGAATCCTAATGACTTTCCATGACTTTTCATGCCAAAACAGCTAAATGGCCTATGTCGTCTCTACTGTTATCGGTAGTATGTCATGGAGTTCCATTTTTCAGAAGCACGGAGACCATCGCACGTGGATAATACGCTTAAGACGAAAATCGACAATCTGTGGCAGTTCATGTGGAACGCCGGCATGGCGAATCCGCTGACAAACCTCCAGCAGATTACCTATCTGATCTTCATCAAAATGCTGGACGACAAGCAGATATTGGATGAGAAGAAGCTGAACACCATCAAAAGCATCGATCCGTCCGCCAAGCTGGATAATCCTGTCTTCAAGGAAGGCAATTACGTCGACGAGACGGAAGGAATCAATGTCCCCTATGACAATCTGCGGTGGTCTCATTTCAAGGAGTTCGGCTCCCCGCAACGGACGTTCGACAACATGCGTCGAAACGTGTTCCCCTTCATCAAGAAGCTCAAAGGCGACAAAGGCTCCTTCTTCGCGCAGTTCATGCAGAAGGCGAATTTCGAAGTGCCTGACGCGGCGACACTTGACGGCATGATCCAACGGCTTAGCGATCCTGTCATCGACTTCAACCGCAGCGACGTGATGGGCGACTGCTATGAAATACTGCTGGCCCGCATGAGCACGGCGGGCGAACTCGGACAGTTCCGGACGCCGCGACACATCATTGACATGATGGTCGAACTGGTGAAACCGACCATCGACGACAAGATTCTCGATCCCGCCATGGGCACGGCGGGCTTCCTCATCGAATCCGCCACCTATGTCCAGAAGCATTTCAAGACGGAATTGATGCAGAAAGACCACAACTTCCATTACCATCATGAAATGTTCAGCGGCTTCGACATCGACAAAGACATGGTGGCGTTCGGCTCGATGAACGTCACCTTGCACGGAATTGAGAATCCGCTGATCCAGCTGAAGAATTCCCTCTCCGCGGATTATACGGAAAAGAACAAATATACGCTGGTGTTGGCGAATCCGCCGTTCAAAGGTTCGCTGGACGCATCCGTCGTCAGCCCTTCTCTCAGTACGGCGGCGGCCAATGGAAAGAAGACCGAACTGCTGTTTCTGGCGTTGTTTCTGAGAGTTCTGCAGATTGGCGGTCGCTGCGCGTCCATCGTTCCGCAGGGCGTTCTGTTCGGAAGTTCGAACGCGCACAAGGCGATCCGAAAAGCGATCATTGAAGACAACAAACTGGAAGCGGTCATTTCCATGCCGAACGGCGTTTTCCAGCCGTATGCTGGTGTCGCGACGGCGATTCTTCTGTTCAGAAAGACGGAATCGGGCGGCACGGACAACGTCTGGTTCTATGACATGCGGGCGGACGGCTATAGCCTTGATATAAAGCGCACGGAAGTCCAGGAGAACGACATTCCGGATATCATCGCCAGATTCAACAATCTCGAACAGGAAAAAACGAGAAAGCGCACGGAGCAAAGCTTTTTCGTCCCGTTGGAGGAAATCCGTGCCAACGATTATGACTTATCCTTCAATAAGTATAAGCAGACGGAAGATACATCTGTTGAGTATCCACCGTCTGAGGAGATTGTCGCCAACATCGAGAAACTGAACCAACAGGTCGAACAAGAAACAGTTGAATTGCGGAAGCTGTTGGGGATGTGAATTGAGAGTTGAGGGATAATGCAATGAAAATGAAACTTGGTGATCTCGCAACATATATAAATGGGTATCCTTTTAAACCGCAAGATCGTGGGAAAAAAGGACTTCCTATTATAAGAATTCAAGATTTGTCGGGTAATAGTTACGACCTTGGTTTTTATGATGGTACGTATCCTGAAAAAATTGAGATTAACAATGGCGATGTGCTTATATCTTGGTCCGCAAGTCTAGGAATTTATATTTGGAATCGTGGAAAAGCACTTTTGAATCAACATATCTTTAAGGTTGTATTTGATAAAAAAACTATTTCTAAAGATTATTTTGTATATGCAGTTCGGTATGCGCTTAATAGTATGGCTTCGAAGACTCATGGTGCTACAATGAAGCACATTATAAAACAGGATTTCGATGAAACGGAAATCCCATATCCTTCTCTAGAAGAACAGACACATATAGCTAATATTTTGTTGCAAATTGAGCATATTATTGAACAACGTACAAAACAACTCTCTGCTCTTAACGACCTCATCAAATCTCGATTTGTGGAGATGTTTGGGGACATTATCCATAATGATAAATGTTGGCCCAAATATCAATTTGATTCTATAACCACTTCTCGTTTAGGAAAAATGCTCGATGCCAAAAAGCAAACTGGCAAGCATAGTTTTCCTTATCTTGCTAATTGTAATGTACAATGGTTTCATTTCGATATGAACGAATTAAAAGAAATGGATTTTGATGAGAAAGATAGAAGAGAATTTGAATTGCGAGAAGGCGATCTTCTTGTATGTGAAGGTGGTGAAATTGGAAGATGTGCTGTATGGCATAATGAAATTCAGCCATGTTATTATCAAAAGGCGATTCACAGAGTTCGCTGTAACTTGAAGGTAATACTTCCTGATTACCTTTCTTGGTGGTTTAGGATTTGTTGTGAGAATAATGCCTTCCAAGATGTAGTCGGTGCAAAAGCAACTATTGCGCATTTACCAGGTGAAAAACTCAAAAAATTACAGGTAATCACTCCACATTTAGACAAACAAAGAGTTTTTGTCAATTGTTTAGCACAAATCGACAAAACCAAATCTGCCATCCAAAAATCGCTGGAAGAAACGCAGCTTTTGTTTGACAGTCTGATGCAGACATATTTCGGATAAATTGGAACGCATGGCAAAAGGACGTCCTATGAACACCAATTTTGATTTCGTGAAACAGCATCCAAGCTTCAGCCAGTTGTTTGACTTTTGCAATGATGCGGAAATGCTGATGAAATCAAAACCTGCGCTGAGCGTCGTGTCCGCCAGAAAGGCGTTGGAATGCGTGGTCCGGAACTTCTATTGCGCCAAATACGGATATGTCACGCCGATGGCGAGCTTGTTCGAACTCGTTCAAGATTCACGTTTTACCGATTATACGGAGCAAGCGATCCTGACGCCGATCCATTTTATCCGGACCATCGGGAACCGCGGCGCCCATGGGGAAAAGGTGACGGCCAGCGAAAGCGCGCATTGCGTGAAATGCCTGCATGGCGTGGTCGGTGAATTTCTCGTTCTGATGGGGGCGGTGGAAGCCTATCCGCCGTTTGACGAAAGCGTTTATTCTGAACCATCTGCAGATCGTGCGTTGCATGGCGACGGCCCCATCAGGATAGAGGATGACGTCACGCAGCTTGGCGGCAATATCTCGAAAAACGCGAAGGCGAAAAATCCGCTGGACATGTCCGAAGCGGATACGCGGAAACTGTACATCGACATGGCGATTCGGGAGGCCGGCTGGGATATCTGCAAAGTCGAAGGGGAAATCGCGGCGTCCAAAGCGTGTGTTGAAATACAAGTCGAAGGGATGCCGTCGGATTCGGGAATCGGCTTCGCGGACTATGTCCTTTTCGACGACGACTGCCGTCCGCTGGCCGTGATCGAGGCGAAAAAGACATCCGTCGATCCAATCGTCGGAAAGAAGCAGGCGAAGCTCTATGCGGACTGTCTGCAGGAAAAGTATGGCGTGCGGCCCGTCATCTTCTATACCAATGGGTATGAATACCATATCATCGAAGGCGTCTGCAATGGCGTGGAGTCCGTTGAACGGCGGGTGTACGGCATCTACACGAAAGAGGAGCTCCATTCATTGATGGTGAGGCGGGGCTCCCGCACGATCAAAAACATGACGGTGGACCAGGCCATCTCCGACCGCTATTTCATCCAGAACGCGGCCACCGCCGTCTGCGAAAGCTACAACCAGAACAGGCGGAAGGCGTTGGTCGTCATGGCGACGGGAACCGGAAAGACGCGTTGCGCGATCTCCATCGTGGACATCCTCCAGCGGGCGGATTTCGTGAAACGGACTCTTTTCCTGGCCGACAGGACGGCCTTGGTTGACCAGGCGAAAGGCAGTTTTGTCAAATTCCTGCCGGATTCCACGGTCGCCGTCTTGAATGACAATTCGTCCGAACCGGATCCAAATGCCAAAATCGTGCTGTCAACATATCAGACCATGATCAATAAAATCGACTGTGAAAACAAGGCGTATGGAATCGCCGCGTTCGATCTGATCATCGTCGATGAATGCCATCGTTCGATCTACAACAAATACAAGGCGATTTTCAACTATTTCGATTCTCTCGTGCTCGGCCTGACGGCCACCCCGCGGGAGGAGGTGGACAAATCGACGTATGAGGCGTTCGCCCTTCCGGAAGGCGAGCCGACATATGCATACGATCTGGACACGGCGATCAAGGAGGGCTTCCTCGTCAATTTCCATGCCTTTGAACGGACGACGGAATTGCTGAAAAACGGCCTGAAATACAACAAGTTAAGCGCAGAGGAAAAGGAGGAGTACGAACGCCTTTTCGGTCTGGGCGGAGATCGTCCCGACGAAATCAACAACGAGCTGTTCTACAGCCAGATCATCAACGTCAAGACGGTTGATTTGGTGCTGAATTGCGTCATGAACGAAGGGCTGCGCGTCAACAGCGGTGAACGGCTGGGCAAGACGATCATTTTCGCGGCGAATCATAAACACGCCCATGTCATCGTCGAACGGTTCAATGAAATCCATCCTGAACTAGGCGACAACTACTGCCAGTTGATTGACAACACGGTCAAATATGCGAAAACGCTCATCGAATCGTTCAAAGTTCCGGAAAAAGAGCCAATCATCGCCGTATCCGTCGATATGCTGGACACGGGAGTCGATGTGCCCGAAATACTGAATCTGGTATTCTTCAAGCGTGTCTATTCGAAAATCAAATTCTGGCAGATGCTCGGCCGAGGCACACGCGTCTGCGAGAATCTGAACGTGGTCTCGCCGCGAAAAGAGTATTTCACAGGCTCTTCAGGAGAACCGGCCGGAACGGATGAAATCGTGAACTGCACGGACAAGCAGGGCTTTTACGTGTTTGATTTCTGTGACGTGTTCGAATTTTTCGGCGCCCATCCGGATGGGAGGAAAGCGTCGACCACGAAGAATCTCACGCAAAAGATATTCGACTGCAAGACGCAGATGGTGAAGGAACTGCAAACGCTTGAGCATCAGGAGAATCCAGATCACAAAAAGTACTATCTGCAATACCGCGGCGAACTGAACCAGACCATCAAAAAGCTCAACAGGAATCTTATCAATGTGCGGACGAACTTGAAGGCCGTCGACAAATACTCGCTTGAAGAGACGTGGCAGAATTTGTCGGACTACAATGTGAAGGAAGTGGAGCTGCTGATATCGCCGTTGATCGATCCGGACAGCCTGAACGAAGCCGCCGCGTACTTTGACTTGTGGCTGTTCAATATGGAATTAACGGAAATCATAGGGGAGAAGGATTATACGAAGTCAATCAACTGCGTCGTGGATATTTGCAACATGCTGCTGAATATCACCACGGTTCCGGCCATCGCGCAGCGGAAAGAGAAGCTGAAGGAATTCACGACGGCGGAATACTGGCAGGACATGACGATTGAAAAGCTTGAACAGGTGAGAATTCAAGTGCGGGATCTGCTGAGATTCCTGCCGCCGAAACGTGTGATCGAGGCGTTGTCGAATTTTAAAGATACTGTCATCGAGAAAAAGGGCGGCCATGTGCCCATGTCGCCCGATTTCCGCAACTACAAGCAGAAAGTTCTGGACTATCTGCTTCAGAATGCGGATGATCCGACGATTGAGAAGATCAAGACGCTGCAGCCGATTTCCGTATTGGAGCTCAAGCATTTGGAAGAAATCCTGAACAGTCTTGGAACGGAAGACGATTATGTCAAATATGCCAGCGGGATGCAGCCTGCGGCGTTTATTCGGCAACTGGTGGGATTGGACAATCGGACCATCAACGAAAAGCTTGCGGCCTGGGAGCATGATTATCAATTCAATTCCATCCAGCAGGAGTTCATCAAGGAAATCGTGAATTTTGTCCGCCAGAACGGCGACATCGTCCCGATGGATTTGCTGAACAGGGATCCTTTCAAGACGACCTTCAATCCGGATAATTTCAAAGAGAAGACGAAAGCCCTGATGAACATCGTGAAGATGTTCCATGATGTCATCGCGCCAGAGGCGGCGTGAATTTCGCCAGTCTCCTCTGTTTTTGTGGCGCGCTTCGCGCGAATGACGCGACGGCGGGACGCCGTGCGGCACATCCACGGCCGCAGGCGTGACGCCGTGCGGGACCCCCGCCGTCGTTACATGGCTTGATTTCACGGAATTTGCCTGTAAAATATAGGCAGATTAATCTAAAAAAGACTATTCCAAGGGAGTCGAATCAATGGATACAGTGACAATTGACGGTCGTTCGTTTGACGCCGTTTCGTTTCCGACGGCGCACAGCGTGGTGTTGATGATCCGCGGCGGAAAGGGCTTTCTCGGCTGCGGCTATCTGTCCGTCGCGACGGCGGACAAGACCGGCGACGCCGTCGCCATCGTCTCCGGCGTGAAAAATTACGACGACATGCTGAAAGCCGAAGTGAAGGCCGTTTCAGCGGCCGCCGCCGCATTGGGCGTGGCCGCCGGCATGAGCGGCAAAGAGGCGTTGGCGAAATTGGCCTGACGCGTCGGCCGGACATGTTCAGACCGGCCGTTTTCGTTGGCAGGCGGGGCAGAAGCAACTGCTTCTGCCGCCGACGGTGATTCTTTCCAACGGACGCCCGCATTTCAGGCAGGGCTGTCCGCCGCGGCCATAGACTTTCAGCAATGCAGGCTGAACGATTCGCAATTGGAGGATGTCTTCTACAACAACGCCAAGCGGTTCATGGGGATGTAACGACGGCGTCTTGCAATGTAACGACGGCGTCTCGCTGTCGCATTGCATATTGGCGTCCCGCCGTCGCGTTGCATCACCGGCGTCCCGCCTGCGGCCAAATTATTCACGCCCAACACAAATTCCAACAGCAGCAAAGTCCTTTAGAATCTACCGATTTGCTTTTGGTGTTTTTAATTAATTTTTCCAATATTTTTTCTTGAAAGCTAGAAAATCGGCATTATCTTACATTTTTATAGCGAACATCATGTTTTTAGATGAGGATTGCCATAAAAATGTCAATATTAAATTGGATAAGAGAACGCGAAACGGAAGGACAATACACCTTCTCCGTCAAGGAGGCGCAGTCCGCCTTTCCCTCCATGTCAAGCGGAATCCTTCAAAATGAACTGTTCCGTCTGTCAGGACATCGTGAGATAACAGCTGTCCACAAGGGCTTCTATGTACGGATTCCCGCCCGTTACAGGAATTGGGAATTCCTGCCTGCGTATTTCTACATCGATCAATTGATGGAGTATCTCAAGAAACCATATTACATAAGCCTGCTAACCGCGGGGGCCTTGCATGGAGCAGCACATCAAGCTCCACAGCGTTTTTGCGTCTTCACGACTCTTCCCGCCGCCAAAACATCGGAACGGATAAATCCGATCATCGCATGGAACTATCGGCGGATCATTCCCGAATCGCTTTTATTGAAAAAGCAAAGTGAAACAGGAGAAATCCGTTATTCCAACGCGGAACTGACCGCCGTCGACCTTGTGCAGTATTCGCACCGCATCGGCGGCATGTCCAGAGCGGCGACCGTTCTGGCGGAACTACTGGAATGCACGGATTTCAAAAATGCAGATGAAAGTCTGTTCAAAATCGGGACTGTCTCAGCCTTTCAACGCCTCGGCTATATCATGGAAGATGTTCTGAATGATTCCAAGCAAGCTGAAGAACTTTATGAAAGACTGCATAACGCCCATCTGCAGTTCCGTTGGTCACCCTTGTCCAAGCAAATCCGTCACCATGTCATCTATGATCAAAATTCTAGATGGCACATTCATGTAAACGTAATCCCGGAGGTGGATGATTTATGATTAATGCTGAATACATTGCTGATTGGCATAATACCGCTCCTTGGCCAACAAACGAGCAGGTCGAGCAGGATCTGCTCATCTGCCGTTGTCTGGTGGCCATTTACAACGATGATTTTCTCGCTTCCCAACTGGCGTTCAGAGGCGGTACCGCCCTGCACAAGCTGTTTTTCCATCCACAGCCGCGCTATAGTGAAGACATTGATCTTGTCCAAATTCATCCAGGCCCCATCAAGCCTATTCTGCAACGACTTGGAGAAGTTCTTTCCTTTATGCCGGACAAGGTTGTCAAGCAGCGACGCCACAGCAATTCTTTTCTCTTTCCGAGTCGATTCGGAAATCCCGCCGATTATACAGATTCGTCTGAAAATCGAAATCAACTGCTGTGAGCATTTCAATGTGCTGGGGCTGATTCAGAAAACGTTTTCCATTGAAAATCAATGGGTCAGCGGCAATTGCCAGCTGACCACCTACCGTCTCGAAGAACTGCTTGGCACAAAATTCCGCGCACTTTACCAACGCAGAAAAGGCCGTGATTTGTTCGACTTGTTTTATGTCCTGACTCATGCTGATGTTGATATCGACAAGATTCTGCTATGTCATGAAAAGTACATATCTTTTGTTGCGGAGCAGCCTCCCTCCTACAGGCAGTTCATCGCCAATATGGAAGAGAAAATGCAGAATCCTGAATTTACGGAAGATATGACCATGATTCTACGTCCTGGACTTGCATACGATCCGCATGAAGCATACGCTATCGTCCGTGAAAAACTGATCGAACGTCTACCCGGTAGACGTTAAACAAGGCACGTTCCTGCAAGAATGCACATGGTGTGCTGCCCGGCGGTCCCGCCTGAGGGGCCTGAGGGTGGAAGAATTACCTGCGCGACGGCGGACAAGACAGGCGATGCGTTGGCCATCGTCTTCGGCGTGAAAAATTACGACGACATGCTGAAAGCCAAAGTGAAGGCCGTTTCAGCCGCCGCCGCCGCATTGGGCGTGGCCGCCGGCATGAGCGGCAAAGAGGCGTTGGCGAAATTGGCCTGACGCGTCGGCCGGACATGTTCAGAGCGACCGTTTTCGTTGGCAGGCGGGGCAGAAGCAACTGCTTCTGCCGCCGACGGTGATTCTTTCCAGCGGACGTCCGCATTTCAGGCAGGGCTGTCCGCCGCGGCCATAGACTTTCAGCAATGGCGTATTGCGGTAGCTGGCGCCTTCGCAGGCGAGATAGTCCTCCGGCGTGATTTTGTTCGTTTCGATGCCCCATGCGATGACGTCCGGAATGGCCTTGGCGAGTTTCCGCCAATCCGTGTCGCGCAGTTCCGAACATTTCTGTTCGGGATGGATTCCCGTGGCGAAAAGAATTTCATCGGCGTAGATGTTGCCGATGCCCGCCACGATTGTCTGGTCGAGAAGCATTTCCTTCACGGCCTTCGCACGGCAGGCGAGTTTTGATTTCAAGTATTTGGCCGTCAGTGACTTGTCCGATGGTTCAAGCCCGAGCTTGTCCACGCCTGTCACCGCCGTCGGCTCGCCGTTGCGGACGTACCAGAAACGACCGAAACGGCGCAGGTCGATGTAGCGGATCTGATGGCCGTCGTCCAATTGCATGACCAGATGCGTATGCTTCGCCTGTGGAAAGTCTTGCGGGGTGACAAGCAACTGCCCCGTCATGCGCAGGTGGAGGAACAGCCTGTCGCCGTTTTCGAAAATGAACGACAGGAATTTCCCGCGACGGTCCATGCTGCAAATCGTGTTGCCGCACAGTCGTTTGCAGAATTCATCAACCGTCGGATGCGCGACCACTTTGCCGTTGAGCACATTCACGGATATGATGCGGCGATTGGTGACCTGTGGCGCGATGATTGTGCGAACTGTTTCGACTTCAGGCAATTCCGGCATGATGTCGTTTCCCTTGAAAGTATTGACTTGTTCCGCCATGTCGGCGTGTGTTTGTTTCGACTGCTTCTTGCGGCAGTCCCTTGAGGATGCTGTTCATAAAATAGCATCATCATGTGTCCATGCAAGCATGGATGGACATGATTCATGTCGTCGCCGTCGCCGAGGGGTGTGGCGCGCGGCGTCAGATGTAGCGACGGCGTCCCGCCGTCGGGTGTGGCGCGCGGCGGATGTAGCGACGGCGTCCCGCCGTCGGATGTAGCGACGGCGTCCCGCCGTCGGGGGGCCACGCTCGTCCGCGATGACGCGCCCCGCGCAATCGCCCTTTGACGCGGCATGCAGTTTCAACTGTTTTTTCTGAATTGATGAATTTCATTTATTTAATTTATTCGCATGATGTTATGCATTATATATTGATATTTTTCAATGAATTTGCCGCTTGCCGTTCAAAATCGACATATATTAATCCATGTTGATTTTCGTCTATCTGTTATGAATTCGCCCATGGCCGGTTGCCAGACGGGAACCATGCCCGTGATGGCTCTCCGTCCATCTTTCCTTTCATGGCCGTTGCTATAAGAATCATGCCTTTATTGGAAATTTCCGTCTTTTCATAACTTATTTGATATGAAAGTCCGAGAAATTTCGATGAATTTTCAGAAAATTCATGAATTTCATCATGACAATCTCTTGACTTTCCACATCGGCATATTAGTTTTTTCTATCTGTTGAAAACAAGCCGTCAGCGTATATGCTATAGTATAAAAGGAGCTTTAACCATGTTATTTGTTATAATTTTAAGTGTACTCCTTGTTTTTTGTGATGATGTGAAATCAGAAAACATACAATATGTTCAACTTCATGAAAAACAAGATTCAGCAATTGGCCAATGGAAGGGGAAGGTAAAAATGCCAGGTCAAAAAGTATATAGCTTAGATTTTAACAGTCAAGATTTCAAACGATATATTGTTCGTTATCATAAAATAAGCATGTCATTGGCTGAACTGCCTTCGATTCATTTTATATTGGAATATGTCAATGAAGAAAAATAGAATGTATTTGATTTATGCATTCGTCTTTTTAATTCAGACATTGAAGCTCAAGACAATTTAATCGGGAATATATCTAAGAGTTCGATAGATTCTGGTAAAATCAAAGTGTTGCATTTCAAAAGCCCGCTAAATATGCATGACATGGTCGACTTAAAAAATATATCACGGACTGAAAAAAAAAGCATATGGTGATCATGCTGTGATTTATGGCTCATATAATCATATTGCTTTTACAAAAAACAATGCTTACATTGTCGTTCATGTTATCGAACCTTCAGACGGAAGTGACAATGAGAGGCTTGTTGATATGTTAGCTGGTGATATAGAAAAAGTAATTACAGGCCAATTATCGATTATAGATGATAATGATAAGAATATCAGGCTAGCAATAAAATTCAAAAATGACAAACTAGAAAACCGCAATGCGAATTTAAATATAAAATCCGCGAAAATGGACCATGGAGTTTCAAAGCAGAATGATAATCGGAGTCGGCACAAAGAAGGGAAAGATGAAAAACTGGAGCGGAAACTGAAGTCCATGCCGAAGGGCGAGGCGCAGGAGTACTGTTTGGACAAGGCGTTGGAGCTGGCGGCGGCGCCAAATGGGCATGAGGAGGAACTGGCTCTTTATCTGCGCGGGATACCCGTCCCCGGCGAAACACAGGCGTCCAAACTGCTGCATCGCATCTGTGACAATTCACAAAATGTGGAACTGCTGGACACTGTTGCGCGGATTCAGGGGAAATGGCTTTCACGGGAGGCTGAGCAACGGGAAATCATGCTGGCGGACTTGACGGCTCTGCTGGAGAGCAACGACGGGCGTCTCAGGGCCATGGCGGTGCGGGCGCTCGGACGAAGCGGTTCGCTTGACGCGCTGCCTCCGTTGCTGGAAATGCTGGAGAAAGACGGCTATAATCGCGATGAGGTCCTGTCGGCAATTCTAACGTTATTGGGGGAAAAGGCTAACGTAAAGGCATTAAGTGAGGGGCGGATTGAGTCCATAAGAAAAGCGGCAAGGCAATATCGGAAAGCGTTGAAGACCTTGCGTGAAGCCGCTGCCCTTGATGAGCAAAGCGGAGAATAATATACAAGGCAAATACTTGCATAAGGCGTTTTCTTGAATATAATATATTCTTTTGGAATACTTGTCATGTAATCTTTTCTCTGTGCCTGTAAGGCAAAGGAGGCCATTATCCTGTTCACGACAGCGGCGCCGACTGGTGCGGGTGGGGATTCGCCATGGAAAATCGAACCATCAATGGCGAGACCAGATGGGTACGAAAATACACTTCAAACGAGGCTAACCAATTGCCTGTATCAACCCTGAAAACGGATCCCGTTTTCCATCTGCATCCTGTTGAAATGGATTCAGCAACCATTTCTCTGGACTCGCTAAATGAATTACTTGCCAAGGGAATACCAGCATTGTCACCGCCATGCGGGGGAAAAGCAGTAATTGGGATAACGAGTGTTAACATGGATTCTTTTATACAAAAAAAAGAAGGATCAGAACCAGCAGCTTTTGAACCAATATGGGGACGTGAAAATGGCCTATGGCTTCATAGTGATATCAAAAATATGGCATTTTTCTATAACTATGAATTCTTTTATAGTGTTTCAAATGAGGAATAAAATGAAACTTATTATTTATTTTATAATGCTGATTTATCTTTGTGTGTTCGGTGATGTAAAATACAAGGAAGCGTGGAGTGTTGGCAGTGTGACTATAAATTATGGAAAGCCATTGGATAATACCAGTGTTTTCCCTTATCATCCTTCTAGAGAAGAAATTAAAAAGGCGGTGTTAGGGGCTGGTAAGATAGACTTCAAAGTCAAAGTCATGGATGAAGATGGTCGTCCAATAAAACAAGCAAGAGTTGATGCATTTTTGAAGATAAATGGTTTTGGTGCATCGGGATTTAAATATAATGAAAAACATGAATTGACAAATGAAGATGGTATTGCTGAAATCAAAGGTGCATGTGATGGAAATGTTCTTTTTTATGTGAGAAAAGCGGGGTGGCATTCCAGTTGCAGAACAGAATTCTGCTTTATTGACATGAATAATTTTTCTCTTCATGACGGTAAATGGCAGCCATACGGCATGACTCATGAAATCATACTAAGGCCTATTCAGAATCCCATTCCCATGATTCGTCCCCACGGGCTTGATTTGGCTCATGTCTTTCCCAAGACGGGAGACAGCATTGGATTGGATTTGTTCGCCTGCGACTGGGTAGGGCCGTCGAGAAAAGGCGAAACAGTAGATGTTCTTTTCACTTATCGTAAAGAGGAGAATGCAAAAGGCTACCGCGAAACATTGACTCTCACTTTTCCGAACAAGGGGGATGGCGTTTATAGGTTGCCTCGCAAAAAATGGTCCACTTTTCAGACTGAATACCACGCATCCACCGATGGCAACCTGTACCAAGACCATCTGGAGTTCCATCGGGAGATTGCATACAAGGCCAGCAGTAGCGGATGGACGCCAAATGGACGCAGCGAAGTCATTGTAGCCAAAAACGATTTAGGTATCGATGACTATCTGATTTTGCGAACTCGAACGCAGCTTGATGAAAACGGACAGGTGGTGTCCTGCCACTATTCCAAGACCACTACTGCAATCGACCTGTTAAGAGGACGGTTTAGGATCGGGTGGTTGACGAATCCGACGCCGAACGACACGAACCTGGAGGAGGATCCGAACCGCCGTCTTGAACTGTCGGACTTGAAGGAGATGGAGCGGCAACGGGTCGAAAAGGCGCGGCGGGAGGAGGCCGTGTCCAATGTCGTGTCGGGCTTTGTCGCGGCGGTGAAGGCGGGGCGGAGGGAGGAGGCCATGTCCTTCTGTTTCAACCGGACGCAGCTTGCGATGCAGGACATCACGCAATGGTTGGACAGGAATATCCCGCTGTTTGCCGGGGGCGAGATGGACGCGGAGGCGGAGCCGAAGCCGTTTGTCGAAAAATATTCGGCCATCGTGCCCGTCCGCTACTGGCGGCCGGACGCTCCTGAGACGTTTGACATCAAGCCCGTATGTGTCGGCCATGTTTGGGGCAAGTGGCATGTGCTGCCGGATTTCGAGAACTGGCAAAACAGGCACAATCCTGTTACGCAAGGAATGATTATGGAGTTCGATAGACTAAAGCCTTTGTTCGAGGAATACAGGCGGGAGCGGATGAACCTGCCGAAGCCCCCGCCGCCGGCCGCCGGTCCGGATGTTGAGGCGGAGGCTCGCCGGAAAGCGGAGGAGGCCAGAAGGACGGCGGAGAAGGAGGCGGAGAGGAAGGCGGCCACCGATCCGCCGGAAGGCGCGGCGGTGACGAAAACGCTGTCGGATTTTCTGGATGCGTTGAAGGCTGGCAGGCGGGAGGAGGCGCTTTCCTTCTGGATGCCGGCGGACGCGGGGCAGAAGGAGAGGATCGGAATGTGGCTGGACAAGGCACTTCCGTTCTTCAAGACCGGCGAGGCGGAACTGGTGGCGGCGGGGAAGGTGTTCGCGAAGGACGGCGTCGCCATCACGGCCATCCGCAAGTGGCGGAAGGCCGACCCCGAAATATACGGCATTGAAATCGCCTGCATGGTTCGCCGCGACGGCAAATGGCGGCTGATCACGAACTTCGAGGATTTCCGCGACCGGATCAACAAGCTGGACAACGATACGTTGAACGTCTTCAACAAGCTCGAAGAATACTATTGGGACTATAAAAGGGAGCATGTCGAGATTGTCCGCAAGCGGAAGAATGAGCGTTTCTATTAAAGAAGGCGATCAAGAGACCTTGCCGGTTGCAAAACGGCATCTTGTCAAGGAGAATTGCGTTTTTGAGGAATCGGTCGTACTGGAATGCGACCCTCCTATTTGATGCATAAGTTGTTGATATTACGAGTTTCGCAAATTATAAAAACAAAATCTGCGAAAACGATGAAAAAAATGTCGTTTCCGCAGATTTTGTTTTTATAATTTGCGGAAACGTGATTTTCAGGCATTGTTTCCGCTTTTGAGATCATCATTTCCCATAGTCTTTCAGCGTCCGTATCTGGAAGCCTTGATTGCCGTAGCCGACGCAGTATTTGCCGTCGAAGCAGGCCACTGGACGGAACGGCTCGGGAAGACGCATGAAGCGATGCTCCTTTGGAATCATCGCAGTTCTTTGACCAAGCAGGATCTGCCCGCTGAAGACGTTCAACAGCAGATCGTTCGGTTGCAAGTCATCGTACTTTGGATCCGGTTTCATCGCTTGCGACAAGTCCAGAACGACTTTCTCATAATTGTCGCCGCCGAAACGAATCGGCTGGTCCGAAAGATGTCTGTCAAATCCAATCAGATAGATTGGCTGGAAGTTGCCTTCTTGATTGATTTTTCCGTATCCGATGTCGCTGTTCAGCCAGATTTCGCCGTCAATCATGGTCATGTGTTTGGCGGAAGATTCATGGAACGGAAGATAGTTCGAGACGGACTTCCATTCTCCTGTCTTCCAGTAATAGGCCCAAAGTTTGACTGTATAAACTGTATGTCCTTCCCGCGGCGGCGATTCATGGAGCAGCAGAAGGATTCGTTCATTGGCGGGATCGCAGAGAATCTGGCTCATTTCGTATGGGCGGCCGATGCCCTGCAAGGGCCATTTGACGGAGCGGTCCAGAGTGGATGCGAGCAGTTTTTTCTCTTTTGTCCGTACATTGTATTCCAGTAGCGTGCCCGGAGTTTGGGAACCGTCTTGTTGGCCGTCGAACGTGAAGAAAAGGCGTTCGCCGCAACCTGCCATGCCATGACACCATTTTTTACAGTAGTCTTTAAAATCAATGATTTCTGGCTGGGAACCATCCTTGAGGAACAAATAGACGATTTGACCATGCAATGCGGCATAATAGTCATCCAGAATCGCTCCGAACATTCTGCCGTAGTTACCGGGCTTTTTGATGTTCGCGACTTCTGATACTTGCATATTGCTGGAGTCAATTTGCAATAGGAATGCCGTATCCTTTTCAAATGTCACGATATAGAATGATTTGTTTTCATAACCGACAACAACCATTGAGGCATTTCTAGGGCGTTCTTTCAATGGTGTGTAAATGGCGGCGTATGGTGATTCAATAGGCGTTGTGTCGGCGACGGCAGGCTGTATTCCGAACTTCGTTTCCAGTTTTTTCCGTTGATTCTGGAAATAGTCTTTCATCAGTTTGTTGCTTAATCTGTTAGGTCTTGAATCCTTGTCAAAAATCCTCTGGCTTTCGGCTTCGAATGCGATTAACTTGTCATAGACCATTTTCGCTGTTTGGTCATCCCATTGTTCATAGCCGTCAAGCAAATTATCGCCACACAAAGAGTAGAGATTAAACTTTTTGATGGCAGTTTCAAGGATATCGAGTTTTTGCTTGAGAAAATCTGGATCAGCAGAGCTCCATATTGAATGAAACCATGGTTGTTTGTTGTCGATTTTGATGCATTGTTCAAGAATGCGCTTGTATTGTTTGTAAAAGAAAGCAAGATCTTTTGGAAAATCAGGCCCCATGACCCGTTGGCGCATGGTTTGGTTGGTCCGCAATTGCATGAGCCCGTTCAGTCCTTGAAGCGCATAGTCGATGAGATTTGACGAAATCAGTAGTTCGGATGCACGACGGTAAATTTCTCGGTTTTCCTGACTGAGACTCTCTATTCTCAAGCGACCGACAAAATTCAGGAAAAGATTCAAGTCTAGTAAAGCCTTCTGACGGTTGATTTTGACTCGTAAAGCTTTGATTTTCGGATTTGAGACGATGGGATGTTTATCCTTGAACTCCATGGTGCTGAAACGCTCTATTTCAGGCTGAAGGTCTTTTGCATCCGCAATTGTTTTTGCTAGAACCGGATAAACGATTTGCTCCCACCAATGGAGATCCCATGGCAAGTTGCAGAAAGTGTCCAATTCATAGACATACCAACATCTCGTCTCAAGCTTGAATAGGGCATCCGGCCAGCGTGGGCCGGGCGAATCTGCCAATGCCAGTAATTCTTTATCCAACTGCTTTTTTCTCAAGAGAATGCATCTTTCCATCAAGTCATTGGCAACATCTTTTTGAGCTTGTGGCACATCTATCTGGCGGAAGTACCACATGCTTTGAATGGCGTTCGTTGCGAAAAACGTGTCGTCCTGCGTGAAACCGCCGTGCTTTTCGGCCAGCGTCGTTCCCAGCCGCATGTTGTTCAAGGCGACATCCATGATGGTGCTGTCCAGCCGATATGGCATGCTGCTTAATACCCGTGCGACGGAATGGAAAGCGATTCGCGCCAATTCCATGTCGTATTCTTTATCTAACGCGAAGGCGCTTGTTCCGGATGCGACGTCGTCGGCAGTAAGGCCATGGCGGATGGCGAACCATGCTTCGTTGATGAAATCACGGGCCTCGCCGCGTTTGTCTTCCTGCATGGGGGCAGGCAACGTCAACGTTTCCAGAAACTTGTGGCAATCTTCCGCTAACGTTTCCTGTTTCGCGAATGTGGCCTGCGTTTCGCCGATTTGCGTCTTGCCGTCAGGGGAGAAGAACTGCAGTTTCAAGATGATGCCGTTCTTGCCGTTGGAAACGGCGGACGGCTTGAGGATGTTGGTTCCGGCGAATAGTTTGTCGGTCAGCCCTTTTTCCTGTGCGTTGGGTTCGTTGAGCAAAAACAGCAGATGGCGACGCTCCAGCAAAGCCACATCCTTCTTGTTGCAAATGAGTTGCAGAAACGTTTCCTCCAACTGCCTAGCAAATTTTGTCTGATTGTCCGATAGATGGATCGGAACAAGTGGCATGGCGGAAAGTTTATATAAAGTGTCTCCGCCGAAAGAGCGCTGTTTGGCGACGGCGTCGCGGATGGCGTTGAGCAGTTCCTGCTGCGATGATATTTTTTGGTCTTCCAGACGGACGCCCGTTGTACTGTCGAAGGCAATCAACTGACTGTGTTTCAGCAGGATGAAGAGCTGCGTGTTTTGCATCAGCAACGGATCCGGCACGAAATCGCTCAAGGCGGAGAGCTTGATTTCCTTTTCGATGGCGGCGATTTCCGCGCGTTCAAGGAATGCCAAATCATCGTCATTCGACAATTCCGCCAACGCGAGATCCGCCATTTTGCGGCTTGCTTCGTCCAGTGGAATCAACGCCAGACGCAGTTCCGCCATGGCTGAAAGCGACAACAAACAGCATAGAATGATCGCTGGAAGTTTTTTCATTTAAATCTCTGTTTAGGTATTGGAAATAGACGTGCCACCAGTATGGCATATGATGCTTAAGGAGAAAAACTCGCGAAGCGATGACAACCGCCGAGCCGCCGGAGCCGTTGGCTTTTTCAGCATTTGAAATTCATTTTATCCAAACAAATCCTTTAGCAGATTGACGGCCCGGCGGCGAGGCATTCTGTGAAATCCGTGTAATCTGTGGTTTGATAAAAAATCGTGTTAATTCGTGTTGATTCGTGGTTCTATTTCAACGTTTTCAGCACATCGGCGGCGAGTTTCAACGTTGCCTGGTTGATGGCGTCTTTGGCGGCGATGACATAGGTCGCTCCAGCCATCGTCTCCTTTCTCGCGCCGACCGACAGCAGTTTGTTCTCTTTGACGTTGAAGACGGAAAGCTCCACGCGGGCATCCGCGCTCTGGAATTTGTGGTATTGGCCGGCGTTGGAGGCGATGGCTTCGCAGATGATGGCGAAATCCGCTTCGCTGCGCACGGTAACGACTTGGAAACCAAGGGCGAGCAAAATCTTCTTGAGGGCGATGTCCGACGCGGGATCCGGAACGGACTGGTGGATATTTTCCTTCACAGACAGATAGACTTTGCGATTTGCGCCTTTCACATCCGCCAGGCGGTCGGCGACGGAGAACACGGTGGCTTTCTTCGGCAGCAGTTTCTCAAAATCCGTCTCCAGAATCGTTCTGACTTTTTGCGACAGTTCGGGCACGAGATCAAGATAATCATTCGTTCCGCTGACGCTGCAGCCTTTTACGCGGCTTGTTTCGACACCGATGATTTTGGCGACAAGATAGTGCTTCTCGCCCGCGTCGAACACGGAGCCTGTGATGAGAATCTTCGCGCCAATAAATTGGCCGAGCTTGACCTGCGATTCAGGGGTGGTCATGCCGACGGCGGACAGATGGAGTTCGTCCAATGCCTTGTCCAGTTCGGCGCGTTCGACGAGATCGATGTTGCCGCCTTCCAGCAGGTTGACGAACAGCAGATCCGCAATGGACTTGCCGATTTTGTCGCCTTCCGCGCGGCGGGACCGCGATTCGAAATGCAGCACGGCGGTGGTGGGAACCATGACGGGTTCGGGAACGGCTTTTTCAGCCACGGCAGTCTCCTGCGCAACGAGCGCATTGCCAATGGCAAAGAGCATGATGGAGAGAAGTGCGATGGTCTTTTTCATTTTTCCAGCTCCTTTTTGAGGAATAGTACGTTGTCTATGTTTTGCAAATCAAAATCCGGCGGGAGAAGGATGACTTTGTCTCCGATGACATGGTGGGCGATGATCCATGCGACGCCGCTCGGCGTGTTGTCGATAAGTTGTTCCCGTTCATCCAATATGACGCTCAAACCGCCTTTTTTCTTATTCATTCCCATGGAAATTTCCGTCCAGTCGGCTGGATTAATTTTGATGGGAAAGTCGCGTCTGTCTGTGAAAATGACGATTTTCGCGGCGTATGACAATATGCCTATTCGGTCGAATTTCGGGGTGGCGGTGATGAAGAAGCAAGGCCTGATGCCATTTGTTTGTTGTTTGATGCCAATGGCTTCCAACTCATCACGGCGGCAGTTGATCTGCCCAGTGATGCCATCCAATAACTTCTGCGGATAGATGGTGATGGAGGCCGTTTTTTTACCGTCGATGAACAGGACGGCCGTCTCTTTAGCCGTCAATAATGGAAACGAAACGTTGATGGGATTCGCCGCGCCGCCGCCGGCCAGAAAACGGCCATGGTCGGATTCGATGCGCCATTCCGTCTGGGCGGAAAACGGCAGGCTTTGCTCCTTGCCGGACCATACATTAATATGGTGGCGCGGCGGCAATTCAACCGCCATCGCCATGAGGCAAATGGCGAAAAGCATGGTTCCGAGAAGTTTTTTCATGGCGCACTCCGTTAGATGGCTTTCCGAATCGGAAGTATTTGCAATTCAAGATTGTAGTCCTTTGAAGACGCGTTGGCCGCGAAATGGCCGCCGTTCTTTTGGACGGCGACGATGTCCTTTAGAACATGCTGTTGGCCGACGGTCAAGCTGAAATCGACGACCGCCTCGCTGTCGGAACAGCGGCTGATGAGCAAATCGCCTGTGACAGGGCCGTTGCCGATGGTCACGTAGTCGTTGTCGGACACGATGACGTCGATCGCCATGGGAGCCGTTCCGTCATGATTGGACAGACGCATCTTGAGGCAGTAGTCCGCCGAGTTCTCCTCCTGACGGTCGCATGTCACAAGTTCGCCGTTGATGATCGCGACGCCTGTTTCGGGAAAAATCGCCTCCGCCACTTCCAACGGCTGGAGATCGTTTTGTCTGGCGGGACGGTTGCCCATGCGCAGGGAAACGGAAAGAACGATGACGACGGCAATAACGGACACCGCCACCAGAAGATGCCTTCTACGGTTCTGCGCAAGGCGGTTATGGAAATCCTGGCAGAATTCGTCGTCGGTTTTGCTGTGACGGGTTTGAATCGTGTTGGGCGATTTCATGTCTTCCAGTAAGTTGTCTATTTGTTGTTCATTCATCTTTCAGTGCCTCCCGCAGCAGTTGTTTGGCCTTGTAGATTCGTTGGTAGAGTGTGTTGACGGGACAGTCGAGAAGCCGTGAAGCTTCTTCTGTGTCAACACCGCTCAATAGGGCGATGTGGATGGTTTCGCGATAGATTTCCGGCAGTTCCGCGATGGCGGATTCAAGCTTCGTAACTTGTTCTTCATGAGATGGTTCAGATTCCGTTGCCGTTTCCGGAATGGAATTCGTCGTGATCGTGTTTTCGTGTTGTCGTTTCCGGTAGATGTTGTAGCTTTCGTTGATGACGATGCGGCCGAGCCAACCGGTCATTTTTTCCGAAGAGCGGACGAAAAAGCGTCGGTTCCAACCTTTTAGGAGTGCCATTTGCACGGCGTCATCCGCATCCGCGGCATTTTTGAGAATGCGCAAGGCCATGCCGCGAAAGAACGGAAGGTGTTCGCGCACAATTTCTTCAAAATGCTTTTCCGTGTACGGGGAGAGGATGGACATCAGGCTTGAACGGACGGTTTTCGTTTTTGCTTTTATTTATATGACGCCCAAAACGCTGTTTTCTTAGCGGATTATTTGTTTTTTTTCGTTTTTTTTCTGCGAATAGTACGAACTTTGAGTCCACAAAATACTCAAAAGACTCAAAAAACATAGAGCCACTGGAACTGTGTAAATATATCATAAGCCCCAGTGGCCCAGAATGTTGTGCTAAACGATCATTCCGCTTTGTTGGCGAAGGTGATGACGCGCTGCGGGAACGGGATGTTGAGGCCCGCGCCTTCGATTGCCGGCTTCAGATTCCGCTGGATGTCCCAGTAGGCGTCCCAGTAGTTGGCGTTTTCCGTCCAGAAACGGAGGGTGAGATTGACGGAGCTGTCCGCCAGTTCGGAGACGAGGACGACAGGAGCGGGATCCTTGAGGATGAGCGTGTTGCGTTCCATCAGTTCCTGCAGAACCTTGATGCCTTTTTCCAGACTGTCGCCGTAGTCGATGCCGACCGTGATGTCCGCGCGGCGGACTTTGTTGCTGCTGTAGTTCGTGATCGGCGCGCCGATGATGGAGTTGTTCGGCACGAAGATGTCCTGTCCCTGCGGCGTGCGAAGCTTCGTCGTGAACAGGCCGATTTCCAGAATCGAGCCGGACATGCCCGCGCATTCCACGAAGTCGCCCGTCTTGTACGGATGCTGCGTCAAAAGGAAAATGCCAGCCGCGATGTTGCTCAGCGTGTCTTTCAGGGCGAGGCCGACGGCCAGGCCGGCGGCGCCGACGACTGTCAGGACGGAGGCCGTGTTGATGCCCAGCAGCTCCAGAATGATGAGCACGGTGAAGGACAGCATCAGCAAGGTGATGAGGCGGTGGATGATGCTGACAAGCGACACGTCCATCGAATACTTTTGGGCTACCTTGTTGAACGCCTTGTGAATGAGTTTGCTGACGAAATAGGCGACGATGAAGATGACCACCGCCAGCAGGATGATTTTGCCGAAATGCCAGATTTCACCCTGAAGCGAATCCCATAGTTTCTCCCAGACACCTTTCACGTCGCCTTTTGTCAGTTGTTCGACGACTGCCTTTGTCTTGAATGTGGCGGTCTGGAGGGCTTCTTCTGTCTTTTCAATTTCTTCCGGCATGATAATCTCCTTTTTGTGAACATGGCGGCAGACGCGCCGCCGATGGTTGTTGTGTCATTTTGAAAAACGGACGTCCGTCCGTTTCATGATACCAATTATAAAATAGCATGGAAACAGCTTCCACGCAAGCATGGACAGGCATGATTCATGGTGAAGGGGATTTCAGTGGTTTCAATCAAAAAAGATTGCGCATTGTGCAATCGGTCGCATTGGAGAGCGACTCTCCCAGCTGACACATAAGTTATTGGTATTACGATTTCCGCAAATTATAAAATTAAAATCTGCGAAAACGATGAAAAAAATGTCGTTTTCGCAGATTTTAATTTTATAATTTGCGGAAATGTGATTTTCACTTAACGCGTTTTTGTGATTTTTTTCAAAAAAACTGCGGAAGCCGTCCAAACGCGGCGATGCGATGGCGCGTTTTATAATATATGGTATGAAAATGATTTCAGGAGTTTTTCATGGACTACACAATGCACTATGAATCGCCGCTGGGCGGCATTACATTGGCATCCGACGGAGAGGCGCTGTGCGGATTGTAGTTTGATGGGCAGAAGTATTTTGCCGCTGGTTTGTCGCAAGACCATGAGGAAAAAGAACTTCCGATTTTTCGACAGACAATTCGTTGGCTGGACGTTTATTTCAGCGGCAAGGAGCCCGACTTCACACCGCCATTGACCATGCGAACGACGGAATTTCGAAAAATCGTCTGGAAAATCATGCTGTCCATCCCGTATGGCAAGACGATGACGTATGGTGAAATTGCATCGAAAGTCGCGGAAATGAAAGGACTTCACGGTATGTCAGCGCAGGCCGTCGGCGGTGCGGTAGGCCATAATGCCATATCGCTGATCATTCCCTGTCATCGTGTGGTTGGGGCGGACGGCGCTCTCACAGGCTACGCCGGTGGCATCGACCGAAAATTGAAGCTGCTCAAGCTGGAATCTGAACTTTCAGCGGAATAGGGCCGTTTGCTAATGTACTGCAAATGCTTCAGTTATATCGCCGAATATCAGAACATTGATCAACATGAAGACTATATATGCAAGATAATAGCATGGTAGAAAGATGGCAATAAATAGGAAAGTGAAAAAAATCTTGTCGCGAAGCAATTCCTTTGTTTGATAGATAAAATATAAATTGGCGACGATCATGCAGATGAGGCTTATATATAAAGGGTATTCAAAGCATGAATCAACCGTATTGCGGCATTCTGGGCTGATGTGAGATTCGAAAGCCATGCACAAGAAAGCAATTACAAACGGCAGCACATCAGCTAGAAGGCAATATGACAAAGGCTTGTTTTTGAGGATTAATTCCTTGAGTTTCATGTTGCGTTTGGGCTCAGTATTATCATGCAGCAATACTGTTTGATGGAAGGATTGCCTTCAGGTCGTTCGACTTCCGTTATCTCTTTGATTTGAAACGATAAATGCCCTGAATCAAGCAAAAAGCATCTTGATTTTTCGTCGAAGGCGGCCTGCAGTTTTTGGCCAAAATCAACGACTTGTTCCTTATTGCCACCGCAAATATAGTGAACATTGTATCTGCATTCTAGAAAATCACCGAAAATGCTTTCAGACCAGAACTTGGGGATTCCGTTCTTGGCAAGATCCGGCATGTTTTTCCAGTCGATGAAAAGCTTTTCATCGACTGAATGCCGTTTCATTAGATGCTCATGCAGAATTCGCAGAATCATCTTTTCCGGGCCAGCCGGCTGTCGTTGCTGTTTGCAGAGAAATAGACAATCAGGACAGAGACCCCGCCATGCTTGTTGGCGGAGCTTCTGCAGTGGATCCCAATCGAATTCCCGCTGACAGATTTTGCAGTGAATCAACATGTTGTGTATTTTGGTGTGTTTGATTTTAAATAACAAGAGAGCTAATTTCAAAATTCGTGGTAGCAAGGCCGTCTCGGCCTTGTCAAAGGCGGGGACGCCCTTGCTACCTCCTGTTTTGAAATTACCTCAAGAATCATTCGTTTTGCGGTAGCAGGAGCTCCATGCGGAATTCCGTCACCGTCGCATGAGCGCCATTTTCTGCATAGATTCTTGGAATGACGAGACCTGTGCCTTTCGGCGGAGTCAGTATGCATGTGAACGTTTGCGGTGTTTCGGTCAATTGGAACGCGGGCGATTCGCTTCTGGGCAGCAATTTTGTCTGGCTGCCGCAATAACCGCTGAGCGAAACGACATCGCCGTTGTCGCCTTTGTACGGACGGTAGTTCCAAAGGCCGACCCGCAATGTGCCGTTGCCTGACGCCTTGACGGTGAGTTTGACTTGCCCGTCTGGCGTGATCGCCAGTTTGGGCTGTTGATGCTTATAATAAAAGGCGGGCCCCATTTCGGCGTCCGTGAGTTCAATCTGTCCATTATGGACATTCGCATTGCCCATGCTGTTTCCATTGTAGAAGCACCATGTCTGATTCAATTCGCCTTTGGTAAAACGGTCAAAATCGCCGTTTGGATCCAGCCAGTAGGTTTCCGAAAGAACAATCCAGCCCCATTGCGGATCTTTGGCGGCTTGCGCGGCATCGGTGAAACGCGCTGAACGCGACGGCGTATCAGGAGTGGTGTTGGCGATCACGATGGTATTCTGCCCCGCCTTCAGCAAACCTGCGGGAATGGTGATGCCCATGCGGCCCCATGACCGTTCGGGGAAGCGGTTCAAGCCGGAAAATATGGTTTTCCCGTTGACGGTGATGTTCATTTGGGAAACGCCTGGCTTGTCGTCATCCTGCCCTTCGATTGCGAGAAAACTTGCCGCCGAAGGAGTTTCCGTAAGCGTCAGCGTGATTGTCGCCGTGCTTTTTCCGCAGCCCGGACGCCGCAACGCCAAGCTGTATCTTGGCGGACATTGGTAACTGTACAGGGTGGGGGATTCCACGCCGCGCATGGACAGCGGTTTGAAATACCATCCGCTTGGAATCTTGTCCGCCGCCGAGAAGAACGACATGGGGGCGGCGAGAAAATCGTCCACGACCGATTCGTTCGCCCAGAATTTGCCTGTGTTTGGAATCGACAGTCCGGTCGTGCTGAGGAGAAAATTCCGCATGGGTTGATCAGGCGTGATGCCGCCAAACTTGTCCGGCGCTTCGCGGGCCATCGTGATGAAATCTTTCAGACGATTGACGAACGCCTCCAGCTCTTTGTCGGTTGCGCAAGTGGCGGGGCCGAATTGGATGAAATCCTCCGCGACGACGCATTTCTTTTCCTGGAAGATGCGTGCACGAATCACTTTGTCGTCTCCCGTGGCGGCAATCGCCTTGTCGAAAAGGGTGTAGATGTGGTCCAATGCCTTGCGGTCGAACGCACTGGCTGAAACGTGCATCTGGTGTCCGCAGAAGAGGGCGGTCAGCTTGCCTTCATTGGCTTTATGCGTGTAGTTGCGGGCATATTCATCGATGAAAAGCGTCACGTCGTGCATCGCCTGACCAGCCTTGCCGTAGTAGTTGAGATCAAACTCCTCCATCAGCTTGTCGGCGTCTTCGCCGAGATTCCATCGTGGCATGACGAACTGTGTCGCGAGTGGCGTGTAATGCCATTGGAACATGTAGAAATCACCGCTGGCGAACTGGTTGTAATATTCCGCCATGCGCGCGAGAGACAGCGGCCGGGCGTCGTCGTAGGTCATGAAGCCCAGCCGTGACGTGTCGCCGCCGAGAGCCTGCCGCCATTGTTCGGCCATTTTGATTCCTGCCTGGTTTCGTTCGCAGTCTGGATGCAATGTGCATGGCATGACGTGTTCGGTCAGGCAGAAGAAGATATGAATGTTGTCCGCGACCTTTACTTTGGACGGTGGAAAACAACGGTTCAGATATGCGCAACGGTAGATGGCCATGTCCGGATCGATTTTCTTGACGGCCGCCGCCGCTTCATTGGAAAAATCCATCAGAAGATCGATGTTGGTCTTTTTCGTTCCGTTGAATTCGACGCATTTCGGGCAGAGACAGAAAAGGTCGGTGTCGCCTGGCTCGAAGCACATTCGGTGCAGACCGGGCTGCGCCTTTGTGATGTCGGTCAGTCCCTTGAGCATGATGCGCCGCGCGTCTGGATTGGAAAAGCACTGGTGGGTATAACTGGGACGGAATGAGACGACACGATTGCCGTTCGAGTCCATCATGAAATATTCTGGATGCTCCTTGTAATACAGTTCGGCGGGGAGGGTGGTGTTCAGGACGTGGATCCAATCCGGATTGTTCAGATGGTAGTAGTTCACGTCGTTGCAGATGTAGCGCAGATCACGCTTCTTGCCGCCCGACATCAACGGATAGTGGTTGCTATGGAGCATCGCCTGATAATGCGGCTTCGTCTGGCGGTCTATGGCAGGCAGCGCGGCGATTGGCGTTTTCGGCAGTTTTTCACAGCCGGGAGCGTAGAAAGCGCAGCCTAAAGCCATCCGCAGATAGTCGAAAAGCGCAGGGGCGACATCGTCTTCTTCACTGCAATTCAACGTGATGCCTTCACGGTTCACTTGAAGCCGCCAGCCGCGTTCAAGACTCTTGTCGCGGAAAGCCGCGAAGGCTCCGGGAGTCGGCGCGACCGTCTTCACCGTTTCGATGGGCAGCGCCACGCCGGTCAGTTTCCACAACCAGCCGCGCCACATGGCGATGCTCCAACGTGTCACGAAATCCGCGTTTTCGGGGAGCAGGAAACGCGTCAGTTTGCCGCCGTCCGGCAAGGCGATTTCACCGCCGATCGCGGGATAGACAGGCGTCATTTTGATGTCCGCAAGGCTGATCGACGCTCCGGCGGCGGGCGTCAGCAGAATGAAAAATGGACTTCCTTGATAGTCGAAATTCTGCCAGTCAGCCGCCGGCTGGAACGTTGGCCCACGGCTCAGCCGTATGGCGCCTTTGTTTAGTTTCACCCTGCCTGACATACGGAATGCGGATACGGGAGGCTGCGGATCGATGCCGACATACAAGTGGATCAGTTCGCCTGGATTCTCCGCATAGGGCGCAGGCAGCGGATCTGGAAACGTGAACGTCGCCTCGCCATCGGCGTTGACGTCGATATGGAAGCAGTCTTCGCCCGCGATGTATTGCTTGTGTGCAATGATATAGCGTTCACGCGCGATGTCATTCATCATATAGCCGCGGATGCCTGTGACTTTGCCATGCATGACGGCGGCCTCGATACGATCCGCCCGCAGAAGATTGACTTCTGTGTCGGCGGCTTGAAGCGTCAGCAAAGCACTAAAAGAAGACAGCAGCAGAAAATATGTTTTCAATGACATCGTACTACTTTTGTTTGTTTTCTTGTGTTTTCGCAGAGATTTTTATCTCTTCTTGCTCCGTCATCTTACATTGCCCGTCCAACGTCTTATCGCCTCTCGTCTCCGCTCGTCTCTCGTCTCTCGTCTCGCGTCTCATGTCACCCTTCCTTCATGGGGCGTGATGGCTTTGCCATTATGCGGTTTGACATGAGACATGAGACATGAGACATGAGACATGAGACGCGAGCAAAAGACACAAGACTACTAGACAAAGAAACCCAATTGATTATTTCGTTACGGCAAAGGCTTTTCCAAGTTTGCTTCCTTGTTTTGAATCCGTCAGTTTTACATCGGATCCTGCAGGACGGTCACCGTGTTGAAGCCTTCGGAGAGGCGTTTGTCGCCTTCCGTGTTGCGCGTCGTGCCGAAATGGCCCGTGAAGGGATTCGTGCTCATGAACTTTTTCGTGGTGGCGGGAATCGCGTTGTACATGGAGAAAACATTGCTCGGATAGCAGGATTCATCCGCGAAACCTGTGCAGACGTATGTGTCGCAGGTGATTCTCTTGGCGAAGTTTACGCCGTCGTGATAGGCCATCGACTTCGCGATGGCGGGATTCTCCAGAAGCAATTTGGGGCCATCGCCTTTGCGGAAAACGCCTTGCGGGCAGCGTCCGACTGCCTGCGCGTTGTAGTCGCAGGCGGATGGCACGCTGATGATGGCGATCGTGATGTCTTTGTCCAACGCCGCGGCGCAGAGATTTTCAATGCCGCCGAGGCTTCCGCCGCGCGTCACCAAATCCTTTCCGTTCCATTCGGGGCGCGTCTTGATGTAGTCCAACGCGCGCAACACGCGGAAGAACATGTCATGCTGGACCCATTTGAGCGGATCCTGCGCATTGTAACGACCGCCTTCCAGGTAGAATTCCTTTCCTTTCTGGACGTACCATTCAGCGGGATGGCCTGTTTCGAGGCCATGCCAGCTGGCGGACAGCGCAATGGCGTTGGCGAGCAACGCCGTGTTGCAGGCGGTGTTCTTCGGAGCGTCCTGCCAGACCATGCTTTCGTAATCGACGACGGCTGGAAGCGATTTCGGTTTGGCGCCAATCGGATACGCCAGATAACCCGTCACAGGAGCGCGTCCAAGGCACGTGATTTCAACGGCGTAGCATTCGATCTTGTTTTCATATTTGGGCAAGACGGATACCGGAACAAGCTTGGCCTCCATTGGGCATTTGGCAAGTTTTTCACGTTCGGCGGCCCAGAAGGCGTCAAAATCGGCAGGTTCGTTTGAGACGGCGATGAGCTTGTCCGGAGAGAAGATGGCGCCGAATTCGGTCGCAAGATGCTTCTTGTTCAACTGGCGGTTCCCCGTGCCCGGATTCGGAATGGTTTTGCCGTTTTCGTCCTGCAGGACAATGCAAACATAACACCAGCCAGGCTTGTCGCTGCTGTATTGGATTTCGAACGGCTTGCCGTCGGAGATAATCGTCTCCTCCTTGACGGTTTTCGACTCCCATTTCGTCGTGACGACCATTTTCTGCCCGGAGATCGGCTGGCCGCCTTTCTTCAGAAGGACGGAGGCCTTGAAGGTTTCGCCGCAATTGAGAATGGCGTTTTCGGGCTCCAGTTTCACGTCCACGGAATAGTCCAATGCTTCTGCTTCAATTTCCATGATGGCTCCTAAGATGATGAACAAAAAGAGATTTTTCAACATGAACCGAGACCTTGCAAATGGTGTTATGGATCGCCGCAACGCGTTGCGGCGGTTTTACTTCAGGAATCCGTTGATGATCTGCTCCTCCGCCTCCTGCTCCGTCAGGCCGAGCGTCATCAGCTTGATCAGCTGTTCGCCAGCGATCTTGCCGATGGCGGCTTCATGGACGAGCGCCGCGTCGACGTCGTTGGCCTCCAGGCCGGGCACGGCCAGAATCCTGCCGTGGTCCATGATGATGGAATCGCATTCCGTGTGGCCTGTGCAGGGGGCGTTGCCGAGCAGCTTCGCGTCGAACTTCTGGAAGGAATCATCCCGTGCGACGGAACGGGACACGACATCCGCGCTGGAGCCTTCACCGTTCAGCTTGACGGAATACGTGCTGATGGCCCGTTGGTTGTTGTGCGTCATGAGGCGTTCGCGGACGATCAGTTTGGCGTTGGCCGCCAGTTCCGCCGTCGTCGTGCGCTCCGTGTCGTCCACGCCGCGGATCTGGACCATTTCCATCTCCATGGTGCTGTTTTCCTCCATGTAGACTTCCGTCACGGGGTTCAGGATGCGCTTCCCCTTGCCGTCGCCTGAACCGACATGCTTTTCAACATATTTGACGGAGGCGTTCTTCGCGAGCCAGAAGCGGTGGATGCCGTCGTGTTCGGAATCCCGTGCGCCGCAGTTGTGGATGCCGCAGCCGGCGACGATGGTCACGTCGGCGCCTTCGCCGATATGGAAGTCGTTGTATACGACTTCCTTGAGACCGCTTTCGGTCATGACGACGGGAATGTGGACTTTGTCACGGTGCGTTCCCGGGGCGATATGGATGTCGAGCCCCGCGCCGTTAGGCTTGAGCTCGATGCGGATGGCGGCGGTGGACTGGCGGCCGGCGGACTGTCCGTCCGTCCGGATGTTGAAAGCGCCGTCGTAGTCGCCTTCCTGGCCCGTCAGCTCTTTCAGCATATTCTTGACTGTATCGGTCATTTTCAGCATTTTGAATCCCTCCCGATGCCGAGTTTGCAGCAATTTCCGACAGCGAGCGGCGAACCGGTCAACGATGGGAGAATTTCATCCTTGGGGCCTTGTTTGTCGACGCTTCCGTTTTTCATGACGATGATTTCATCCGCGATGTTCAGGATGCGCTCCTGATGGGAGATGATGAGAATGGAACTGCCGTGGATGTTTTGGCGCATGTTCTGGAAGAGCTCGATGAGATTCTGGAAGCTCCACAGGTCGATGCCCGCCTCGGGTTCGTCGAAGATGGAAATCTCCGAGCCTTTTGCGAAAACGGTGGCGATTTCGATGCGCTTCAGTTCGCCGCCGGAAAGGCTGGCGTTCACTTCGCGGCGGACGTAATCGAGGGCGCACAGCCCGACGGCCGACAGATATTCGCAGGCCTCCTGCGTCGTCAACTGCTTGCCAGTGGCCAGTCGGAGCAGGTCAATGACCCGTATCCCCTTGAACCGCACGGGTTGCTGGAAGGCGAAGCCGATGCCGGCCTTCGCGCGTTCCGTGATGGTCTTGCCTGTTATATCGACATCGTTCAGGAGAATCCGCCCTTCGGACGGCTTCTCGATTCCCGCGATCAGCCGTGCGAGCGTCGATTTGCCGCCGCCGTTCGGACCGGTGATGACCGTCAGCTTGCCCGAAGGAAGGCTCAGATTGACGTTGTGGATGATCTCCTTCGTCTTCTTGCCATCCTGGACCGCGAATGATATGTTTTCCAGATTCAGCATGGATTTCACCGCTTTTTTGGTTTGATTATTTATCGATACGGAAAAGCCCGCCCGATTTTAAGGCCGGACGGGCTTTCTATAATGTTTTAGCATGGCGGAGAGAGAGGGATTCGAACCCTCGGTAGGACGAACCTACGGCGGTTTTCAAGACCGCTGCCTTAGACCGCTCAGCCATCTCTCCGACGAGATGTTCGCTTCAATAATATGCTCTTTCAAGCGGAAAAATCAAGAAATGAGAAGCTGAAAACGTTGCGGAGGCGTCGTGTTTCCGCAAACGGAGGCCGCCATGCAGGCCTACTTCTTGGGGACCAGCACGATGCGCAGGCCAAGATTGTAGATCTTGAAATTCGTGTCGCAGCAGAGGCGGTTGGAGATACGGCAGTTCTTGGGGCTGCTGAGCCAGCCGCCGCCACGGATGATGTGGAGATCGCCTTGCATGCTGACTGGATCCACGACGCCGTCGCGATACGTGTCCGTTATCACCTTGTTCTCCCATGTGCAGGCGTCGAGGCACCATTCCCAGACGTTGCCCGTCATGTCGTACAGATTGAGTTCATTGGGGAACTTCATGCCGACCGGCTGCGTGCGGGCGTTGGAGTTCTCCGAATGCCATGCGATGTCGTCGATGATGTCGCTGCCGCTATACGGATAGTATTTAGTCTTTTTTCCGCCGCGGGCGGCGAACTCCCATTGCGCTTCGGTGGGAAGGGAGACCTGGTAACCTTCCGGAATGGCGTCCGCCGCCATTTTGTTCAGTTTCTCGCAGAATTTCATGGCTTCGTTCCACGAGATCCTTTCCACGGGGTTGTCGTCGTTCTTGAAATTGGAGGGATTGTCGCCCATGACCGCCTTCCACTGTTTCTGCGTGATTTCATGTCTGCCCATCCAGAACTTATCCGACAACTTGACCAAATGGCGCAGTTCGTCATCGGCGGCATTGCCTTCGCCCATCATGAACTCGCCCGGCTCGACTTCCACCAGCTGGATGGCGTCCGCGCCTTCCAACGGAATTTCCTTCATCGGGAGGGCGGATTTCAAGACGACACGATAAGGCTTTTCATCTCGCCAATCAACTTTGAATTTGATATCTCCCCTGAATTGCTCTCCATTGTGTTCATAGACGAGTTCACCCGAGTAGGTTGATCCATATACAAGGCCAGTCAAAAGCACGGGCGTCGTCTTTTTATTGTTCAGGAGTGTTGCACTGACTTCCTTTCCGTACAGCAAAGCCGTGACATACACGCTTGGCCCCAATTGCTTTTCAGCTGTTTCCAGCCATTTGTCGCCCCGAACTTGATCATAGTCTTTCAACTGAATGGCAAGCTCCTTGACGCGACGCCATTGTTTGTTGGCGGCCACCTGCTCGATGGCATTTGTCAGTTTATCAATGGAATCGGCACGCGCCGTGTCTACGATTTCGGGGAAGAACTGGATATCCTTTGCGAACAAGTATTTTGGAGCGTAGAAACGGATGCGGGACAATTCTTTCTTGCGCGCCTCTTCAGCGGCTTTCTTGGCTTCCTCCGCCTTGCGCGCCTCTTCGGCTTTACGCGCTTCTTCAGCGGCCTTCTTCGCTTCCGCGGCTTTTCGCTCTTCTTCGAGCCGCTTGGCTTCCGCTGCTTTTCGTGCCTCTTCGGCTTTACGCGCTTCTTCGGCTTTGCGCGCCTCTTCAGCGGCTTTCTTGGCTTCCTCCGCCTTGCGCGCCTCTTCGGCTTTACGCGCCTCTTCAAGCCGCTTGGCTTCCGCCGCTTTCTTTTCCTCTTCAAGACGTTTCGCTTCCTCAGCGGCCTTCTTGGCCTCCGCTGCTTTCTTTTCCTCCTCCAGGCGTTTCGCTTCCTCAGCGGCCTTCTTGGCCTCCGCCGCTTTCTTTTCCTCCTCCAGACGTTTCGCTTCCTCAGCGGCCTTCTTGGCTTCCGCCGCTTTCTTTTCCTCCTCCAGACGTTTCGCTTCTTCAGCGGCCTTCTTGGCTTCCGCCGCTTTCTTTTCCTCCTCCAGACGTTTTGCTTCTTCAGCGGCCTTCTTGGCTTCCGCCGCTTTCTTCTCTTCTTCTAAGCGTTTCGCCTCTTCTATAGTCTTGTCCGCAACAACAGTATTGGGAGCAGTCTTTTGTGAGACGTCTTCTTTATTCTGTGTAAGGGCGGGAGTTGATTTGATCTGATCAATCGAGAGCTTAATTATATAAAATGCAAAGGCGGCGAGAATCAGGCAGAGGACGATGTTCAGACGGTTGCTGAAGAACGTCTTGAGCATGTTCTGCGCGGGAGCGGGCGTCTGCTGAACCGTTGCGTCCGACAAGGCGTTGATGAATGCTTCACACGATGCATAACGGTCTTCAGGCTTTTTCGCCAGGGCCTTAAGGATAACCGCATTCTGGGCATCGGAAAGGCCGGGCAGTGGGGACGGCTTGTCGTCAATGATTGCCTGCCGAAGGACGCGGATATTCGGATTCACAAAAGGCAGCTTGCCTGCGAGCAGTTCATAGGCGATGACGGCCAGCGTGTATTGATTGGCGGCGGCATTAACTAATTGCCCTTGGCAGACTTCCGGCGGCATGTAGCCAACCGGCCATTCCAATTCCGGCGAGCCCAGATATTGCTGGAGGCGGTCGGACGGCAGTGCGAGCAAGTCGAAATCATGGATGATGGCTTCGCCTTGGGGCGTGACGACGATGCTGCCGGACTGCAATGCGGGATGGTGGAATCCCTTCCGTTCCGCATAGTCGAGGCCGTTGGCGATTTGGCGCAGAATTGGAAGCAAGGCGGCGACGGGCAGGACGCCGTTTTCACGCTTGCCGTCCGCCCAACGTTTGAGTTTTTCTCCTTGCGCGGCCTGCGCGACGGTGAAAAACGCGTCCGTCTTTTCATCCTTGGCGGCAAGCAGAATATGCGCAATGTTCTGATGGATCAGAATTTCGGAAAGCTTTGAGGCGTTTTGCTGAAGCTCCTGAGCGTCCTGCTTGTCGAGATTGGCGGCGACCGGCTTCAGCAGGTAGTCGGCGTCGTGGTCGCGGCGATGGCAGACATATCCGTTTGCAACGGCTTCCTTCACTTCATAATGTTCAAGAAGAATGGAACCATTGTCGATTTTTTCATGTAGGAAAGGCAGTTGTATCATGAGATGCTCCACTATTCGGGTGGTTACATTTCCTTGCGGAAAGCGGCGATGGTGAATTGGCGCACTTTGTCGTAAAGTCGCGCGGAATGGGTGAAGGAGACGGAGGCGACGCGGCCGAAGTCCGGCAATGGCTGATGGTCGTCCAGAAACGCAAGTTCAACGGAATAAAGCGGAAGGATCGACTGGTACTCTTTCGAGCCGTTTTCCGGAGCATAGGCGGCGATCGGGCCGCCGAAGAACTGGATCAAGGGGGAAAGCGTCAGACGCGCGGGAACTTTGTTGACGGACACGATGCGGGCTTTCCATGTCTCAAGCGAATCCCTGACGCGGATTGTGGCGGTCTGGCCTTCCGCGAGATGGCCGATCTGGTTGTCCTGCGCATAGGCGTGGAGCACGTGACTGCCGGAGACGACTTCGCCAATGGGCATTCCCTTGGGGAGGAAAACGCCAGGCGAAAGTTCCGTGACATACGGCAGGAATATGCCGGACGACGGTGCGCGGACAGGCAATATCTCCTTGCGGCGCAATAGTTCGCGACGCGACAGCTCATCGGACGAGACTTTTTCCGCCGTGACGAGGCTGTCGCTGTTTTTCAGCGTGTCGACGAGCTGGATGGCGAGCAGTGTCTGGTCATAGCGGAGGACTGTGTCGAGACGTTTGATCGCGAAATCAAGGGCGGGAGACGCCAATGAGGCGATTTCATCGCCTTCCGTGACGGGGCGTTGACGGTGCGGCAGCGGCGATGTCAGATAGCCGCCTTCCTGCAGGCTGACAATCCGTCGGTTGGCGGACGTGACTTCGGCGGGGAGGCGGAGATTCCATGAGACAGGCGTGAAAAGGATGATGGCGGCGGCGGCCAGCAGGGCGGCTGCGATGAAGAATCGTGCGCGGTTGACGGAACGTTTCGAAAGGACACGGATCGTCTGGATTTCACGGTAGGCCGGATAGATGAGAATGCTGTAGATTTCCAGGAAGACCATCACCAGCGCGACGGCCTTCACGAATTTGTGGTAGATGACCAGAATGATGGACGTGTAGAGGAAGATTCGGTAGATGAAGCAGCCGATGCCGTAGGACAGCATGAACAGGCCGTGTTTGGCGGCCGGGCGGGAGCCGAGGCGGAGAAAATGCCAACGCCACCACTGCTTGAAGTATTCGCTGGAGCGCGACATCAGATTTTCAATGCCGACGATGTCGGACAGAATGTAGTATCCGTCGTAGCGGATGAACGGGTTGCCGTTGACAAGAATCGTTGAAAGGGTACTGACGGCGAAGATGAAGAAAAGCGTGGATTTGAGTTCGCCGGCAGGAAGATACGACCAGATGAGCGCGGAAATTCCGCCGATGAGCACTTCCGTGATGATGCCGGCCGCGTCGATGAGAAGGCGTTGGGAGCGCGGCAGCCGCCAGCTGTCGGTCGTATCCGTGAAAAAGCGCGGCACGAACACCACGAAACCGATGCCGATGCTTCGGACACGGCAGTTGAAATGGATGGCCGCCAGCGAATGGGCGGATTCGTGGGCGATTTTCAAGATGACGATCGCGATGAAATATTTGACAAGGCCCGCCCATGACAACGTGTCGAGAAACATCGTGTGGACGATGTTGAAGTCCCGTATAAGCAGAAAATAGCCCGCGATGGCCGGAAACAGGAGGCATAGGACGATGAATTTGGAGGCGATCCAACTGACCATCGGCCTGATGTGGTCGTAGAAGTTTTCCGGATGGATGGGCGGAAGTTTGAAGAAAATATAGGCGGCGGAGAGTTGCAGAAGGGTGTTCTGTTGCTGCCTGAGGACGGACAGACGTCTGCGTTTGAGATCGATGACGCCATAATCAGGCGTTAGCAAATTGTTCATTTGCAGAAACGCCAGAAGTCGGACCAAATCTTCTCTTTCCATCGGGATGCCGTTCGCCTTGAGTTTTTCAAGGAAGGCGGAGATCGGGACGGATTCCGTCAGGACGGCAAGAACCGGCAACGCGTCGGAGGGGATGCGGTAGTACGCATCGGCCTGACGGTCGAAAAGGAGCGGTCTTTCCCCGCGAATAAGTTCTATGTCCGGCCGCAGGCAGCCGGTAAGCGGTTCTTGTTGCATGGTCGATCGCGCAGGGAATATCAGAATCTGCGTGTATAAAGGATGACGTTCTTGAAGAGACGGTAGCCGAGGGAGTAGTCTCCGGCCGAGAGCTTTGCGATTCCGCGCATGCCGTAGCGGAGGCCTTCATGGCTTCCCGTCAGCCGCGCATGGACATGGTAGCAGTAGGTTTTCTGTTCGGTCAATTCCGGATAGTGCGCGACATCGGCGATTTCGCATTCGAGGGCGTTCTCCGGCGCCGTATGGAGGAAAAGCGCGAGCTGGGGGGACTGCCTCAGAAGCGACGCGTTCTGTTCGTTGATGGGAATGTCCGCCAGCATGCCGTCGCCGCCATGCACTTCAAACAGCTTGTCGCCTGTCTTGACGGCACGGCCGGCGAAGAGCTCCGCATGGCCTCCTGTCAAGACCAGTAGACCGTCCGCGGGAGCGAGAACCCTGGCGTTCTGTAGATACCATTGGGCCTCGTCGACGGAGACTTTCGCCGTGTCGCGGCGCGCCTCCAGCAGTTTCACGCGGGCGAGACGCGACTGGTCCGAAAAGGCGGATTGCTCTTCAAGGGCCAATTCGGCCTCCGTCTCACGAAGCTGGCTCATGGCGGCCCCGAGGCGGTATTTCAGCTGGTTGACGTCGTATTCGATGATGACATCGCCTTTTTTGACGGATGCCCCGTCCGGCTTGAGGCACGTGGCGATGATTCCGTCGTACATGGCGTAGGCGCCCGTGACCTGCGGCGCCTGGAGGGTGAATTCCGCCGTGATGCGCTCCGGCCCACGGATGAACATCATGGCGACGACGGCGCCGAGCACGATGGTCCAGAAGCAAAGCTTCGGCAGGCTGCCGCGGAGGGCCCATAGGCGGCGTTTGGTCAGGCGGTGGTAGAAAAGGGCTTCGGCCGCCGAATTCGCGAGGAGCTTCGCCGTGTTGGGGACGAAGGCGGGGATGTCCTTTTCGTATTCGAGCAGCCAGATGTAGAAGATGGGCGTGTTGTCGCTGTTCGGCGGCGGAGGGAGCCGCAAGGCGTAGTAGACGGCGTCGTTCTGGGCGAGTTCCGCGTCAAGGCCGTTGTCGGCCGTCACGGTGATGGCGTCTTCAGTGAAGACGAGCGAATCGGCCAGTTTCCGCTGGAGGACGGCGAGACGGGCGTTCTTGTTGACGGTGGGCTGCCCGAACTGGGCGACGACACGTGACTTCCGTCCGTTGCTTTCCAGCAGGGTGGACGTGCGGAAATTCAGCATGGAATGGCTGTTGTTGACGACATTCGCGGCGGCGTCGTCAAACGTCTTGGCGCCGAACAGGTCATGGCCGTATTTGATGATGAACGCCAAGGCCTTTAGCCGTGCTGCAAAATCCTCGTTAGGCATAGGGAAATGAAAGGTTCAAAAGCTGAAAAAGCCTTGGCCCTTGAGCCAAGGCGAATGGAAGACGGTCATTTCAAAAGTGTTCCGGTCATGCCTGCGAAGAACAGGCCCTGCCGGTTGTCGATAAGCACCCGGATTCGGACGGTTCCGGTCCGGTGGTCCGCCTGGGGCGAGACCTCGTAGATGGTGCCCGTGGCGGTCGCCTCCTTTTGGTCGAGCCGGATCTTGACGGGCGTCCCGATGGTCGTGAGGGCGCGGTCGGTGAGCGGGACGTTCATGACGGCGAGCAACTTGTTGTCGTCGATAATCCGGCAGAGCGTCTGCCCCGAACGGGTCGTTTCAAAATCATGCGTCATGATTTCGACGATTTTGCCGTCGAAAGGCGCCTTGACGGTGCAGAAGGAGACGTTCAGCCTGGCCTCCTGGCAGGAGATTTCCGCGATACGGAAATCATATTCTGCCTTGCGAAGCTCCGCGTCGCTTGTGAACTTCTTTTCTCGGAGCTCCTTCTTGTCTTCATAGGTGCTCTTCGCGAAACGAAGCTGTTCGGACGTGCGGGCGAATTCGATGGCGTAGCGTGAATCGTCAAGCTCCACCAAGGTGTCGCCTGCTTTGAAAGGCTGCCCTTGGAGGAACTTGTAGTTTTTGAGTACGGATTCAAGCCGTGCCGATACAACGGTTTCCCTGAACGGGAAGAGGACCGTTTTGATTTCCTGCTGGCCACCGTCCGCCGCAAGGAGGACGGTGGCTGTCAGCAGAGCCAAGACAACGGCGCGGAATCTCATGCCATCAGACCATCGAGAAGGAGTTCGACATCCGACTTGAAGGCGGCATGCTTGCTCGGTTCGTTGAGGTTGATGCCCGCCAGCGTGTCGAGCATGTCCATGTCGTCCGCCGCGTCGTCGGCGATGTCCTGTTCGATGAATTTCGGAATCTGGATGGATTCGTCCATGAAGATCCAGGGCATGTCGGCGTCGTTGCTGCCGTGGACATCGATGTAGTCGATGAGCGGGGCGTCGAAGTCATCCGACGGAGTGACGGACATGATGGATGTCTGCGTGTCGTTCGGGAACATTTCGTTGCCGGACGAGAAGCCGCGTTCGTTCGCGGAGTTGGAGGCGCTGATGACCTTGGACACGAGGAGCGTGTCGAGGCTGTCGATGTCCATCCAGAGATCCTGCGAACCGGCGAGCGGGTCGATGCGGTGTTCATCGAAGCGGCTGCGGAAGTCCCATTTCGGATGCATGTCCGGAATGACAGGGATATAATCCGTGACTTCGAAGTCCATGGGGCCGTTGTAGTTGCGGTTGCTCTGCTCGGGCTCCTGGTAGATGTTTCTCGGCGGCGGAATGACTTCGGGTTCGTCCGGTTTCTCCGTGATGGTGAGCGTGCCGGGGATGTAGGTGATGATGTAGTTGTCGTCGGACGTCAGCGTGCCCTGCTGGATTTCGTAATCTCCGGGGGCTTCGCCGGGCTCGCGGGTCAGGCGGCCCGTGAGCTTGTCGTCGTCGAGGAGGCCGTCCACCGTGTAGGTGAGACGCGGATCGGGCTTGTGCTCTTCCTTCGTCTTGTCATCGGCGATGACGGTGATTTCCTTCTGGTTGACGATCAGTGTGCCGGGATCGTAGGTGATGTCGTAGTCGTTTTCGTCGAGGCTGGGCTCGCCGATGATGATGTCGTATTCACCGGCGTTGTAATGGCCGTTGGCGTTCTCTTCGCCGTCGACCGCCAGCGTCGTGTCTTCGGCGGAATCGCCGTCCGCGACTTCGCCCGTGACGACGTAGGTCAGTTCGCCGACTTCGTCGCCGTAGGTGATTTCCTTGTCATCCGCCACGATGGTGATGGGGCGCTTGTCGACCGTGAGATCGGCCGCATTGAAGATGTAGTCATAGCTTTCCGCGTTGGTCAGCGTATGGCTGCCTTCGATGATGGCGTCGTCATGTTCGCCGGCCTTGAAGTGGCCGGAGGCGGACGTCGGGATGTTGTCGGAGTCATAGGCGAGGGTGACTTCGAGCGTGTCGCCTTCGACGAGGATGTCTTCGTCGAATGTATATTGGCCAGTGAGATCCGGATTTTCATCACCGTAAGTCATGGACTGGCTGATGGCGGTGACCGTCAGGGCTCGCGGCGTGATCTTCGCCTCGGCGGTATCATCGAAGGTGATGTTGTAGTTGTCGATATCGTTGCCGACGGTGACGAGATCGCCAGTGGCCGTGACCGTGCGGTCGAGGACGTTGCCGTCTTCATCGCGCAGGACGTTCGGCGCGTCAAAGGCGAAGGTGAGTTCCGTGTCGAAAGCGCGGACATCATCACCATCGATTACACCGTCGATGATGAAATTGCCGTCGCGCTTGGCTTCGGTGTTGCCGTCGTATTCCTTGTCTTGGGCGTTGAAGCTGATCGTGATATCCTTGGCTTTGACGTCCAAGGCCGCGCCGTTGAAGTTGTAGTTGTAGTTCTCGGCGTTGGAGAGCACATGGGATTTTTCGACGACCATGCCGGGATGGAAGCCGGCGATCACGTTGCCGCTAGAGGACTTTTCAGTGTCGGGAATATCATAGTCGAGCGTGACTTCGAGCTCGTCGCCGGTGGCGAGTTCGTTCGTATCGAAGGAATACTGTCCGTCGAGATCGGGCATGTCGTCGCCGTAGACCATTGCCTGCTGTTTCGCCGTGACGGTGATGTTGCGCAGGTTGACGGTCAAGTCACCAAGTTCGTACGTGATGTTGTAGTTGCCTGTGACGATATTGCCTTCCGTGTCGTAGATGTCGGCGGTGGCGGAGATGACGTCTTCATATACGCCAGCCTTGATATGGTCGGTATTCGTGTAGTCGCTGTCTTTGACATTCAGGCTGAGGCCGACATTAATCATGTCGCCTCCGACGAGTGTGCTGTCATCGAAGGAGTAGGTGAGGGCGGGTTCTGCATCACCATAGGTCATGGACTTGTTGTCGGCTTTGACAACGATATCCTTTGGCGTGATGGCCGCCTTTGCCGTGTCGATGAAGATGGTATCCGCGAAGGTGATATCATAGTTCTGGAGATCTTCGCCGGAGAGCATGTCGGTCGTGAAACCCGTGCCCGTGACGGTTTTGGCATCACCGATGTTCTTGGTGTCGAAGTTGTATTCGATGCCGGTGTCGTCGAACTTGACATCGTCGCCGTCGATCACCTCATACATGACGAGTTCGTCACGATCGGCGTGGGTGGTACCGTCATATTCCTTGTCTTTGGCGGTGAAACCGACCTGGATCTCCTTCGGGGTGATATTCGCCTCCGTCGTTTCGATGAAGGTGATATCGTAGTTCTGGAGGTCATCGCCGGAGAGCATGGAATCGTCATAGCCTTCTGCGGTGACGGTCTTGTCTTGGCCGGCATTCTTGGTGTCGAAGGTGTAATTCAGCCCGGAGTTGTCGAAGTTGACGTCGTCGCCTTCGAGCACGGCGCTCATGTCGATTTCGTTGAGTTCAGCATCTTTGTTGCCGTCATAGATCTTGTCATTGGCGGTGAAGCCAATCTCGATGGCGAGCTTCGTGATGTCCGCCTCCGTCGTATCGACGAAGGTGATGTCGTAGTTCTGGAGATCATCACCGGAGAGCATGGTGTCGGCGTCGAAGCCGGTGGCGGTGACGGTCTTGTCTTCGCCGGCGTTCTTGGTGTCGAAATTGTATTCGAGCGAGGAAGCGTCGAAGTTGACATCGTCGCCTTCGAGGACGGCGCTCATGTCGAGCTCGTTAAGTTCGGCGACGGTGTTGCCGTCATAGACCTTGTCGTTGGCGGTGAAGCCGATCTCGATGGCGAGCGGCGTGATGTCCGCCTCGGCCGTGTTGTCGAACGTGAAGTTGTAGTTGTCCATGTCGTCGCCGACGATGACGAGCTCGCCGTCCGCCGTGACGGTCTTGTCCGTGCCGACATTCTTGTCGGAGAAGGCGTAGGTCACGTCTGCGTCGAAGACGCGGACGACGTCGCCGTCCACGAAGCCGTCGATGGTGAAGTCGCCGTCGCGCTCGGCGACGGTGTTGCCGTCATAGACCTTGTCCTTCGCGTCGAAGACGACGGTGACGTCCCTGGGCTTGACGTTCAGGGAGGCGTTGTTGAAGGTGTAGTTGTAGTTCTCCGCGTTGGAGAGGACGTGGCTGTCCTCGACG
>CACYQT010000020.1 GCA_902776645.1 uncultured bacterium | reverse complement strand
TTTCAGAAACGCCTCGCAACGGGCGAGACGGAACACGTCGCCGAACGACGATTTGTCGCGGTTGAAGGCCAGGCAGAGCAGGGCGGCCTTCACCTTCCGTATCTCCTCCTCCTTCCCTTCGATTTCCTCCGGATGGGACGCCGCATGCGTGATCACGCCGCGCAGATCATACGCAAGCTCTCCGAACGGCTCGGCCTTCAAGCCTTCATAAGCCGCGCTCACGGCCTGGCACAGCAGATCGGCATCGCCGCTTGACAAGGTTGACAAGATTTCCTGCTTATCCATAAGTTTTTCCGAATTTTGTAGCGTTTGTGTTTACGTGTGGAACATGATGTCAGAAAACAAGACAAACCTTATAAAATAAAGGCTTGCTTCCAATCTTGCAAATACATTCATGAAAGATAAACGGGACAAAAACGACAAAAGGGACGAAAGCGACAGGAGTTTTCACTTCTTGCGCAGCCGTTCACCCACGGCGCCGCCCGGATGGATCAGCGCGAACTGTTCCGCCTGGTAGCCTGTCTGTTCGATGAGAGCCGCCTGCAGGGCGTGGAAAATCATGCAGAGCGCCGTCGTGCTCGTCGTGCCCTGCGCATTCCATTTGTCCGTCTCGCGATTGACATGCTGTTTCAGCACGACGTCCGCCGCCGTCGCCAGCGGAGATTCCAGATTCTCCGTTACCGTGATGATGGAGACGCCTTTCACCTTGCAGATATCGACGATCGGCAGGAGCTCCTTCGTCTTGCCGCCGCGGGACGCGAAGACCATCACGTCGCCTTTCTGCAAAAATCCAGTCGCGCCGTGGACGGCCTCCGCGGGGGAGATGAACCGAGCGGGCCGTTCAATGCAGCACATCAGATGGGCGAAATGCTGGCAGATGATGCCCGAATGGCCGCAGCCACTCGATCCGATGCGCGGCGCGGCGGCCAGCAGTTCGACGGCGTGCGCAAACGCTTCGTCGTCAAAATAGTCCTTCATTTCAGTAAGACACGCGATTTCAATGTCGTATGCCGCTTTTGCGGCGGCCAGCGCGTTGGCGGTCAGCATATGGTTCTCCTTTCATGAAAACGCTTTTATAATATTGTAATTATCATCCTGTCAGTTATAATATAATTTCCATCTGATTTTTCAATCTCATCCAACCAACAAAAGAGCGCATCCCATGAAGCAAGGCTGTTCCATCAAGGCGCCGTTCTTCGAAATCGGCCCAAAATCCTATCTGTTCGGACAGGACGTCATCGATCTCGCCGTCGCGGCGGACGAGGCGTCGAAAAAATACGATGTCGATATCATCTTCACGACGCCGATCGTCGAAATCGCACGCGTGAAGGCGGCGACGTCCCGCATCCATGTCTTTGCGCCGCACATGGATCCGCTCCGTCCAGGCCGCGGCCTGGCGGACATCCTTCCGGAATCGCTCGTCGCCGCCGGAGCGGAAGGCGTCATGCTGAACCATTGCGAAAAGCCGTTGACGCTCGCCGTTCTGCGCGAGACCATCAAGCGGGCGGACGAAGTCGGCCTCGCGACGATCGTCTGCGCGGATTCGCTGGCGGAGGCGAGCATGATCGCCATGCTGAAGCCGAACATCATCGTCGCGGAGCCGTCGGAACTGATCGGCACGGGCGTGAGCGTCGGCCCGCAATATGTGGAAGCCGCCACAAAAGCCGTGAAAGACATTGATCCGGAGATACTTGTGCTGACGGCGGCGGGCATCGCGAACGGCAATGACGTCTATAACACGATCATCGTGGGGGCGGACGCCACTGGCTCTTCCTCCGGTGTCGCGAAGGCGAAAGATCGCGCGGCGATGGTCGATGAGATGATCTCCGCCGTCCGCCGCGCATGGAACGAACGTAAAGCCAAATAATTATCAATTTTTCCCCAAAATAATATCACTAAAGAAACAAAGGAACAAACAATGGAATTCAAAGTTTTTCAGAAAGAGCTCGAACTGCAGTCCCGCGGCTGGATCCCCACCTTCCATGACGTCTCGAAGGAAGTCATCGAAATCGTGAAGGCCAGCGGCGTCAAGAACGGCACCGTCTGCATCGCCTCCCACCACACCACCTGCTCCGTCATGATCCAGGAGTGCTCCCATGACATCGATTCTTTCGACATTGAATACCTCCAGCATGATCTGCTCGACATCATGCGCAAGATGATTCCGGATTTCGCGGAAGAGCATCAATACCGCCATCCTGGCCCGATCCATCTCCAGTTCGGCCGCTATGTCAACGAGCCCGGCGACTTCACCAGCATGAACACGGACGGCCATCTCCGCTCCGTCTTCTTCGGCCGCAGCGAAACGATGACCATCAAAGACGGCGTCCTCGACGGCGGTGAATTCGCCCACATCTATTTCGTTGACTGGGACCATGTCCGCGCACGCCGCCGCCAGCTGAACGTCACCGTCATGGGCACGACGGAAGACCTGCAGGAAGACCGCAAGTGGAACGACGGCAAGGTCATCGACACGTTGCACAAGTTCACGCCCGAAGAGAAGGCCGATGACATCCACTACACCCTCCAGCAGAAGCGCTAAGTAAAAGGAGCTAAACGATGAGTGAACAATTCATGATCGGCTGGGGCGAAGCGGACATCACCCCCTCGAATCCGAAAGTCGAACTGGCGGGACAGTACTACCAGCGCGTCGCGACGGGCATCCATTCCCGCATCAAATGCGTCGCGCTCGCCATGAAGAAAGGCGACCAGCAGTCCGTCGAAGTCACGTTGGACGTCGTCGGCATGCCTGCATCGTTGCAGAAAGACATCGCCGAAGCCGCCGCGGCCGCCAATCCGGGCCTCCGCGCGGAAAACGTCTTCTTGAGCGCAATCCACACGCATAACGCACCTTACACAAACGCCAAGGCGCTCTTCCGCGAATGGTGCCCCCTTGATCCAGACGGTTTGACGCCTGAAGAATACAACCCGTTCTTGGTCAAGACGGTCGGTGACGCCATCCGCCAGGCGTGGCAGGGCCTCCAGCCGGGCGGCGTCGCCCATGGCTTCGGCATCGCCCGCATCGGCCATTGCCGTCGTCCCGCTTTCGCCACAGGCGTCGCGCAGATGTACGGCGACGCGACCCGCGCGGATTTCGTCGGCCTAGAAGCCGGCGAAGACAGCGGCGTTGAACTGCTGTTCACGTTTGACAAGAGCGGAAAGCCCACGGGCGCAATCGTCAACATCCCCTGCCCGTCGCAGGTCATGGAAGCGACTTATAAAATTTCCAGCGACTACATGGGCGCGGGCCGCGAACTGCTGAAGGCGAAATTCGGTACGGATTTCCACACGCTCTGCCAAGTCTCCGCCGCCGGCTGCCAGTCGCCCCGCGATCTTGTGCGTCATTTCACGACCGAGCCGGACTTCTGGCATGAGGACGGTGTTCCCATCCATGCGAAACGCATGTTCGACGCCGCGATGATGGGCTTCGAAAGCCATTCGGAAATCGACTATGATCCTGTCTTCAAACATACGGTCGACACTGTGTCGCTGCCGAAGCGCCGCGCCACCTACACCGCCTACCGCCAGGCGAAGCAGGAGCTTGAGGAGCTCTTCAAGAAGAAGACGGAACGCGAAGCGTTCCAAGAGTTTGTGGACACCATCCACGCCAACGAGAAGATTCCCGGCCGCCCTGGGCCGTACGATGACAAGGAGCAGGATTTCGTCCAGATGCAGAACCGCAAGGCGGTCATCGAACGCTACGAGACGCAGGACGCGGAGCCGAACTTCACGTTCTCTCTGCACACCGTCCGCGTCGGCGACTGCGCCATCTCCACGAATCCGTTCGAACTGTATCTGCACTACGGCCAGATCATCAAGGCGCGTTCCCACGCCTTCCAGACCTTCCTTGTGCAGCTCTGCCCCGGCGGCGGCGGCTATCTACCCAGCCCCGAAGCAGAACGCCTCGGCGGCTACGGCGGTATGATCGTCAACGGAAATTGCGGATCAGACGGTGGTTACAAGCTCGCCGACACGGCTGTGGCGAAAATCAACGAATTGTTTGACTGATGAAAGCATATCTCGGCATCGACATTGGAACGACCGCCGTCAAGGCCGCCTTGTTCGACCGGCAGGGCGCCATGCTCGGCGGCGGTCTCGCGGAATACACGCTGGAAACGCCGGCTCCGAACATCGTGGAACTGGACGCGGAGACCTATGTCGATGCCGTCCGTGATGCCGTCGCCAAAGCGTTGGCGACGGCGAAGTTGCAGCCGACAGACGTTCGTTCCGTCGGCATCACGGGCCAGGCGGAGACGTTGATCTGCGTCGATGCGGACGGTGTTCCGCTCCGCAAAGCCATCAATTGGCTGGACAACCGCGCGAAGACGGAGGCCGCCGACATCGAAAAGCAATTCGGCATGGACTGGCTGCTGAAGCTGTCCGGCCAGACGGAAATGCTTCCCTGCTGGCCCGCCGCCAAAATCCGCTGGCTCGCCGCCAACGAGCCGTCTGTTTTTGCAAAAACGGCTAAATATCTGATGGTGGAGGATTTCATCGCCCATAAGCTGACGGGCGTCTTCGCGACGTGCGTCGGCCTCATGCCTTCTACCATATATTATGACATTGCGACGGAGCGATACGATGCGTCCATGCTCCGTTATCTGAATATTTCAGAGTCGCAACTGCCGTCGCTGAAACAGCCTGGCGAAATCGCAGGCCGTTGCGCCGCAGACAATTTGTGCGGCTTCGCGGCGGGTACGCCTGTGTCCATCTGCCCATTGGACCATGTGGCGGGATGCCTTGGCGCGGGCGGCGGGCCGGGCGTCGTCACGGAGACGACCGGCTGCACATTAGCCGCCTGCGCGACGTTGCCCAAACTGCTCTACGACGAATCGCGGCAGCTTGGAACCTACCACGGCTTCACGCCGCAAAGTTACGTCTTCCTGCCGTGGGCGCCGACCGCCGGCATGCTCCTCCGCCATTTCCGCGATTATTTCAGCAATGGTCTCGACTACAAGCAGTTGGATGAACTGGCGGCGCAAGTTCCGCCTGGCAGTGACGGATTGGTCGTCCTTCCGCATTGCGCGGGGGCCGTTTCGCCGCAAGCCAATCCGAACGCCCGCGGCGTCATCTACGGATTGACGCTGGCCCATAAGCAGGGCCATATCGCCCGCGCGTTGATGGAATCCGTCGCCGCGCTGCTGAAGGACAATCTGGACGCGTTGGAGCGCTTCGGCGTTGAAATCCATGAACTTCGGGCTCTCGGCGGTGCGTCGAAAAGTCCATTGTGGTTGCAAATCAAGGCGGATCTGTTGGACAAGACCGTCACGACGCTCGCCTGCGACGAAGCGACGTCGCTTGGCGCCGCCATGCTTGGCGCCATCGCCGCCGGCGATTTTGCCGACGCGGCGGCCGCGCAGGCCGCCATGGTCCATGCCGCCAGCAGCGTCTCCCCCGGAGACAACGTGGCCGCCTACAGGCCGTATTTTGCCAAGTATCAGGAAATAAACAATTTATTGCTAAAAACATTCTAGAATTCTAGAATCCTAGTTTTAGGAAAGAGAGGAACTTATGAAAATCAAAGCTGGTTTTGTCGGTTTCGGGGAAGTCAACACCCCGCGTGAATTTATCGATGGCCGCGTCGCCGAAGCCGCCGCCCAACTGGAGAAACGCGGCGTCGAACTCGTCAAGGCCGCTCCTGTCAGCGACGATCCGGAAGGCAAGCAGGCCGCCCGCGCCGTGCAGGAACTGAAAAAAGGCGAATTTGACGCATTGGTCGTCTGCGTCGCCGGCTGGATTCCGTCATGGGCCGTTTTCAAAGTCATCGAACCGTTCAAAGACAAGCCGATGTTGCTGTGGGGGCTTTCCGGCTGGCGCGCCAACGGCCATTTCGTCACGACGGCCGACCAGGCGGGAACGACCGCCCTGCGCGCCCCGATGGAAGCGCAAGGCTATAATTTCAAGTATCTTGTCAATTTCAAAGACTCCAAGCCGCGCTACGACGAAGCGGCTGCTTATCTGAAGGCCGCCTCCGCCTTCGCCGCGTTGAAGAACGCAAACGTCGGCATGGCGGGCTACCGCGACATGCGGCTTTTGGGCACGCTCTACAACGGCAATCTGCTGAAAGGACAGCTCGGCATGGAGATTGAGCATTTTGATTTGCTTGAGCTTCAGGAACTTGCGGACGCCGTCAATGAAAAGGAAGTCGCGAAGGTCGCGAAGAAGATCACGAAGGACTGGAAGTTCATCCGTGCGCCGCAGCCTGGAACCGTCGAAAATTCCGTCCGTCTGGCGTTGGCCATCAAGGCGAAAATTGACGAACGGAAATATGACGCGTTCAGTTTCTGCGATGTCGATGGCATTAAGAAACTGTTGAAGTTCGCTCCGGCGGGCGCCATGACGTTGCTGCACACGCTCTGCGATGTCGTCAGCGTTCCGGAAAACGATTCGTATGGCCTTATCACGGAACTGATTGTGAAGAATCTGACCGATCAGCTGCCCGGTTATCTGGAATACTACGAATTCACGAAGAATTCCGCCTTGATGGGCGTGCCAGATTATGTTCCGTCGTCGATGGTCGATGGCAAGATCACGGTCATGCCGAACGCCTTCGGCTCTTTTGGAGAAGGACTTCTGAATGTCTCCAAGCTGAAGACGGGGCAGGTCACGATCGTCCGCCTTTGCGAAATCGACGGACAGTTCGTCATCCACGCCGCCCTCGGCAAGGCCGTGACGCCCGAAACGTGGGAAGAGGCCGGCTGGGCACCGCCCGCGCCGCAGCTGCCGAGCCTTGAAGTGAAATTCGACTTCCCGTCTGACGATTTCCTGCAATACGTCGGAAGTCAGCATTACATCGTCAGTTATGGCGACAATCGCGCCATCATCCGCGACTTCTGCGACATCGCGGGAATCGGTTTGATTGAACAGGCGTAATTGATTTTGACAAAAAATGACGAACCGCCGTGCGGCAGATTCGACCGACTGCCGCGCGGCGGTTTCTTTGTTTTTAGAGGAAATCGCGATAAATATCGCGATTTTTAGAGAAGTTGCGTCAAAAAATATCGCGATTTTTGATTGGAACATAAGAAATCACGATTTTTGATGTGATAAACCAACCTGCTTTCTGATATTTATTCCGTATAGCTTGCCGTGATTTTGCCCTGTTTGTCCAAAAGGACGGCGTGGACGGAGACGTTGAACGAGATATTCCCGAGCGTGGCGTTGCCTTTTATGTCTTGACGTGCGAACAGGACGATGGCTTTGGAGCCGTCGTTGTAAATGGCTTCGACGCCTTGCGCCGTATCGGATTCCAGCAGTTTGACGGATGGCCGCGGCGTGAAGTCGGAGTTTCTATGGGGCTGCAGAACCGTCAGGAACGTCGTTTCATACGACGGTTTCGTGGCGGCGCGCAGATGCCAGCAGTTCGCGAATTGTTTGTCCTTTGGCCAGACAGGCGGCGGATCAAACTGGTCGGTCTGGCTGAAACGGACATCCTTCGGCAGGAGAAAATCCGTGCGCAAAGTCGCCTTGGGGCGTTTCGTGAAGACCGTATTTCCATTGATTTCCATCTGGTCGAACGCATGCAGATTGAATTCGAACACCTTGGGTTGCTTGGTCTTAAGCGTGTCGCGGATGATGATGAGGCCCGGTTTCACATGGACGATCTCCCGCAAGGCGGTGTCCAACGCGCCGCCATAGGCGGCTGTGGCATCTCCGGCGAAGCTGTCGAAATGGTCGTCATGGAAGAAGCGTGTGATTTTACCGGTCGCCTGCCAGCCGCGCTTTTCGCCTTGGCCGCCGTCGTAGGTGATGCCGCATTTCGCTTTTGTGGCGCGCGTCCACTGGTCATGGTGCGGGGAGCCATAATAGTTGTAATGGCCGGTCGGAATGGCGAGCGGTTCGCCGAAGGCCTCCAACGTGAAGCAATTCTGGTCGTTGTGGCCATGGGAGACGGCGCCGTAGGGGCTGGAACGGAACGACAGCGCGATGTCGTTTTCATGGTCGGCCAAATCCGTGTGGGACAGGACGAGACCGACATACGGGAAGCAACGCGCCGTCGGGAGTGAATCCGGCGGCTGCGATTTGATGGACGGATCCGTCAACGCAACGCCCAAGATGCCTCCCGGACGGTAGTTGTAGGTTTCCGCATACCAGCGGAGGCACGGATCTTTCAGCAATGAACTGAAATAGTACATCAACGCGGGCTGGGTGCAACGGCTTGTCTGATTGCCATCGCCGAAGGGGGAGATGGTGGATCCGGGGGGGCATTGGTAGAAGCTGTAATAAGGCGTGTTGTGGAAGAAAGGCTTCTCTGACAGGTCGATACCGGTCGCCTCACGCAATGCGACGACGAAATGGAGGGCGAAATCCATATAGGCCGCCCAGTAGCTGGGGCCTTCGTTCCATCCGCCGTCTTCGCGGCCCCATGCGGGATAGACGCCCCAATAGATGCTGAGGATGTATTGGAGCCACTCATGGGCTTCGGGCACTTCGTTGTACAGTTCAATGGCGGCTTCGCCGAGAAAACCGATTTGGCGGCCAAGATGCGATTCATATGGATTGTTGTCAAAAGGCTTCTGGCGCAATAACTTGTAAATGGCTCTGGCACGTTCGGTCATGGCCGCCTGGATCTGGCGGTGCTCCGCGGGCGAGTAGAGTTCATACGTCCAGTCATATGCACGGCAGCCGCGCATCATGATCCACATGGCGGGCTCGTCGTTGTGGAACGTGTTGGTGGGGCCGTTGGGATCCCATGAGAAGAAATGGAGGACGCGGCGTTTGGCTTCCGCTCCTGCATCATCATCGGCCGTAAGAAGATAGGCGAGGGCGGCGTTCTGCATCTTGTCCATGGGGGGACGTGTCGCCCTGAAAATTTCCGTATAGGCCTGGCTACGTGCCTGACCGCTTTTCGGCAGCCAGTCCGGCTCTTTGACAAGTTCTTCTCCCGCAAAGGCTTTCACATTCTTGAGCAAATTTTCAGCCATTTGTTTCAAATCGCCTGAACGGGCACGTTTGCGGATTAGATTCAGGCCTTTTGGCTTGACGAAAAGGCGTGGCCGGGCCAATGAAATTTTTATTTGCTCAGGCTTCGGAAATGGCCAGACATGAGCGTCTTGCGTGACAGTGAACGCGCGTGTCCGGCTCCAGATGACGCCGATGTTGGCGATGTCTGCGCCATACCGCCAATACCATTTGCCGTTGGCGAGCGGCGATGTGGGAACATGGACAAGCCACGGGTAATTCGTCACTTCCATAAGCGATTCGTCATTGAAATCCGGCGTCTGGCAGATTTGGAGCGTGTAGCTGGCGGCGCGGGCGGCGGGCAGCCAGCGGAACGGTGGCGGATTCATCGTGACGATTTCGTCGTTTGCCGGCGAAGAGGGGAGGTTCTGCCCGAAGACAGGCTCACGGTCGATGCCGACAAGCGGCGCGATAAGTTCCCTGTTCTGGGCGATCGTCTCATGGCTGATGGGCGTGAGGGAGGCGTCGTCCCAATGGGTCTCGCCTGGCGTAAGCCAGTGGTGGAGTTGCAGTTCCACTTGAACGGCATCCGGCGGGGCGATGAACAGCAGGCTGTGGACGTGCGTCCAGTCATCCACGACAGGAAAGAACTTCTGCTCAAGCAGGATTTCCTTTCTATCGGCGTCGAACCAATGGACACGGAGGCATGGGCCTGTATTGTTCGCGGCTTTTACTTCCGGCGTGCAACGATACCATGCGGAAACGAGAACGGCGACACAGTTCTGCGGCAACGGCTGGCGTTGCGTCCATGCTTCCCGCTCTTGGTCGGAGTTGCTGTGGCAAATGGCGAATTTGTCTCCAGTATGCCCGCCGAATGTTCCGATATAGAGCGAACCGCCTGTGCGGAAATTGTTTCTCGACCAACTGACGAAGGTGTCGTCCTTCACGTCTTCGAAACTGGTGTTTTTCAGGATTTCGGCTGTCAAGGGTAGGGATAGTAGCATGATGATGGATAGGATATGACGCATGATGTTGGATGATAATATATTGGATTATTTGAGAAGGAGGCGTTTCGTGATGGCGGCCTGCGCTGCTTTGATGTCGCCGTCGGCCGTCAGGAGGCGGATATCATATGGCGCGTTGGCGTTGGCGGTAGCGTCATTGGAAGATGAGAGAGTGGCAAGTGTCTGCCATTTCGCATCTTGGAACTGACCTAGCTCCGTGGTGTCCAGCGTGGGAGCGCCGTCGAAACGTTTGATTTCGATGTCGCAGCCGTTGCAGACAGGCAGGAGAGCCAATTGCGACGATTGGCGGATGTCTTTGCCGTCCAAGGAGATCACGCCTGTGTCATTGATCTTTGAAAAGACGGACTCGCCGTTAATTTCAAGATGGCGGAAGACGTTGGCCGCCACAAGGTTGCCCTGTTCGTCCCATTGCAGGAAGACCGTGCGGAGCGGGGCGACGGAGAAGTCGAGCTTGGGGTAGCCGTTGTGGGCTGGAACGGTAACGGATTGCTCCTCATTCGCGAAATTGACGACCGTGAAGGCGCGACCGTTGTGGAGCGGGACATCGAAGGCCATGAGCGTGCCGTTGTCGATGTTCAAGCGGATGCGCTGCAGGTCGGAGACGTTGTCGAGAAAATCCTGATAGAGAACGCGAAGTTGCTTGCGGTCAAGCATTTCGGCGGCGGCTGGCTGCCATAGGACGGATTTGTTTTCCGACGGAATGTTGGCCATGAACGCCTTGGCGTCCGGCAGCCCGATTGGCTTGAAATCGGCCTTCAGTCCGAGCTTCGAAAGACGGTCGGGACGGTCTGGCTGGCGAGACCAGCCGAATCGCGGATCGCCTGTCAGCAGGAGTTTCCCGCCATTCTCGACGAAACTGGCGATTTGCGCAAATGTCTCATCCTTGGCGCCATAGGCGAGCGGCCAGACGAGCGCCTTGGCGGATTTCGGAAGCTTCTCGATCTTCCATTCGTTGATGACGCCGAAGGGGACGTTGAGCGTCATCAGCGTGTCGATGGCGACGCGGAGATTTTCATGGATTTGCGAGATGGCGTAGCCGGACAGGATGCCGTCCGGAATGATGATGAAGAGTTCCGGCGATTGGTAACGGATGCGTGCGTTGCGGAAGAGCAACGCCATGTTGCGGTAGGCCTCCAGCACGGGCTTGGCGGTCAGATCCGCGTGGTTGATGCCCCATGGGAAGACGCAGTCCTGAAAGTCCTTCCACGACCAGCAGCCCATGAAGGAGACGCCCATGCCGAGAGAGCAGTGGCCGACGGCCAGATAGTGGCAAATGGAGGCCGCGGGCGTGTCGCCCCATTGGCCCAGATTACGGGCGCGGTGGGCGATGGCGGAACCCATCTCGCCGAGGGAGATGGACTTGCCGTCGAAACGGCGGTCCATCATCTTGATGACGGACCGCATGTTTGTCAGCGCACCGTAGTGATGGACGTTGACGAAATCCTGATCGTCCGCGCCGTCGAATTTGTTGCAGGATGTCAACGACTGCAGATGTCCGACAGTCGCCAAAGCCTTGGGATTGCCTGCTTTGATGCCTTTTTGATTTTCGCTGACCCAGCGTGCGAAGACGACGGAACGGAACAGTTCGACATCGCGTGCGCGGAGGTCCTGCCAGTTTTTCGTGTTGCTTGACAGGACGAGTTCCGTGTCCGCTCCGGATTCCTTCCAGGCTTTCTGCGCGTTTTCGACGGAGCCGTACTGTTGCGCAAGGAACTCCTTGAACAACGGCATGAGCACCTCAGTGTTGCCGAGGCTTGTTGTCGGTTCATTCTGAATATCATAGAACATGCCCGGAATATCTTTGTAACGGTTTACCCAGAACTGGTTCCATGTCTTCTGGGCATCCAGATCGGCTTGGCTCAGATCCAGTCCAATCCAGTCATGGAGGCTGAGGAACGGCATGATCTGATGCTCCTGCGCGAGTTGGACGATGGCGTCCGTCTGGTATTGCGTGTAGGGGGCTTGCTCCAGAAGGGCCTGCGAATTCCAACGGAACTTGACAGGATGCTGGGCGAACGGCGAGAAGTGCAGAATTCGCAGGAAGTTAAGGCCGAAGTCCTGCATGGCGGCGAAGTCCTTCTTCCAGACGAGCGGATTTTCGTTGGCGGAATACCACATCATGCCCGTCGTGTTGGCGCCGATGAAAAACGTCGGCTGGCCGTTGAGATTGAAGTAATTGTCTTTGAATTCAAACTTAAGTCCTTTGGCAAGAGCCTCTTGGCTCCAGACGGAGATGCCGTTTTCCATCACGTCGATGGAAGTTTCGCCGTCGAACAGCTCGGCGGTGAACGAATGGAACGACTGAGCATCGTTTTGCGGGACGTTCCAATTGGCGGAGACTTGGAAACGGCCCGCCTCCGCCGTCGCCGTGGCGAACACCTTGCCGTCCATCGTGAAGCGGACGGCGAGCGGATGGCCGGTTGCGTTGACGCCGTTGACGGTGAAAGCGACGGTGTCGCCGCGCCGTGCGCACGGCTTGTCCGACGATGTATTAATAAGGTATGACGGCGCAAGCAGCTTTTGGCAGAGTTCGACGAACAAATTGTCGATGGCGGGCTGTGAGCCGTCGAAAAGATTGCGATTCGTCGGCGTGAACATCGCCCAGTTGGAGCCGTTGTACGGGCCTGCGTGGTTCAGGACGACGGCGGCGGCAGGGCCGCGATTGCGGCCGTAGATGTCAAGTGACTGGATGAGAGGAATATAACGTGCATGAATGTTTGGGAAGACCGGGCTGTTGGAGCCTGTCATGGCGACGGCGGCGGGACCTTCCACGGAACCGTCCATCCGCCAATCGGCCGTAAACCATTTCTGTTGCGGGGCAGGGCGGAGGGAGCTTGTCCGCAGCAGGAGGAACGACGGATCGCAGAGGCCGATCTGATCCGGCTGGAGCTGCATCGTGTCGCCTTGGGTGCCGTAGCGTGTGTTGATGCGCGTGTCAAGCGATTCGTTATTGCCGATCTTGTCCGCCGTGACGCCGGAATCGACCGTTGTCCAGCCGCCTTTTGACGGAGCGCCCGGCCTGTCGAGCGGATAACCGCCGATGGAAATGAATGAACCTTTGTCTTTCAAAAACTTACGGAAATTCTGGACGGCGTCGATCGGGAAGAACGGCGCGTTGGGAAGGATCAGCAAGTCAATGGCCGCCTTGGATAGGCAGTTTGTTTCCGCCAGATCGCCGGAAGTCATGACCTGTGGATGAAAGCCTTGTTTTTCAAGAAGTTGCGCAAGTCGCTGCGCATCGGCATGGGATGGAAGCTTTTCGATGGAACTGTCTGCGAAAATCGCGATGCGGTGACCAATGGGATCTTGATGTTTCCAGTTCTTCGGCAATGACGGTTTGACGGTGGCGAGGGCCTGTTCCGCTCCCGTGAAGGCGAGATTGCGGACGCGGAGTGTCAGATTGCCGTAGTTGAAGCCAAAAAGCATGAATTCGGTGGACAGGATATTACGGTTTTTCGCGCCGCGCGGATCGAATCTGAATGACGCGAACGGGACGGTCGCTTTGCGCCATGTGTTTTTCACTTCGGCCAACGTCTTGCCGTCCGCGAAGTTGACTCTTGCCAACCATGCATCTTTGTCACGTTCGAACAACCAGACATGCATGATGGCGCTGTCATCGGCTTCCTCCACGAGCACTTCAAAGGAGAGCCCTGTCGATGTTGGCGGAAGAGAGATTGGCGACAGGCGGATGTTGCCCCAGCCGTACTTCCCGTTCTGCATGTCAACGGAAAAGCGGACGGAGCCGTCGTCAAGTTTCTGGTAGGTCGGTGCGGCGCCTCCGTCCTTATGGGGCGCCCATTTGTCCGGTTCCAGCAACGGAAGTGTCTGGGCTGTAAGGCTAAGGGAAAGCATGGTGATGAGCAGCATGGGGTGTGTCATGTGAATCTCCTGTCTGTGAGAATATTCTTGTCAAAAGATAAACGTGACAACAGTGGGCAAGATTGGAAATGACGGCCTGAAAAGCAAAAAGCCCGACGCCGCATGGGGCGTCGGGCTTGGGGAAAACGCTTTATTCAGCCGTTATTTGACAATCTGGGCGCCTGCGCCCTGAACGGCACCGAAGAACTTCAGCACGTTTTCGGAGGGATAGCGGTTGGCGAACATGGAAACCTTCGTCTCGATCTGGCCGACCTTGTTCATGCCCATGGCCGCACGGAAGACGTTGGCGGCGGAGTTCTCATTGTAATCAGTTTTCTCCGAGTAGCTTGCGGCGAGGAAACCTTCGAGGTACGCCTTGTCGATAATGTCTTTGAAGAGGGCGGGATCGGTGAGGGATTTGTTGTCTTCGAGGCTTTCGATGCCCGTGCAGTCTTCGAAATCCTCCCAAGCATCGTCGGTGACAAAGAAGGGCTTGATGTTGGGGCTGATGGTGATGGCCGCATCGCCTTTCTTATTGAGGAAGAAGATGTTGTTGTCGAGTGAGACCTTCTTGGTCTTGTCATTGCCCTTCGTGTTGTCGAATCCATACAGGACGCTGAGGCCGAGGATGTTGTGATGGATGTTCGCTTCAATCTTGTCGTTGGCGCGGACGCCGAAGCCCATGTCGGTCATTTCGGATGTGCGGCTCCATGTGAAGAGGACGGTGTTGTAGGCGAATTCGAATTTCACGGCGCCGTTCTCGTTCTTGGTGCAGAGCACGTCGCAAGCCTGCATGCGGTTGTTGATGAAGAGGTTGTTGAGAATCTTCACGTCGCCTTCATGATGGCTGATCTGGATGCCGTAGTTGGAGGCGTTCAGGAAGACGCAGTTCTGGATCGTCAGATTACCGGCGGTCTTGCCCTTCATTTCGGCGGAGTTGATGGACGGATACTGCGTATTTCCTTTCGCGGGCGGATCCAGATACATGCCGGTTTCGACGCCTTCGGGCTTGCCTTTGATGGCATGATAGCTGTTCGCGTCGCCCTGGTCGATGTAGAGGCCGTCGATGACGGTGGTCGTGCCTTTCAGCGCGTCGGCCTGGTTGGCGGAGGCCCACATCTTGAAGCCGACCGTGCCGATGTCCATGGCGGGCTTGGTCTGGTTCATTTCGTTGGTGGGCTTGAGCATCGTCGGATATTTGATGATGTCGCGGGCGCTGAAATCGTCGGAATAGCCGCCGATGATGGAGATCGGTTTGTCAATGAGAATCCAGCCGCAGGAGGTTTTACCATGATAATTGCCCTGCGCGACATGGATGACATCGCCCGGAGCCGCCTTTTCCAAGGCGTTCCAGATGGCTTTCAACGGCGCGTCTTTGGAGGTGCCCGCGTTCTTTTTTTTGCCGACTGCGGCGGAGACATACCAATCCGCGCCGAAGGCGGACATGGCGAATGTGACGCAGATGAGAATGGACAGCAGTTTTTTCATGTTGTGCTCCTTTTCGTTTTGATGGGTTCGGATAAACGCCCTGCTTGACAGTCATGGATTATTTTCTATACATGAACTTAATATTCATGCACAACTGGATTTTTCCAATAATGGCGGCAAAAAATCTATCAGGACAATAAAGGGCATGTGATTTGTAGGCCTGGTCTTGTTGTTTGCGTGAACATGGAGTCTATGAATTCCTTGCATAAATCGATAAAAAATGAAATATAAAGGAACAGAGTTGGTGTAAACCATAAATTGAAAAGTAATAAGAAGTCATATGACTATATATGAATTTATAGGAATTAACAAGAGTTTATAGGAATTCTTATGAATTGCAATATATAAAATCAGTGATATATTATTAAGGAAAATATTTGAAATGGCCTGTAGGAGTCAACGATGATTGTGCATGTGAACAGCGCGGCGATACGCGGAATGGATGTCAAGGGTGTTGAGATAGAGGTGAATTTGGTTCCGCCTCCACCGGAACAGATGGATCAGAATGGTCCGTCGATGATCGTTGTCGGGCTTCCTGACATGGCGATACGGGAGAGCCGTGAACGTGTCCGGGGGGCGGTGCAGAGTTCGGGATATCGAATGCCGTTCGGCAAAGCGATTGTGAATCTGGCCCCGGCGGATTTGCATAAGAGTGGCAGTGCGTATGACTTGCCGATGGCGTTGGGGGTGTTGCAGGCCGATGGGCAGTTGGCCTGTTCGGGATTGGATAACGCGATGATCATTGGAGAATTGGCGATGAGCGGGCAGGTGCGGCCCATTCAGGGGGTGTTGGCGGTGGCGATGTACGCCCGCGACCATGGCATGAAACGGATGCTGGTTCCTGTGGAGAACGCGAAAGAGGCGGCATTGGCGTCAGGCATCGCCGTTTATGGCGTCGCGACGTTGGCGGATGCCGTGGACGTGCTGCAGGGGCGCAGTCGGCAGGCTGCGACCGTGGTTGACATCCAGTCGATTTATGCGGCTGAATCCATGGCGGAAGTCATGGATTTTGCGGATGTCAAGGGGCAGGAAAGCGCGAAGCGCGCGATCACGGTGGCGGCGGCTGGAAACCACAATCTTCTGATGATTGGTAGCCCCGGATGCGGCAAGAGCATGATAGCGAGACGTTTGCCCGGTATCCTGCCGTTGCTGGATGTTGAGGAGGCGCTGGAGGTGACGAAAATCTACAGCATCGCGGGACTGCTCGACGGGAAGAAAGGGCTGATGGTGCGGCGGCCTTTCCGTTCGCCGCATCATACGGTCAGTGACGCGGGGCTGGTCGGCGGCAGCGCCAATCCGCGGCCGGGCGAATTGAGCCTGGCCCACAATGGCGTGTTGTTTTTGGATGAACTCCCTGAATTCAAACGAAATACGTTGGAAGTTCTGCGACAGCCGCTGGAGACTGGCGAAGTGGTTCTGGCCCGCGCAAGCGGAACGTTCATGTTTCCTGCCCGTGTCATGCTGGTGGCCGCGATGAATCCGTGTCCATGCGGATATTACGGCCATCCGCGCCGCCCGTGCCATTGCACAATTGGCATGATTATGAACTACCGTAGTAGAATCAGCGGGCCATTGATTGACCGGGTGGACATGCACGTCGAACTGGCTCCATTGGACAGCGAGATGCTGACGCAGAAACGGTGCGGGGAGGATTCCGCGACCATTCGCGCAAGGGTGATGGCGGCCCGTGAAATCCAGCGGCGGCGTTATGCGGGCACGGGAATCCGTGACAACGCCAGCCTGAGCGGGAAGATGATGGATCAATTCTGCGAGTTGGATTCGACAAGCGCGTATGCGATGCAGTCGATGATCACGGAATTGCAGCTTTCGGCCCGTGCATACGATCGTATCCTGCGTGTCGCCAGAACGTTGGCTGATCTGGACGGCTTGGAGAAAATCGAATGCCGCCATGTGCAGGAGGCGGCGAACTACCGCATTCTGGACCGCCAGCAGTGGTAGCGACGTCACATATAACCATTGTCTTGTAAGAACCACCAATTGCAAGGTATACGTTGCATAGGGCGCGACCCGCCTGAAGGGCGCGACCCGCCTGTAGGGCGCGACCCGCCTGTAGGGCGATATTTGAGGTAACCCCGCCCTTTAGGGCGGGGGGGGGGAGAACACTACCATATATCCGTCTGAAGGACGGTACTTGCCTGAAAGGTGAAAACTGAATAACATCCGTCCTTCAGGATGGATAATGACAAAAAAGGAGAATATATGAGTTACTCAAAATTGTATTTCCATTTTATTTTTCGAACAAAGTACAATCTCCCAGCTATCGACATCATGTATGAACGTGAATTATATGCCTATATGATGGGAATTATTCAGAATACATCTTCAAAATTACTTCGGATAGGTGGAATGCCTGATCATCTTCATTTGGCAGTCGAAATGAATCCACAGTTGTCTGTGTCATATTTCATGCAACAACTAAAAGGTAGCTCCTCCAAGTGGTTGGGTGAAAATCCACATTTTCCAATGTTTCGAGGCTGGGCGAATGGTTATGCTGCCTTTTCATTCAGCAAGGAAGGAAAGAATTCGATCTGTGCATACATTCGTCAGCAGAAGGAGCATCATAGACAAACAAGCTTTGCAGATGAATATCGTTCTATTTTGTTGGACAATGAATGTAAAATTGATGAAAGGTATTTTTTAAAGGATTGATAGCAATTTACAAGATACATGGAACTGTCTGGATAAGTATCTTGAATAATTTCTGTTCAATGAGATGACGCCTTTCAGGCAGTGCTGTCTTCCAGACAGCATGTCAGACGAGATCCCTCCCCCGCCCTGAAGGGCGGGGTTACCTCAGATGACGCCTTTCAGGCGGGTGCTGTCCTCCGGACTTCCTTCAGTTGACGCCTTTCAGGCAGTGCTGTCTTCCAGACAGCATGTCAGACGAGATTCCTCCCCCGCCCTGAAGGGCGGGGTTACCTCAGATGACGCCTTTCAGGCGGGTGCTGTCCTCCGTACTTCCTTCAGTTGACGGCTTTCAGGCGATAGTTGTCCTTCTTGCATACCTCAGACGACGCCTTTAAAAGCAAATGATGACATGATGAGATCTTTAATGTTAAGAACAAGGCTTATCGAACTGATTTGCAGACAGACAACCTTTCATTACATTATAATAGGGAGGAAAGACATGCAATGATGACCATTTGATAGACATGAAGCAGAAAGAACAGAAGAACGGCTCCGGCATGACTGGCGCGGAGATCGTAGCGGAATGCCTGCTGCAAGCGCGGGTTCCGTTTGTGTTCGCGTATCCGGGCGCCTCGTCGATGGCGTTGCACCATGCGTTGCATAACGCAGGCGTGCGTGTCATATTGCCGCGGCATGAGCAGGGCGGCGCGTTCGCAGCGGGCGGATATGCGCGGAAGACAGGCGAAGTCGGCGTCTGCATGGCGACCAGCGGGCCGGGCGCGACGAATCTCGTGACCGGCATTGCGGACGCCTGCGCGGATTCCGTGCCGATGGTCGTCATCACGGGGCAGGTGAACCAGCATCTGATTGGGAAAAACGCCTTCCAGGAGACGGACATCATCGGTATGACACGGCTCTGCGTGAAGCACAGCTATCTTGTGCTCGATCCGCTGGAATTGCCGCAAGTGTTTGCGGAAGCGTTTTATCTGGCGAAAAACGGGCGGCCTGGGCCGGTTGTCATCGACATTCCATGGGATGTCCAGCAGGCGGCCTGCAATCCCGTGTCGTCTCCAAAGCCGTCTTTGCACAAGACGATGACGGAAATTTTGCCGAAGGCGGAAGATGTCGAGGCGTTGCGGACGATGCTGAAGGAGAGCCGCAGGCCGTGTCTGTTCGTTGGCGGTGGAATCATCCATTCCAATGCGAACAAGGAACTTCTGGCTTTCGCAGAGGCTTATCAGATTCCTGTCGCGACATCGCTCATGGGCATCGGCGCATTTCCTGAAGACCATCGGCTGAGCTTGAAATGGCTTGGCATGCATGGATGCTATGCGGCGAACAAGGCGGTGCATGAATGTGATTTGCTGCTAGGTGTGGGCGTGCGTTTCAGCGACCGTGTGACGGGCAATATCGAGAAATTCGCGCCACGTGCGAAAATCGTGCATGCGGACATTGATCCGTCGGAAATCAACAAGAACAAGCATGCCGATCTGCCGATCGTCTGCGACGCGAAGGAGCTTTTCCGTGCAATGCTGGAAAAGCCTGAGCGTGGCCGTCATGAATTCTGGCTTGAGCTGACCGACAAGTGGAAGGCGGAGCATCCGTTCAAATACAAAGGCGGCGACGGAAAGGAGATCAAAGGGCAGCAAGTGGTCAGCCGCCTGGCGGAACTCACGAATGGCGAAGCGACGATCGTGACGGGAGTCGGACAGAACCAGATGTGGGCGGCCCAGTTCTACAACTACAACCGTCCGAGACAGTTGCTGACAAGCGGTGGCCTTGGTGCGATGGGCTTCGGGCTGCCGACGGCCATCGGCGCGAAGCTGGCGGCGCCAAAGGAAACAGTCGTGCTCATCGACGGCGACGGCGGTTTCCAGATGAACATCCAGGAACTGGCGACGGTCTATGCCTTGAATTTGCCGTTGAAGATGATGATTCTTGACAATCAGATTCTGGGGATGGTGTCGCAATGGGAGGACCAGTTCTACAACGGCGTCCATGCGGATACGGACATGAAGGTGGAACGTGCGAAACGCCCCTATCCGGATTTTGTCCAGATCGCCAAAGGCTATGGAATCGTGGGGCGGGATGTCTGGAAAGCGGACGAACTGGACGCGGCTCTGCAGGAAATGCTTAGGGCGAAGGGGCCTTATCTGCTTGACATTCATACGACTGCCGCGGAAAGCGTCCTCCCGATGATACCAAGCGGCGGGACATGCGAGAACATCATATTGGAATGACATCCGCCGAAGCGTGTTTTTCCGCGCAGGATGGCGTGTTTCATTCAAAACAAAAAAAGACGCTCCGCGTGGCGGAGCGTCTTTCAAGGGGGGGAAGGTCAGCCCTCGGCTGGCTTGATGTCAAGAATCCGCAACTGCGGCATCGCGATGCCGTTGAAGCGGTTGATGTGCGGAGAGAAGACGATGTCCCACGGCGGCGGCGGGAACTGGTCGGGCAGCCGTCCGAAGGCGATGAACTGCATGCGCGTTCCGGAATCGTCCTTCACCATGCCGCGGGTATGGTTCTTGCCGGCAGGCATTTTGCGTTCCGGTATGACGTTTTTCGTGATGTAAACAGGTTCAGGATTGCCATGGCCGAAAGGCTCGAGCATCTCTAATTCTTGGAAGAAAACATCATCCAGCTCATTGAAGGCGACTTTTCCGCAGGCGGCGATGACCGGTTTCATGGATTCGATGCCGAGAACCTTCTGGACGGCTTCGTCGAACTGCTTGCAGAACAGCTCCAGATTCTCCTCTGTCAGCGAGAGGCCCGCCGCCATGGCATGGCCACCGAAACGAATCAGCGAATCAGAGCAGACGCCGAGAAGATCGACCAGATTCAACTTGCGGATGGAACGGGCCGATCCCGTGAATTGTCCGGACGGGTCCCGTGTGAGAACGACGGACGGACGATGGTATTTACGGGTCAGCCGAGAGGCAACGATGCCGACGACGCCTTGATGCCAGCCCTCGCTCCAGACAACGATGGAACGTGTCGAATTCAGATCGTATCGTCTGGCGATTTGGTTTTCCGCATCCATTACGACTGTTTCTTCGATGGTCTGCCGTTCACGGTTCTGTTCATCCAGTTTGCGGGCGAGATTGGCGGCGTCCACCATGTTGTCCGCCTCCAGCAGGCGGAGGGAATCCGTCGGGGCGCCGAGACGTCCGGTGGCGTTGATGCGGGGGGCCAGCCGGTAGGTGATGTCCGACGTCGCGAGCTCTTCGGATACGCCGGAGATTTCGCAAAGCGCATGGATTCCAGGGCGTTGCTTGCCGGCGAGCACCTTCAGGCCATGCTTGACAAGAATACGGTTCTCATAGAGGAGCGGCACGATGTCCGCAACGGTTCCAAGTGCAACAAGATCAAGACCTTGGCGCAGATCCGTGTCCTCTCCGCCGAAGCCATGTTCGCGGCCGTATTTCAGGAAGGCGTGGCAGACTTTGAAGGCGACGCCCACGCCCGCGAGCTCCTGAATCTCCACGGGGGATCCGGGCAGCTTGGGATCCACGACGGCGTAAGCGTCCAACGGTTCGACGCCCGGCGTATGATGATCCGTGATGATGAGATCGAACTGCATTTCCTTGGAGGCCTGGACGGCTTCGTAGGAGGTGATGCCGCAATCGACGGTGATGAGAAGATCCGCCTTGTTGGCGTGGGTCTTGTTGATGGATTCGACGGTGAGGCCGTAGCCGTCGTCGATGCGATGCGGCAGATAGCATTCCACGTTGCCGCCGTTTCGGCGGAGCACCCATGCGAGAAGTGCGGAGGCGGTGATGCCGTCCGTGTCATAGTCGCCATGGATGAGAATCCTCTGTCCGTTGTGGATGGCCTGCCAAAGTCTGGCGGAGGCTTCCTTCGTTCCAGGCAGTAGATAGGGGTCCCCTATGTCCGAGATGGACGGATTGAGGAAGTCCCGTATTTTTTCGGGGCCGATTCCTCTCATGTCCAGCACGAGGGCGATGGGTCTTGTGACTCCTGCTTCATTGATCAGGGCTTGTACCCTGTCTTCATTGTTTTCCGTTTGTTCCCAAATGTATTCTTCCATTATGATTGTTTCCTTTTTTTAACCGCTTGATATAAACTATACGCCCTTTTTCAAAACTTTCACCTAATTTGTCCATTTTTTTCTTCCTTTTTATAAAAAGAGCCAAACTTTGGCAAAGTCGGGGGGCTGTCGACTTGCGAGATTGGATTGAAGGAATACATTATATTGACTTGATAGGATAAAAAAACTGATTCCGATGAAGACCAAGATACTGATAGCCGTTGACGACGCGAATCTGAGCGACGTCCTGCGGAGTTTGTTCAGGAGCCTGGAATACCGCGTCAAATCATGTGGCGAAGAGGAGGCCCGGGGCGATGTCCTGCATGCGGAAGCGTGGGATGTCGTCGTTTGCGGGCTGGACTTCGGGCGCGGATTGCTGGCGGACCGTCCGTCTGGCGCGAGCGGGGCGGATATTCTGGCGGTGGTTGACTACGCGGAGCTGGAGGAGGGCAAGTCGATCGTGGAGGCGGGGGCCTCCGGTTTCCTTGTCCGCCCGATCCGTTCGGAAGAGGCTTTGAGGTTGCTGGAGAAGGTGTTGGCGGCACGCCATGACCGTCTGAAGGCAGCCGGGGGGGGCGGAAAACAGCCGGAAATATTGGAAAAGGCGGAGGAGGTGGTGTCATGCGAATGCAAGAAACCGGATGTTCCGGAGCTGCATTACGGGCTGATGATCGGGGAGCATCCCGCCATGCAGGCGTTGTATAAGCAGATGGAGAAGGTGGCGGCGACGGACATGTCCGTCCTGATACGCGGAGAGAGCGGGACCGGCAAGGAACTGGTGGCGAAATCTTTGCACCGTCTGAGCCGTCGCGGCAACCGCCCGTTCGTGGCGATCAATTGCACGGCGATTCCCGCCAATCTTCTTGAATCAGAATTATTTGGCCATGTGAAGGGAGCCTTCACAGGGGCCGTGCGGAACAAGGAGGGGTTGTTCCAAGTGGCGGATGGGGGGACGCTTTTCATGGATGAAATCGGGTCGATCCCGTTGGAGATGCAGCGTTCGCTACTGCGGGTTTTGCAGGACGGGCTGGTGAGGCCGGTGGGCGGCGTGACCGCTACGAAGGTGGATGTGCGCGTGCTGGCGGCGACGAATGAAGATTTGGAGAAGAGGATGAAGGAGGGGCTGTTCCGCGAAGATTTGTATTATCGGCTTTGCGCATTTCCGCTTTATTTGCCCGCACTGCGGGAGAGGCGGAGTGACATCCCGTTGCTGATCAGCTATTTCCAAGATAAATGGAGCGAAGAGGGCGGCGGCGGTTTCGGAGGTTTTTCAGAAGAGGCGATGGATGTGCTGTCACGGCGTGACTGGCCGGGCAATGTGCGCGAATTGGAGAATTCGCTGAGGCGCATCGTGGCGCTGTCGAATCGCGGCGGGATGCCGTTGGGGGTGTATGACTTGCCGGACGAGTTCCGCCCGTCGGCGGAGGAACTGCGTCAGGCGGATGAATTGGCGGACGAGGCTGAGACAGCCGAAATACTCGCCGGTCGCCCTCAGCGCAGCGCGGATTTGACGCTGAAGGCCTATTTGCGAATCCACGAGCGTGAATACATCAGCCGTGTGTTGGCGGAATGCGGCGGCGACAAGGATAAGACCGCGAAGATGCTGGGCATCAGCAAAGGGACATTGTACAGGAAGCTGGATGAAACGGAGTAGCGTAATATGAAGCGGATACGTCAATATGTTGGATTGGTTGGCATTGCGTCGCTGGTGCTGTGCATGACGGGGTGCGCGCTTTTCAACTGGAACACGCCCGTGTTCTGCCTGAGCCTTCATCGGGAAGTGCGGCGGAACGCGTTCGCGCCTGAAACGGCGTTGATCCAGCCGGTCTATGACGTCATGGGGCGTAACGAGCATATCGTGAGCCGTTTTCCGATCGTGGATTCGTCCTGCTTCGGGGATGCCGAGCTTGTGCGCGGCGACAATGGGAAGTGGGGGCTTCGGATGAAGCTGGACCGCAAGGGGATGGGACTCTGGCGGCAGGCGACGGGGGAGTACGGCAACCAGACGATGGTGATTCTGCTGGACGGTTATTTCTGCGGAACGATGATGATTCCGCCGTATGACGAAAGCGGAATTCTGATGCTTCCGCCGCTTTGGAGCGAGATGGAGGCGAGGCGGATCGCGTCCCATGTGGCTTCCAACTACAGGAAGACAAACAAGTAAGAAGAGCAATTTTAAAAATTTTAATAATCGTAGCACCAAACAAAAAAACAGGTAGACGAAGATGGCGGATTCTAACACTTATTCAACAGCGACAGAAGAACTTGCGAAACTTTTTGAAGCGGCGGCGGTTCCCGAACGTTCGGCCCTTGGGGAACTGGCCGAAATCTTGAAACTGGCCGAGCCGCGGCAGTGTGCGGGATGGGACGAAGGCGTTCGTCTCAAATGGGAAGGCGGATTGCAGAAATTCGCGGAGAAGGCGTCTCTCAAGACGCTTGACGAGGCGGAGTTCAATTTGGCTGACGCGATGATGGCGGCGGGGCTTGACGGTGTCATCTTCCGTAATCTGTACGCGACTCTCGTCAAGCAGAAGTTCCCTGATTGGGAGAATCCGGACGGTCTGGTGGATTGTCTTTGGATCCATAAGGAAACAGAGCCGTTGGAGAAGATCTGCAAGCGTCTGGATGTCCTCCGCGTCCTGAAGAAGGGCGCGTTCTGCTACACCCCCGCGTTCGGCGTCGGCGTCGTCGATATGATTGATGAAATCAGCGGTGAAGTCCGCGTCGCGTTTGTGAGACGGCAGGCCGCAGGGAAAAAGGCGGACGGTCTCAACAAGGCTGAACGCCAGACGCTGGGTCTCCGCAACTTCCTGGACAATCTGATGGTTGTCGACATCGACTCTGATGTCCATAACTGGATGGCGAAGAAGTCGCGTCCGGAGAAGACGGATTTGAAGTCGCTGACGGATTTCATGAACAGCCATATCACGAGCGTGCGTTCACCGTTGCTGAATCCGGGCCGCGCACTGCTGGTTCCCGGCGTGATGACGGAAGCGCAGTTCAAGGTTCTGACATCCGGCGCGCCTGCGGAGCAGGGCGGCGATGCACAGGGCGGCACCGCGGTCAATACGATGAGCTGGGACCAGAGCCGAAGCCTTCTCGAACTGAATGAACGTCTGAAGCTGAATCCGGTCATTGACGAAGCGTCGAAGCCCGATATCGCCAACGTGACGAGCATCTTCGATTATGCCGCGCCGCGTGACGACATGGTGCTGCTGTTCGCGACCGCGCTCGCGTCTTTGGAGCACATGCTTCCGGCGGGTATGAAGCCGGAATTCGACAAGACGGTCGCCATGCTTGCGGAAAAGAAGGCGGTTGTCTGGGAGAACGAGGAGCTGTTCATCGAGGCGAGCGACAAGCTCGCCGGCAAGCTGGTCATCCCGTGGTTCGCGGTCACGAAGCGCGCCAAAGGGGCGGACTATCTGATCGCCCGTACACTCAAACTGCCGTATCGCCTGTGGGCGGGCACGGAGAAGAACCTGACGGCGGAGGAGCGTTCACGGCTTGCGGAAGCCGTCCAGGCGGCGATGGAAGAAGGCGATGTGACGGCGGATGCGATGTTCTGGCTTTGGAAGTCCGACTACGAAGAGCTGAAGATGCGCTATCTGACCAAGTCCGTCCTGCTGTTCCGCACGTTGCAGAAAGATGTGAAAGGCAATTACTTGAAAGCGCATCGCGACCTCTTCAAGTTGATGATGAACGACGAGCCGTTCCAGCGGTTGATCATGAATTACGGTGACGAGGAGACGGTGACGGAATTCATCCACTGCATCAAGCGGATGCCGTTGCTGGAAGCCGGTGACCGCCAGAGTCTGGAAGTGAAGATTATCCGTCTGTATCCGGAATACAAGCATCTGGTCGAAGAGCGCAAGGCGATCCATCAGCGTGCCGCATTGCCGCGTGTCACGAGCTGGAGAAGCCTCAAGCTGCGTGAGATGCAGCTCAAGAATCTGGTCGAAGAGCAGATTCCGGCCAATGCGGACGCCTTGGAGCATGCCCGCAGCCTCGGCGACTTGCGTGAAAACTCCGAATACAAGTTCGCGAAGGAACAGCAGTCGTTGCTCGGCAAGATGCGCCGCGAATACGAAAGCAGCCTCGTGGATCTGCGCGGAACGGATTTCCGCGACGTGGAGGTCGCGGATACGGTCGTTCTCGGCAGCGCCGTGACGGTGAAGTTCTCCGGCGGCCGCACGGAGACGTACTACGTGCTCGGTCTTCTGGACACGGTTCCGAAACGCAACATGATCTCCTTTGAAACGCCCCTTGGCAAGTTGCTGATCGGCCGCAAGCTGGACGAACGTCTGGAAATGCCCAGCGGCGAACATGGCCAGATCATCGAAATCGCCGCCCTGCCGAAGGAAATGATCGACTGGTTCAACGAAGAGCCCGTGCTCGGAGAAGAATAAGACGTTGGCGGAAAGGGACATAAGGGGCTGCTTGGAAAATCTTATGTCCCTTTCGTCCCTTTCGTTGCTTTAGTCCCTTTAATCCCTTCCAAAAATAGAAGGAAAAAACATGTTCAGATATTGCCTCAATACGGGAACGATCAGCGGCCAGAAACTGAGTCTGATGGATGAACTGAAGACGGCGTCGAAGGCTGGCTTCGATTCCGTCGAGCCGTGGATGCGCGAAATCCATGAATACCGCAAGGCAAATGGCTCGTTGAAGCCTCTGCGCGAATATGTTGCGGAACTTGGACTGTCCGTCGAGAGCGCCATTGGCTTTGGCAAATGGGCCGTTGAGGACGATGCGGAGCGTCGCGCGGGATTGGACGAAGTCCGCCGTGACATGGAGGCTTTGGCGGAGCTTGGCGGCAAACGGCTGGCCTGCCCGCCTGTCGGCGCGACGGACAAGCCAATCGATTTGTCGCGTTTCCAAGAGCGCTACGAAGCTGTTTTGAAGCTTGGTGACGAATTTGGCGTTCAACCACTTCTGGAGCTGTGGGGCTTTTCCGCGAATCTGAGCAAGATCGAAGACGTGTTGAAAATCGCCGCGACGGCCGCGCATCCGAAGGCGGCTGTCTTGCTGGACGTATACCATATATATAAAGGCGGCGGCAACTACGAGGCGATGCGGCTTCTCAGCCAGCAGGCTCTTCCCGTGTTGCATCTGAACGATTTTCCGGCGAATCCGCCCCGCGAAACGATTAAAGACGCGGATCGCGTGTTCCCCGGCGACGGCATCGCCCCGCTGGACAAGATTCTGCAGATGGTCGATCGCAACGGCGGCACGATTTTGTCATTGGAATTGTTCAACCGTAACTACTGGGCGATGCCTGCGTTGGAGGCTTGCCGTGCAGGGCTGATGAAGTCCGTCGCGGCGGTCGCCCATGCATTGAGCAAGTAACGATAAAGACAACAACAATTTAGGAAAACGACGATGTACGGATTTCAGCGGATTGCGTTGTGCGTGCCCGAATGCAAAGTGGCGGATGTCGATTACAACTGCGACAAGATTCTGGCGTTGGCGAAGCAGGCGGCGAAGGAGAAGGCGGGCGTCGTCGTGTTTCCGGAACTCTCCGTGACGACCGCCAGTTGCGGCGACATGTTCCGCAGCCAGGCGTTGCTGAAGGCGGCGGAAAACGGCGTGGCGCGTCTGCTGAAGGAACTTCCGAAAGGGCCTGTCTTCGTGTTCGGCACGCCAATGGTCTGGCGTGAACGGTTGTTTGATGTCGCCATTGTCGCCCAGAATGGACGGAGTCGCGGAATTGCTTCGAATACGAAGAATGGTCGAGTCTTTTCATCGGGGCACCATCTCGAAGGCGCAAATGCCCTGTTTGCAGGACAAGACGTGGAATTTTGCAGCACGAATGGCGCGTATGATTTCAATACGTGGCGTGGCGTTTCCGGCTTGTGCTTTAGTGTGGAATTCGGCAATGAGCTGGAGATGACGATTCCGCCAAGTTCGGAAAAAGCCTTGCAGGGAGCCAATCTGATTGTCTGCCTTGCCGCGAAGACGGATTATGTCGGTACGCGGGAAAAGACGCGCGATTTGGTTCGTGCCCAAAGTTCCCGTTGCAAGGCCGCGTATGCGTATGTGTCTGCGGGCGTTGGGGAATCGACGACGGACACGGTCTGTGGCGGACAAGCCGTCATCGCGGAGAACGGTGTCGTTCTGGCGGAGAACAAACTGTTCCAGCGTGATTCGCAGATGATTCTGACGGATATCGATGTGGAGATGCTGTCGGGCTTGCGTCTTGCGGACACGGAATTTGGCGAAGCGGCGGCAAGTCTTGAGGCGCGTGATGAAATGCCATGGTGGAACAATGATTTAGATATATGGCCGGAACCGAAGGATTTGCGACGTCCGCTGGCGCGTTCGCCGTTCATTCCGGAAGACGCTGCAAAACGCGCGGCAGTCTGCGAAGAGGCCTTTGAAATCCAGAAGGCGGGGCTTGCGAAGCGTGTGGAACATGTTCATGCGCAAAAACTTGTGCTCGGAATTTCAGGCGGGCTCGATTCGACGTTGGCGCTGTTGGTTTGTGTCGAGACGATGAAAATGCTGAAACGCAAGCCGTCGGACGTGATGGCCATCACGATGCCTGGCTTCGGCACAAGCGACCGCACGTATGAAAACGCCTGCAATCTCTGCCGCAAGCTCGGCGTCGAATTGCGGGAGATCAGCATCAAAAACGCTTGTCTGGAACACTTTGCGAATATCGGCCATGATCCGAATGAACGGAATGTCGTCTATGAAAATGCGCAGGCCCGCGAACGGACGCAGATTCTGCTGGATTTGGCGAACAAATTCAATGGTCTGGTCGTCGGAACAGGCGATTTGTCCGAAATCGCGTTGGGGTGGTGCACGTTCAATGGCGACCATATCGCGCAGTATGGCGTGAACGGTTCCATACCGAAGTCGTTGATGCGCATGATTATCGCATGGGTTGGCGTGGAACGGCTGCCGAAGGTGAAGGCGATTTTGCAGGACATCATCGACACACCAGTCAGCCCCGAACTGCTTCCGGCGGACGAGCAGGGCAAGATCAAACAGAAGACAGAAGACATTTTGGGGCCGTATGAAATCCATGATTTCTTCCTGTACCATTTCTTCAAATATAGCGCGTCGCCGAAGAAAATTCTTTTCTTGGCGGAGCAGGTCTTCGGAAAGGAGTTCACGAAAGAGCAGCTGAAGGGATATCTGAAGAATTTCCTGCGGCGTTTCGTCACGCAACAGTTCAAACGAAGCTGCATGCCCGACGGCGTGAAGGCGACGGAAATCAGCCTGTCGCCGCGCGGCGGACTGGCGATGCCGTCGGATGCGTCGTTCGCTGTATGGATGAAGGAACTGGAGGATTGAACGGTCTGGAAGATGGATTCGGAAAACGATTTGCAGCAATATGTGAAGCGGATATTGGCGGACAATCCGTACAAGCTCGTGTTGAGCGGACAGGACGGTATGCGTGAGACGCTTCGCCGTCTGGCGAACGCCTATCAGGCCGAAAAGATTGTGAACCGTCAGGCGTTTCAGGCCAATTTGGCCGTTGAAGAAATGGTTTCGTATATCCTGTCGCGATTTGAAGAGGGTTATCGCCAACTGAACGCGTGGAGCGAATCATACGAATACAACCTGCGTGTCGCGAAACGCGGCCGCGCGATGTTCAGCCGCAAAGCGAACAAAAACGCCGCCGAACCATCCGAACAGCACAACCGCGTGAAGAACTACATCCTGCCGGAGGGGGAAGTCGTGCCGCCATTGGTCGATATGGGAATCTTCACGCCGGACGGGAAAGTCATCCCGTCTCGATATGACAAATACAAGCAAATCAACCGTTTCCTGGAGATGATGGATGACACGCTTGGGGGGATTGGCGAAGGTGAAGAGCTGCATATTGTCGATTTCGGTTGCGGCAAATCGTATTTGACGTTCATTCTTTACTATTATTTATATAAGGTAAAGAAAATCCACGCCGTCGTGACAGGCGTGGATTTGAAGGCGGATGTCATCGAGGCCTGCAACAAGGCGGCGAAAAAGTACGGCTATGACGGATTGTCGTTCGTGACAGGCGACATCGCGGGATTCCGGCCAGATGACGTCGTGGATGTCGTCGTGTCGCTGCATGCCTGCGACACGGCGACGGATTACGCGCTATACAATGCCGTCGCATGGAATGCGAAGCATATTTTTTCCGTGCCATGCTGCCAGCATGAGCTGAACAAGCAGATGACCGGCGGACGGTTTCCGATATTGGCACGATATGGCATCATTCAGGAGCGTTTTGCGGCGATGGCGACGGACACGATTCGCGCGAATCTGCTGACGGCCGTTGAATATAAGACGCAAATGCTTGAATTCGTTGATTTAGCGCATACGCCAAAAAATCTGCTGATTCGTGGAAGCAAATGCGATTTGCCGGAAGAACATCGTCAACAGGCCTTGCTGAAGGCGAAGGCCCTTATGGACGAATTTGATTTCAAGCCGACGCTTTTCCGCCTATTGGGCGACATGCTGGCATGAAAAAACAAAAAAATAAAACAAATGTTTGCGTCGTGGCTTGAAATTGTGAAAAATAGAGGCATATTAATTAGTTTGTCTAAATAACTCTTTTTGGGCTTGCCCATTCCAGGCAGGGCGAGATTTCCGCAAAAGGCGGAAGAGGATTCTAGTAGGTTGATAATAAACTAACAACATATAAAAAGGCTGGTAGTTCGTCGATTATGAAAAAATTCCTGTTGTTTGTCGGGATTCTGGTGTTGATTGGTCTTGGGGCTTTGATCGCGTATCGCGTCAAGGAGAAACTGACACAGAAGGAGGAGATGAAAGCGAAGAATGTGGCGCCTGTGACGGTGGCGTTGGCGGATGTCGTGAAGGGCGAACTGGCTGACATCGGCAATTTCACTGGCACCCTTGAGGCGGACAGTCTGTTCAACATCTCCCCGAAGACGGCAGGCCGTCTTAAGACGTTGAATTTCAACATCGGTGATGCCGTGAAGCTCAACGACGCCGTGGCGGAGCTGGACGATGACGAACAGCAGCAGTCCGTGAACGAAGAGTCCGCGGCGCTGGTTGTCTGCGAAGCGCAGGTGAAATCGTCGCAGGCCGGCGTGATGAGCGCGAAGACGCAAATTTTGTCCGCCGAATCCGGCGTGAAGTCTTCTTTGGCGCAGCAGACGCTGGCCAAGAAGGAGTTGGAGCGCCATGAGCAGTTGCGGCGTGATGATTTGAACACGCAGGCCGAATTGGATTCGGCGAAGGCGACGTATGAAGTCCGCGTTTCCGAAGTCGATATCGCGCGTTCGAAAGTCGAGCTTGCGAAGACGGAACTTGCAATTGCGGAGACGGATGTGGCGATCAAGGAGAGCCAGGTCGTGAAGCAGAAGGCGGCGTTGGAAGCCGCTCGTGCGCGTTTGTCCTATACGAAAATCACGGCGGCGTGGGAAGGCGGTTCGAACATCCGTTACGTGGCCGACCGTTTTGTCGATCCGGGCGCGATGCTGGCGGTGAACACGCCGATCATCAGCGTTGTCGATCTGTCCAAAATGCGGGCCATCGTCTCGACGGTCGAGCAGGACTATGCGCGTTTGAAGAAAGGGCAGCTGGCGAAAGTGTTCGTCGACGCCTATCCGAACGGGGCGCCTGGTTCCAAAGAGAAATATTTCAGCGGTCACATTGTCCGCATCGCGCCGAAGATTGACGAAAACGCCCGCCAGGGCCGTGTTGAAATCGAAATCGAGAATCCGAACGGCCTGCTGAAGCCCGGCATGTTCGTACGGATCGAAATCGAATTCGATCGCCATAAGGATATCTATCTTATTCCAAGCGCGGCAGTTGTGCGCCGCAATGATATTCTTGGCGTTTTCTTCTCTGTCGGTGCGGAGCCTGACATGAAGGTCCATTTTGTGCCGATCGTGGAAGGTTTCAAAACGGCCGACATCATTGAAGTGAAGCCCGTGAAGGAAGAGGAAGAATCGTATTTCGGCGGCAAAGTCGTGACGATGGGCAACCATCTGCTTCGCGAAGACACGCTGATTCGCCTGCCGCGCCGCTGATTCGTGAAAAACGGATCACTGTGACCTCTTGAAACGTGTAAATGTTTGGGATAGAATAATATGTCAGCCATTTCCAATTTTTCCATAAGACGACCGATATTCGTCACGATGGTCTCCTTGATTGTCATCATCCTGGGGCTTGTGGCGTTGATGAAATTGCCTGTTGACATGATGCCGGACGTGACGTTTCCGGCTGTGACGGTTTCCGCGACGTATCAGGACGCGAGCCCTGAAGACGTGGAGGAATTGGTGACGCGTCCGATCGAGGAGGGCGTCAGCGCCGTTCCGGGCGTGAAGGAGATCCGCTCCAGTTCGTCCGAAGGCCGTTCAACCGTCCGTATTTCCTTCGAATGGGGGACGGACATCGATGCGGCCACCAGTGACGTCCGTGACCGTATCGACCGTATTGTCAACGCCTTGCCCGATGATGTCGATCGTCCTCGACTGATGAAGTTCGATGCAGCATCCGCACCTGTCGCCATGTTGGGCTGCGCATCCGATCTGGATCCTGTGAAACTGCGCGATTTCATTGAAGACCAGATCGAGCCGATTCTGGAGCGTGTCGACGGCGTCGGCAACGTCAATATTCTGGGCGGCCGCAAGCGTGAAATCCACGTCAATTTGTTCCCTGAAAAGATCAAGGCGTTGAAGATATCGACGCAGAACGTCCTGAATGTCTTGAACCGCCAGAATTTGACAGCACCTGCTGGAACGATTGATTCCGGCAATTATGAAGTCTTGCTTCGTACGCCAGGCGAATACGAGAGCCTGGACGAAATCCGCGAGACGGTCGTGGATGTGCGCAATGGCTCGACCATCCGCATCAAGGATATCGCGGAGGTGGAGGACGCATGGGAGAAGGAGACGACATCCGTCCATATCAACGGCAAGAACGGTATCCGTATCATGGTGTTCAAACAGTCGGACCGCAACACGGTGCAGGTCGTGCGCGGCGTCGAGAAGGCCATGGCGCGCATCAACGATGAATATCCGCAGATCAACATCCAGATCATGCGTACGAGCGCTGAATTCATCAGCAATTCCATCCGCAACGTCGGCGATTCGGCCTGGCAGGGCGGCTTGCTGGCGGTCATCGTCATTCTGTTCTTCCTGCGGAACTGGGCGGCGACGTTCGTCATCGGGACGTCCATTCCTATTTCCATCATCGCGACGTTCGCGTTGATCTATTTCACGGGTTACACGTTGAACATCATGACGTTAGGCGGTTTGGCGCTCGGCGTCGGCATGCTGGTCGACAACTCCATCGTCGTGTTGGAGAACATCAACCGTGTCAGAGATGAAGAGCATCTGGGCAACATCGAGGCGGCGGAAAAAGGAACGAAAGAAGTGGCGACGCCGATTCTGGCTTCGACGCTGACGACGCTGGTCATCTTCCTGCCGATGTTCTTCGTGGAAGGCATGGTGGGCATCATGTTCTCCGAATTGGCGTCCGTCATTTGCTTCTCGTTGATGAGCAGCTATGTGACGGCCATCACGTTGGTTCCGATGCTGACAGCGCAGTTCGGCGAAGTATCCCGCCGCCGCATGGAGCGCGCGGGAATCACGGAAATCAAGCATGGCGTGGTCTACAACGCCATCGGTCGTTTTCTGGATGCCCTTTCCATCGCCTACCGGGGCTTTTTGGTCAACTGCCTGCATCATTGGTTCCTCGTCTCATCGATAGTTGTCGTTCTGGTCGTGATTTGCTTCGGCCTTTGGAAATTGATTGGTTCGGAAATCATGCCAGAGACGGATGAAAGCGAAATCCGCGTGCGTGTCGATCTTGATGTCGGTACGCGTGTTGGCATCACGAACGAACTGGCGGCGGAAGTCGAGCGGTTCATCATGGAGAATGTTCCGGAATATGACAAGATGCAGTCGAACATCGGTGGTTCCGTCTGGATGGGATCCGCCGCGCATACATCGACGATGACCGTCTATCTGGTGAAGCCGAAATTCCGCAAGCGGAGCAGTGAAGAAGTCGCGATGGATTTGCGCAAGTTGCTGGCAGGACGTTATCCTGGTGCGAAAATCCGCGTTGATCAGTCTCTTGGTTTCTTCAACCGCATGATGGGCGGCGGCGCGGACTCACGTCTCGAAATCGACGTCCGTGGATATGATATGGAGACAGGCGACGAACTGGCGCGGCAGGCCCAGGAGGTCATGCTCGGCATTCCGGGCGTGACGGACGTCCGTATCTCCCGTGAATCCGGAACGCCGGAACAATTGTTCGGAATCGACCGTACGAAGGCCTCCACGCTCGGTCTGGATGTGAACACGATCGCCGACTTCCTTGAAACGTCCGTGGCCGGCGTCTCCTCCACGAACTACCGTGAAGAAGGCGATGAATACAAGATTCTTGTGAAAATCAAAGATTCAGACCGCCGTCGTCTGGATGAAATCCACGACTTGCTGGTGACAAATTCCAGCGGCGAATTGATCAACTTGCGCAACGTGACGAAGACGCACGCCCACAAGGGTGCTGTCCGAATCGACCGCAAGGACAAGGAACGCGTCGTGACGCTTTACTGCAACTTCAACAATAAGGACACCAGTATCGGCGAGCTCATCAAAGTCGCCCAGCCGGAATTGGACAAGATCCTGCGGCCGGAGAACTTCTCCATTCGCCCATCCGGCAACTGGGACGACCAGGTGAAGACCTTCCGTGACATGCTGATGATGTTCGTGCTGGCTATCGTATTGGTTTACATGGTCATGGCCTGCCAGTACGAATCGCTGAAAGACCCGTTCGTCGTCATGTTCTCCGTGCCGCTGGCCACCATCGGCGTGCTTATCATGCTGTTTGTGACGAACACGACCATCAACATGGAATCGGCCATCGGCTGCATCATGCTGGCCGGTATCGTGGTCAACAACGCCATCATTCTGGTAGATGAAATCAAGCAGTTGCGTCAGGAAAATCTTACAATTTACAACGCGATTCTGGAAGCGGCCCGCCGCCGCCTGCGTCCCATTCTTATGACGACGCTGACAACGGTTCTCGGCTTGATTCCCATGGCGTTGGGGCTGGGCGAAGGCGGTGAATCGACGGCGCCGTTGGCGCGCGCCGTCATCGGCGGCCTCAGCTCCTCCACGCTGGTCACGTTGGTCTTCATTCCGATTGTGTACATGGTGTTTTCCGGCGGTTTAAAGGAATTGAACCAAATCAAAGCAATGGAAAAAGCCCAGAAGCAGAAGTAAATTATTGGGTAGCGACGGCGTCCCGCCGTTGGCGAGGTGTGGGTGTAGGAATGCCATTGGCGTCCCGCCGTTGGCGCGCAGGCGGGACGCATGCACCACTTCCTTGAGGATTTTCCCATGAAACTGATTTCACTCGTCATACCATGCTACAATGAAGAAAGCGGCGTAGGACTTCTTTACAAGACTGTCCTCGAAGCCCTGCGTCCGCTGGAAGGAAAGGCGCAGCTGGAATTCCGTTTCGTGGATGATGGTTCACACGACAGCACGCTGGATGCGATCAAAGCGTTGCGTGTTATGGATGAACGGGTTCATTATTGCTCCTTTTCCCGGAATTTCGGAAAGGAGGCGGCGATGCTGGCGGGTATGGAAAGCGCGAAAGGCGACTATGTCGTCGTCATGGACGCCGACTTGCAGGAGCCACCGGATCTGATTCCGAAGATGTTCGACATGCTGGAAGAGGGCGGTTGCGATTGTGTCGCGACATGCCGTAAAAGCCGTTCCCGCAAAGGTTTGTTCAGAAATAGCGGTGCGCGGTTGTTCTATTGGTTGATGAGCCGCATGACAGAGATCGAATTGCAGGAAGGTGCGCGGGATTTTCGCATGATGAATCGCGCGTATTTGCAATCAGTCTTGGCATTGAAGGAAAGCAACCGCTTTTCCAAAGGAATTTTCGCCTGGGTGGGGCATCGCGTCAAATGGCTGACGTTCGACTATGAAGAACGTCAGAGCGGCGAGACGAAATGGTCTTTCGGCAAATTGTGCCGTTACGCCTTGGAGGGGATCACGTCGTTTTCGACCGTGCCGTTGACGGCGTCCTTCGGCTTGGGCGTGGCGACATGTCTGTTTGCGGCGGTGATGTGCATCAAGACAATTATCAAGACATTGTTCTTCCATGAACCCGTGCCCGGCTACACGACGATTTTCGTCTGCCTGACGTTTTTCAGCGGGCTGCAGTTTATCATGCTTGGCGTCATGGGGCTTTACATTTCCAAAATCTACAAGGAAGTGAAACGCCGCCCGCCGTATGTGATCCAGGAAGAAAACTAGAAATCTAGAATGCTAGAAATCCTCACGACGGCAGGACCATGAAGCGCGGCGGGATTTCCTTTGTCACACCGTAGTAGATGGCGCAGATGATGCAGGGGATCAACGCTCCGAGAATTTCGCCCGCGACAAGGCCGAACATCGTCGGTTTCATCAGCTGGTAGCACTTGGCGCCGCCGTATTTGGAGACAAGCGACTTGATGATCCAGCCGATAAGGAAGGCGCCAGCCATACGCCGTTGCGGTTCCGTCGCCCAGACCAAAAACAGAACAGGATGGATGGGCCACCATGTGATGTGAAGTCGTGCGAAAGCAAAGAGCAAAACCAACGCGAGCCCGATGACACCCGCCAGCATGGCGGATGGTTCGGGGCGCATCGCCATGATTCGCTGCAGGCTGGTATAGGCCGCCGTCGTTTCAAGCTTGTCCTGTTGCAACAGCTTCTGCGCGACTGCATTGACGTTGTCGCACGTCATTCGCGGCACGACTTTGCTCGCCCACGAATCCGCCCATGGCGTACCATATTTATATTGCAGGAAAATGGTCATGGGAATCGCGATGGCCATGCCGATGATCAAGGCGATCGTGCACCATGAAATTGATTTGCCGAGCTTCAGCTGCTGGTCGTCATTGACTTTCAGCGAGCCGGAGATGAACGGCAAGAGCGTTTCGCGTGGATCGACGACTAGAACCAAGCTGAACATCAATAGAATCATAAGTTGCTTTGTCCCAAGCGTTCCTGAACCGAACAATGCCCAGACGACGCCAGACGGCATGAAGAACGGCTGGATGTAGAAAATGCCTGTCTCGCACATGACGCGGGAGATCATGATGTAGAAAAGGAACAGGACGGCGATGTAGAGAATGGCGAGCGGCCATTCGAGGCCGACGGTCAGCATCTGGACAAATAATAACGGTAGCAGAATGAGAAAACAGCGCACACCGTTGACGACATGCGGCTCCACGAAGTCGCCGGACTTAAGGCCGATGGCACGTTTGAAGGCGCTGGAGTAGTATCGTCTTCCTAAATAGATGATAATGATGAACATGCCGGAATACGCGCCGAAATTCAGCATGGACTGCAAATTGAGGCCGAGATAGTATGTGCCGTCGATGGTTTCGGTGAGCGAAATGCCGTAGGCGGCGAAACATCCGCAGACGTAACACCAGATGTAAGGGCCGATGCTGCAAGACAAAACGACGTCAGACGACAGAAAATAGGCCAGTCCGACGATGGAGAAATAAATGACGGGGGCCAGCAGGCCTGCGCCGTTGCCGCGTTGGAAGGCGGGCACGAGCTTCGCCATTGGCACGAGATTAATGGACGTTTTGCATGGTATCATGTATTCCGGATACCATGAGCAGAGGAAATTGTTGAAATGAATCAGAAAGACAAACGCCGTCGCAAACCAGAAGAATTTGTTTTTGAAAACGTCTGAAAGATTGGATTTTTCTGTGGGGAGCAGGGCGTTCGTGAATGCGGCGACAGGATATGGAAGATGTTCATGCTGAGCCCATTGTCGATGGAACATAGGCGCGAGTGCGATCATCGACAGCCAGACAGTCAGAACCAGCGGAACCCAGAAGAGAAGCGGCCGCGACCATGCGTTCCACGGAACGTCGAAGATGGTGAATTTCTTATCGACGCCGCCGAGGCCTTGAACGAAACCGATGAGTGACGTGTCTTCGTCCTGCGAGACATCCGCAAGCATGCGTTCAGGGATGATTTCCAAGATGTTATTGGATTTCCAACCAGGCTCCGTCTTGTTGATGTGATGCGGCAGGATAAGGGATGTCGAAAATGTCCGTAGCAATCCCGCGCCCGGCACGCAACAGGCGGCAAGCGTCATGGCGATGATCAATGCGAGCTCTTTTCCCTTGAAGGCGTGTTTTCTGAGCAACGGATTGATGATGAGGCAGAAAAGAATCAGAAAGCCATAGACCGTGATCGGCATGTTGTTGCCGACAAGATATGTCTGCTGCAGGATCTGGTCGTTGAAATAGCTGCAGCCGCAGATGAGAGCGGCCCCCAGCAGGCCTAGGATGATGGCTCGTAATGTCATGGTTCTGATGTGGTTGGGTTAAAAGGACATCATGGGATGACGGGATAGTTGGCGGGCGTCGGCCCGATGGCGGGATCCGGATCAAGGCGGTCGATGAGGCCCCAGCGGCGGCTGAGCGGCCACCAGACGACGCCTGGCTTGCCGACGAGATTTTTGCGCGGTACGGAGCCCCAGTAGCGGCTGTCTTTGCTGTTTTCTGAATTGTCGCCGAGCATGACGTAATGACCATCCGGAATCTGCATTTCGGCGGAATTGCTGGTGAGATGGATGGCGGGTTCGGGCATGTGGGCGTAGCCGTGGTAGGCGCCGGTTTCGGAATAGATCCGCTCGAATCCTTTCGCATCTTTCGCGTCCAGAAGACGGAAGTCGCTTTCGCCTTTTGCTTTGACGTAAAGTTTTCTGTCAACGATCTTAAGCGTATCTCCCGGCAGGCCGACGAGCCGTTTGACGTAATAGCGGCCGCCGAAGCCGGTGCCGTCCGGATCCTCCAGATCGTCCGTCGTGACGACCATGACGTCGCCGCGCTTCGGTTCTTTGAAAGCGAGGCTTAAGCGGTTGACGAACAAGTGGTCGCCTGTTTCAAGGAAGCCGCGGATGAGCGTGTCTCCCGCCTTGAGATCGAAAAAGCGTGATGTGGAGGGATTCAGATACATGCGGATGATATTCCGCTTGACGTCTTCCGGCAGGCCGGGCAGGTCATAGGTCTCTGAACCGATCTTCAGCGTGGTGACAGGACGTTCCGCCGTCGATTGCGCGGACAGTTTCATGGTGCTCCAATCGAGTTCGCCGGACTGGCGGACAAAAATAGGATAAGCTCCTTGATTGTAGATGATAAGAGGATCGGACTGGCGGAAGGAAAGGGGGCCTTTTCGAGCTTTTTCCTGATAGTATTCATAAATGGAACGCTGGACTTCGGCAACGGAACCGGGCACGCGGTAGACGTCCATGCCGATGAGAAACTGCGTTGACGGGAAGAACGGGTAGCTTTTCGCGGGCTGCAAGGAATCCCAGTCGAACCGTCCGTCGCTTCTGGCGACGACGTCCAGATTCCGCCGTGAGAAGTTCAGGAAAGAGAAGAACTTGCCGATTTTCGTGGATGGAAGTTTCTCCGCCGGCGTGAAATGGATTCCGTAGAGGGTAGGCTGCATACTGCCCGTCGGAATCTTGAAGGGCTGGATGAAAAGCGAACGGACGCCGAAGGCGAGGCCGAGGGCGACGACGAGCACTTCCAGCTGATCGGAGATTTTCGCGCCTTTCTTGGCGGGGGGGAGGCCTGGTATGTCATTCGAATACTTTTCCAACGTCTTGGAAATCAGCTGGTCGTCATTGGATTGCCGTGCGTTGCGAATGTCGTCCAGGATTTCCGTAAGCCTGTTCACATAGCGTGGCTCCAGAATGTCGCGGTCGCGGAGAAGATAGTTGTGGAAGAACTTCTCGATTTGGGCGAGCTGGTATTTGCGCTTCCCCTGCGGTGTGCGGCAATACTTCTGGACGTAGTTTCCGAAGAAGAACCAGAAGACGGCGAGATCGACGATGATTTGGACGTATAGAGGCATGATGGGAAAAGCTAAAAGCTTAAAGCTTAAAGCAATAATGAAGAGTTAAGAGTTAAGAGAAATAATGATATGATGGCTTTTGGCTTTCAGCTTTTGGCTTTCAGCTTTCAGCTCTCAGCCCATGGCTGAGCTAGTTTTCGTCGTTGGAGCGGAGGACGGCGACGAACGCCTCCTGCGGGATGTTGACGTTGCCGATTTCCTTCATGCGCTTCTTGCCTTCGCGCTGCTTGTCAAGAAGCTTGCGTTTACGGGTGATGTCGCCGCCGTAGCATTTGGCGAGAACGTTCTTGCGGAGCTGGCGGACGTCTTCTCGGGCGATGATCTTGCCGCCGATGGCGCCTTGAATGGCGATTTTAAACATTTGCGGCGGAATGGCTTCGCTGAGACGTTCGCAGATCATGCGGGCGCGCGCGACGGCACGGTCCGCATGGCAGATGGAGGCGAAGGCGTCAACAGGTTCGCCATTGACGAGAATCTCCAGCTTGACCGTCGGGGCGGGTTCGTATCCGTCCGGATCGTAGTCCATGGAACCGTAGCCGCGTGTGCAGGTCTTGAGCTTGTCGTAGAAATCAAGCACGATTTCATGGAGCGGCATGCGCGCCGTGATCATGACATGCAGCTTGTCGACGGTTTCCGTGCGGAGGCAGACGCCGCGTTTGTCCAGCACGAGATTCATGATATTGCCCATGTAGGTCGCGGGAGAGATGATCTGCGCTTTGATCATAGGCTCCTCCACATGGTCGATCGTGCTCGGATCGGGCATGTAGAGCGGATTGTCTATCTCCTTCATGGTTCCGTTCTTAAGGAACACGTGGTAGATGACGGACGGATAGGTGAGAATCAGATCCATGTTGTATTCGCGCGTGAGGCGCTCCTGGACGACATCCATGTGGAGCAGGCCGAGGAAACCGCAGCGGAAGCCCGCGCCGAGGGCGATGGAACTTTCCGGCTGGGCGACGAACGCGCTGTCGTTGAGCCGCAGTTTCGCGATGTTGAATTTCAGCGCTTCATAGTCCGCCGTATCAATAGGATAGACGCCAGAGAAGACCATGGGGCTGATCTTCTGGAAGCCCGGCAGTGGTTCGTCGGCGGGATTGATGACGTGGGTGATCGTGTCGCCGACGGAAATGTCCGTCGGTGTCTTGATGGCCGTGATGACGTAGCCGACTTCGCCCGCGCTGAGCGAATCGGCGGGCTTCATACCCGGCGAGAAGAAACCGACTTCCTTCACATCCGTGTCCAGTGACGTCGCGAAGAATTTGATGTGGTCGCCGGGCTTGATGGTGCCGTTGACGATCCGGACGTATGTGACGACGCCGCGATAGACGTCATAGACGGAATCGAAAATCAGCGCCTGCAATCGGTCCGACGTGGGTTTAGGCGGTGGAACACGCTGGATGACCGCCTCCAACAGTTCACGGACGCCAAGTCCCGTCTTGGCGGAGACTTGGAGAACTTCTTCCGAAGGGATGGCGAGGAGCTCTTCGAACTGCTCCAGGCACATCGGCAGGTTGGCGGCGGGCAGATCGACTTTGTTGATCACTGGCACGATGGTCAGATCCTGCTTGATGGCGAGATTCACGTTGGCCATCGTCTGGGCCTGGACGCCCTGCGCGGCGTCGACCAATAGGATGGCGCCTTCGCAGGCCGCGAGAGAACGGCTGACTTCATAGCTGAAGTCGACGTGTCCGGGCGTGTCGATCAGATTGAATTCGTAGGTTTCGCCGTTGTCTGCGTCATAGCGCATGCGGACAGGATGGGATTTGATAGTGATGCCGCGCTCCTGTTCGAGATCCATGGCGTCCAGAATCTGGTCATGGAACGTGCGTTCTTCGATGGTCTTCGTGTGGAGCAGGAAACGGTCGGCCAAGGTTGATTTGCCATGGTCGACATGCGCGACGATGCAGAAGTTGCGGATGTGTGCGAGGTCAGTCATCAGTGTTTGCCTATTTTATGGAGGACGACGAGTCCGCCGGCCTGGTAGAGGAGGTTGGGGAGCCAGACGATGAGCTCCGGATGGAATTGCGGCTTTTTTTCAAGCATTCCCGCCAAAAGCAGGAACACATAGAACCCGAGAGCGAGAATGACGCAGATCAGCAGCCCGACGGACAGTTCGGAGCGTTTCCCCCTGATGCCGAACGGGATGCCGAGCAAGAGAAACGCGAATGGCGAAAGGGAAAGGGAAAGCCGATGGTGGAGGTTCATCATAAGCGGCGTGACGTCCTCCCCCGCGTCCTGCATGAGGCGCATCCGCCCGAACAACATTTTCAAATCCATGAACTTCGGCTTCCTCGTGACGTTTTTTTTGCTTTGAGAAGAGCCGTAGTCGATGGGCAGCGTAATGGTCGCGGCGGACAGATGGCGCTTTGCAACGGCATAGCCATTGCCGAACGCGATGTCGGAGATGATCGCGTCATGGAGCTCCAGATTGATGAGAAGCGACTGCGGGTCGAGATGGATCCGGCCTCTTTTGGCGGATATGTCCTGCAGGGAGCCTTCTCCGTTCTGAAGCTGGATGTGGATGTACTCCAAGTCGTCGCCGTCGCGTTTTTGGACACGGAGGCTGCATTTGTTCGACAGCTTTGTGAAGACGCCGGGCTCGAGCAGGGAGAACGGCGCGCTGGAAAGCGCAGACCATCGCAACGTGTCCGCTTCATAACGGCATACAGGCGAGATGACAAGCGAGATGGCGAGACAGAGGATGGAGCATAACGTGCAGATGGCCAGGCCGGGGGCGATGATCTGCCAGAGGTTGATGCCGCTGGCCTTGAGAGCGACGATCTCGTTGTCTGACGACATTCTGCCGAAGATGAGAACCGTCGCGACCAGAATGGACAGCGGGAGGGTGAAGCGTAGCATGTCCGGAATCATCAGCAGGAGGAAACGGACAAGAAGCGACGGCGCGACGCCTTTGGAAAGAAGGTCGAAAGCACGGAAAAAGTGGCCTGACAACATGACAAACGTCAGCACTCCCAAAGCAATGGAAGTGCTGACGATGATGTTCTTCGTGATGTGCAGGGTTATGGTTTTCAATGGTTTGAATCATCACGCAGGGGCGGTGGCCCCTGCGTTTCACGTCTTGTATGCCACGTCAGGCGAGATTAGAACGTATAGCCGATGTTGAAATGGAAACGTCCCGACTTGTGGTCCAGATGGTCGTAGCCAGTTCTGATGGGATAACCATAGTAGAGGTTGAGCGGGATGGCCTTGAACTGGACGCCGACGCCGATGGACATGTTGAGGTCGTCCGCGTCGAATTCGAAGGAATCCCACCAGACGTTGCCGATGTCGATGAACGAGGAGAGATACACGAAGTCTTTGACAGGCTTCAGCAGTTCGACCGTGCCGCAGAGGATGGTGTTGCCGCCGAGAGGATCGTCGAAGGCGTCGACGGGGGCGACGTCACGGCGTTTGAATCCGCGCATGGTTCCGATGCCGCCTGCGAAGTAGCGATCGAAAATGCCGGGCTTGTCGTCGGTGGCGCTGCCGAAGTTGAAGCCGGTCTTGAGGACGACGTCACTGAACACGGGCATGTACTTGGCGCCGGAAAGTTCGACCTTCCCGTAGCTTTCATAGCTGCCGAGGGCTTCGGTGACATATTCCAGCTGCAGGGTGAGGATGGAGCCTCTGTTCGGGAAGCGGAAGGCGTTGCGTGTGTCGCGAGTAAGACGCCAGATCAGGCGGTTCGCCCAGGCGGTGCCTTTGTCGTCGAAGATGTTGTGACCGCGGACGGTGCCGGAATTCCGATACCAGCGTTCGAGCCAATCGTCGTCTAGCATTTCGAAATCGTCTTCATCGTTGTCGAGATGGCTGATTTTGATGTATTCGACGCGGACGCCAACGCCCATGCGCCAATATTCCTTGTGTTCCGTGAACGGGACGACGAAAGCGATTGGCCATGAAAGCATGGAGCTCGCGCCGACGGAGCGCTGGTCATAGGCGTCTTCAAAACGGTTGTTCAGGAAGATTTCCGTATGGAGTTCCAGTCTCTTGTCAAGGAACCACGGCTCCGTGAGGGAGATGACGGCGCTGGACACTTCGGAACCGACCTGGAGGCGGGAGCGGAAACGCTGACCGGCGCCCTTCGGCGGCCATTCAAGGCCGAGCACTTTGGAAAGGTCGAAGTTCGCTTCGCTGAACTCCAGGAAGGCGATGGCGGAATCTTCCGTCGAGAAGCCAGCGCCGACGGACAGGTTGCCGGTGGGCTTTTCTTCGACTTCGATGCGGAGGTCGCGGAGATCGGGCGTCTCTGTAACGGAGGGGATGATGTCCACGCGGGAGAAGTAGCCCAGATTCATGAGGCGGTTTTTGGAGGCGCGGATTTTGGAGTTGTCGCCCAGATCTTCGGAGAAGATCGCCATTTCGCGGCGGATCACCTTGTCCTGTGTGTATTCGTTGCCGGTGATGACGAGATCGCGGATTTTGCAGATATTCCCTTCGTTCACACGGTACTCGATATCGACTTCATGGTTGTCGGCGTCGATCTTGTGGGTGGGATAGAGGCGGAGGTCAAGGTAGCCTTTTTCTTCATAATAGGACTTCATGATGTCCGTGTCGGTCGCTTCGAGAGCGGCGTTGTAGTAGTCGCCGACTTTGAGCCCTGTGCGGGAGAACAGCTTTTCGGGCGTGAAGGCGGTCGCTCCGGTCATGGTGATGGATTTCACCTTGTAGGGCAGTCCTTCCTTTACCTTATAAGTAAGGGCGATCCACTTGCCGTCCTCCAGCTTGTTTTCGATGATGTCGGTGACCTGGAAATCCAAATAGCCTTTGTTCTGGTAGAGCTTCTGGAGGGCTTCCTTGTCAAGGTCATGCTGGTATTCGTTGTAGTAGTTTCCGAAACGGAAGATATAGCGCCACCACTGGCGTTTGGTGACGATGGCGGATTTCAGTTGATCCTCCGTGAAGACGGTGTTGCCGACGAAGCTGACGCCTTTCAGCTTGCTGCGGGATTTCTCCTTGACGGTGAATACGACATTCACGCCCGTGCCCGTGGCGTTCCGTTCCTCCGTCGTGTTCACTTCCGTGCCATAGTAGCCGGCATTCTGGTATTTTTCCAGAATGGCCTTGCGGGATTCGGCGAGCTTCCGCTCGTTAAGCGTCTTGTTGACTTCCAGCGTAAGAAGTTTTTTGAGTTTCTTGGTCTTGTAGATGGCGTTGCCCGTGATGGTGATGTTCGTCACGACAGGCTTCGGCTTGACGATGAAATTGATGCCGACGCGGTCGCCGCCGAGCGACACGCGTTCGACTTTGACATCGTCAAACGAACCGGACTGCATGAGTACCTTGATGTCGTCCGCCAGAACTTTGTCGCTCAATTCCTGGCCGGCTGCGGTACGGATGAGATGGTAGACGCGGTCCGCCAACGACTCCTGTATGTAATTGGATTCCTGCGAATCCGCGACGACGGCGATTTTCTCGATTTTCTCTGCTCTTGCGCAGATGGCGCAAACGACAAGCAGGCCGAAAAGCATGCGGACGCTGGCGCGCGGGAGTTTCATGAGTTTCATAAGCTTCTCCAAAAGGAAAGTGCATGTGATTGCAAAAGGACAGACGACCTGCGGGAATGCAGGCAAATTGACTCATCCATAACTTAACAGTTTGTTGGCGATATGCAAGTCGCCAAATGGAAGGTAGGTGGTGTTCTTTTGGTCTTTTTGCGCAAAAAAAAACGGGCGGTGCGATATGGCACCGTCCGTTGAAAGGAGGCGTAAAGGCGAATTAACGCTTGGAGAACTGGAAGCGTTTGCGGGCGCCGGGGCGACCGGGCTTCTTACGTTCCTTCTCCCGGGAGTCGCGGGTCACCATGCCGGCGGCCTTGAGGGTGGGGCGAAGTTCTGCATTGAAGAGCATGAGGGCGCGGGTGATGCCGTGACGAAGAGCACCGGCCTGGCCGATGTTTCCGCCACCCGTGATATTGGCGATGACGTCGAAGTCAGCCTGTTTGCCGGTGATGACGAGAGGCTGCACTGCGAAGCCGCGCATGGCTTCGGTGGGGAAATAATCTTCGAAAGCGCGTTTGTTGACGGTGACTTTGCCAGTCCCCGGGATGAGACGGACACGCGCGCTGGCGGTCTTGCGTCTGCCGACGGCAATGTAAACTTCGTTGGGTTCGGACATGTTTTTCCTTTTGGCTCCTAACTATATATATTTGATGATTGATGATTATGAGATGGTGATTTCGAGCGGTTCGGCCTTCTGCGCCATGTGCGGATGCTCCGGGCCGGCGTAGACTTTCAGTTTCTTGAACTGTTCACGGCCAAGACGGCCTTTCGGCATCATGCCCCAGACGGCGTCCAGAATCAGGCGTTCCGGATGCTTTTTGCGGATGACATCCGCCGTCTGCTCGCGGAGACCGCCCATGTAGCCGGAGTAGTCCTGATAGATCTTGCGGGTGTCTTTGCGGCCGGTCAGGACGACCTTTTCGGCGTTGATGACGATGACGAAGTCACCGGTGTCAAGATGGGGGGTGTAGATGGCCTTGTTGCGGCCACGGAGGATGTTGGCGATCTGAACGGCAAGACGGCCGAGAACCAGGCCTTCGGCATTGATGACATGCCACTTGCGCTCGATTTCGTTGACTTTCGGAAGATAGGTCTTCTGTTCCATGAATGTTACCTGAGTTGATATGTGAATGTGTTTTGGAATTATGATGAACTGTTAATTTACTACTTGATGTTGTGATTTCAAGCAATTCCGTCTATTTTTTGCCGTTTGTCGTGAAGGCTTCGGCCATCACGATGGCCGAAGCCGCGTCGTCGGCGTGCATGAGGAGCGGCCAGCGATGCGCCGCCGGAAGGGTGTTGGACAGAATGTCGCGCTCCGCCGTGACTGCGGAAGTCATTTGAGGAACGGCGATTTCACGGTGTGTCTCGCCGATGCGGACGGCGAGGGAGGCCTTGCGTGCGGCCATGTCCAGAATGGCGTCCGCTTTGCCGTTGGAACCGGTCACGGCGACGGCTATCCTGTTGTCGGAAGCGGCCGAAAGGTTTTCGGCGGAGGCTGCGGGAAGAAGCCACAGGGCGATATCGGCGCAGAGAACGGCGGATATCGCGGCCGGAACATGGACTTGAACGGCATTCATTTTCCCAAGACATCCGGACACGACGACTTCCCGCAGTCGGGCGAATACCGGAATGAGGCGGTAGGCGTTGAGGATGGCGACGGGAAGCTTGCGGCGTCTGCTGGTTTCCGCCAGACGCGTGACTTCCTCATGCGATATGGCGTCCAGCGAGGCGATGGCGAATGGCTTCTTGGCGTGGATGAGCCTTGGAATCCAGAGGTCACGATCCTGTCTTTCCGGAAGATTGAGGACGGGAATGGCGCCTTCCGCCGGAAGGTCCGCGTCCGGTCTTGTGATGTCTATGAGGGCGGTGAATGACATGTCTTTTGTTTTAAATGGATATGAGATTCAAGGATGATTTTTTGAGAAGCGGCCTGCTTGCGGCGATGCAGATGTTCCGTTCGGAACCGACGGCGTCGCGCATGCGTTCGGCGGCTTGACGGACGTCCTGCAACGAAAGTTGCAGGAGCTGCTGGCGGTGCCGTAGCCGCAAATCGTAGCTGAAGCCCGTGAGTTCGGCGAACATGAGCGTGTCGCAGCGTCTTGCGGGGCGGGGCGGTGCCTCCTTGAGCTGGGTGATGATGGCGCCTTCCAGTTCGCGGTCCGTCCAGGCATGGTCGGTTTGGTCGATCGCCGACAGGATGTCCATGGTGGCCAACGGATTGGGATCGCGTGCCGAACCGATGTACCACAGGCCTTCGAACGGGAAGTATCGGCATGAGGCGCCGTATGCGCCGCGCTGGATGCGGATTTGCTCCCAGACGGGGCCGTTTCCAAGCAGTTCCGCGTAGACGCAAAGAGCGGCGCAATCGGAAGATGCAAATGTGGGGGCACGATGGTAGAGCGCCGTCGCGCCGACGTCGCAGGAGAGGGGGTAGGCTTCGTTTCGTCCGTTTCTCGGGAACGACCATTCGCGTGGAATCGCGAATGGCGGCGCTTTCCGCGCCGTTGGCAGCCGCCAGCGGTCCAGCAACGCGTTCCGCCCGGAGGCGGGGCCGACATGCGTGACGGCAAGCGGCGTGGCGACGGCCAGTTTGGCCATCATCGCTTCAAAACGTTCCAGAAGCGGTGTCAGCTTGGACGACGTCATGGCAGCCGCACGGCGGCAGGCGAGATAATGGGTTAGGCCCTGCCAGTGTTCGATGCAGTCCGCCTGTGTTGTCAGTCCCGCTCCAGCCCGCATACGGGTGAACAGATGCGCGTCCTCCTGTACGGAGAGCCTGTATTTGCTGTTGCGCTGGCGAAGCAGCTCCATGATTCGTTTGCGTTCGGTGAAGACCGTGCTGGTCAACCGCTCGTTCAGGTAGTCAAGGGCTTGGGGCCATGTTTCGTCCAATGCGCTGAATCGGCAGGAGAGGAGCCCGTGCAGGGGGGAGCCTTCGGCGATGCCGCTTTCAATCGAATAGTCGAATTCCATGTCGGCCCCAGCGGCCGCAAGCAAGTCGTCGAACAGCGCGTAGTCATGTCTGGCCGTGCCGACATGGTTGAGCATGGAGGTGAAGAACGGGAGGATGTCCAGTTCCTCCTTGCTGAAGATTTCCAACGGAAATGTGATTTTCAGGTAGTGCAGGCCGTTTGTGCGGACATCTTCCGACAGGATGGGCGGCTGGTCGTCTGCCGTCAGCCGTTCCGGATGGAATTCGAGCGGATAGGGGGAAATGTCCTTTCGCGACAATGCGGGCAGGGTGGCGAGCGCTTGTGGTGAATCCGGCGTCGTCTGACGTTGAAGCAGTTGCTTTTGCTGCTCGACGATGGTCTTCAACTGTTCTTTCGACATGCCGCTCTTGAGTTCGCGAAGGCGTTTTTCCTTTGCTCGTGTTTTGTGTGCGCCAAGCTTGAAGTCCGGAAGAAACTGGAGATCAACAGAACGGACGTTGTCGATGATCTTGTTTTGGACGAAATCGGGCAGGAGTCTTGGATTCGCGTGAAGCATGGCTTCCAGATTGTCCAGCGCCTTGGCGCTGTCCAGCATGGAGAGCGGATCGTCGTCGTGCAACCATCCGTCGAAGACATCGTCGATGAGATTGTAGAGGAAGGCGCCGTCGATTTCCAGCTTTTCGATTTTCAGCTGGCGGAACGCGGTGGCGAGCTGCAGATCCGTCGGACCTTTTTCCGCGAATTGGCGCAGTGTGTCCATGACGCGTTTGCGGAGTTCGGGGATGTCTTCCTGCTTGAGGCCGGTCGCGCCGACGGTGAAGACGACCTGCGGCGTTTCCGTCTCGAAGCCGGAATTGGAGGCGAGATCATCCGCAAGCCCGGATTCGAGAACTGCCTTTTTCAATGGCGCGCCTTCCGTGTCGAACAGGATGGAATCAAGGAGGTCCGCCAGAAGTTTCGTCTGGATTGATGCGTGGGCGTCCACGAGCCATGCGCATGCCCATGCGGTCTGTTCTTCCGCGGGGAGGCCCGGTTGCGCAACGACTGGAATCGTGGCGTTTTGTGGCGAGAACCAAGGGTGGGGGGCTGATTGCGACGGCGGAGGCACGGCGGCGGCCATGTCCAATCCCGCCAGATGGCGTTCTATGAAATCCAGCTTCCGTTCCGTCGGGATGTTCCCGTAGAGGAGAATTTTGGAGTTGGACGGGACGTAATGCGCGTGGTAGTAGGCTAGAAAGTCTTCGTATGAAAGGCGGACGATTTGCTCCGGATCGCCGCCGGAGTTTTTGGACAGCGGGAATTCAGGCAGAAGTTTTTTCAGCAGTTCGTTTTCGATGACGGAGTCCAGTTCGGCCATTGTGGCGTTCATTTCGTTGAGGACGATTCCGTTTTCGATGAGCTTTGAACTGATACGAGGGGATTGGAAGGCGAGATGCCAGCCTTCCTGGCGAAAAACTTCCGGTTTGAGCGTCGGATGGAAGACGCAGTCCCAATAGACTTCGAAGATGTTGAAGAAATCCGTCGGGTTGACAGACGCGAAGGGGAAGACGGTATGGTCATTGTAGGTGAATGCGTTGAGAATGGTCGCCATGCTGGTGCGTTCCAGCTCGGAGAAGGGCGATCTGACGGGAAAATGGATCGAGCCTTCGCAGACGCAATGCTCAATGATGTGCTGAACGCCGGAGCTGTCCTCCGGGATGGTGTGGAAGCCTACTGCGCAGAGGTTTTCCGTGTCGTCGCATTCGAGGCTGAGCACTTCCATGCCGCACGGATGGCGGAATCTCCTGGCCGTGATGCCAAGTTGCGTGATTTCCGTTGTTGATATTGGTGTGAACATGGAGGGAGGGCTTGTTATAATACAAAACAAGCCGGCAACGTGGATGCTGCCGGCTTTTTCATTCGTTGCCTGAACAGATTATTCAGGCTTGACGTTGTCAGTTTTCAGCTTTCGGGGCTTCTTCGGCCTTGGGGGCCTCTTCAGCCGCGGGAGCTGCTTCGGCTGCCGCAGGAGCTTCCTTGCGGGCCTTGACGGTCTCGTCGTTTTCAACGAATTCGATGATGCACATTTCCGCGGCGTCGCCGATGCGCGGACCGAGCTTCATGATACGGGTATAGCCGCCGGGGCGGTTCTTGAATCCGGGAGCGATGACGTCGAACAAGGTGCGAACCTTGTCCACCTGGTGCAGGGTCGCGATGGCGAGCTTGCGGGCATGGAGCGTTTTGCTCTTCTTAAGTGCCTCGTCCTTCTCTTCGAGGCCCATCTTCCCGAAGGTCACCATTTTTTCAGCGACGCGGCGGATTTCCTTGGCCTTGACAAGCGTGGTTTTGATGCGACCATGCTCGATCAAGCTGCAGACTGCATTGGCCAGCAAGGCCTTGCGGTGACCGGACGTGCGGCCGATCTTAAAAGTGTGCTTACGATGTCTCATCTAGGTCAATCCTCTTTGTTCGGAATTTGCTCTGCCGCGATACGGCGAGTCACTTCATTTTTGATATCATCCGTCAGGGTCATACCGATGCCGAGGTTGATGTCCTGCAGTTTCTGTTTGATTTCCTGAACGGTTTTCTTGCCGCAGTTCCGATGTTTGAGCAGTTCGGATTCGGGCTTCTCAACGAGTTCGAAGATATGCTTGATCTGCAACGCTTCGAGAACGTTGACGGCGCGAACGGAGAACTCGAGGGTATCGACTCCTTGGCACAGCTTTTGGATTTTATCAAGGCTTTCCTCATCGAATTCGGGGATGTCCACCTGGGCGCTTCCGCCGGCGGATTCCTTGGCATCGCCGATGAAGACGGAAAGGTGGTCCGTCAGAATGCGCGCGGCTTTCTTGACGGCGTCGCGCGGATCGATGCGGCCATCGGCCCAGACCGTCAGTTCGAGGCGGTCATAGTCGGTGTTGGAGCCGACGCGGCAGGCCTGGACGTCATAGGAGACGCGTTCGATGGGGGAGAAGAGGCAGTCCACGGGGATGGTCCCGATGGGCTGGTCGTCTCGTTTGTTCAGTTCGGACGGGCGGTATCCTTTGCCGCGGTCCAGTTCGAGATGCATTTCGAACTGGCGGTCCGTGTCCAATGTGCAGATGATCTGGTCTTTGTTCAGGACGGTGACGATTCCGTCTTCACGGATGTTGGCGCCTGTGACAGGACCGGCTTTGTCGGCGTAGAGTTCCACGGAATGGGGCGTTTCGCCGTCGCATGTGAATTTCAGTTTCTTGATGTTGAGGATGATGTCCATGACATCTTCGAGAACATCGGGGATGGAGCTGAATTCATGGGCGACCTTCGGGATGAGGATGCTGGAGACAGCGACCCCTTCCATTGACGAGAGCAGGACTCGGCGAAGTGCGTTACCGATGGTGTTGCCGAATCCGTGCGCCCAAGGTTCCGTGGTGAATGTGGCTTTCAGCGGCACGCCGAATTCATTCACATCGCTAATTTCAACATCGACTTTTTGGGGGAGCTCGAATCCTTCAATGCCTGGCATGTTGTTCTCCTTCGTAAAAAACGTTGCAGATGTCCGCGCGATGGAGCGTCAGTTCCAAGGGAAATCGCGGACGGGGAAAAAGACGAAAACGGGACAGTGGTCTGTCAGACGCGGCGTCTTTTCGGCGGTCTGCAGCCGTTGTGCGGCAGGGGGGTGACATCGCGAAGCACCGTGATTTCGAGACCGGCCGCGGCGATGCCGCGGACGGCGGATTCACGGCCGGCGCCCGGCCCTTTGACTTCGATTTCGACTTCCTTGAGGCCGTAGGTCGCCATGGCCTTCTTCGCGGCGTCTGTCGCGATGAGCTGGGCGACGTAGGCTGTGGATTTACGGGAGCCCTTGTATCCGAGCTTGCCGCCGGTGGACCAGGACAGGATGTTGCCCTGCATGTCCGAAATGGCGACGCGGGTGTTGTTGAATGTTGAATCGACGTGGACGATGCCCTGAAGGACCTGTCTTCCGCCTTTGACTTTGCGTTTGACTTCGACAGGTGCCGCCTCGGTCGTTTCAGGAGTGGTGACTTGCTCTTCTGCCATGTTTACGTTCCTATATTATTGGTAGATTATTACTTCGCGTTGGCCTGCTTACGTTCGGTCCTGTCGCGGATGGCGCCGACCGTCTTCTTGCCGCCCTTGCGTGTACGGGCGTTGGTCTTGGTGCGCTGCCCGTGGACGGGGAGGTTCTTGCGGTGGCGTGTGCCGCGGT
>CACYQT010000019.1 GCA_902776645.1 uncultured bacterium | reverse complement strand
TGTTCATCTACCGTAACTCGCCGTTCTATTACGAGGCGGGCATCAACGGCGGCTGGTATGTCAACAAACCAGGCTGGACGCCGCGCGAACTGACGCTCAAATTCATGTCGGAGAAAGTCCCGCAGGAGGAGCAGGCGGTCTTTTCCGCGCGGAACATGCAGAACTACATCCTCTGCTGCGGCTTCTTCACGGATGAAGTCCATCACATCCCGCCGTTCCAGAACATCCTCAAGCATGGCTTCAAATACTTCCATGACAAGGCGTTGGAGGAACTTCCAAATTGCACGGCGGAGGACGAACGCGCCTTCTTGGAAACTGCCGCGGCCGGTCTGGAAGCCGTCCACAAGCTACAGCTGAAATTCGCGGGCATGGCGGACAAGATCCTGTCCGAAGAGCCGTTGACGCCGCAACAGACGGAATTCATGCGGATGATCGCCGTTTCGGCGCGACGTTGCCCGTGGGAGCCGCCGAAGACGTTCTATGAAGCGCTGAACACGCTGTGGTTCATGCGGGAGATTCTTGCGCTCGTCGATGGCCTCGCGATGTTCGCATTGGGCCATCTAGATGATTGTCTCATCGACTTTTACGAAGCCGACATCGCGGCAGGGCGGCTCACGAAGGAAGCCGCCTATGATCTCATCTGCCGCTTCCTGACCATTGCCGACTGCCATTACGACGGTATGACGACGGTGGAGAGCTACAGTGCCCATGAGTTGGAGATTCCCATTACGCTCGGCGGTTGCGACAAAAACGGCAATCCCGTCTTCAACGACATTACGCGGATGGTCCTCAAGGCGCACAAGGAGCTCGACATCATCTTCCCGAAGCTCCATTGCCGTTTTGACGAAAACTCTCCGCATGAATATCTTGCGACGATCGCGCAGATGGTTTGCGACACGCATTGCGTGTTCGCGCTCTTCAACGACAGCCACAATATTCCCGCGCTTCAGCAGGCAGGCGTTCCGCTGGACTGGGCGCGGACATACATCGGCACGGGCTGTTGGGACGGCTATGTGGACAGCATCACGGATGTCGACACCGCCAACTACATCAGCGTCGCACGCGCATTGGAAGCGGCGATCTATCAAGATGTTGAGCTCATGAAAGACGCCCGCGTCTCCTTCCGTCCGCTGGACGACTGCCCGGACTTCGACACGCTGCTCAAACAGTTCTATGACGATTTCATCGCCTTCCTGCGCGACCAGTTGCGCATCTACACGGAATATGGTCGATTGACGCCGCTGTCGAATCCGCATCCTGCGTATTCCGCCTGCATCAACAGTTGTATCGAGAATCGAAAAGACGTCACGGCAGGCGGTTGCGACCAAAAGCCGCGCATCGTCACGCTGGCCTTCACCGCCAACGTCGTCGATTCGCTGTGCGCCATCAAGACGCTTTGCTTCGACCGCCATGTCTGCACCGTACGCGAACTTCTGGATGCTGTCCGCCGTAACTGGGAAGGTGCGGAAGAGCTTCGCGCACAAGTGCTTAAATGTCCATATTGGGGCGACGACACGGAGCTGCCCAACCGCCTGATGTCCTTCATCTATGATTCCGTCCATCGCGACATTTGCGATTTGACGAACGACCGCGGCGGGCCGTATCTTATCGCGGCGTGGATCTATCGCGAATACCGTTTCTGGGGCGAGAAGATGCGTGCGCTGCCGGACGGCCGCCGCAACGGCGACTATCTTGCGCAAGGGCTTGTGCCGTCGGAATTCCGCAACCGTTCGGCCATCACGACGGCGTTGAACGCCATCGGCTCGCTTCATCATGAGAACATCTTCGCGTCCAACTGCAACATGTCGTTTGACAAGAACAGCGTCACGCCGGAAGCGTTGGAGGCGGTTTTCAGGACGTTCGCGAAGAAGAACATCCATCTTTTGCAGCCTAACTGCTTCTCCCGTGAGGATTTGCTGGACGCGCAGGTCCATCCGGAGCGCCATCTGAATCTCATCATCAAAATCTGCGGCTTCTCCGCGCGTTTCGTCTCGCTCAACGCTGCATGGCAGGCGGAAGTGCTTCAGCGGCATCAGTATAAGTGATTTTTTCGACGACTTCCGCCGACGATACAGAACGGGCTATGCATCTTATGAAACGTGATTTGGCATCATTTCTTCTTGTTTCCATTTTGTCTGTGTACTGCATGGCGACGCCGTTTCCCGTGACGGAAAACGGCCGCGCCGTGGCGGACATCGTCTTGGACGCGAAAGCGGATGTCACGCTTCGCCATGCGGCGGACGAACTGAAGCTATGGATAAAAGAGATTACGGGCGCGGAACTGCCTGTGGTGCAGTCGCCTGGAGAGTTTCCGCAACATATCTGGCTTGGCACGACGGATGTCGTGCGGCAACGCTACGCGAAGGATTTTCTGACATTGGACAAGACCGACGGCTATGCCGTCCGACGGGACGGAAACAACCTATATATTTATGGCGCCATGTCAAAAGGCGTTTTGAACGGCGTCTACAGATTGCTGCAGCGGAACACGGACATCATCTGGGCGCGGCCTGACACGGAAATCGGCACGCTGTTTACCGTCACGCCGACACTGTCGCTGAAAGAGAACGACTACATGGACGTCCCGTTGATGCTGCTGCGCGGATGGAAGGTGGACTATCCCGTACCGAATCCGGAAGTCATGTGGAACATCCGCAACTGTGCGAACTGGTGCTCCATTCCCAAGGAAGCGGACATGCTGGCCGCCCGCAACGGCTGGGGGCTGTGGCAGGAGGCTTTCTACGGCCACAATGTCATCACGCGATATCTTTCGCCGACGAAATACTGGAAAGACCATCCAAATATTTTCGCCGCGCATGGCGGCGTGCGCAAGCAGCCCACGTGGGTCAACGGCCGGATGACGACGACGCAGCCCTGCTTCTCCAATCCGGAAACGCTGGAAATCTTTTTGAAGGAGATGGATGCGAAAGTCCGCAGCCTGCCCAATGAAAAATGGTTTTCCGTCTGCATTGAGGACAATGAAGTCTGTTGCGACTGCGAACGCTGCAAGCAGCCCATCAAGTTGCCTAACGGACGGATGTTGCAACTTGGCGATCCGGCATTCTACTCGACGCATTACTACATGTTTCTCAACGAAGTGGCGCGTTATTTGAAGAAAAACTTTCCTGGGCGCGGAATCAGCACATACGCCTATCTTTTCACGGAAATCGCCCCCGCCGTGCCGATTGAAGACAACATCCGCATCATCTGCACTGCGCCGTTCAAAGACATCAAATATCCGGTCTATGCACCGCAGAACGACTATTCCTTCACGCGGCTGATGAGTTGGCTTGACTATGGAAATGCTTCTGGAATCGTTCTTTACGATTACCACGGCCTTTCGAACGACTATCCGCGGCCGGCGGATGTGAACACGGCGAACGACTACCGCTGGTCATACGAACGCGGCATTCGCTCCGCCTACAGCGAAGTCGTGCAGGACACGCCGCTGAAAATCTACGGCCACAACAACCACAACACATGTAGCAGCATATGGGACAGCAACGGCATCTACATCTGGGTCATCAACCAACTGTTGTGGAATCCGTATCAAGACGTCAACCAGTTGCGCAGGATGTACTTGGAGCGCGTCTACGGGGCGGCTGCGGACGATGTCGCGGAATATCTTTCCTGCGCGGAAACTGCGTGGAACCGTTCGCCGTTTCCCGCGCTCTATCATACGAATTCGAACATATCGTGGTCGGCTCTCGTGCAGTGCGGACTGGTCGAACAATGTCAGAAGGCGCTTTCGCGGGCAAGAAGCCGTGATCTTTCGCCGAAATCGCGGCAGTATCTTGAACGGCTCATCGCGCCTTTCGAGAACAACGATCTCATGAAGGCCTATCCGGAAGTTGTGGAATTTTCACGGAAACAACGTGAGAATCCGACGGCCTATCCGAACATCGTGAAGAATCCCTCCTTCGAAGAGTACGGCAACAAGAGCGGCGTGGCTCAGACCGACACAAAGACTTTGGGAGCAAATAATTGGAACTTCTGGTGCCGCAATTTCGGCACATGCGGCATGGACAAAAACGACGCCGAAGACGGGAAGACCTGCGCATGGTTCGCCGATACGGACAATGCGTGCATCCTGCAGGACATCGTCCTCCAGCCAGGCCTGTATCTTGTGCGGGCCAAGGTGAAAATCGAACGCTATCCGGAGAGTGTCGCCACAATCAGCGTCCGTTTCCGCATGCCGAACGGCACGGGATGGGATGATCACGTCAGCTCCAAGTTCTTCTCCCCCAATCTCAAACAAGGCGAATGGCGTGAAATTGAAGGCTATTTCTTCTCGCCGAAGGACGAACGGCGGCTGAGCTTCCAGCTTGGCGCAGCCAAAAGCGTTGGAAAGGTTTTCTTTGACCATGTGGAGCTCTATCGCGTAAGGTAGAATTTCGGTCGGAGACGATACAACCTTCCATCGTCGGATGACATGGCCTTTGATAAAAATCTTGACCAAAAGTGCCTGAAAAATTGAGTTTTGGTCAAAATTCGTAAAAATCTTGACCAAAAGTGCCTTGAAAATTGAGTTTTGGTCAATATTTTATAAAAACGACATCATTGTCATGGTGATTTTGTTTTTACAAGGCATGTTTTCAGGAGGCGACAATGGAAAGACGGATTGGACGTGATCGTGAATGCGAAGAATTGTCACGAGCCATGGAATCATCGCGTTCAGAGTTTGTCGTTTTGTATGGACGTCGTCGAATAGGCAAGACATTTCTGGTACGTAGCTTCTTCAAAGACCGATTTGATTTTCATTATGTTGGGGCGCATAAGGCGAAGACAGGCGTCCAGCTCCAGAATTTCCGAAAGGCGCTCATTCGTTATGGAGATAATGCGAACGTTCCTGCGTTCTCCAATTGGATGGAGGCGTTTGAGTATCTGGCAAGCTGGTTGGAACGTCTGGACTCCACGAAGCGCAAAATCCTGTTCTTTGATGAAATGCCTTGGATAGACGCCAAGCAGAGTGATTTCGTGGCGGCATTGGAATACTTTTGGAACAGCTGGGTCGCCATGCGTGATGACATATTCCTTATTGCCTGCGGCAGCGCGACTTCCTGGATGGCGGACAAGCTGATTGACAATCCAGGCGGGTTGCACAATCGTATAACCCGCCGCATCTATCTGCGCCCCTTCACATTGCATGAATGCGAGGAGTATTTGGAGAGCCGTGGCTTCGATTGGGACCGTTACCAGATCATTCAATGTTACATGGCTTTAGGAGGTGTGCCGTTCTATTGGAGCCTGTTGGAAAAAGAGTTTAGTCTTCCGCAAAACATCGATCGGCTCTGCTTCCGCATGGATGGGATGCTACGAACGGAATTCGACGAATTATATTCCGCCTTGTTCAGCAATGCGGAACGGTATATTTCCGTCGTGCGCACTTTGGCGAATCATCGGGAGGGAATGACCCGTGAAGAGATTATGGAGGCTACTCGCCTGACAGGGGGGAATCTCAGTAAAGTGTTGAAGAATCTTGAACGTTGTGATTTCATAACATCCTATGCGCAATTTGGCCTCAAGAGCAAAAGCGCCATTATCCGTCTCAGTGATTTCTATACGCTCTTTTATTTCAAATTTATCCATGACGAACGTGGCCACGATGATGATTATTGGTTGCATCATTATCTGACGCAATCAGTTGCAATTTGGCAAGGATTGACCTTCGAACTTGTGTGTCTTGCGCATTTGCCGCAAATCAAAAAGGCGCTGGGCATTTCAGGCATGGAGACTCAAGTCTCGGCATGGCGATATACCCCAGGCAAGATTTCAAGACAGGATCTCCCCGAAAAAGGCGCGCAAATAGACTTGCTCATCGCACGTGCCGACAAAATCGTCCATTTGTGCGAAGCCAAGTTCTCCGAAGGGAAATATGTGATTACGAAGGAATACGAACAGCATTTGCGGGAGCGGCTTGAGATTTTTCGGCAGGTTACACGGAAAAATGGTGGTATGGTCCATACGTTCATTACACCGCAAGGTGTTGCGAATGGGAGCCATAGCTCGATTGTCCATAGTGAGGTCACCGCGGACGATCTTTTTGCGGAATAGTTGCATCCGTTATTTACCTGCGCGCATCTTTGGTGATTATTTGACCATCGACTGACGCACGGTACATTATGATGGGTTTGAATTTTGGCGCCTCTTTTGAAGAGGTCGCCATATATTATATGGTTATAGCAGGAGAATTGTACAATGGCAGTCACATTGGAAATGGGCGCGACGAAACCGGCGGTGGAATGCCGTCATTTTCCGACGACATGGCAGGCCGTGCTGTGGCGCAACTGGGGGATGGTTCCGCTGGAACGACTTGCGAAAGCCTTGCGGACGACGTCTGAAAAACTGCTGCAGGCGGGAGGGATGATGGGGCTGTCGCTGGATGAATCGCAATGTGACAAGTGGTTGACGCGTGGCTATTTGACCATCATCCGCCAAAATTGGCATCTGCTGTCGTACGACCAGATTCTGACGCTTCTGGACTGGACGGCGGAAAAACTGGATTTCATCCTGCGGGAAGACGATTTCTTCTGGATCAAGCTCGGTTGCATGAAACCGACCGTGGTAGAGCCTGTCTACAAGGAACTTACCACGGAACAGATTCAAGCGACGGAGGAACTGCGCTGCATTCGCGACGAAGTCTATTCCAGACTTTCGTTGAAGGAGGAACCGCCGTTCGGCTTCCTGCAGAGCATTTCCGCCCGCGGGCGGAAACCTGCGAACGATGCGAAGGAACTGCGGATGCTGTATTCGTATTCAGCGCTTTACGGCGATCCGCTGATCGACGCGAAGCTGGATCCGTTCCCGGACAACATGCTGGACGTCTATGCGGCGAACGGCGTCAACGCATTGTGGATGCAAGCGGTTCTGTATTCGCTAGTTCCGTGGTTCGGCGAGACGCCGTATTCGGAGGGCTGGCAGACGCGGCTGGAGAATCTGCGCAATCTGTCGAAGCGGATGGCGGCCCGCGGCATCAAGCTGATGCTGTATCTGAACGAGCCGCGGGCGATGCCTGCGGCGTTCTTCGAGAATCATCCGGAGTGGAAGGGCATCCATGCGTCCTTTGCCGATCTGTATACGTTGTGCACGAGCAAACCGGAAGTGCTTAAGATGTTGGAAGACGGCGTGAAACGGCTGTTCACGGAGGTTCCGGATCTGGGCGGGCTGTTCTGCATCACGATGTCGGAGAATCTGACGAACTGCTGGGCGAAGTCGAGCATTGCGCATCCGCCGGCGTGTTCGCGTTGCGCGCCGCGCGGTCCGGCGGCGGTCATTGCGGACGTCATCGGCGCGTTTGCGCGCGGCGCATGGGCGGCGAAACCGGACGCGGAGATCATCGCGTGGAGCTGGGCATGGGCGTCTCCATGGAACAAAGACTTGATCGGCATGTTGCCGAAAGGCGTTAAATTGCAATGCGTTAGTGAAACGCTGACGCCGACGAACGTCGGTGGCTACGCAGGCGTCGTGCAGGACTATTCAATATCGAAGCCCGGGCCAGGCCCTGTGGCGAAGGAGCTGTGGAAGACAGCCCGCGAAGCGGGCGTCGAAACCGTTGCGAAAGTCCAGTTGAACTGCACATGGGAGCTCAGCGCCGTGCCGTACATTCCCGTGCCCGGACTCGTGGAGGAGCATTTGGCGAATCTGCGGAAGGAAGGCGTGAAGAATTTCATGCTCAGCTGGACGCTCGGCGGTTATCCGGGCGGCAATATCCGGTTGCTATCCAAGAGCAAGGAAGAGATTGCGCGGGAAGACTTTGGAGAAGCGGCCGCGCCATTGGTGTTGAAAGCATACGACAAATTCGACGAGAGTTTCCGTCATTTCCCGTTCAACAGCACGGCGACCATATACACGGCGCCGCAGAATTGCGGCCCTCATGACATTTTATATGACAAGCCAACGGGTTACAGCGCGACGATGGTCGGTTTCCCCTACGATGATCTGAAATCATGGCGAGGAAATTTCTATCCGGAGGATGTCTTCGAAAACGAATTCAAGATTTTGAGCGAAGGCTGGAAGGAAGGTCTGGATTATCTGCAAGCGGCTGCGTCCAAGGCGGTTGACAAAGCGAATATGGATGATTTGCTGAGCGTCGCGAAGGCGGCGTACTGCCATTTCAGAAGCACGTATCTGCAAATTTGCTTCGTCCGCCGCCGCGACGCGGGAGACAAGGCCGCGATGAAAGCCATTGTGACGGAGGAAATGGCGTTGGCGGAGGAACTTCTGGCCGTCATGCGGGCGGATTCGCGGATTGGTTTTGAAGCGTCCAACCATTATTATTATACGCGCAACAGCCTGATGGAGAAGATCTTCAACTGCAAGAGGATTTTAAGAGGTCTGTAAGATGAAGGTATAGAAAGGGATAGGATGGATAAAGAGATTGATTTTTCATTGTGCAGGTGGTTTTAGCGATTATGTCAAAAAACAAATACGGTCATTTGTCATGGGGGCAGGGGGAGAGCAACGGTTTGCGGTTGGTGGCGGCGTTGCAGCAGACGCTGTCGATGTTCGCGGGGCTGGTCATGGTGCCGTTGATCATCGCGCGGGCGATAGGGGCGGACGCGGAGTCGCAACGTCAGATCGTGACGATGGCGATTCTTGTCAGCGGCATCTCCACATGCCTGCAATGTGGCAAGTTGCCGTTCATCGGCTCGGGTTATTTGCTGATGATGGGCTCGAGCAGCATGTTCATCGCGCCGTCCATCATGGCGGGCAAGATGGGCGGTCTGGCGATGGTGTTCGGCATGACGATGGCGATGGCGCCCCTGGAGATCATCCTGTCACCGTTCGCACGGCATCTGAAGAAAATCGCGCCGCCTATCGTGATCGGCGTGATCGTGACGCTGCTGGCATGCGCGGTCATTCCGGTGAGTCTGAAGCAATTCGGCGGCGGCTACGGGCCGGACTATGGGATGTGGCGTCATATCTGTCTGGGAACGTTTACGATAGCGTGCATTCTCGCGGCGCAGTATTCGCCGTGGAAAATCCTGCGGACAGGCTCGATCGTGTTCGGTCTGATCGTCGGCTACATCGCAGGCCATTTCATGGGGATGGCGACCTATGGCACCGTCGCGAAGGCCGGCTGGCTGGGCTGCCCGAAACCATTCTGGTACGGCATGCCCGACTTTTCCTTTGAATTGATGCTACCCTTTGGTATTGCCTATGTTCTGACGACGCTGGAGACGTACGGCGACATCCACGCCATCGCGATGGTCAGCAACGACGGAAAGCCCGTAAAGGTTGAAAATGAACGAGTTTCAGGCGGTTTATTGGCGGATGGAATTGGCAGTTTGCTGGCGGGGCTTGGCGGCACGACGGCGAACACATCGTTCAGCGGCAACATCGCCATCGCTCAGATGAGCGGTGTGACGAACCATGTCGTCGGTTTCGAAGTGGCCGCCATGCTGGTGCTTCTGAGTTTCTTGCCGAAACTGTCGGCGTTGATTTCGGCGATGCCGGCGGCGGTTCTCGGCGGCAGCATGCTGGTTGCCGCGGCGTATTTCCTGAACGTCGGGCTGACGATGATCGTCAAAAGCGTCAAAAAGTCCAATGACCTTCTGATAGCGGCGGTTGGACTGACGGCGGGGCTTGGCGTCCAGATGGTTCCGGACATCAGCTGCCAGGCGTTGCCGTGGCTGAAGTCGCTGCTGAGCTCCAGCGTCTGCGTGGGGGCGGTCGTCGCCATGATTGTTGCACCAATACTGTCACATTTTAGCAGTGATGATATAAAAAAGAATTAAATGCCAATTCTTTTGTAAATAATCATCTCGCCATCGGCTTGAAAAATTGCAATTTGGTAAAAAAAGATTATTTTTCTTTACAATATTGTTTAATATCTCCCGACGGCGGGGACGCCGGCGCTACATAAACCATAGGAATACCATCATGAAAAGAGCCTTTTTGCTGATATTGTTGGCGATATGCGGAAGTTTGATGGCCGGCCCGATCGACGGCTGGGAGGAGGCTTGCGCCAAGGTGATAGCGGAAATGGATGCCCTGCCGGCGAGCGCATGGAAACCGTTGGACGCCAAACTGAATGTCAAACGGGCCGAGGGGCCTGTCACGCTGACGGCGGATGTGACCGGATTGGATGAACTTTGGCTGATTGTGGACGACGGCGGCGACAGCAACGGCTGCGACCATTCCTGCTGGGTCAATCCTGTTTTTACAAAAGCTGACGGCACGACGGAATCCGCGATCACGGCTAAGATCAAAAGCTCTTGGGCGCAATGGGATAAGGTTCGCATCAACAAGAATGAAATCAACCAGAAGCTGAACATCGCCGGAAAGGATTATGATGAAGGGTGGTTCGCCCATGCGAACAGCTACATCTGCCTCGCGCTGGATAAAAAGTACACGAAATTCACGGTCATCGGCGGTTGTGACAAAAATGCTGGTGGCAGCTCTGATTGGCGGATGGGATATTCGCTGTACGCGGTGCGTCCTGCGACATGGGCTGCCATGGAGGGCTGGAACAAATTGAACGAGCAGTTCCCGCAAGTGGCGGGCTGGATCAATCAGGATCTGCATATCGGCGGCGGCCATCGTTTTGTGATTGAAAACCGCAAGAATTTGTCGGCAAAACTGATTCCCGTCATCAAGGAGCTGGCGGCGAAGCAGGGGCGGAGCGGACAGCGCTACGCGGCCAGACTTGCGGCGTTGCAGGCCGATGAAAAGGCGCCCCAGTTGGAATACATGAAATTGTATGTCACAGCGCGTGAGTCGTTGAGTTCGATGTCCGAAATCGACAGCATCATGGCGTTGGCGGAACGGACGTTGGAATACGTTGCGAAGGCGACGCCGATGGACGGCTACGCTGAGAAGCTTGCCGCCTATCGCGAGCAGATCGAGGCGAAGCGGAATGCGGAAGGAAAGAGTGACTGGACGACGATCGGCAAGGAGCTCCGCGCCATCCGCCGTGAAATCCTCTTCAAACATCCGGCGTTGGCGTTCAACGACTTGTTGATTAACAAGCAGCCGCCGACGACGTACAGCCACATGGTGGACCAGTATCTTGGCCGCCGCAGCCGCCCGGGCGCAGGGCTGGTCGTCCTGCATGACTGGAAATCCGCGAAGCCGCGTGAGGAAGTCCTTCTGGAAGGGAAGCTTCCGCTTGGCAGCGTGGCCCATCCGGACTTGTCCTACGACGGCAAGAAGATCCTGTTCTCCTACTGCGACCATTCGGAGAAGGACGCCAACCGCCGCCGTTTCTTCATCTATGAAATTGGCGTGGACGGCAGCGGACTCCGCCAGATTACAGGCACGAAGGACGATCCGATGACGCGTGTCGGCAACCGCAACACGGTGCTTATCGAAGATTTCGACCCATGCTATCTGCCGGATGGCGGAATTGCTTTTGTTTCAACGCGTTGCCAATCCTTCGGGCGTTGCCACGGCGGCCGCTACACGCCCGCCTATTTCCTCTACAGGATGGACGGCGACGGCAAGAACATCCGTCCGCTCTCCTACGGCGAGGCGAACGAATGGGATCCGAGCGTTCTGGCGGACGGCCGTATCATCTACACGCGGTGGGACTACATCAACCGTCATGACACGATCTACCAGAGCCTTTGGACGATGCGTCCCGACGGCACGGGAACGGCCCATTTCTACGGCAACTACACGCGCAACCCCTACATGATCGCGGAGGCGCGGCTGATTCCGGGCTCGGACAAAATCATTGCGACGGCGATGGCCCACCATTCCTACACGGCTGGTTCCATCATCCACATCGACCAGAAGCTTGGCGAGGACGGCCCCGAGCCGCTGACGCGAATCACGCCGGAAGAGCGCTTTCCGGAAGGCGAAGGCCGCACAGAGCATCCGTTTACGTCGCCGTGGCCGTTGAATGAAGAACTTACGTTTGTGGCGCGTTCCGAAGAACCGATCGTCTTCGAAGGCGGCATCCAGTCGGTCAACGCCTATCGTATCTGGCTGATCGACACGATGGGCGGCCGTGAAGAGATTTATGTCGATCCGAACATGTCTTCCATCTGCCCGATTCCGATCCAGAGCCGTCCCATGCCGCCGAATCTGTGTTCCGCCTTGGCAACCGCGAACAGCGACAAGCCCGGCCTGGTCTATATCCAGAACGCGAACATCGGCCGCATGGATTTCGGCGCGAAGGTGAAAGCGCTGCGCGTCAATTCCATCATCTGCCAGCCGACGGCGTCCGTCCCGAGCCGCAGCGTGGCGGACAACGAAATCACGAAGAAAGTTGAAGGGACCGTGCCCGTTCGCGAAGACGGCTCCGCGTTCTTCCATCTGCCTTCCGGCAAACCGTTGCAGCTGCAGGCGTTGGACGAAACGGGACAGGCGATCATGACGATGCGGTCGTTCATCTACGTGCAGGGCGGCGAACTGCTGAGCTGCGTCGGCTGCCATGAAAACCGTTCGCAGACGGCGCCCGCGCGTCCGATGTCGATGAAGCAACCTGATGAAATCAAACCAGTTCCGGGAACGGAATATGCGGGCGGCTTCAGCTATGTCCGTTCCGTGCAGCCCGTGTGGGACCGCTACTGCATCAGCTGCCACGGCTTCGGCAAGGCGACGGAAAAACTGGACTTGCGCGGCATCATGGATAAGCGCCGCCCGACATGGACGCCGTATTCACAGTCGTATATGAATATCATGAGGGTTCCTGGCAGTATCCGTCTCGCGCAACGCAACCAGGAGACAGGCTCCAGTGTGCCGCGTGACTATTTCTCCCATGCGAGCAATCTGATGAAGAAACTGATGAAAGGCCATTGCAAGCCGTTGCTGGAGGATAAGGACAGCCTGAATCTGGTCATCACGTGGCTGGATCTGAACGTGCAGTATTTCGGCGACTATTCGTTCTCCCGCGGCGAAGGCAGCCAGATCGACGCCGAAGGCGAAAGGGCGTTGCGCGAAGCCATCGCGAAACGCTTCGGCGAAGAGCTGTCGAAGGAGCCATTCGACACGCTGGTAAACGTCGTGAACATTCCGGCGAGCCGTATTCTGAACATCGCGCTGCCCGTCGAGCAGGGCGGCTGGGGGCAGATTACGGAGCATGCCTTCACGAGCAAGGAAGATCCTGAATGGAGGGAGTTTGCGAAGCTTGTTTGGGAAAGCGTGAAGCGTCCTGACGATGCTCCCGACGACGGGACATGCGGCCTGAAACGCTGCGTTTGCGGCGTCTGCTGGGTGAAGCATGCGCAGAAAACCGCTTCGCGCTAAAGCAGAGACAATGCTTATGGTTTCTAGAAGCTCTAGAAGCCCTAGAAGCCCTAGAATGCAAGAAATGAATACCATAAAAAGGCATTTTATTGGAATTCTGCTGCTTGTCTGCGCAACGGTTGTTGCGCAGACGCCGTCTGGCAAGCCGACTGTGACGACCTATAAATTCGGGCCGAACGACGAACGGCATGTGGACATGGAGGATGCGGATGTCTGCGTCGAGGCGGGGCGGTTCTATTATGAGCAGGCCTTCAAGGCGGGCAGCCTTGAGGAGGCGTCAGTTCTGCTGAACCAAAGCATCACGTTGTTGCAGCGTGCGTTGGAACTTCGGACAAAAAACGGATTCGCAAGCGAACGGGCCGTCATCCGCCATCATTTGGCGGAAGCATTCATGGCGGCGGCGCGGCTGTTCCCGAATGACATACGGACGGCGACGGCCTATTACCGCAAGGCGGCGGAGCAGTATGAGACTATTATTGAAGACTGCCAGCCCGTGAATGATCGCAACAAAGAGACGGTCGCGGAAGTTGCGTATCGAATGGCGGAAATCTTTTTTCTTTTGAACGATGACAAAAAGGTCGTTACGGCCGCTGAAATCGCTTGGACATACGGCTGGAAGACGTGGGATGGGGACGTGATTGGGCGTATTAATGACTGTCGTCGAAACAACAGCGACATTGGCGGCCAGTTGCCGCCGCCGCCGAAAAGCTCCACGCCTGTCGCCAAGGCGCTGTTTCCGTTGAACGTTCTGCCAGACATGCTGGTCGAAGGCGTCTGTGAATGTGGCGATGTCATGGTGTCAGGCCTGCGTTGGTGCCATGATGAACCTGTTGTCGGGACGTTTCGGTATGTGGTGGGGATTCCTCTCGGATTCGTCGGTGGACTGGTCAACGGCGTTCAGGAGGCATGGCGCGGTTACCCGTTCTGGGATACGTATTCCATCCGTGCGATGCAAGGGCGCGAATATCCGTTGTTCATGCGATGACATGCCATAACGGTGGAAAATGGGCCGTTTTCGGAAAGACTTGCGTCGATGTGATGGCCGGCTTGCTTCCGTCGAAGTCGTAATTGTATCGCGAGAAGACGAATCGTGAGCCGATGACATGTTCGACGGCCATGCCCATGGCCGCGCAGGGAATGTCCATTTCCGCGAGCCAAAGGTTGCGGTCGCGGAAAATTTGTGTTTTAGCCGTGAGTCCGATGTCGCAGATTTTCTGTTCATGGGGGACGCCGCGGAATGTGCGGTAATCCTGAAGGTGCAGCTGAAGCCGTATTTGCTCCGGCGTGACATGGGCTTCGTAGTAGTCTTCGCGATATCGTGGCTGGAAGAAGAACTCGAAGGCGTCGCCAGTTTCCCAAGTGTGCTCGTTGTCGTGGGTTGCGTCATTGCGGATGACGGAGTCCCGCATGGCGGCGAAAGCCTTGAGATGGCCGTCGACAAGCCGCAGGCAGGCGACGGCTGGTTCGGCGGGAGTTGTCCCGTCCAGATAGTTGACGAAGAAGAGCGGCGTTCCGAGCGTGTATTGGGCGGGTGGCGCGACGGGCGGTTGCGAGAGGGCTTGGATGAGTTCGTTGAATGGCATGGGGGTGATGGTGAAAGTTGAAAATGAACCATGGAAAATGAATTGACGATATTATATCGTGTAAAATGGAAAAAGCATGGTTAAAAAACAATAAAAATCCTATTAATTAATGGAAAAAGCGTCGTCACCATTTATGTTGAATATGGATTAATCTGAAAACAACTTTGAACCTTTAGGCGGCCCGTCGCGAAGCGTGGCGGATTGCGTGAAAATAGAAAGTGGAAGGTGAAAAGTCAACGAATAAGTTGGAGGAAAAAGCATGAGTCACATTTGCGGTTTTGTATTGGCGGCTGGGGAAGGCCGCCGTCTGCGTCCGGCGACGTTGAGCCGTCCGAAAGCGCTGGTTCCTTTTTGCGGCGTGCCGCTTTTGGAACTGGCGAGTTCGGTGCTGTCCGAAGTCGGCATGAAGGAAATCATCGTCAACGCGTGCTATCAGGGCGATCGCGTCTATGAGGCGGCGCGCCGTCTGAAGGAGAAATACGGATGGGACATCCGTGTGTCCATGGAGAGCAAACTGCTGAACCAGGGCGGTGGCCTGCGGGAAGGCATCAAATTGGTTCCGGAGGCAGATAACATTCTCGTTCATAATGTCGATGTCATCGTCGATTATGACTTGCGGAGGCTGATTGAACAGCATCTGTCGAGCCATGCGGATGTGACGGCTCTGGTTATCCCCGGCAAGGGGCCGCGGACGGTGACGCTGGATCTGAGCGGCCGTGTCGTGAAATTCCGCAGCTCCGGTCATGATGGCTACACGTTCGCGGGCATTCATATATTCCGTCGCGATATTCTGGATTTTCTGGATCCGGAAAACGAGGCTCCCGACATCATCGACGCCTACCAGAAGGCCGTTGACGCGGGGCTGAGAGTGGAAGGCGTCGTGGCGAGCCATGACGTGTATTGGTCTGACATGGGGACGACGGGAGACTATATCCGCGCGCATAGCGAAATCATGGACTGCTCGCTGAAGTATCACACGATGCTCCGCAAGGCGCAGGCGGTGCAGGCCCAGCGGCGTTTCGATCTGGAAGTGAAAGGCGTGACCTGCACGGGCGCGCTCGGGCTCGGTTCTGAGCTGGGCGTTCCGCAGGGGACGCATCTGCACAACGTCGTCCTGTGGGACTATACGCGTCTGCCGCGCCCGCTGTTGTATGCGGACGGCATTTTCGTCGGCGACGATGTTCCGTCGCCGAAGCCTGTCGATGCGTCGCGCAAACCGGACGACCGGATTTTCAAGAGTTTGGATCTGCGGCGTGATCTATGTTCGCTGGAGGATCTGGCGAAGCAGGGAAGCGGCCGCAAGTATATGCGGATTCGTTACAAAGACAAGTCGTGGGTCTGGTGCGCCTACAATCCGGAGCGCCGCGAAAACGCGAGTTTCGCGGCCATCGGCGACTTCCTGTTCCGCCTGGGGCTGAAGGTGCCCGCCGTGAAGATGCATCTTGCGGACACGTTCGAACTGATTTCCAGCGACTTGGGGCAGAGCGACATCAATCTCGTCTCCGAGCAGATGCGCGAACATCTGTTGTATGACGTCGTCGACCAGATCGCTTTGTTGCATGTCCGTGGCGACCAGGCGGTCCGTCTGGAGGAGCTCCCGTTGCAGAAGGGCTTCACGAAAGGCTTGTACGACTGGGAGCGCGACTATTTCCGCAACAACATGCTGGACCGCTGCCTGGAGCATCCGGAACTGTGGGGCGACGCCGCGGAGGACTACTGCGAGATGCGTTCGTTGTTGCTTCGCGAACCGCTGGTGCCCATCCACCGCGATCTGCAAAGCGCGAATGTGAAAGTCATGGACGGACAGGTCTATCTCATTGATTTCCAAGGGATGCGGCTTGGTTGCGCGGCCTACGATCTGGGTTCGTTGCTTTACGATCCGTATCAGTGCTATCCATCATCGTTGCGGCAGGCCGTCTGGCGGCGCTACAACCGGACGGTGCATGAACTGGGCGGCAACCCGCCGCAGAGCCGCGTGCTTTACGCGGCGGCATGCCAGCGTCTCATGCAGGCATTGGGCGCGTACGGCAAGCTATGGATGAAGGACGGGCTGGAGTGGTATCGTCAGTTCATCGTGCCCGGCTTCAAGATGCTGGTCGAGGCGGCGACGGAGGCGGACCAGTATCCGGGCATTCTGAACATGGCGAAGAAAGGCCTGGCCTTGGCGGAAGAGCGGCTCCAGTCGTCGAACGGATGATACAAACGTCTTGGTTATGAATAACGCAGTGAAACAAATCGCGAGTTTGGCGGTATTGGCGCTGTTGCTTTGCGGCATGGCGTGCTTTTTCCGCGGGGCGCCCCGCCTGAACGGCGTGGCTTCCGAATCATATGTGCGCGATTTCGAGGTGTTCAACACGCAATGCCGTCTGACGCTGCATGAATGTGCCGCGGAGGACGGCGACGCCGTGTTTCGCGAGCTGACCGCCGAGATGCGAAAGTTGCATGACACGTTGAACGCGTATGATCCAGAAAGCGAATTGTCGAAACTGAACAGCCGCGCTGCAGACGAAGCTGTGAAATGCTCCGACATCCTGTGGGAGATACTGCTGGCCGCACGCGACGGCTGGCGGGACAGCGACGGGCTGTTCGATGTGACGGTCGGTCCGTTGCTGAGCCTGTGGGGCTTCCATGCAAAGCGTTCCACATGGCCGACGGATGATGAGATCGCGGCGGCGAAGGCGAAGGTCGGATTCGACAAGCTGGCGTTGGATGAAACGGCGCATTCGGTCCGTTTCGGCGTGAACGGCATGCGGCTGGACTTCGGGGGGATCGCCAAAGGCTTCGCGTTGAGCAAGGCCATCGCCGTCGTGAAGCGGCATGGGCTGAAGTCCTATCTTATCGATTTGGGCGGCAACATCTACTGTTCGGAGAAAGCGCCGAAATGGCGGCATAAGTATACAATTGGCGTACGAAATCCGCGAGCTGGTGGCGAGAATGTAGGTGCGGTGTACATGTTGGACTGCTGCATCGCGACGAGTGGTGATTACGAACGGTATCGCATCATTGCGGGAAAGAAAGTAGGTCATTTGATGGATCCGCGCACGGGACGGCCGTGCGGTGGCGCGGAAGGGCTTGGCGGCGTGACGGTTGTTGTGCGGAATCCGACGTTGTCGGATGTGTATTCGACGACGGCGTTTGTCGGCGGCGAAACGGTGGCGGAGCGTCTGGCTGAGACGAGCGTGGCTCGCCCTGCGTTTGTTTTCGTCTATTGTGATGCCGATAATGTAAAGAAAGTGGAGACGGTGGGGGAAGTTTCGTTCACGAAGTTCTGACAGGCAAGTTTCAATCAATTTTTGAAAAGGAGATTGACGATGAGCAGACGTGTTTTATGGTGTGGTTTGGCGTTGATGTGCATGACGGCGGTCGCGCAGACGATTCCCGCGCCGCCGAAGGCTACGGCGGATGTCTTCCCCGAACTGCGTTTCAAGAACACGGAGGAGGCGCGCCGTGTTTTTCTGCCGATGTGGGGGACCACGCCTGTGGAGTATGTCGAGGCTGAAACAGGTGGCTATGTGAAACTGCCCTTGAATTTCACGACCATCACGTCCGAACGTGCGTCGTGGGACATCCAATTGAAGGCGGATTTGTCCAATGCGCGCGGAATCGAATTCGATTTCTACTGCGCGGATTTGGATTCCGCCAGCCAACTGATCGCCTATTTGCGCAGCGGAAACGGCTGGTATCGCATTAGTTTCGGTGTGAAGCACATAGGACGCTGGCAGCATGTCGTCCTGAGCAAATCCAACGCCAGTATGGAAGGCAGCCCGGATGGTTGGGGAAAGATCAGCACGGTGCGCATCTCCGCATGGCGCAATCAAAACGAGTATGATTCCGTGGCGGCGATTGCCAATATCCGGCCGGCTGTCCAGAACGCGGATGTTCTCGTGATCATGGCGGCGTCCTGCGTGTCGCCGAATGATCCGGAGTCGAAGGGCTATGCGTCTTATGCGGCGGCTTTTGCGCAGTCGCTGGAGGATTTGGGAATAGAAGCCTATACGACATCGGATCTGGATGTGACGGAACAGGCGTTGGCGAAGACGAAAATCGCCGTTCTGCCCTACAATCCGCGTGTTCCGGAAGGTTTGCTAGAGAAATTGGATGCATTTGTGAAACGTGGCGGAAAGGTCATCGCCTGCTACAACATCGCGAAGGGCGTCGACCAGTTGCTTGGCATCAAGAGGATGGGCTGGCAGCGCAGTTCGCAGGGGCGTTTCCAAGGCATGAAGGCGACGGCGGATGCCATTCCAATGCAACCGGATATCGCCTATCAGGCCTCTCCGCATACGACCGTCGCGGAGCTGGCAGGCCCTGGAAAAGTCATCGCCAAATGGTGCGAACCGGACGGGACGGACAGCGGTCTTGCGGCCGCTACCGCGACGTCGGCGGGCGTGTTTCTCGGACATGTCTGGTTCGACGCCAGCGGCAAGAATGTCAAGCAGTTCCTGCTGTCGCTTGTAAATTATCTGGCTCCGGACATTTGGAAGAAATCCGCGGCCAATTGGCTGGAAGCTATTGGTGTTATTGAGAATTATACTGGGCTTGAGGACATCCGTTCAAAGTTTGCGAAAGACGCGTCCATGGAAGCGAAAAGCGCGTTGGCCGCGGCTTTTGAGTTGCGTGAAAAGGCGCGCGGCGCATTGGCTGAAGCGCGTTGGGTGGAGTGCATCAAACTTTGCGAAGACGCTCAGAACAAGGTGATTGAGGCGTTGTGCCGTCAGGTGAAGCCTGTGGAGGGCGAACAGCGCGGATTCTGGTGCCATAGCGCGTTCGGGCTGCCTGGAAACAATTGGGACGAATCCATCAAGTTCCTGGTGGACAACGGTTTCAATACGATTCTTCCGAACATGCTTTGGGGCGGCATGGCCTATTACAAGAGCGATGTTCTTCCGACATATGCGAATTACGCGAAACAGGGCGACCAAGTCCGCCAATGTCTGGACGCTTGCAAGAAGTACGGCGTGAAATGCCATGTTTGGAAGGTCAATTGGAACATGGGCAGCCATTTGGACAAGGCGTTTGTGGAGAAGATGAAAGCCGAAAAACGGACGCAAGTGCTGTTCAACGGCGAACAGAAGGACACGTGGCTCTGCCCGTCGAATCCTCTGAACCGCCGACAGGAGGCGGACGCCATGCTGGAACTCGTTCGGAATTATCCGGATCTGGATGGCATCCATTTCGACTATATCCGCTATCCCGACAGCTCCAGTTGCTTCTGCGACGGCTGCCGCGCACGCTTTGAGGAGCGTATCGGAAAGAAGGTCGAAAACTGGCCGGCCGATACGCGTTCCGACGCGTTGAAAAACGAATGGCTGCAGTTCCGTCGCGACAACATCACGGCGTTGGTGAAACTCGTCCATGACGAAGCGAAGGCGCTTCGTCCGACGATCCAGATTTCGGCCGCGTTGTTCGGCAACTGGATGTCCGACCGCGACGGCGTCGGACAGGACTGGGAGCTGTGGTGCCGTAACGGCTGGCTGGATTTCGCCTGCCCGATGGATTATGTGGATTCCGCCGTGGCCTTCAAGGGGAAGGTCAAACGGCAGATCGCTTGGGCGCATGACGTGAAACTGTGCCCGGGCATCGGACTTTCCTGCTGGACGAAGCCGCAGGATCCGTTGAACATGATCGAACAGATCCAGGCCGTTCGCGATCTTGGGCTGAAAGGCTACACGGTGTTCAATTTCGACAATTACGCGCGTGCCGTCCTGCCGAGCCTCCGTCTGGGCTGCACGAGCAAGTGATTAATAATGAATAAGAAAGGGCGAATGGTATTATGCGGCTAGTTTGGTTGGGCATTCAATCGTCGTATTCCCATTCGTCCTTGGCACTGCCGCTTTTGGCGAATGCCTGCGCGAATGTGTCCGGCTGGGAATGGGAGCGTGTTGACGGCGTGTTGGGGGATGACCCATTTGAAATTGCGCGGAAGGTTGTCGCGAAAGAGCCGGATCTGGTCTGTGCATCGCTGTATCTGTTCAACCGTGATTTGACGCTTGATATTCTGAAACGCGTGAAATGCCTTAAATCGGATGTGCGGATCGCTGTCGGCGGTCCGGAGAATCTTGGCGATGGTGCCGTCGAACTTTTGAAGACAACCCCTTCCGTGGATTTTGCGTGCCGCGGGGAAGGGGAGCCGATCATGCCCGTCCTGCTGGAGCGGTTGAAAACAGGCGCGGATCTGGCGGGCGTTCCCGGACTATTGTATCGTCTTGCGGACGGGACGGTTGCGGATAACGGCCAAGCCGGGCTGATGACGGATTGGGCGACATCGTCGATCCCGTGTCGTCATGCTTTTTATGAATTCGGCAAGCCCTTTGTGCAACTGGAGACGTCTCGCGGCTGCCCAATGGGCTGCACGTATTGCACAAGCAGCCGGACAAATGTCCGGTTGCGTTCATTGGATACTGTGCGGGAGGAACTTGCGCATTTGCGAGACTGCGGCGTGAAGGAAGTGCGGATGTTGGACAGGACGTTCAACATGCCGGATTCGCGCGGCGCTGCCTTGCTGCGGATGTTCCGAGAGGAGTTTCCCACCATGCGTTTTCATCTGGAAATCCATCCGGGGGTGCTCGGCAAGGAAGTGCGGGGGGAATTGCTGAAGGCACCGCCTGGCCTGCTGCACATCGAATCGGGCATCCAGACATTGAACCATGCGTCTTTGCTGGCTGTAGGTCGTAGCACGGATACGGCCGCGGCGTTGGAAGGATTGTCATTTTTAGTTGGAATCCGTTCGTTTGAAACGCATTGTGACTTATTGACCGGACTTCCTGAGCAGACGTTGGACGATGTCGTCTCCGATGCGGAACAACTGGTAAGGATCGGGCCGGGCGAAGTGCAGATGGAAGTCCTGAAGATATTGCCCGGAACGCAGTTGCGCAAAGAGGCGGCTTCGCGTGGAATCATTTTCAGCCCCGATCCGCCGTATGATGTGATGGCGACTCCGACGATGGATCCGGAGGCCATGCGCCATTGCCGCCATCTTTCGAAGATACTCGACCGTTTCCATAATGCCGCCCCGTTGCGCAAGACGTTTCGGACAATGGTTTTGGAAAAAGAGGACTCGTTGCGGAAACTATTGTCGTGGTGCGAAGAACGTGAAGCGGAGACGCTGTCGCAGCCGTTGGCTTTGCGCCATCGTTTTGAATTGTTGGACGAATTCCTTCATGGAATTGAATGTCCCAAGTCTTTGGACGAGTTGGCGATAGCCTGGATGACAGAGGCGTTTCCGACGGGACGCGGTCCTGGCCTTCGCGCTTCGTTGGCCCATGACCTGCCCGTTGACGCGGAGTGTGTATGGGGTGACGCGGGCCATGTCCATCGTGACGGGACGCGGCTTTGGCGGCTTCCATTGGACGAACGGACATTGTTTTTCGCTTACAACCGCGCTATGGCGCCGAACCACGCGGTGGCGGTGTTCCGTGAATAGATATGTTATAATCATATAATCTTATGAAAATATAATTTGATGAAAAATGGATTGGATATTTGGGCTTAAATGTTTTGTCAATTGACGAATTTGATGTAAATTAACAATTTATAGATTCGAAATCTAGACAGAAGAAGTCGAAATAGGGGAGGTTCTGGTTAATACTGTGTTGATGGATAAATGAAACTTGATTTTATAAAGAATACAAAACGGAACGCGATTGCTTATTTCATTAGCCAGTGCGTGGCGACTGTTTTCCCGTTTTTGCGCAAAACATTATTCTTGTGGATTCTCGGATCTGAGTATCTGGGACTGAACGGGTTGTTTTTTTCCATTCTGGGCATGCTGATGCTGTCGGAATTAGGATTCGGCAATGCGATTGTCTGCTACATGTACAAGCCCGTCGCCGAAGATAACAATGAACTGCTTTGCGCTTATCTGCATTTCTTCAAGAAGGTCTATCAATTTGTCGGGGCGTTTATCTTCATCAGTGGTTTATGCGTTATGCCCTTTTTGAAACATTTCATTCATGGCCATGTTCCGGCGGATGTGAATCTATACATCCTGTATTTGATGTTTCTATTGAAGACCGCCATTGGATATTTTTTCTTTGCCTACCGGGGGGCGGTTTTTGCCGCGCATCACCGTGGCGATATCACGACCTATATTGGCATTGCCACTGGGGGTACGGAGTTTATCCTGTCTTGTGTGGTCTTATGTCTGACACATAATTATTACCACTATGTACTGGTACTCATTGCATGCGCGTTGCTTAACAACATAAGTGTGATGGTAGCCTCAAGAAAATATTATCCTGAAATGGTTCCTCGCGGAAAATTGCCTTCGCAGGACATCAAACGTATTATTTCTGATGTCAAGGCGATTTTCATGCATAAGATTGGTGCGGTGATGTCTAATTCATTTGATACAGTCGTCATTTCGTCATTTCTGGGGCTTACATCTGTTGCCTCATATGGAAGTTACGGGCATATCAGAGACTCTGTGGCATCCATGGCCGGCGGATTGTGTTATTCAATGCTTGGAGGATTCGGCAATAGGATCTACACGGAATCCAAAGAGGAGAATTTCAAGCTTCTCATGAAGGCGCATCGACTGCTGATGTGCATTATTCTATGGGGGGGGGCGATGCTTTTGGCGTTATATCAGCCGTTTATGATTATATGGACAAAAAATGACCCGACGCTGATACGTCATTTTCTGACACCGCTTTTGATGGTCATCTGGTTCTATGAAATGCAGTCACGCGAGACATTGCGCATGTTCAAGAATGCTGCGGCACTTTGGCAACCGGATAAATGGAAGGCAGTGGTCGCAGGCATTGCGAATCTAGTATTGAACTTGACATTCATCAATGTTTTTCCTGATGAATACAAGCTGGACGGCGTATTATTGGCGACGCTTCTGACAGATATCTTCATTCAGATGCCATGGGAGTCATACGCTGTGTTTACGGCTTTCTTTGGCAAGCGAGAAGCTATATACTATTGGCGGGAACAGACGAAATATCTGCTACTGGCCGTGCTGTTCAGCGGAGCGACATGGGGGGGGACCTATGCTATCCCGCTTGATGGCTTGCATGGCTTCTTTGTGAAAGGTGTTGTCTCAATGGCCATTTCCATTGGTCTTCTCCTTGCGGTGTTCCGCGAAGATGCAATGGCAGTGTTGAAAAAAGTGGTTTTCCGCAAGAAGGGAGGGGCATGAAAACGACAAGAATTTTAATTTTGACTTTCTGACTTGCTAGTTTCACATGGTTGAATGGCTTTGGCCTCGTGAGGAAAAAACAAGAAAAAGAATAATGATCTACAATGGAAAACAAGCCCAAGTTTACAATTATTACTCCTGCATATCAGTCGGAACCATTCATTGACAAAATGGTGGAATCGCTGAAAGCGCAGACTTTCGGCGATTTCGAATGCATTCTGGTGGTTGAGGAATCAAGGGACAGGTCTTTGGAACGTTGTCAGGAGATCAGTCGTGAGGACGCTCGGTTCACGGCAGTTTCTTTGCCGAAAAGTGGTTCTGGTTCCGCTTCTTACAATTATGGCATACGGGAGGCGAAAGGGGAGTACGTGGTGTTCGTCGATGGCGATGACTGGATTGAACCGCAGTCGCTGGAAGTTTTTGCGAAGACGATAGACGCATGCGGCGGGCTGGATGTGCTTCTGACGTCAGGAAAGGAAATGTTCCAGAAGGAGGATGGAAGTTTTCAAGTGACAAGACGTTTCTCCAACATCAGCAAAGCCGATGAAGGAAAAGTCATCACGGGGCGGCAGCTGATCGTGAAAGTCGGTCGTGCACAGAATTATCAGGTGCTCAATATTTGCAGGACGGAGTTTTTGCGGGCTCATGATTTGTATTTCGCGCATGGATGCCAGCAGGAGGACACGGAATGGACGCCACGCGTTTGGTTCTATGCTGAAAAGGTGAGTGCTTTGGATTTTGAATTCTACAACTACCGCCGCTGGGGAGGCTCCGTGCAGAGCGCCTGTTCGCCGAAGCTGCTCATGGATTTTTCAAAAATCGTCAATATGCAATTTGATTTCCATGACACCCATGATATACCGGAGGATGTGCTGAATGTATGGCGCAACCAATGGGTTTCCATGATATACTGGTATTTTTTCAATCCCCAGTATGTCGCGAAGTTCGAAGGGGATGTCCGGATACAGGCGTTGGATAATGTCATGGGAGGCGAGAGCAAATGGGAGCGTTTCCGTAAAATAGCTGAAAAAACCAGCCTGCCTAAGCGGTTGGCGATTCCGTTGGTGAAGCAGGCTGCGCAAAAGCATGACTTCCATTTGGCCGACGCTTATTTCAGATTTTTCTATTTCCCCATTGTCAGGATGATCATGAAATGACGACAGAAAACAAAACAATACTTTTCTCCATCATCGTACCCTGTTGCGATGTTGCACGCTATGTCGATGACATGGTGACTTCCATACGTGAGCAGACATATGATAATTTCGAATGTCTCCTCATGTACGAGGAGTCAAAGGACAAAACGCTTGAATTGCTTCAGAGAGCGGTTGAGGCGGATACGCACTTCAAGTTGTATAAAGCTCCTAAAAGCGGATTTGCCTCTATGTCCAGAAACAAAGGGATACGTGAAGCGAGAGGCAAGTATGTGTTGTTCATCGATGGTGATGACTGGATAGAAAAAGATTCACTTGAGCGTTTTGCAAAAGCCATTGCGGAGCATGGCGATGTAGATCTGGTTGCTGCAGCAGCTACGCAGGTAAATGAATACGATGATGGTACTAAGGAATTTACACGTAAACGTTTCAACTATCTTCCTGAAGATGATGGTAAAATATTTACAGGCAAGGAAGCGACTGTTCATATCGGTAGATTGCATGTGCTCCCTTATTCTCCAGTGTGGCTTACTCTGCATCGTCTGGACTTTTTACGCAGGAATGACTTGCAATATATTAATGCTTATGAGGAAGACGAGGAATGGGCTCCACGTGTACTTTTTCTTGCAGAAAAGGTACTTGTGATGAATTATGCCTTTTATTTCCATCGAAGACGCGTCGGTTCCATTTCAACGTCAATAAAAGTTCGTGACCTTCATTCAGTTGCATTGGTAATGCGTTCTCTGCTTGCATTTTACATACAGCATAAACATGACGTGACGCTTGATGTTGCGCAGGTCTGGCAACGAAGCTGGCTTTCGCTCTTCTTCCTCGTCTTCTTCTTCCCGCACAATCAGCGTGGTGTTACCGAAACGGTACGTAAGAATGGACTTCAAACTCTGCTAGCGGGAGACGGACTTGAGAACTTCAAGCAATTCATGAAATTGGCAAATCTCCCAAAACGTATAGCCACACCATTGATACTGGCAGGACGTTGGTTTACCTTGCCTGTATGTCTGTATTTCAAATTAGTATATTATCCATTAATCAAACTTAAGGGTGATTGGGGCAAAAATACATGAGGTATCTATAGATTCTTTCATTTCATAATGTTTTTTGTGTGCTAATATTATTTATAACATCTGTAGAAGAGAAAAGTGTCATCTTAATCTTTTTGTCAATGGTAAGTGGCCGAAAACAATTACAGTATTATCTTATGTAACAATAAAGAACCTCATATAGGAGGGAAGATGGTTATCTTTTTTCAATCATACTGTTTTAGGGAAATTTCAATAAGATGAAAAGCAAACTTGTTTATGTTCTGACCTGTACTGGGAATGACAGTTATACCGCCATGGTTGTGTTGTCGCTTCATACCTTCAAGAAGCACAATCCGGCAGGCCAGGCGTATGTGGTCATGGATGAATCCACACATCTTGCGTTGGAAAAATATGGCTCCTCCATCTTGAAAAATGCGACTCCAGTTGTCGTTGACATTCCACCTGAATACAATGTCATGCAGCGTTCTCGCTATCTAAAGACAAATCTCCGTCGGATTATCGAAGGGGATTTTCTTTATATTGATAGTGATACATTTGTGACCGGATGTCTTGACGACATAGATGACACGGATGCAGATGTCGCGATGGTGACAGATCTTAACCGTCCGCTCTCACAAGGCCATACGAACGACGATGTGGAAAGATCAAGAAAAGCGGGCTTTAATGATTTGGCGAATGAACCATATTTCAATGGCGGCGTCATGTTTGCGCGCAATACGCCTGTGGCCCATGAACTGTTTGACAATTGGCATGAGTGCTGGAAGAAATCGCTTGCAAACGGAGTCCCTCAGGATCAGCCGGCGTTATGCGAGGCGAACCGAGTCCTCGGACATCCAATAAAAGACATTAGCGGTATTTGGAATTGCCAATATCGGTATTTGAATAATGTTGATTACGGTAAGTTTCTGAAAAATGTGAAAATACTGCATTATTACGCAGTTGTCGATTTCGGATTTCTTCTGACTTTCTTGATAGAACGGACACGTAAAAAGGGGGAAGTGGATGCCGTTGTCGCGACTATCGTGCGGCACCCGATCCTTCTCGTGCGTTTTCATCAAGTTTCAATGTTGCGTTGGAAACTTAAAAGACGGTTGGGAAAAGCATAATGGCATTCGTCATGTGACTGCTGGCGCTCTCATTGTTTGTCAAGGGAGATAATGTATTGACTTATCGAGCTCTCATAAACATTCTGGCTTTTTTATCCTCCTTAAGGATAATAACTTGCCGAAAAGCTTATGAATCCGTTCATTTTCGTCATGATTTAAAATGCTCATTAGGCAACAAGAAGATAGAATGAACAGATGCAGAAAACTGTATGTTCCAACCTTCCCGATGCTATACCATTCGTGGGTATGAGCGAAAAAGGTAAAAGACCAAAGAATTGCGGCGAAGTAACAGCATTCAACCATTCGCGTATATTTTTCTTTGTTGAGGTAATTTCAAAAGTCTGTAACATTTAAAATTTATGATGGGATAAAGGTGTTTTAGCTTTATCCGCGCCTCATCTGTCTTAAAATGCCATTCAACTCCTTTCTGTCTTGAATTTCTGTCATGGCACCATGGCTTAAGCAACTCCCTGAGTGTCTCCAGATCAGGGATTCTTCTTTTCGCGAGGCATTGGATCGTCATTGCCGACAACTCAATTTCCGCTATGTCAAGCCAGCTCCCATGCCTGGGAGTGTAATGGATTTCGAGCCTCCTCGCCAAGGCGGCCGCACGGGCAGGCGGGAAGGTCTGGTACAGGGAGGCGATCGCATGCGTGTTGAGATTGTCCATTACAAGAACCACTTTCACCGCGTCCGGATATTGCTCCTCCAGCAGCCATCTGATTTCCCGCGCCTAGTCCTCCCGCGTCCTGTGCTCCTGCGCGTCGGCTTTCCGCCAGCCGCGCAAAGGCTCGGTGAACAGGAAGACGCTGGCCGTCCCGTTCCGTATGTATTCGCTGTCCTCGTACTCGATCCTGCCGTCCTTCGAGTGCAGGCTTCTCCGCGGGCTGGCGAAAAGCTGCAGGGGCTTCTCGTCCATGCACACGACCGGATAGTCCGGATCGTAGGGGCGCGCGTAGACTTCGAGGACATCCTCCATCGCCGCGACGAACGCGGCGTTCTGCTCCGGCGGGATGCACCAGCATTTTTTCAGATGAGGCTAGTATTCGTTTTTTTTTTAGCAACCTCGCCACCGTCATGTGCGAAATGTCAGGGACTATGCCGAGCTCCACGCATCTGGCCGCTAGCAGCCGCACGCTCCATCTGCCGTATCCGTCCGGGGGCGCCCCGCAGGCCATCGCGATGATCCGGGCCTCCACCTCGCCGGTCACCTTGGCGGCGACGGGCGGGGCGGAGCGTTTTTTCCGGTGTATCGTCAGGTCAAGCCCGTTCTTCGCGTAGGACGCCCTAGCGGTCTGGACGGTCGTCGGGGACGTGTGCAGCGCGGCGGCGACCTCCGCCACCGTCATGCACCTCCCGCATGCGCTGTCCGACGCCAGCAGGATGTTCGCACGCAGTATCATTTTGGCCGGCGCCTTTCCCTTGGACACGGTATCCTGTAGAATCCTCCTGTCTTCGTCATTCAATTCTATGTGGTATTTGGTTGCAGGCATTTTTTCCTCCTGTGTTTATGACACTGGAGATAATGTACTGCAAATCCCATTTTATACAAGTTTTAGATGTTACATGCTACTAGGAAAGCCAAACAAATCTGTCTAGGCGCATAGCCATACCACCAGAAAACGGCTGCATGCCAGGCAGGGTATGCATGAACTATTCTACGACTGTCTTGGGGCTCATCGTTTTTGTCTGGACGTTTAATACCACGAAACTTTTCAGTGGTTATTTTTCTCTCGAATATGTCGAATGGATCGATTCCTTCATGCATACATGCAATTTCATTATAACGATAAATGAAATCGCATGACCACTTGTGTTTTTGTTTAAACTGATAAGATATACAGTTGAATATTAGTAGTCCGCATGCAATGGCAAGTAAAGCGATTCGAATCGTTACAACTTTATTTGGATTCATGGTAGTCCTTTTCGGTATTAACATCCCAGATTGCGGCCTTGTCGGTTTCCCCGAACAAGGCGCGGACAGCTTCAATGGCGCAGAGCATGGAATGGTCCATGTTGTTGTAGCGGTGTTGCCCGTTTCGGCCTATGCAATAAAGATTGGAAAAGCTATCCAACCATTGGCGCACCTTGCCGAATTCGGCATAGCTTCCGAAATAGGCCGGATATGCCTTTTTCATCTTGATGCGGACACCCTTGTGCACAGGGGCATCATCGCCGAGTATGCCGATTTGACGAAGCTCTTTGATCGCCATGTCGATGAATGCCGCATCATCCATTGTCCAGAAGTCATCGCCTTCGGTACAGAAGTATTCCAGCCCTATCCACACATGCTTTGTCACGTCGTCGACCATGTAGGGCGACCAATTGTTGAATATCTGTATTCTTCCGATTCGGACTTCCCTTTCCTGGATGTAAATCCATGTGTCGGGTACGATGTTGTTGACCGTTTTGATTTTCGTTGCATTCTTGATGGCCAGTTTGTCCACGAGAAGCCCGACTGTGATGAAGTCGCGATAGGGAAGGGCGGTGGCAATGCGTTTTACATCGTCTGGGGCAGTATCAGCTGCCGCTACTAGATCCTTTATTGGCATGGTCGAAAAGACGGCGTCGCAGGGAATTGACGAACCATCTGACAGGACGATGCTTGTGATTTTTTCTGGTTCTGTCTTGATGCCGACAGCGCTTGTGTTCATTCGAATCTCAACTCCTTCCGAGCGAAGGAGTTCGGCAAGCATTTCCCATAATTGCCCTGGCCCGCGTTTGGGGTAGATGAATTCTTCAATTAGCGATGTCTCCTTTGGGGCATTCCGTGGAATGAAAACATTGAGAAGAGCCTTCCAGAGCGAAAGTCCTTTGACGCGCTGCGCCCCCCATTCAGGGGAAATTTTCGATGGATGGACTCCCCACAGTTTTTCGGTGTAGTCCTCGAAGAACATGGAGTAGAGGACTTTGCCGAAACGGTTGATATAGAAGTCCTCAAGTGATTTTTCCTCTCTCTTGAAGAGTGCGCTGTGAAGGTAACTGCAACCTGCTTTGATGGTTCGTACAAGCCCCATGGCGGCGAAGGTGGCCGGTTTGATGGATATGGGATAGTCGAAGAAATGCCGGAGATAGTAGATGCGGCTTACTCTGTGGCGATACAGCATGACGCGTTCTTCCGTCTCTGGATCCGGCCCGCCTGGTTCGAGATGTGCTGAACGTTCCAGAATCAAGTCGTCTTTTGATGGCTTGCCTTGTAGCGGCATCAGCTGTGACCAAAGGTCATTGATTTTCTTTGACTTGGAGAAGAAACGGTGCCCCCCTATATCGATGCGGCAATCTCCACAGACGACCGTGCGTGAAATACCGCCGATCACATCGGTTGCTTCGACAACGATGACTTTCCAGTCCTTTGACTTTTGGCGTAGTTCGTATGCGGCGGTAAGCCCCGCAGGACCGGCACCTATGATGATGGCAGTTTTCATTTGATATGAACCTTGTTTTTCTTGTTATTTATAGTGAAAACAGCTGTAAGAAAGCGTTGGGTCTCATTCCCACTTATTTAAGCAATGCGGAAAGCGGCTGGCCCTGCCGGCCGGCGTTGTAGATTTCGCGGAGTTCGTCTATTGACATGCCGCGGTTCCAGAGGGCGAAATCGTCGATGTCGCCCTGCAGGTTGTAGCGGTAGGCGGAGGAACCGTCCTGCCCGATGTTCCATGTCATGCCGCTGGCGAGATTCGCGTCTTTGATGCTGCCGTCCACAATCCAGTAGAACTGCCCGTCCGGCTGGCCTTGGCAGAAGCAGGCGACGCCTTCTGGCGTGACGGTGACGGCGTAGAAGACCCATTCGTCCGGAATGATGTCGTAGATGCCCATGTCCGTGCGTCTTGTGTCATTCCAACGCCCGAAGTTGAAATGGACGCCCGGATTTGTGGGATTGTTGATGTTGCGCGCGCCGCAGATGACGAAGCCCGGCCGTGCGCCGTTCCGCCAGTCCTTGTTGCTGAAGATGGGAGGATTGCCGACATGCGTCGGCGGAAGCCGCACCCACATGGCGGCGGTGAAGTTGTTGCCGTTCTCTAATTTAAGGTATTCCGTGTTTTTCAGGACGATGCATTCGCGGACGTTTTCGCCGCCAGGAATCCGTAGACATTTGCCGAGCTTGCCGCCTTCGATTCCCGATTTGATGTTCTGCCCGACGACGGCGATTTCAAGACCGTTGGGGGCGACGTTGACGGGCGTCTCTGTGTCGAACGGCAAATAGGCCAAAAGGCCTTCCGTCAACGGACGGCGCTGGATTTTGGAGACTTCCGTGCCAATGACGTGGCCGTCCAGATTCAATGATTTGAGATCGACTCCGAAATGGGCCAACGCCGTGACGGGCATGTCGTAGTTGCGCGGGATACCTGGCAGCGTGCCTTGCGTGATATGCTTGCCGACCATGAGGACGGGAATGGTGTTGGCGTGGCCGCCGAGCATGCCGTGGCTTTTACCGTAGCCGCCATGGTCGCTGGTGATGAGAATCAACCAGTCTTCTTTGGCGAAATTCGGACGCGCGGCGATGGTGTCGAGCAGCTTTCCGATGATGACGTCTGTCTCCTTGACGGTATCGATATATTTCTGGCTGTGGGGATAGAAGCCATTGGAATGGCCGCTGTGATCGACTTCGCCGATGAAAAACAACGTGGCGTCGGGACCGCCGTCGGGGGAGGCGTAGAGGTTGCACAAGTAGTCGCCGTTGGCCGGATCCTTCCCTTGACGGAATGGCACGGCGGGATGTTTGGCGGTGTCTTTGTTTTCACCCCATGAATAGAGGAACTGCGTCTTGTAGTGCTGTGGCGATGTGGCGAGACGCGCCAGCCAGGATGGCCATTCCTCGAAATTGCCGTCCTTCGTCTGCCCGTTTTTGAAGATTCTATGCTTGACGGCGGTGACGCCCGTGGCGATCGCCGCGTGGTTCGGCGCGCTGTTGGGGCGTGCGTCGTCAAGATCCCATGCCGTGGCGGAGAAGGCGCCGTTGTAGCCAGGCTGCCATTTGCCCGCGCGGAGCTTTTCAAGATTGGGCATGGGAATGTTGTCGAAGGCATCTGCGCGCAAGCCGTCGATCATGATGATCAGCGCCTTGGGCTGAAACTTTTCCTGCGCGGAAAGCGGCAGAAGGCAGGCCGTCAGAAGAAAGAGGAGAGAAAGGTGTTTCTGAAAACAAATCATGTTAAATCTCCAGAGGAGATGTCAAATGGGAGAGCCATAATGACAAAAATCAAAGAAGAACAGAATCTATAACAACCTTATTCCCACTCACTTCAGCAACGCCGAGAGCGGCTGGCCCTGTCTGCCCGCGTTGAAGATGGCGCGGAGCTCGCCGAGGGATAAGCCGCGGTTCCAGAGGGCGAAGTCATCGATGTCGGCCTGCATGTTGTAACGGTAGTTCGTGGTGCCGTCCTGTCCAAGATTCCAGTTCATGCCGCTGTTGATGACGGCGTCTTTCACGTCTTCGACAATCCAGTAGAATGTGCCGTCGGCCTTGCCTTGGCAGAAGCAGACGATGCCTTCGGGCGTGACGGTGACGGCGTAGAAAGTCCATTGGTCCGTGTCAACGTCGTACACGCCCATATCCGTGCGTTTCGTATCCGCCTTGCGGCCGAAATTGAATTTGACGGTTGAAGCCTGGTCGTCACCCGTCCTGCCTGCCGTACTGAGAACGAAGCCCGGCTGCTTGCCGTCCCGCCAGTCTTTGTTGCAAAGGAAGGCGGGGTCGCCGACCTGGCGTTGCGGAAGACGGACCCACATGGCGGCGGTGAAGTTGGTGCCGTTTTCAAGCTTGAGATTTTCCGTCCCTTTCAAAACGAGATATTCGCGGACGTTTTCGCCGCCAGGGATGCGGAGGCATTTGCCGAGCTTGCCGCCGTCAACGCCGGCTTGGATCTTCTCACCGACTGTTTCGATGGCGAGACCGTTCGGGGCGACGTTGGCGGGAACTTCCGCATCAAACGGCAGATAGGCCACAAGTCCTTCGGACAACGGACGTTTCGGCAAAGTGGCGATTTCCTGACCGATGACATGGCCGTCCAGATTCAACGGTTTGACATCGACGCCGAAGTGAGCCAACGCGGTGACGGGGAGGTCGTAGTTGTGGGGGATGCCTGGCAGGGTGCCCTGTTTGACATGTTTGCTGGCGACTAGGACCGGGATGGTGTGGGCCTGGCCACCGAGCATGCCATGGCTTTTGCCGTAGCCGCCATGGTCGGCGGTGACACCGATGAGCCAGTCTTCATCGGCGAACGTGGGGCGGGCTGCGATGACGTCCAGTATTTTGCCGATGAAGGCGTCGCTCTGGGCGATGGAGTCGCGATATTCTTGCGCGTATGGGTAGAAGCCAGCGGAATGGCCGCCATGGTCAGGCAGGTCGATGTAGTAGAGAATCGCGTCCGGCGCGTCGGGCGTGGCGAGCAGTTTGGCGAGATAATCGGCGTTGGCGGCGTCACTGCCATGATGGAATTCGACGGCCGGATGCTTGGCGGTATCTTTGTTCTCTCCCCATGAAAAGACATAGAGCGACTTGTAGTTTTTACCGGGAAGGGTGGCGAGGCGTGCGAGCCAGCTTGGCCATTCAGTGAAGTTGCCGTCCTTTGTCTCACCGTTGTTGAAGACCTTGTGCTTGGTTGCGGTCACGCCAGTGGCGATGGAGGCATGGTTGGGGGCGCTGTTGGGGCGTGCGTCCGGAATGGCCCAGCCCGTGACGGAGGCTATGCCTTTGTAGCCGGGCTGCCATGTACCGTTGCGGAGCTTGTTGATGTTCGGGACGGGCATGTTGTCCATGGCATCCGCACGGAAACCGTCGAGCATGATGATCAAGGCCTTCGGTTTCGGTTGTGCGTAAGTCACGTTGCCGCAGAAGGCAAGGAGGACAACGGCGCAGACGGACAGGCGGAGGATGGTGGAAAAGGCTTTCGTTTTCTTGTTCATGGTTGGTTCCTTTTATATATGGTAATAAAAACAGACATAAAAGGAAAATAATGCCGTTTTTGGAAAACTCAATGCAGGACGGTAATTATTTTATGATGAATCGATGGGCGGGCAAGGCCATGGAGCTGAATGACATTGGATATGAGTTGCTGATTGAGAAAAACAGGTTAACTTATATTATGGGGAAATGGCATCGCCATTGAATGGACTTTTGCCTGCCATCCAGGCAGGATGATAGATCATATTGAATTGCAGGATTGGAATGAAAGAGAAATTTCATCTCGGGACGCTATGGGCGTCCATGTGGAATCGCAGTTACGGGGCGGAACGGCGCGTGTTCGCGGCTCTGGAACTGTTGTTCTTCCCGTTGAGCCTGCTGACGGTGTTCGGGCTTCTGCCGCTGCAGATTGTCGCGAAGCATATGGAGCTGGAAATCCCCAGCGGCTATATGATTGCATTCCATATTCTTCTGTCTGCGGCGATTGGATATATCACGAACTACATCGCCCTGCAGATGCTGTTCAAGCCGTTTGAACGGGACGGACGGCATTGGCTGTCCATCTGCACGTTGGGCTACTGGAAGCAAGGGCTGGTGCCGAAGAACAAGAAGAGCATCGGCGTTGAAATCGGGCGGCAGATCGAAACGAAGCTGCTGCCGCCTGAAAAACTGGCGGACGAACTGTGCGGCGCCGTGTCGAACATCATGTCGGAACGGAAGATAACGGATGATGCGCGGCGGTTGGTGGCGAAATTAGTTGACGAGCATCATGGGGAAATCGACGCTTTTCTCATGGAAAAAGGCGGCCAGCTGCTGGACACCATGCTGGAGAAATACATCACGCGGGAGACGGTTCGCGATTTTCTGCAGAAGACGGTGATTCCCCGTCTGAATACGCCGAGATTCCGTGAAAAAGCGGCGGAAGTCGTTCTGGTGGAAGTGGAACGGCATTCAGCTGAAATCGTCGTTCTGCTTCAGCAGGAGATTCGCGTGATGGCGAAAAGCTACTGCGAAAAGATGTCCGGCGGCATGGGGCTCATGGCGTTGATGGGCATCAATCCGTCGAGCATGGTTGATAAAGTATTGGATTCATTGGATTGGAACAATGTGGAGAATCGTCTGAAAGAGAAGCTTCGTTCGGAAAAGACGAAACAATATGCGGATCTTATGCTGTCTCAGATGTTTAGACGTGCTGAAACATGGCTGGAAGGCAACGAAAGCGATGATGCGATGGATCTCTTGACAAAGGAGATTCGCGACGGACTGCGGGAGAAGGGCAGGGCGTTGTTGCAGGAAAATGTGCCGTCGCTTGTGGACCAACTGATTGGATATGAACCATTTTGGACATGGCTGGATGAAAAGCTTCTGCCGACGATGCTGCCGATTGTTGACCGCATGATCCGTGAAAAAGGGCATGACGTCATCATGGGCAAGCTACGGCTGGCGGAGCGTGTGTCGGAGGCGGTCGACCGTCAGGACACGCGTCAGTTCTATGAGATGATCAATACGCTGGCGGCGCAGCATCTTGGTGCGATTCAAGTGCTTGGATATCTGCTGGGAGGGATCATAGGAGCGTTGCAATTATTAGCTTAAAGCTGAAAGCTGAAAGCTAAAAGCAAATACAATTGGTTTCAGTAACATGCTGAAAGTCTAAAGCTAAAAGCGAAATGTAAGCAATAGTTTTCTGTCCCTTTAGTCCTTTATGTCTTTTATGTCCCTTTCTTATATGAAAACAGGAGAAAATTATGGCGCAAGAGTTTGTATTTGAAATGCTTGGGATGTCCAAACAATATGGTGACAAGATCATCCTGCAGAATTTCAACCTGTCGTTCTATTATGGAGCAAAGATCGGCATCGTCGGCGAAAATGGCGCAGGTAAGTCCACGTTGCTCCGCATCATGGCGGGCATCGACAAGGACATCCAGGGCGAGGCGAAAATCCTGAAAGGCTATCGCGCTCTATTGGTTCCGCAGGAGCCGAAACTGAATCCGGAAAAGACGGTTCGCGGCAATCTGGAGGAGGCCATGGAGCCAATCCAGAAGATGATCGAACGCTATGACGAAGTCATGGCGAAGATGGGCGATGAGATGTCGGAAAAGGAACAGCAGAAGCTCAACGACGAGTTCGACTATCTGCAAAATGAAATCGACCGCTTGGACGGGTGGAACATCGACCATCTGCTGGACGTCGCGAGTTCCGCGTTGGTCCTGCCGCCCGACGACGCGGATGTGACGAAGCTGTCCGGCGGCGAACGCCGCCGTGTCGCCTTGTGTAAAGCGTTGCTGGCCAAGCCAGATCTGCTGCTGCTGGACGAACCGACCAACCATCTGGACGCCGAAACCATCACATGGCTTGAAAAGACGCTGCGCGAATATGAAGGCACCGTCATCATCGTGACGCATGACCGTTACTTCCTCGACAACATCACGAAGTGGATTCTGGAAATCGAAAATGGCCGCGGCATTCCATTCGAAGGAAACTACAGCAGCTGGCTGAAGCAGAAGCAGGAGATTCTGCGCGTCATCGAAAAGAAGGAGACGGCGCGGCAGCGGATTCTTGCGCAGGAATTGGAATGGATCAACAGCACGCCGGCAGGCCGCTTGAAGAAGAACCAGGCCCGCGTCAACCGCTATGAAGAACTGGCGGGGCAGAAGTTCGAACTCAAGCAGGATGACATCACCATTCAAATCCCGCCGGGCCCGCGTCTTGGCGACCGTGTGTTGGAAGTCAAGGACTTGTGCAAGAGCTTCGGCAACCGCAAACTGATCGACCACTGCAGTTTCACGTTGCCGCGTGGCGGTGTCGTCGGCGTGATCGGTCCGAACGGCATCGGCAAGACGACGCTGTTCAAGATGATCGTCGGGCAGGAGCAGCCGGACAGCGGCGAACTGAAACTCGGCGAGACGGTCCAGCTGTCGTATGTCGATCAGCATCGTGACGCGTTGGACGATTCGAAGACCGTTTATGAAGAGGTCAGCGGCGGCAACGAAGAGATCCAGCTGGGCGACCGTCGGCTGAATTCGCGCGCGTATCTGTCCCGCTTCAACTTCCGCGGCCCGCAGCAGCAGAAACTGGTCGGCAAGCTGTCCGGCGGCGAGAGAAACCGCGTCCATCTGGCGAAACTGCTGCGCACAGGCGGCAACCTGCTGCTGTTGGACGAACCGACGAACGATTTGGACGTCAACACGATGCGTGTTTTGGAAGACGCGCTTTGCGCGTTCCCCGGCTGCGCGATGGTCATCAGCCACGACCGTTTCTTCCTTAACCGTATCTGCACGCATCTGCTTATCTTCGAGGGCCATGGAAAAGTCACATGGTTCGAGGGCAACTACGAGTCGTTCGAAGAGCGCGTGCTGAAGTCCGACAGCGACTTCTTCCTCCACCGGAGATAATTAACAATTAACAATTAATAATTAACAATTAACAATTATCAATTATCAATTATCAATTATCAATTATCAATTATCAATTATCAATTATCAATTATCAATTATCAATTTATGACGGGAGGGGCCCGCTCCTGCGGGACCGTTTCAATTGGCAATTTGCATTTTTCAAAACAGTATTGCCAATTGCAAATTATTAATTGTCAATTGTTGATTGTCAATTGAATAAGGCGGCGTCGCGGCGGGCGATGGCGTCCGCCGCGAGAATGTCGTCAAGCGTCGCGGCGGGAAGCGACGCGTCTTTTTCAAGCGTCGCGCGGACGACGGCGGGAATGCGGTCGAACGTGATGCCGCCGTCGCAGAACCGCTGGACGGCGATTTCGTTGGCGGCGTTGAAGACGGCGCCTGCCGCGCCGCCGTGGCGCATGGCCTCGCGGGCGATGTCCAACGCCGGAAAACGTTGCGTGTCAGGCTTCTCGAACGTCAATTCGAACGATTGCGTGAAATCCATGGGATGGGCGACGGACGGGATGCGTTCGGGATAATTGAGACAGTAGTGAATGGGCAGGCACATGTCGGGATAACCCATTTGCGCGACGATGCTTGCGTCTTTGAATTCCACCATCGAATGGATGATGGACTGCGGGTGGATGACGACTTCCACCTGCGGTTCGGACATGCCGAAAAGCCATCCGGCCTCGATGATTTCAAGGCCTTTGTTCATGAGCGTCGCGGAGTCGATGGTGATTTTTCGCCCCATGTTCCACGTCGGATGCTTCAACGCTTGTTCGGGCGTGACGGTGGAAAGATCGATGTCCGGCCGTTTGCGGAACGGGCCGCCGGAACACGTCAGAATGACGCGGCTGACGGAATCGGCCGGATGTTGGTCGATGCATTGGAAAATGGCGCAATGCTCGCTGTCGACGGGCAACAGTCTGGAGCCGCTTTTTCTGCAGGCCTCCGTGACGATGGCGCCCGCCATGACGAGCACTTCCTTCGAGGCGAGAGCGATGTCCTTTCCCGCTTGAATTGCGGCTAACACAGGCTTCAGACCGGCGGTTCCAGAAATAGCGCAAAGCACGATGTCCACGTCTTTTGCAGCGACGGCTTCGCAGAGTTCGTCCTGCGTGTGCAAAATCTGCGTGCCATCTGGAAACCGTTGCGACGCCACGTCGCCTTCCGCATAGACCCATGACGGACGGAATTCAGCCGCCTGTTCGGCAAGCCGCTGGACGTTCCGTCCGGCGGCGAGCCCGACGGAATGGAAGCGTTCGCCGTTGTTGCGCAACACTTTAAGTGTATTGGTTCCAATGGAGCCCGTGGATCCGAGAACGGCGACATTCTTCATGGCTTGACCTCTCCGAAACGGCGTTGGCGGGAACCGAAGGCGGCTAAAGCTTTCTGGAATTCCGCTTCGTCGAAATCCGGCCAAAGGACATCCGTCACATATAATTCCGCGTAGGAGAGCTCCCAAAGGAGGAAGTTGCTGATGCGCATTTCGCCGCCTGTGCGGATGAGCAGGTCTGGGTCTGGCAAGTCAGGAGCGTACAAGTAGTTGCGGAATTCCTCCTCCGTGACTTTCTGGTCAGCGGGGCGGTTCTTGTCCGCCAGAATGGCGTTGACGGCGTCGATGATTTCAGCACGGCCACCGTAGTTTAGGGCGATGGTGAAGGTCAGTTTGTTATTGTTGGCCGTCTTTTCGCATGCGCCCCGAATGGCTTCCTGCGCGGCCTTCGGCAGGCCGTCGATTCGGCCGATGACGCCGAGGCGGATGCCATTTTTCATGAGATCCGGCAGCTTGTCCTTGCAGAATTTGGGAATCAGATTCATGAGAAACGAGACTTCCGCAGGGGGGCGTTTCCAGTTTTCCGTGCTGAATGCATAGACAGTGATGTATTCAACACCCGCGTTTCCTGCCGCTTCCAGCATTCTTGTAATGCTTTTCGCGCCTTCCAGATGGCCTTCCGTGCGGATTTTGCCGCGTTGTTGCGCCCAACGGCCGTTGCCGTCCATGATAATCGCCACATGGCGTGGAATTGATGCTGGCATGTTCGTCTCGTTTGCTTAAAAAGTGAATGGATTCATTACTATAAATAATATAGCATTCCCAGCGGCTTTTGCATGAAATTGCCAAAGTCATAAAATAATGTCGTTAATTTGCGTTTATTGAGTGTTGCGCAATAATTCTTCCATTGAGAAAATCATCAGAAAGATCGGAGACATTATGACTATCAAGACTTTTTCATTTGTTGTTTTATGCTTGTGTGTTGGTTTGTTTGCGGAAGAAAACGAATTGAAGGATTTTGTGAAAATCCCGAAGAATCAAGAATTTACGTTTGCCAATCCGCTTCGCTCACAAGGCGGAGCGTTGCGCATGGAAAAAGAACAGGGCGAGAAGTCGCCAATCGCGGAAGATTACTGGCTAGCGGTCTATCCTGTGACCAACGGCGATTATGCGGCATTCTGCAAGGAGACGGGACATAGAGTTCCAAGTTATTGGGACGGAGGAACTTTCCCAAAAGGAAAAGAGAAGCATCCTGTGCTCGAAGTATCCTACAATGATGCGAAGGCCTATTGCGAATGGTACGGCAAAACACGCCCAGGCTGGACATTCCGCCTGCCGACGGAAGCGGAATGGGAGAACGCGGCATCCGGCCCGAATCATCAGACCTATGCATGGGGCAACGAGTCGCATGTGTCGATAAAGGAAGGACTTGTCATCGCTCGGTTCAATTTCAACGGCGTTGTCGCTTCCGCCTATCTGAAGAAGGATCCCAATCGGACGGTTACGTATTACCATGAAAAATCGACGCGCAAAGGCGAACAGCAGGCATTGAAGGATGTCATCAGCGTCACGGCGAACGGCGGCGTCAGGGGATGGGTCAACCATAAGGAATGGACTGGTTTCATCTATACGGATTTGTTTAGGGATTTGTCGGCCGTCGGTGGTTTCACAACGCCTGTTGATTATTATCAAAAAGGCAAGAACGCCTACGGCAATTATGACATGTGTGGAAATTGTTGGGAATGGACATCTTCCGTCATCAAGGCGACGAATGGCGCTGAAAGCGGGAAAGATGTCAACGCCATCCGCGGCGGTTCATGGTACGCCAACATGCGCTCCTGCCAGGCCACATTCCGCGGAGAAGGGCGCAGGCCTGATGGCTGCTACAACACGGTCGGCTTCCGTCTTGCCGCAACACCGAAGAAGTGAGTCTTCCATGCCAGCCTTGCAGAAATGGCGGATGGCTGGTATGTTATGAGTCATGACAACTTTTTAGTATGAAAAAAAGGACATGGCTTGATATGGAACAATACGACATTATGGTTGTTGGCGCGGGAAGCGCGGGGCTTTGCGCGGCGTTGCAGGCGTCATATGTGCTTGGCGGACATCGGGTTTGCCTGGTTGAAAAAAACGGAATGTGCGGCGGCACGACAACTGTCGGCGGCGTGAATTTCCCCGGTATTTTCCATGTATGGGGCAGGCAGGTCATCGCTGGAATCGGCTGGGAGCTCGTCGAACAGACCCGTCGCGAAAGTGGAAAACCGTTGCCGGATTATCTTTGTGAATATCCGATGGCTCACCGCCATCCGGAGTACCAGATTTCCATTGACGCGGTGGTGTTCGCCTGTCTTGCGGACGAACGGTTGAAGGCGGCGGAAACGGTCGTGAAATTCCATACGATGATCGGCGCCGTGCGTGAATGCGGCGATAGCAATCTGGTGACACTGTGCGGGAAGGACGGCTTGTACGATGTCGCGGCGAAGGTGCTCATCGACTGCACGGGGGATGCGAATCTTTCGAAGCTGGCCGGAGCGAAACTGAATGTCATGGACGAATGCCAGCCTGGCACATTCTCTTGCTATGCAATGGGATATGATTACGAATCGTTGGATATGGAGGAACTCCAGAAGAATTTTGAAAAGGCTGTTGAAGCGGGGGAAGTGACCTATGACGATCTCGGCTGGAACAGGGCGTTCACGCCTGCGTTTTTGAAGAAGCACGGGCATAATTCGAACCACATCACCGGCATCAACGCGGCGGATTCCGTCGGCCGGACGCGCATGGAGATGGCCGGCCGCGCCTCCCTGATGCGGCTGTTCCGTTTCCTGAAAAAGCAGAAAGGCTTCGAAAATCTGGAGTTCAAACTGGCCTCGTCGGAGTGCGGCGTGAGAGAATCCCGTACGGTTCAAGGGCTTCAGACAATCACCGTCAATGACTATGTCGACGGCCGCGTTTTCGACAATGCCGTCTGCTATTCCTATTATCCGGTCGATCTGCATGACGCAAAGCAGGGGCTGGTCAATCGGAAAATCCAGCCTGGACACGTGCCGACCGTGCCTCTGGGAGCGTTGATTCCCAAAGGCTTGTCGAATTTCATGGTGGCGGGGCGCATCCTTTCGTCCGACCGCTTGGCGAATTCCGCCTTGCGCATTCAGGCGACCTGCATGGCGACGGGGCAGGCGGCTGGCGCCGCCGCCGCGTTGGCCATAAAGCATCATTGCGAGCCCGCTGACGTGGATTTGGATGAGCTGCGGCGAATTCTGCAGGAGAATCACGCGATTGTGCCACCAAGGGAGTAGCAAGGCCGTCTCGGCCTTGCCAAGGGCGGGACGCCCTTGCTACCACCGGACTTGAGTAACGAAGCCGTCTCGGCCTAAAAAACATCAATTTGCTTGGTTTGGGATTGTTTTTTTACTTTTTACCATCAATTGATATTGAAAGTTAGATAATTGATATTATTGTATTGGGTAAAGTTGAATGAAATGCAGGTATTGTAAGTAATGATCCCGATACAATCAAGTAAATCGAATGTTTGTGACTTCCTCGAAAAGATGAAGTCCATATTGGAAAGTGTGGACTTTGATATCCGTCGCGATTTTATTTTTCAACGATACAGGGTGATTGATGATCCTGATGATGAATATACCAATGAAAATACTCTTTTGGCTCTTGATTATGACATGCAAGATGTTGTGGAAGTTCTGAAGGCTTTGACATTGGAGGATTACCATGAAAGCATGGTTGACAATGTTGCTGATGGTTTCAATGTCTTTTTTGTTTTTGGTAAACGAATACGCAAACGGGACGTGTATATTAAGGTCAGATTGAAGCAACGGGCTGGCATGGCCAATTCATATGTTTTTTGCATATCGTTCCATTTTGCACGACAAACAATAAATCTTTATCCATATAGAAAAAAGAAAGCCTGAAGGCCAAAGCGTAAAGGTTGCAATATGAAGACGGAAAAGAAAGATATCTCAGCAAGTGAACAAGTCATGATGGAATGTCCATTGTGCGGTAAAACACATTGCGTGGAAAGGAAATTACAATTGGCCCATGCGATTGTAAAAGGCGAAAAAGTCCATTACCATGAATTGTTCTTTGTTTGCGGAAATTGTGAAGAAGGTGAAAACGAATTTGTTCCCTCTGATGTGATGGATGAGAACCTGCTGGCGGCACGGAATGCTTATCGTGTTGCGCATGGCATGTTTACATCCTGTATGATCGTTGATTTGCGGAAGAGCTATGGGCTGACCCAGCGGGAATTGGCGAACATGCTTGGCTGGGGGGGGGCGACCATTTCACGTTATGAATCGAAATTGATTCAAGATGAAACGCATGATGAAATCCTTCATGTCGTATCCGAAGATGCGTTGGAGGCCATGAAATATCTAGAGAAAAACAAATCCAATTTTGATGAGACTCGTTATCGTGAAATAACATCCGTCATTCAGGAAAAAATAGCCCGTACTAGTCTTGGCTATATGACGCAGAAGCTATTAGAAGCTCGTTATATGGAGTTCAAGAGTCGTGATGATTTGACAGGGGGGGCGAAACTGGATATTGGTAAGATTTGTTCCATGGCTTCGTTTTTTGCGCAGAAATGCCATGGCGGGTTATTCAAGGTGAAGTTGATGAAGTTGCTATGGTATGCGGACGCTGTGTTTTATCGAGAATACGGACATGCCATGAGTGGTCTTGTATATCAGCATAAGCCGTTAGGGGCATTGCCTGTTGGCCATTATGAGCTGATGGGAGTGATTCCCCATGAAGAGGTGTACGACAATTTTGAGGAGACGTCCTACAGGATTCTTCCAATGGAAAGCTATGACGAGTCATGCTTTACAAAGGATGAATTGAATGTATTGAACAAGGTAATTGTTAGTTTTCAAGCCTTTACAGGAAAGGAAATGGCTGAATGCATGCACAAGGAAGACGCCTATGTCTTGACGGCTGACCAAGCCTATATCCCGTACTCATTGGCGAAGCACGTGACAATCTGAGAGTCGATAGTAGCAAGGGCGTCTCGGCCTTGCCAAGGGCGGGACGCCCTTGCTACCTCTAATCCTTCTTCACCACAATGGCCTTTTTCTCCGCGTCGAAGGTGGCGGTGACGATGGAGCCGCTCCAGACTTTCTTCTTCGGATTGTCTTCCAGCGGAGTGCTTTTCGTCTTCGCGACGAGCAACGTGCCGTCCTTCAGTTCGGCCATGCCGATGGCGAGGCTGGGGCCGCTTGGGCGGGCGACGATGACGAATTTGTCGTCGCAAAGGACGTTGGCGGGCTTGTCGTAGACGCCGTACCACCAGTAGCCGAACATATGCTTCATCGTCTGGATGCCCATGCGGGTGAAGCCCGCGCTGTCGTGGCGTTTCACGAATTCCAGCTCTTCCGTGTATTCGATGATGATGTTGCCGGGCGCGCCGTCGGGCAGGCCGCCCGTCAGCCAGAGATGGCCGTTCCAGGCGGCGATGGCGCCCGCGCCATGGTCGTATTCGGGAGCGGCGACTTCTTTGATAAACTCCAGCGTTTCAGCGTTGTAGACATGGATGAAATCCTTTGACTTGCCCTTCGGCTGGTTGAAGGCGCCTTTGTTGACGGGCACGTAGAGCTTGCCGTTGAGCAGGCATGGATCGCCGCTGTGGTTGGTGGCTTTGACCTTCTTGATGATTTTTCCGTCCATGTCCGTCTTTACTATAGTATTGGTAAAGGACCAGTAGATGAACTGTCCGTCGGAGTCGATGCCTTGCAGATGGCCCGTGTAGGTGCCTTCGCAATTGATGGTCTTGGCGGCGAGAACGGCTGAAACGAAAATCAACGCAAGTAGCAGAAACTTCTTCATAAGTCACATCTCCAGGATCTTGTCCATGTCTTCACTGATGCTCTTGCAGCAATCGTAGGCGGTGCTGCCGACGCCGCGGAGCTCGGCGGTCAGGACGTCGTCGTAGCCGACGGCACGGATGGCCTTCATGACGGCCGGCCAGTCGATGGTGCCGCTGAGCAGATCCGGCGTGGACGTGCGCGTCTTGGCGCTGTAGCCTTTGATGTGCATCTTCTTGATGCGGCTGCCGAGCGTGAGGATCCAGTGCTCCGGATAGCCGTAGGGGATGACGTTGCCGACGTCGAAATAGGCGGCGACATACGGCGACGCGAAGTCGTCGATGTAACGCGCCATTTCGGGCGGGCTGAGGAGGATTTTGTTGCCGACGTCCTCGATCGCCATGTAGATTTTGTTCTTTTCGAATTCGGGCACGATGGTCTTAAGTTCCGCTTGCGAACGCGTCCACGCGTCTTCGAAGCGAACTTGCGGCGTCACGACGGCTGGCACGATGAGAACCGTGTCCGCCCCGACGGCCAGCGCGGTGTCCAGCGATTGCTGCAGGCAGGCCATGCCCTTCGCGCGGACTTCCGGCTCGGGGGCGGAGAACGGGGCGCCCCAGTGGTCGGAGTTCATGATGGACGGGATACGGACGCCGGTGTTCGCGGCGGCCTTTTTGAAGTATTCGCGTTCTTCTGGAGTCCTAAGTGTCGGAATCTCAACGCAATCGAATCCAAGGGTACGTGCCCAGGAGAATTTGTCCTCTGGCTTTTCGCCTGGCAGGAAGCTGTAATAGATACCTTTTTGCATGGTTGACGCCTCGTGTTTTTGTAGGATGAAATGATAATAGGCATACAATAGGCATACAAAAAGATACCGTTGAGAGGAATTAAGTCAAGGGAAGAGGGGAGGTGAAGAAGAAAAAAATGACGCAAAAACGTGTTTTTTTGAGCTTGTTGTTTGACAAAAGGGAAAGATGGTTTAATTTATTGATGTTTTCACTGGCGGGTTAGCTCAGTTGGTAGAGCAGTGGAATCATAATCCACGTGTCATTGGTTCGAGCCCGATACCCGCTACCATTTCAGCCTCTCAAGTCAAATGATTTGAGAGGCTTTTTTGTGTGGTCACACATCAAAGGAGCTGGAGCCATGGCAAAACAGAAGCGAATCATCTTTTTCGGGGCTCATCCCGACGATTGCGAACTCCGTTTCGGCGGGACGGCGCTGCGGCTGACGCAGGCGGGGCATGTCGTCAAATTCGTGTCCTGCTGCAACGGCGACAAAGGCCATCAGAGCATGACGTCCGAAGGCCTGGCGGCGCGCCGTTACGCGGAAGCCCAGAAGTCGAAGGAGATCGCGGGGCTCGCCGAATACCAGATACTAGACATTCCGGACTGCGAATTGGTCGCGTCTCTGGAAAATCGCCATCGGATCATCCGCATCATCCGCGCGTTCAAGCCGGACGTCGTCATTTCCCACCGCACATGCGACTATCATGCCGACCATCGCGCGGCCGGCCAGCTGGTGCAGGACGCCGCCTATCTGGTGAAAGTCCCGCTATGCTGCCCCGATACGCCGATCCCTGACGAAAATCCCGTCTTCGCCTGCTGCTACGACGGCTTCACGGATCCGCGTCCCTTCCGGGCGGACGCCGTGATTCCCATCGACGACGTTCTGGAGAAGAAACTGCAGATGATGGACTGCCATGTCTCGCAGTTCTACGAATGGCTGCCGTGGGACAAGGGATACAAGGATTTCGACGTCAACAAGATAGACAAACGCAAGTGGCTCATGGACAACTGGATCGTCCCGCGCAACGGCAAGATCGCGAAGACGGCGGGCATCAGCGCCCAATACGCGGAAGCCTTCGAACTGACGCCGTACGGCCGTCAAGTTTCGCTGGAAGAGTTCAGCGCGCTGCTCAATCCTTAATATATAAGGTATAGGCTGGGCGGAGCGGTGGCTGTTCACGGCGGAGGAGGGGAGAGGAAAAAGCCGCAGATTGAGAAAAAAATATTTGACTATAGCCTGCGCAGTCATATATTATTTTATGATTTCTTATGATTTGAATCGATTGAGTCCTGAAAAACACCGGAGAAAGGCATGCGAAAAGACCAACAAAATAATTTACAACTTGCTTTGACAAGTTGCGCATGCCTTTTCCGAGCAATGAGTTGTGAAAGAGAAAATCTCACTCACTCACTCACTCACTCACTCACTCACTCACTCACTCACTCACTCACTCACTCACTCACTCACGTAGAGTATTCTTCTGAGAATTCATACACTAATTTAGTAGCTGCTAAATCAGTGACATTTTGGCGTCCTGTCAGCGGAAGCGATCTTCCGGGACAGGACGTTTTTTACAATAATCTGGCGAGCATCTGTAAAACGTTGACATAACGGTTTTGCAGATGCTTTTTTTGTTTTTTTCCCAGAACGCTTGCAGTTCGAGGGGCTGCTTTAGCACGCCTTGCTTCCATGAAAAGGGAGAACATTACGATCGAATTCGACGAACGGCTGCTGGAGCCTTCCGCCCAAGAGAAGGTGCTGCCGGTCTATACGATGCCGTTGAACGAATTCCGCGTGAAGGAATACTGCTTCCAAAACGGCATCTGCTGCTACCTTCCGTTGAGGAAGGTCTGGAAGGTCAACGCCTACATGAGCCATGGGAAGCCCTACAAGAATTCCAAGATCGTGCTGCGCCCCATGTTCCCGTCGTACGTCTTCGTGAAGGTTTCATTGGAACAGCAGTCGTTGCTCTGGGCCAGCAAATCCATCGTTCGGTTTCTCGACACGCCTCTCGACACACTGCTTGACGACATCCGCGCGGTGCGTGCGTTTGAGGCCACCGGCCTGGAACAGGAGATTGAATTCAACGTCGATATCAAGGAAGGCGATCGTTTCATCATCGAGACCGGCGTCTGGGAAGGCGTCACGGGCTGGCTGAAGAAGAAGGAAAAGAAATTCCTGTGGACCGTCGAACTGGAATTTATCAACCAGATCATCCGCACGGAAATCAATCCGGCAGAATACAAGATGCAACCGCTTCACGGAGCCAAATAAGCTAAAAGCCTAAAGCTAAAAGCTTAAAGCTGAAAGCAAAATGCAATACCCCTGCCGCCCGCAGGGCGAGATTCTCGTAACCGTGGGTCAGCGACCATAGGGAGCCGTTCCCGCAGGAGCGGGCCCCTCCCATAACCGGTCCCGCAGGAGCGGGCCCCTCCCATAACCGGTCCCGCAGGAGCGGGCCCCTCCCATAACTCCTAAAGCGGTTCTTGAAAAATCATGATTGGAAAATTGACCAAACTTCTGTCAGCACCGCACTTCCATAAAGTCGACGGTGCGCTGTGGGGCATGCTCCACACATTCTCCAACGCGGAAAAAAGGGTCCAGACCTTCCTGGACGGACACGGCATCCCGAACTATCTGCCATGCATCACCATTCGGAACGCCCGGACGAACGCCGTCTCCCGCAAGCTGCAGCTGAAAGGCTTCATCTTCGCCTGCTGGGATACGCATCGCTTCCCCGGTCTCGCCAAGCAAGGCAACTGCCTCGCCCGCGACGAAGTCCACCATGTCTCGACGGAGGACGACATCATGCGTTCCATGGAGGCATACTGGAAGGTGGAGCTCCTTTCGGAGCATTACGATGTGGAGTTGTTCGACTCGAACGAGACGTTTGCGTCCCATACCGTCCAGAAAGGCCTTTTGGCCGGAACAGTCGGTCGCATCATGGAGGAGAATGGCTGTCCCGTATTCCTGCTGCCGCTCGACCAAGGGCATTGGTATGCGATGCATAATTCATAATGCATAATTCATAATGCATAATTCATAATGCATAATTCATAATGCATAATTCATAATGCATAATTCATAATGCATAATTCATAATTATTGCAAGGCAACCACATAGAACCGCAGAGCGGTGAAATAACACAGCCGTGGGTGGAGCAAAGCGAAACCCACGGTAACGTAACACACCAAATAGAACCACGTAGTGGTGGCATAACACAGCCGTGGGTGCCAACCCACGGAATACCGCCCGTAGGGCGACAATGTATTCAAAATTATGAATTATGAATTATGAATTATGAATTAAAAAAAGTCTACTTGTCCTCTCCCACCATGCACGGCCCGGAACTGGCCTACATGAAGGAGGCCTTCGAGACCAACTGGATGTCCACCGTCGGTGCGAACATCAACGCGGTCGAAAAGCAGATTGCGGAGAAGGTCGGCTGCAAATACGCCGTCGCGCTGTCCTGCGGGACGGCCGCGCTGCACCTCTGCGTGAAGCTCGCCGGCGTCACGCCCGGCGACAAGGTCCTCTGCTCCGACATGACCTTCGCGGCGACCGTCAATCCGGTCGTCTACGAAAAAGCCACGCCCGTGTTCATCGACACGGAGCGCGAGACGTGGAACATGGATCCCGTCGCGCTGGAAAAGGCCTTCGGGCTCCATCCTGAGGCGAAGGTGGTCGTGCTCGCGAACCTCTACGGCACGCCGTCGCGGTTCGACGAGATCCTCGCCGTCTGCGAAAAGCACGGCGCGACGCTTATCGAGGACGCCGCCGAG
>CACYQT010000018.1 GCA_902776645.1 uncultured bacterium | reverse complement strand
ACAAAGACAATTATCTGAAAAAAAAGCTGGATAACGCACTCATCCATACGGAAACGGTCAAATTCGACAGCGATACTTCAAAGAGTATTGAGCCGATGAAGAAATATATCTACGGTACCGTGCAGCTGTTTGCGCGAAAAATGATAGATGTCTATTTCAAGGCGAAGGAACTCGGCAAGCTGGACGAATTCATGAAACATCTCAACGGTAATGCAGGCGCCTGCATGGAGGAGAAGGGTAAGCGTCTTATTGCTTTCGAGGAAAGCATCACGCCAAAAGACGGTTTGAATGCACCTTCCGCAGGCGAAGCCGCCGAGCTCGAACGCATAGCCAAAATGAATGTCGGTAACAACGCCCCGCCGCCGAAACCCGAGGATTTGCTCTACGATGCCATCGACGCCCTTAACAAGACAGACGAAAAATACAATAATTCAGAAGACTGGAATGATTTCAGTGAGCCTATCAAGGAAAAGCTCCTCGGCAAGACGGTTCAAATCACGATTCCTGTCAAAAACGACAAAGAATACTACGATTTCATAGAGGCCAAAAAGGACGGCAAGCCGATCGTCCGTCCGCTCACAGCCGAAGACATCGACACGATCGGCAAAGCTTGTCTATTCAACAGTGGAGTGATTTAACAGTATGGAAATAAACGACATCCTCAAATCATTCAGTGAAAAAATCAACATCACAGTTGAACCTTCAGATGATGGCGTCTATACGTTTGAAGTGGACGAGATGATCATCTCATTCCATATCCTCCCCGAACTTGATTCAATCGTGCTCACAGGCGACATCGGCGAGCCGCCTCCGGAAAATCTGGAAAATCTCTACAAGGTCATGCTGGAGGCGCAGTATCTCTTCAACGGGACGGCCGGAGCGACGATTTCGCTCAATGCGGAGAACAACCATTTCTCGCTCTGCAAGGCTTTGTCCTGCAAGATTTTGGATGGCGATTCCCTCTATGAGGAAGCCGAACATTTCGTCAACACGCTTGAAGTCTGGACCAAGCTGGTGAAGGACTACCGCGGCGTCACGTCGAAGGTGGAGGAGGTCAAAGCGGATGATGCGCCGCAATTCGACGCCAACAGTTTTATCAGGGCTTGATGGTGAAGCGTTTTTGAAGTAGTCGGAACATGCGAATGGTCAGTTTATTGTCTGGATTGTTGGTCATGGGGTTGGCGGCGGCGACAGCAGTGGAGGCGGCGGACGGGCCGAAGCCCGCCCATTTCCGCGTCCGTCCGGATTCGGAGAACGGATGCTATCCAGTTGGCGGCAAAGCCATTGTGGAAATCGCCATTGAAGAGGATGGCCGTCGTCCGGAAGGGCCCGTCGATGCATGGGTCGATGACGGTTGGACGAATGTCCTGTGGAAACGCACCGTCGACATGTCAACGGAACCGACGTTCAAGATGGAACTGACGCGGACCACGCCTGGCTCCTTGCGCATCCATTTGAAGGCGAAGGGAATGGCTGAACGATTGGACCGCGTGATTTTCGGCGTTGACGACATCAAGCCGCTCACGCCCTGTCCGGACGATTTTGAAGCCTATTGGAAAGGCGAACGCGAACGGTTGGAGCGGGAGGTGCCGCTCGCTATGGAGAAGACGTCTGCGCCGCATCTGGACACGGCCGACTACCATGCGTTCTATGTCAGCGTGGCCACGTTTGACGGCGGCCGCGTCCATGCCATATTGACCGTTCCAAAAGGCGACGGTGTTTTTCCCGTCTGCGCAACCGTGCCCGGAGCAGGGCCTGGGCAAGTCGCGCCATGGAATCTCATGGCCCGCAAGGGATGGATCTCCATCACGATGCACATCCATGGCTTCCCGATCGCCAAAACGGCAGACGAGCAGAAGGCGCGATACAACACATGGCTTGCTGCGTTGAAAAAGAAAAGCGGCGAACCGACCTATCAGCGGTTCGGCTTCGCCATGGGACGTGATCTGCCCATCTACCATAATTCCATTCTCGGCATGGTCCGCATGCTCGACTGGCTCGCGAAGGAGCCCTATGCGGACGCCTCCCGTTTCGTCTATTTCGGCGGCAGCCAGGGCGGCGGCTATGGCCTCTATCTGACGTCCATGTGGGGGCGGTTTGCGAAATCGGTGGTCTATTTTCCGAACATGTGCGACATGATGGCCTACCGCGAAGGCCGCCAGCCCGGCAGCGAGCATATCATGGACCAGACGGACGAGCACAGGCCAGCCGCCGAACAGACAGGCCCGTATTATGACGCCTGCAATTTCGCGCGGCTCATCCGCACGCCCATCCGCATCATGCATGGACTGTCCGACGACAACTGCCACACCGTCGGCGGAATCGCCGCCTTCAATTCAATCCCGTCGAAGGATAAGAAGCTTCTGCTCATCCCCGGCCTCGGCCATCGTTGGATCAAGACGGAATTCGAGCAGTGGCTGTTTGAATGACAGCGGGTGAACAGACTTTTTGAGTTCACGACAAAAAAAAATAAAAAACGATGTAACAATTTTTGTTTTTCTGGAGAATATTGTGTAGAGAATGAAATCGCTCAATCCGAATTCCAACCGCTCTGGCCGAAGACGGAATTCGAGCAATGGAAGACAAACAGTCAACACAATATACGATAAACACGGAGAAACACCATGACACTGTACATCAATGGCTATAAAAATACAAATTTCCAGAAATTTGTGGATTTCGCGGACACGAAAGTCAGGATAAGAAAAGGAAATACCATCGCACGGATGGACGATATCGCGACGGGTCTGGGCGGACATGTGATTACGGCCCACACAGAGGACGGTGTCGGCGGATTGTCCGCGTTTTTCCGTTCGAAGGCCAAGGAGAGGATCAACAACGCCACACGTGAAAACTTCAAACAATCGATCATTAGCTTGTTCGGCGGTGAGAGCAAGATTCCCGAATCCGTGAAAACCGCGATGAAGCTGGGGGACTATGGGCAGGGTAAACCGCTGACGGCGCATCGTATCATGGTTGTGAAAACGGCCATCGACAATGTCAAGACACGATTTGATACAGCTTTCAAAACGATACAAACCAATGCGAAATTTGCATATGAGAAAGCTGGTGAAGCTGGAAAGACGATGATGGACGATCGTATCCGCAACATCATCGAGAGCTGCGTAGACAATCCCGACTTGTTGGACATCGTCGTCACAAACATTAATTCCTTCCTCGTCGGTGGAAACTCCGAGCTGCGTGACGAAGAGTCGATCCATAAGAAAATCAATGAATTGAAAGCTAATTTTGCGGAGTTGGACGAGCTGACAAAGAAAAAACCTTCCATGCGCGAACTAGGCAAAGAGTTAATGGTGGGCATGAGAGGCGCAAGCCTGCCCAAAGGGCTCATAGGAAAGATGATGGAAGTGACGAAGTCAGTGCCCATCAAGGCGTTGACGAATTTGTCAGCTTCCTCTTCAGCCAACAGCATCCACAAAGCCATAAAACAGTTCCTCGATAATATAAATTTCGTGATGAACGAATCCGATGCGGAAAATCTTGTAGATGGCGCGTACGAGAAAGACTCATGCAGGACTTTCGCCATGCAACTCATCCTAGAACGTTGCGGCAAAAGCGCAGCCAGAAAAATACATGATGCGCTCGGCACGGACACGGCAGCCAAGCTGCTGACATTGTACGAAAAAATCGGAGACGGGCATTTTAGCCAAGACAACTTGTCGAAGGGGCTTATAAGAGCGACGAAAGAGCTAGGACCTTCATATATTTATTATTTGCGCCAATTGAAGCTAATGGCCGCTGTGTCTTGTGGAATTGCTGTGGATGATTTTGCTACATTGGAAGGGTATGGAGAATCATTCGATTTGGATGAAATTAAAAGCGGCGCCATCTTGGATCAGATCATTCAGGCGGGCAGGGATCTGCTTGATGTGCAACTGAAGGATTATCTTGATAAGACTGTCAATGGCAAAGGTAAATATGTGCCTGTGATACAGGATATCATCAAGAAAAGACTAGGCCCGGAGGCTTTTGAACCTAATGAGATTATGCGAAATGATACACGCCAGATTGCCAAAAACATGCTTAATCAGACTCTTGTTGATGAATGCAAAAGGTTTGCGGAATGGGATCTGGAAAACATCCAGTTCTACAAAGATCTTACCCGCAACGGCATGATCGTGAAGTTGCCTGGCGACAAAACGCTGTCCAATGATTTTGCCACCGCGTGCGATCAAATCGCACAATTCGTGACAGGGAAAGAGGATGCCACATACGCAGGCCTTGATTCAAAAGCGAAGGCCAAGGCGCATATCGTCATGTCGCTTCTTTGTCAGGATAGCATAAAAGCTGCGTCGGAAACTTATCTTTTGGCGCTTGATCCCAAAAAGCATGACAAGGGGTTTACGATATTTGCTGAACAGGATAAGACAAAACGTGAGTTTTCCCTTGAATGGACCAAAACTGGCGGGCTGTTTGTGAATTTCAAGGATAACCAGAATATAAAGGGTTTATCTTTTAATGATATTAGTAATAATTTTTTATTAACTGATATCGGCCAAGGATCCAGCTACTCCGGCACGTTCAGTCTCCAGATCAGACCACAAGAGTTTGACCGTCTTGCAGAAGTGGATTATACGCAGTTTGATCCAAAGGAGGCTGAAAAGGTTAGCCAGTTATCAGACGAAGACCCCTACCAAAACACGGTCAATTCCTTTGCCCCGCAATTCAAGTTCGATCCTTTGCAAGTCAGCTGCAACACGACCTTCTCCATCAAAATCAACTGAAGCGCTTTCAGCCTTCCGCCCATTTGCGGAAGGCTGAGAGCGTCATGTTCGGCGTGAACTTCTCTCGCACGACGGCCTGCGATTCGCGCCCCATCTTCAGCAGCAGCTCCGGATCGGCCGCCAGGCGGTCGATGGCGGCGATGAAGCCGTCCACGTCATATTCCGGAATCAAGAAGCCATTGACGTTGTTCCGGACATATTCATGGATTCCGCCGAGATCAAAGGCGACAATCGGCAGTCCATGGGCGGCGGCCTCGATGCCGACAAGCCCGAACGGCTCCTGCCAGCGGGACGGCATCAGGAGGACGTCGTGCTGTTGATAGACGGCATGCTTGTCGGAAATCCAGCCAAGGAACGTGACTTTTTTCTGTAATCCGTTTTTTTCGACGATGGATTGTAGCAACGGGAGATCCGAGCCTGCCCCCATCACGTCGAGATGGAAGTCCGCCTTGGCCTTCGGGAGGGCTTCCAGCAGGATGTCCAGGCCTTTCCCGCGGATGAGCTGTCCGGAGAACAGCAATTGGAGCGGCCGTTTCGGCAAAGGCTCCGTTTTTCCGTCCGCCAGTTCCACGCATGGCGGGATGATGGTGATTTTATCGTTATCGAATCCATTGAGGACGAGATTACGGCGCATGAAATCGGAGAGCACGGCGATTTTCGGAAATCCCTTGAAGATTTCGAGGCGCTTCGGGAAGTCACGGAAAAGACTTTTGCCATACGCCTTCAACCCGCCTTCCCAATGCTTTGGATGGGAAGCGAACGCGCAGAGGCCGCAACGCAACGTCTGGAAACACCGATGGCAGTTTGTCCGGCCGAAAGGCGTGTAGTAATGGTGTCGCGGGCAGTAGATGTCGTGGTCGTGGACGAAAAGCGCCGTATGGCGGAAATGCTCCTGGACGGTGCGCAGCTTGTCAAGATCGAAAAGCTTGTGGACGACGACGAGATCATAGGCGTCCGGACGGCGCAGCGCATCGTCCAATGTCATATTGGCGTCAAAGGCCGGAAGAAATTTTTCCGGATCCCGTCCGGATTCGAGCCAGGCGAAATCGACTGTGAAACCATTGCCCCTCAGCAGGCGGGCCATGTCCCTCTGGTATCCTTCGATCCCTCCATTGGATCCTGCAAATCGTGAAATGAAAAGAAGATGCGGCATATGTTCGACAATTTTTGAATTCGTTGATAACAGCATGAAGAGGCAATCTTTTCCACGGCGGAAACCGTCCCATGGCATATACTGTAACATGCTTTTTGATTTTGGTCATGAAAGAATGAAAATTAAAACAGGAAAAAAATTGAAAACTCGACAAAACGCCATACTTTATATAATATGCCTCAATAGAGGCTAGCAGAGTATCGACGGCGGTTGCGGCAAAAGCCTGCTGGCGCTGTGGAAATCGGTCCATATATAGAAGAGACGGCGTGGCCGTCAGGAAGCCGGATGCATGCAAGTGCATCGTATTTCATATATTGCCGCGGGAGCGGCAAGTCCATGGCTTCAGACGGGCGACGGCGGCGGAAGTTGGGTTTTGACGACGGTTTCATGGCGCACGGGTGATTCTGCATTCGCCAATTGAAGGCGTGGAACTCCTGATGGACGGGAGCGGCCCGCCGGTTCAATGCGTGGTTCAGAACCGCGATGATGAAAGGGTCATGCCTGCCGGGCAAGAAGACAACGGCGGGATAATGATGGATAAAACGAGTCTTAGAAAAGAAGCGAAGACGCGTCTGCAGACGATGGATTCCGACCATAGGGAAAAGGATGAATCGATTTGCAGGCGGCTGACGGAGCTGTTGCGCAAAACGGACGCCTCCATGCTCGCGGCATACGCGGCCATGAAGACCGAACCCATGCTGGAATCGTTGATGTCGGCATGGCTTCGTTCAGGCAGGCCGTTGGTTTTGCCTCGTTTCAATCCATCATCGCGTGAATATGAAATGGTCGCCGTGCATGACTTATCCACCGATCTGGTGGCAGGCCATTACGGAATTCTTGAACCACGTGGCGAATTGGCCGGCCTGCAACCTCCTTATGACGGCGATCGGCGGATGATGTGGCTGATACCAGGCTTGGGCTTTGACATGAAAGGTCATCGACTGGGCCGCGGCGGCGGATATTACGACCGGTTGCTTAGCGGTGCGACGGGAATGAAGACAGGTGTCGGATACGATTGCCAGATATTCGACGCCATTCCTTGTGAACCCCATGACATTGGGGTTGACTATGTTGTCACGGAGACACGCGTTGTGGAATGTGGCTGGCATCATGCCCAGGAGGGCTAAGGAAGCGTTTTCATGATTGACATTGGAATGACGTGCGCCATGGCGGCATTGCCGCTGGCGGAGGCAGATGGTTCAGGTAGTGCAGGCCTGTTGATTGGCGTCGCTGTTGTAAGTTTTGCGATAGGCGCCGTGGTCTTCAGCTTGATTTTCCGCAGGAAAGTGGCCATTGACAGCAACTTGGCTGAAAATGCCCGCAAGGAGGCGGAGGCCATCAAGGCGGAGGCGGAAAAAGAAGCGAACATGATTCGTGAAAAAGCGGATCTGGAAGCGGAGAAGACACGCAACCGGGCGGCTGAACAGCGTATCGCCGCAAAAGAGAAATTCGACAATGAAGTGTCCGAACGCCGTCGTGAACTTCAGCGTTCGGAAGAACGTCTGACGGCGAAAGAGGACAACGTTGACAAAAAGATGGAGCAGCTGGAGACCCGCATCTCGGATCTGGACCGCCGCGACAAGGAGCTGCGCAACCGTCAGGAGAAATTGAATAACGAACAGGCCGCGCTGGCCGCCAAAGCCCAGCAGCAACTGCAAGAATTGGAACGCATTGCGGGCATGTCGCAGGACGAGGCGCGGGACATTCTGCTGGCGCGTCTGGAGGAATGTCTGGAACAGGACCGCGGCACGTTGATCCGCCGTTTCCAGGAGGAGAACAAGCAGAAGCTCCAGGCGGATGCGCAGGAGATCATGGTGAACGCCATGCAGCGCTACGCCGGCGACTGCGCCTATGAACGGACGACGTCGACGATCCCGTTGCCCAACGAAGACATGAAAGGCCGCATCATCGGCCGCGAAGGCCGCAACATCCGCACGATCGAGGCCGCCACGGGCGTCAACGTCTTGATCGACGACACGCCGGAAGCCGTTGTCATTTCGTGCTTTGATCCCGTCCGCCGCGAAATCGCCCGCATCACGATGGAACGTCTGGTGGCGGATGGCCGCATCCATCCCGCCCGCGTCGAGGAGATGGTGAACAAAGTGAAAAAGGAAGTGGAGAACGAAATCCAGAAGGCCGGGCAGGAGACGGTCGCGCAATTGGGCATCACCCGTCTGCGTCCGAACATCGTCAATCTGATCGGCCGCCTGAAATACCGCTACAGCTTCTCGCAGAACGTGTTGATGCACTCCATTGAAGTCGCGTCGATGATGGGCGCCATCGCGGCGTCCGTCGGTTTGGACGAACGGAAGGCGAAACGGGCCGGCCTGCTGCATGACATCGGCAAGGCGGTCGACCACGAAGTGGAAGGGACGCACGCGGCCATCGGCGCGGAGCTGCTGAAACGCGCGGGAGAGGACGAAGACATCGTGAACGCCGTCGCGGCACATCATGAGGAAGTGGAAAAGACCAGCCTGATGGCGATTCTCGTGCAGATTTGCGACACGCTGAGCGCGAGCCGCCCTGGAGCGCGTTCCGAGACGACGGAGTTGTATCTGAAACGCCTTGAACAACTTGAGGAAATCGGAAATTCCTTCGAAGGCGTCGAGAACTGCTACGCCATCCAGGCGGGCCGCGAACTGCGCGTCATCGTGCAACCGGAGAAGATCAGCGAAGACCGCGCGGCCGTCTTGGCGCATGACATGGCGGAACGCATCGAGAAGGAAATGCGCTATCCTGGCCAGGTCCGCGTCTCCGTCATCCGCGAGACGCGCGCCGTGGATTTCGCCAAATAACGGAAAACCAACCACTAACCACTAATCACTAACCACTGAATGTTCACGATTTCACAGGTCAACAAGGAATTGCCTGTTTCGGAACTGACCGGACAGGAGCGCGTCGTGCTTTTCAACAGGCGGGATGTGCTTTTGTCCACGGCGAACGGTGTAAACAGTCTTCCGCTTGCGGATGACGTGCGCGGCCTTCTGCCGGCGGACGGCATGCTGATGGCCGTCGGAACCATCGACGGCGCCATCTGCTGCGGGACATCCGCGCAACTGGAAGACGTGGACATTCCGGCCGGCCTGTCCGTCAAGCCGACGCGAATCGCGTTCGCCGAATCCGGCCCGGACATCATGAACGCCGTCAGTCGTGTCCGCGAAATGTCGACATGGCGCCGCCAGCACCGCCTTTGCGGCGGTTGCGGAACGCCGATGTCCTTTTCCGACACGGATTTGGCGCTCGTCTGCCCGCAATGCGGCGAACGGTACTATCCGCAGATCGCCCCCGCGGTCATCGTCGCCATCACCCGCAACGGCCGGAAGGAGCTGCTGCTGGCCCACAACAAGCGGTTTACGGACCGTACGTTCGGGCTGATCGCGGGATTTGTCGAGACAGGCGAAACTGTCGAGCAGGCCGTGCGCCGCGAAATCATGGAGGAGACAGGCATCGCGGTGAAGAACATCCGCTATCTGTCCAGTCAGCCATGGCCGTTTCCGAACAGCCTCATGCTGGCGTTCGAGGCGGAATGGGAATCCGGCGAAGCGAAGCCGGACGGAACGGAACTGGTTGAAATCGGATGGTTTACAAGAGAAACACTGCCGACGATTCCCGCGCCCGGCAGTATTGCGCATAAAGTCATCACGCAGTTTTTCAATCTATAAAGCAACGATATTAAGGAGAGCATCATGGCGAAATCGAAAGTCTATTTCACGGACATGCGCACCAAGGCCTTCGGTAAAGGCTTGATGGGCAAGCTGGCCAACCTGCTGAAGGCGGCGGGCATGGACCAGATTGATTTCAACGACAAATTCACCGCTATCAAAATCCACTTCGGCGAACCGGGCAATCTTTCCTTCCTCCGCCCGAATTTCGCGCGCGTCGTCGCGGACGAAATCAAGAAGCTTGGCGGCAAACCGTTCCTGACGGACTGCAACACGCTGTACGTCGGCCATCGCAAAGATGCGCTCGATCATATCGAATCGGCATATCTCAATGGCTTCACGCCTTATACGACGGGCTGCCATGTCATCATCGCCGACGGCCTGAAAGGCGGTGACGAAACGCTCGTCCCTGTCCCGCATGGCGAATATGTGAAAGAGGCGAAAATCGGCCGCGCCATCATGGACGCGGACGTGTTCATTTCGCTGTCCCATTTCAAAGGCCATGAAATGACGGGCTTCGGCGGCGCCATCAAGAACATCGGCATGGGCTGCGGCTCCCGTGCGGGAAAAATGGAACAGCATTGCGACAGCAAGCCGTTCGTAGACGCCAAGCAGTGCGTCGGCTGCCGTCTTTGCGCGAAAATCTGCGCGCATAACGCACAGGATTTCAGCTCCGGCAAGGCCGTCATCGACCATAACAAATGCGTCGGCTGCGGCCAATGCGTCTCCATCTGCCCGAAGGACGCCATCAGCGCAAGCTACAACTCCGTGCCCGGTTCGCTGGACAAGAAGATGGCGGAATACGCCTGGGCCGTGCTGGAAGGCCGCCCGCATTTCCATATCAGCATCGTCATGGACGTCTCGCCGTTCTGCGACTGCCATCCGGAAAACGACGCGCCGATCGTCTCGGACGTCGGCATGTTCGCCTCCTTCGATCCCGTGGCTCTTGACCAGGCCTGCGCGGACGCCGTCAACAAGATGCCCGCCTTGGTCGCCGGAAGCATTCTCGGCGAACGCGACCGTTGCCATCATGATCATTTCAAGGATGTTTCGCCCACGACGAACTGGGAGATCCAGCTAGAGCATTCCGAAAAGCTCGGCATCGGCACACGTGAATATGAATTGATCACCGTGAAGTGATTTTCGCGGTTTTTTAGAATCAAACGAGAGAACAAACAGGAAACAAAGGAGACAATCATGCGCAAACGTAAATTGGCGGTCCAGCTTTACACGTTGAGAAGAGAAGCGGAAAAATTCGGCATGCCGTACGTTCTGAAAGCCGTCGCCGACATCGGCTACATGGGCGTCGAACCCGCCGGTTGGGGCGGCATGACTCCACAGGATTTCAAAAAAGCCTGCGATGATCTCGGTCTGGAAATCGTGTCCGCCCATGGCATCCCCTGCGCCCCCGAAAACATCGATGAAGGCATCGCGCTGGCGAAGGAACTCGGCCTGAAGCACATCATCTGCGGCTACGGCGGCGCTGAATTCAAAGATCTGGACGCCATCAAGCGGACGGCGGAGAGAACCTGCATCGTCGCCGACAAAGTCGAAGCGGCCGGCCTGATTCTCGCGCAACACAACCATGCCCATGAATTCGAATATCTCGACGGCAAGCTGAAATACGACATCTACGCGGAACTCTGCCCTAAAGTCAAATTCCAGCTGGACATCTACTGGTCCACGAACTTCTTCAAGAACAGCGAGATCGAAGTCATCGAACACTTCAACGACCGCATCGAACTGCTCCATCTGAAAGACGGCATCGGCACGGGAAAAATCCACATGCGTCCGCTCGGCGAAGGCAAGCTGGACATCCCCGGCGCGATGGCGGCATCGCCCGACCACATCCAGAGCGTCATCGTCGAACTGGACGACACGCCCTACAACCAGATCATCGCGTTGCAGCGCAGCTATGACTACATGACCGCCTACGGCCTCGGCATCGGTTACAGATAGTCATCCTTTTTTGATGTGAAAGTTCCAACATGGGCAGGCTTCGGCCTGCCCATGTTTTTTTATCCGCCATCAATTCCACTTTTTTCAAAAAAAATTGGGATTTTTTTGTTTTGCCCTTTATATTGTTATAAAAAGCCTTGTCCCACGGAACTATAGATAATCATCAAAAACACAAAAAGAGCAAGGAGCACAATGAGCACATCGAGTTTCACTGAAAAGCACGTCGGCACGATTGCGTTGATCGTGTCCATCATCGCCCTGTTCGGGACGCTTGTCCCTCAGATCACGGATTTTGTCGCCAAAAGCAACCCTGGTGAAGTTGCCGCCGAACCTCAAGGCGGCCCCGCTCCTGGCGGCCCTGGCGGCGGAATGCCCGGCCCTGGCGGCCCCGGCGGGCCTGGCGGAATGCCCGGCATGGGCGGCCCCCGCGGCGGCGGCATGGGCGGTTTCGGCGGCTTCGGCCCCATGAAGCCTTCGGACGAATACATCGCCAAATACAAGGAACGCGTCGCCCTCTTTGACGAAGCCCTCAAGACCGCGCAAGGCCCCGCCGCCCTCAAGATGCGTCTGGACCGCGATCTCGCCCAGCTGATGCTTATGCGCAATGAAGCCGGTGGCCGCCGTATCATGCCCGGCCTTGCCGAAGCCTTCCTGAAAGAACGCTACGCCGCCGCCAGCGACACCATGTCGAAACTTGACAAAAACCAAGCGGAACTCGACTACATCCAGGCCCTCGACCGCATGCGCGGCGACAAGGATGCCTTCCTCAACACCATCGAGCCGTTGAAGGGCTATCCCAAGACCGCCATCACGCAGGAGCAGCTCATCGCCCTGCTGGCCGCTGAACAGCCGGTCGTACAGCCGTAACTCATTGACATTACAAGTCTTTCCGTAGAACAAAGCCCTCCGCCTGAAATTTCAGACGGAGGGCTTGTTGTTATTGTATTATAAGCGACAAAAGCGACAAAAGGGACATAAGCGACATAATGGCTGTAGGCGGCGGCATGGCGCGTTTTTATCACCGCGCCATGGATGGCCCCATGCCTTACTGCAACGCCTGCAGAAGCTTGCCAAAAGCTGCCACCGTGCCCAATTGCGGCATGGCCGCAGGTTGTTTCCGCAAATCCGCCAGACGGATGGCCATGACATCATGGCCGGACGGCGTCGCCGCCACTTTTAGCGCCAGTGCGCCGTTCAAGACGCAACGACCATCCGGCAAGGCCGCCGCATAGCCTGCTTCATATGCTCCGACAAGCATTTCCTCCGCCGTGCCGTCCGCCAGACGCGCGGCCGCGAATTCCAATGTTTCGCGAACGTCTTGATCGCCGAACAAAACCATGTGCGGGCCGCCGTAGCCGAATTCGATGGCCGCCAGATTGCCGGCCGTGTTCGAATAACCATGCGGGAAAATCAACGGACTGGCCAGACGCGGCCCCTTCTGGGCAAGCTGCTCGAAGAACTTATATGCGGAAGTCGTTGCGCCATAACGCGTCGCCGTGCAAATGCCTTTCCGTTCCGACAGGCCGACAACCGCGCCGTCGCCGACGGCCAATGCCATCGCCGACAATTGGTAGCCGCCGCCCGGATCCAAATAGCCTTTCACGGATTTCACATACGGTTTCGGTGAAAAAGCCGCCAGAGCCGCGTTCACATCATCGCTCCAGTCAAACCATTCAGGATGGGACAGCAACTCCGCGCCCGTGCCGACGCCTGCAGGCAGAACCCACGCAAGTGACTGCACATAAAGACAATCGATGGCGTTGGCTTCCTTTGATTTCCCGCTGCCGTTCTTTGTCAGGACCAATGATGAATTGTTGCCGCCGATGCCTGCGGAATTGGTGATGGCGGCGTCAAAGGATTTGACGCGCGCCTGGCCCGGAATACAGTCAATCGGTTCGCAGACCGGATCGTTTTTCGCATGGTTGATGGTCGGTGGAATGACGCCCAGACGCATGGCCTGGACGGTGACGACGGCTTCAGCAAGTCCGGCCGCGCCCAGCAGATGGCCCAGTTGCGATTTGTGCGCCGCGACGGAAATCTGCGGAAGCCTCTCGCCGAACAAGTTGCGAAGCGCTCCCGCCTCCGTTTCGTCGTTGGCGTGAGTACTGGTCGCATGGGCGCAGACATGCGTCAAATCCGCCGTTGACAAGCCAGAATTGGCCAAGGCGTCCTCCATGACGCGCTTTGAACCGGCGGCTTCTTTTGGGGGAGCCGTCATGTGGAACGCGTTGTTGTTCGTCGCCGCTCCGGAAATCCATCCGAGGGCTGTGGCGGCGGCGTCCGGCCGTTCCAAAACCATCGCGGCGGCGCCTTCGCTGAAAATCGTGCCGGAACGATCCGGATCGAAGGGGCGCATCACGTCCGTCGTGATCGTGCGCAGATTGGAAAGGCCGCACCATGCGTATTCGGTAAGTGAGTCATACGCAAGAACTAGCATCCTGTCCGCACGGCCTTCGCGGATGACGTCCGCCGCCAGGCTGGCCGCCGCCGCGCCAGACGCGCAGGACATGGAAATCTGAAGGCGGGGCCCTTTGCAATTGAAGGCTTCCGCCATTTGGGCGATGACGGCGTCATACGGTTCATAACTGGCTTCGTCCATCGCCTGCGTATCCAGACGTTCGCGCCATGCCCACTCCAACGACTCCATGGGGCCGAAATTGGTCGCCAGCAGAATCCCCTGCCGTTCAGGTGCCACGGCCATCTTGGCCTGCGCCATGGCTTCCTTGCCCGCGCGTTTCATCATCGCCGCAGAGATGTCTTCATCAGGAAATTCCGTCCGCAGTTCATTTTCAAGATCTTCTGAAAGCTGCCCCGCCTTTTTCTGAGCGTATGGCTCCGCTTCAAAGCGTGTGATGGGGCGGAAGCCGCACTCCCCTGCGCACATCCGCTTGAACACGTCCGTCACGTCGCCGCCGAGGCTGCAGACCAATCCCATGCCGGTGATTTTCATTTCCATGATGACATTACCTTATTGCAATTTAAAAAACGATTTTCTGGACAGTTTATAGAACGATTCTCAAAAGCTTTTATTGGATTGCTTGCCATTTGCCGATTCCAGTGTAAATTTTCATGACAATCATTATGCGGAAACTTCATCATCTAATTGATATAAATCAATGATACGACGATTTCTTTACCATGTTCTCTTCGCCGCCATCCTCTTCCTGCTGAAGACAGGCAAGTGTCTGGCACAGTCGCAGTTGACCAGCGGAAGCGGCGTGCAAAGTCTCGCCCAGACCGCCAAAAAATTCGAAATCGCCCCTATGGCGCAGCCTTCATGGGCCAAAAAAGCAGGCATGCCGCTTTTTAAAGTGGCATGGGTCAGCGACATGCATCTGCGGGACGAACCAAGCGTCAAGGCTTCCAAAACAGCTTTCAACATGATACGGGACGAATTGAAGGCCAATCTCACCCTCATCACGGGTGACAATTGCGACTACTACAAAGACCTGCCTGAAAAGGAAAGCAAATATCCCGTTGGAGTAAAACGCCATCTTTGGCTCAAACGTTTTCTCGAAAAGGAACTTGCGAAACCTTATGCGATCATTCCCGGTGACAATTGGCCATGGGATTTTGAAAAGGTCTTCGGCCCTCAGAAGTACAGTTTTGATTTCGGCGGCTTCCATTTCCTCATGACAGCCACGGACGCTGTCGCGCCACAACGCGACATTACGTCTGTCTTTTATGACGACACGAAGGAATGGATCAAAAATGATCTTAAGCTGAACGCCGACAAGCCGTCGTTCTTCGTTCTTCATGAAACACTTCTGCCGCCGTCTTTTCCAGATGCGGAATGGGGCGCCGCCACGTTGAACGAGAATCCATGCGTCATTGCCGCGCTCAGCGGCCATCTCCATCTGGATTTGGAATTCCCGCAAGGAACATGGACGCAGTTCTGCGCACCATCCATCGGACGCAGCCACCGTCCCGCCTTCAAACTGCTGAATATCTACGTGGACCAGATCATCATCGAAAGCTATGAACTGCAAAAAGACACGGGAAAGATCATCAAAGCGGACAAATGGCAGCGAATCGAAATTCCGAGAAAATTTCAATCTGTCATTAAAAAACGCTACAAGACCGGCAAACCCCTGGCCTTTGAAAACGTCCGTCAGATGCCTATACGCCCCAAAGTCTCTGACAAGGCGCTGATGTCCCGTTGCCAGGAGGTCGAGAACGCCCTCTCCCAATTCATCATCAAATTCGGCCTTTCCAAATTCGGGCTGACACCGTAAGACTTCTTAAAGAGCTTCAATGGCGGAAAGCCACGCATTGAATAAAGGACATTTTGCACGCATCGCCGGTAAACCGATTTTATCAGCGATGGCAATTCCGTCCACTGTTTTTTTATAGTTCTCTTTCCAGCTTTCCAGCCTTTTTGAAGGTGCTGTTTCAGGACTGCTGTTGATGTTTTCTGGATTTCCATTGAATTGGCTTAGAACTTCATCGACAACAGTTTGCTCAATTCCCAGTTCCTTCGCCAAAATTGCGCTGTCGCTGAAAAGAAGAGCCTCGAATTCATGCACCGCCATGAACGGAATAAAGCGCTTAACCGGATCCAATTCATCGCCAGCCTCTTCACAAATGGCTCTTTTCGCGGCGTTGTTCAGAGTGTCCGCTATCTGCTGCGGTGTTGAATTTTCCTGTATTGAATTCTTTTCCGGCCAGTCCTTCAATCCATAGTAATCGACGAAATAGGATACTGCCTCAACATTTCCCTTCAAGCTGTTTATCACATCTTTTCTCACACGGTCGAAACTGACATTGCCATGCAAAACAACCGGTATTGCTTGAACTCCTTTTGACAATAGCAAATGCGGGGCAACTATCTGTTTGATGAATTTCTCCTCCGTCGGCCCTTCCACCACGATTCTTACCATTTTATGATCACTCATGGACAGTCCCTCCGTCAATGACATTTTTTGTCCAGAGTTCACCTAATGTATAGTCTTCCAGCCACTGAGCATAGTCTTCCGCATTCAAGCGCTCAAAAGTAGAAGTCCCATTCTGCCGACGCGCGACAATGATGTCTTCTATGGAAAATTGATCCAGAAGTAGCGGAGACTGCGTGGCGACAATGACTTGTGTTTTGATTGACGTCGCTTTGATTAACTCCGCCAATATATGGATGGCTTCTGGATGCAATCCCAGTTCAGGTTCGTCAATGACAATTGTGGTAGGAGGCACAGGTTGAAGCAAGGCCGTCGCAAGACAGATGAACCGTATCGAGCCATCTGACAAATGGTACGGCTGCATCGGATATTCCGTTCCCTTCTGCTTCCATGTCAATTTCACTTTCTCCGCCTCACCCATTTTCAAGACATCCAGTCTAAAATCTTCAAAAAATGGAATGACCAATCTTACCGCCTTGACAATGTCCTCATAGTTTTTCGGATATTCCTGACGCAAATGCAATAAAAAAGGCGCAATGTTCCGTGCATTGCCATCCAGTTTTTCAAAATCCTCCACGATTTCCGAACGGCGCATAGGAGCACTGGAGCCTGTATCATGGAAATGATAGACAGTCCATTGAGAAATAGAATTATAAATCAAACTGGCAAAACCTGTTAATTTTTTCTTTTGCCTGAAAAACGCACTTTCCAATGAAACTCTTTCAAATTCATCTCCCAAAAGCCCCGTCTGATATCCACTATACTTTTCAGACAGCATCATTTGTTCCGCATCAGTGGAAGACATGGAAAATTCATAAAAAGGAGAAGGCGCAGAAGGGGAATCATCAGATGTAAATTGAAAGCCAATTGTAATTTTCGGTGTCTCTTTCAGCCCGCAAAACGGAAACGCGTCCGCACCGCCGTTTTTCAGGATAAACTCCTGAAAACGACCATGGGACATGGCATCCAGCATCCTGAATATCTGGATAAAATTGCTCTTTCCGGCACCATTGGCACCGACAATTACATTCAATTTCTCCAGTTCAAGATATTTTAATTCTTTTATGGATTTAAAACCATCTATTGATATGCTTTTTATGCGTCCCATATCATTTCTCCTCGAACGTCATCGCTTGCTTTCGAGAACAGATAAAAATATGGCTACAGTCAGAAAATCAATTTACGCTTTTTGGAATACTATTCACTCCATCAGCCTGATGTCCTTCAGGAAACGCTTGCGGTTCCGCCAGTCCGGAACGACCTTCACAAACAGGCTCAGATTGATCTTGGCCTCGCAGAACTCCGCAATCTTGGCGGTCGCGCGTTGGCGGATATGCTTGATCATGCTTCCGCCCTGCCCTAATATGATGCCGCGATGGCCCGGGCGTTCCACGTTCAGCGTCGCCTCGATGGACACGCGGTTATCTTCCGCCTTCCATGAATCGATGGTCACGGCGACGCAGTGCGGGACTTCCTGCTTCAGCTCCTCCAGCAGCGTCTCGCGGATCAGCTCGGCGGCCACATCGCGTTCATAAACGTCTGTCATTTCGTCATCTGAATACAGGAAAGGCCCTTCCGGAAGACGTTCCTTAATGAGCGTCAGAAGCGGTTCAACCTTGTCGCGCTCCAATGCGACAATCCGCACCACCGGCGCGTCCGGAAGGCTGCGGCGGTAGAACTCCAGAGACGCGGCGACCAGCTCCTCCTTCGCCACGTCGTTCTTGTTGATGGCGATGATGACAGGTTTCCTTGAACGAACCGCCGCATCGACGGCCAGACCGTCCTCTTCGCCAGGCTCGCGCGTCGGATCCACCATGCAGACAACGACATCCGCATCTTTCATGACGCGGCGGATGGATGCGTCCATCGCCTCGTCTATGGCGATTTTGCCGGAATGGATGCCCGGGGCGTCCAGAAACAGAATTTGCGAATCATCATCCGTATGGATGCCAAGCAGGTATTTGCGGGTCGTCTGCGGCTTCGGCGAAACGGCCGCCAGATGGCGGTGGAGCACCGTGTTCAGCAACGTCGATTTGCCTGTGTTCGGACGGCCGAGCAACGCGACATAGCCGGTCCTTCCAATCCGATGATCGTCTTTCTGCGACAGTATCTCTTTTAAATCCAACATGATGCCTATTCCATGAACATGCTCTGCAAATCAAACGTCGAATGGCTTTCCAACGCAAACAGCGTCTTTGTGCGTTCGACGCCCGGCGCATTGACGATCTTGTTCGTGATCAGATTGCCAAGCTCCATATTGTCCGCCACGCGGATGACCGCCACCATGTCATAGTCGCCCGCCACGACATGGATTTCCGTGACGCCCTTGCACTGGATAAGGGCTTTCACCGTCTCATGAACTTTCCGATCTTCCACACTGATAAGCACAAATGCCGTGACCATTTTATCCCCTTTTGCTTATGATTGTTGGCTGTTCACATCCCTGGTAATTTTCAATAATGTATCCGAATCCGCGTTCCGCACCAGTTCCGGAAGCATCCCCTGAATGGCCATGCGGTCTGACTTGACCAGCAGCACGCCGAGCACGCCCGGTATCGCAACGATCCTCGCCGCAGTCGGTTCCAAATCCTCTGGCGTCGTCACGAGATTGGCGGCCAGCGTCGCCGCCGCATCCGCCAACGCCGCGTCTTTGGCGACAACCGTCGCCAAATCACAGGCCCCCATGCTCATGGAATGACCCATCGTTCCCGACGACGAGCAAATCGCCAACGGCGTGTCTTCAGGCTCTACGCGGAACGCAAGACCGTTGAACGGACTCCCCGGCCCCGCATGGACGCCGATCGTCAATGGATTCGAAACGACAGTGAAGATGTCGCCGCCGTTTTCGACGATGACATCGTCTTCCCCCGCGTTGACCGCCGCCTCCGCGGCGAATTGCGCGATGGCCCCCGCCACGGCGGCCATCGGCCCGACGCCGACATCCATGCCTGCGCGGCACATGCGCATGGCGATCTCCGGAGCATCCTGCAATGGACGCAACGGCGCAAGCGATGTCCTGAACTCCGGCTGGCGCACGATGTAATCCTCCAGAATCGTCCGCTGGCGGATGATTTCGTCCGTCACCCGCAGGACATCGCGGCAGCACAGCCGGAAGTTGCTGTCCTTGTATGTGAACTTATGGAACGCGCGCTTGTTCTTCACAATCGTCGAAAACCATCAGAAAACCGTGGAGCACGCCTTCATGGGGCAGTTGTCGACGCATTTGCCGCAGGCGATGCAAAGCTTGTCGTCGAAGACGATCTTGCGCGTCTTCAGATCCGCGATGTGCAGGGCTCCCGTCTTGCAGTGCGAAATGCAGTTTCCGCAATGGTTGCAGAGACTTTCATCCCGCACGACGCCATTCTTGACCGAATTGATGGTGACGCCGAACGACTCGATGTATTCCATGGCCTTCTTGATGGAGCCGGCCTCGCCTTTCACGTCCAGGACCAGATAGCCTTCGCCTTCGCTCGACACCAACGCCCGGAAGATGTTCACCTCCAGATCATAATCTTTCACCAGCTTGTAGATGATCGGCGTGTTGGTCTCGCAGACAGGAAAGTGCAGGAAATATTTTTGTGTGATGATCATGTTGATTTTAGCCCCCGACCGTTGTTATTTCTTGATGTTCAACGGCTTCATGCCCTGTTTGACAGGCAGTTGAGCCAGTGGCTGCGACAGCAGGAACGTGCCGTCCTTGATTTCCGCCTTCAATATCTCGCAGATTTCCAAGGCTTTGTAATAGGACGACAGGGAGCTGGTCACGATTTTCTTCCCCATGAAATCGACGCAGCCCGAACGGAGCTGCTCGTAGTTGACGGAACCGAGCACGTTGCCCGTCCGCTGTGGATAGTCCGTGCTGTAGTCGATGACCTGAGCCTGGATGTCACGGTCGCGAACCGCCAGATGCTTGGCGACACGTTCGTTCAGCACGGGAATCGGAATGCCGACGCCCAACGCCAGCGACGCGCCGTATCCGACGAACGAGCAGCCGCGGACGAATTCCGGTCGCATCTTCTTCAGATCGCCCGTCAACGCCAGCGTGCCAGCCCCTTCCGCCGGAACGTCGTTCTCCGTGCGCAGGCAACTCGGGCAATGCTGCGTCCCTTCAGAAAACACATGACCGCGCGCGCCGGCCAGCCAGACGACGGAGCCAACGCCGATTGTCTCGTAAAGCGGGTCGTTCAGCAGCGGCGACAGCTGGCAGGCGGAGCAATAGGACATGTTGCCCATGTTCGGCTCCAATTGCCCAAGATAGGTGTAAAGCCGCTTGTCCGAACAATTGACCGCGACATTGTAGTTTTGATAGCAGTTGCGCGGATTGACCATGATGGCCTGGTTCAGGTCATCCAGCGTGATGCGTGTGCGCAAATCACGGCGCGGATATTCCTGCGTGCCGTATGAATATGCGAACAATTCGACGGATTCGCCTTTGACAAGCTTTTCGATGACATGGCCGCCGCCGAATTCGAACTTGCCGGGGAACTTCGAATTTACGGGATCGCGGTCCGGAACCTGCGTCGCGCCAAGATAGCAATCAACGGCCGCTATTCCCGAATAGGCCATCACGCCGTCGAGCCAGCATTGCGTGATACGGATCTTCGGCTTGCTGTGGCCGAAGTTCAGGAAAACGCCGGAGGAGCACATCGGGCCGAACGTCGCCGTCGTCACGACGTCGATTTCCTTCGCCGCCTTCCGGACGCCGTATTTGTCGATGTAGTCCTTCATCTCCTCCGCGGTCAGCACGACGGCTTTTCCGCTTGCGATCTTGTCGTTGATCTGATTGTACGTTTTCATGATTGTCCTGCAAATCCCTGCTGTCTAAAAAGCGATTGACGACTATAAGCCGGATTCTGTCCGCCTTGGCTTGCACCAAGGCTGTACGGCCATTCATCTAAGCGACCGATACCCGGAACTTCAGCCGCCCTTGCGGGCAGCGCGGTACGGGCCGCACCTTCGTTCCCTATTTGGTCTTGCACCGGAAGGGGTTTACCCTGCCACTGCGGTTGCCCGACAGCGCGGTGGGCTCTTACCCCGCCATTTCACCCTTGCCGGCCGTTCGGCCGGCGGTTTGTTTTCTGTGGCACTTTCCTAGACGCGGAATGTCGTCCGCGCCCTCCGTCTTTTCAAACGGACTTCCCGCCCTATGGTGTCCGGACTTTCCTCCCTCCGAGGAGAGCGGCCGTCCGTCGCCAATCACAAGTTAATTAATGTAACCAATTTCTATTTCCTTGCAAAAAATCCATCCAACTAAAAAACGGCGGCGGCCCCTCGCGGAGGAATCGCCGCCATGCGAAAAATCATAGATTCCGCTTCTTCGGCATGAAGGCGTCCAGCAGCAGGACGATTTCCTGCTTGAGACGCTTGCGCGGAACAACGCGGTCTATAAATCCGTGCTCCAGAAGGAATTCCGCCGTCTGGAAGCCAGGCGGCAGTTCGGACTGCGTCGTGTTTTTGATGACGCGCGGCCCCGCGAAGCAGATCATCGCCTTCGGCTCCGCGAGAATGACGTCCCCCAGGGAGGCGAAGCTCGCCGTCACGCCGCCGGTCGTCGGATTCGTCAAAAGGGCGATATACGGCAGGCCCGCCTCGTCGTGGCGCATGAGCGCGCCGGACGTCTTCGCCATCTGCATGAGGCTCAAGGCGCCTTCCTGCATACGCGCCCCGCCGCTCGCCGTGACAATCAGAAGCGGAAGCCGCCGCGCCGTCGCCGTCTCGATCAGCCGCGTGATCTTCTCGCCGACGGCGGATCCCATGCTCGCGCCCATGAAACGGAAATCCATGACCGCTATACAGACGGGATGGTCGCCGATGCAACCCGTCCCGCAGACAACCGCTTCGTCAAGTCCCGTCTTACCACGGGATTCCACCAGTTTTTTCGCATAACTGCCGTCATTGCCGAAGTTCAGAAAATCGATGGATCTCACATTCGCGTCCATTTCCTCGAACGTGCCGAAATCCACCAGCAGGGCGATCCGCTGGTCCGCGCTCAGCGGATGATGGTAGCCGCAGTGCGGGCAGACCTGGAAATTGCAGTCCAGCGTCCGCTGGCTCAATTCCTCTTCGCAGTTCTTGCACTTCACCATCCTGCCGGCCGGAATGTCCGATGTGATCGATTCAACCGGTATTTGTATTTTCTCTTCTGTTTTTTCCATATCCATGATATCCAGATGGTTGTTTTGTCACAAGTCACGGGCAATCGTCAGCACGCTGACCGACGACGCCCCGCCGTCCAGCAGGGCTTCCGTTGCAGCCTTCAACGTCGAGCCCGTCGTGAAGACATCGTCCAGAAGGAGCAGCCGGCGTCCCGCCGGACTGGTCCTGCACGCGAAGGCGTGACGGACGTTGCGCCGTCGTTCCTCCTTGTTCATCCTGGCCTGCTGCCGCGTGCGGCGCGTTCGCCTCAGGCAGGGGATTTTCGGCAATCCAAGCCGCCTGCCCAGCAGACCGGCCAGCACGTCCGTTTGGTTGTAGCCGCGTGTCAGGCGGCGGAACCAATGCAACGGCACAGGCACGATTCCGTCCAGCGGTTCGTTCCCGCCGTATGTCCGCCAGGCATCCGCGAGGCGTTCCGCCAGAAACGGCGCCAGATGAAGGCCTCCGCGGTATTTGAACTCATGAATCCAATGCCGCGCCTTCCCTTCAAAGGGAAACGCGGACACCGCAAGCTTCCACGGCCTGTCGTCGTCCTCCAGCTGGCATTGCCTGCATTCGTCCAGCAGTCCGTCCGCCGGCCCTCCGCAACGAGGGCATCGCCGCTCCGGCAATGTCGCGCATTCGTCCAGGCAGTCCGCGCACATCTCCTCTTCAGCCGACAACAACGCCCGGCCGCAGCCCGGACATAGTTTCGGAGCCAGAAAATCCAAGATGGACGACAGGATTCTCACCACGACGACATCATCAGCCCTTCTTTTCAAGCAGGACGACGGCGATGGCGGACAGCGCTTCCCCCGCGCCCAGCGAATCCAACTTTTCATGCGTCTTCGCCTTCACGGAAACGCAACTCACGTCACATCCCAAAAGAGCCGCCAAAGAAGAGCGAATCGCCTCCTTGTGGGCCATTAGCTTCGGACGTTCCGCGATGATCGTGCAGTCCAGATTGACCAGACGCCACGGCGCGACACGTTCATCTTCCAAGACTCGCCGCAGCAACATCTTGCTGTCCGCGCCGCGCCATGTTTCGTCCGTATCCGGAAACCACCCGCCGATGTCGCCCAACGCCAATGCGCCCAGCACGGCGTCAATGACGGCATGCAGCAGGGCATCGGCGTCCGAATGCCCCACCAAGCCCACAGGCGACGCGATGCGGATACCGCCGAGCCAAAGCTCACGGCCTTCCGCCAAGCGGTGGATGTCATACCCTTGTCCTATGCGCAAATCCATGTTTATCAAGGTGTCAGTTCAGCTATGGCGGCGATGATCTGGCGGGCGGCGTCATCGGTGGCCTGCCTGTAGGCGGCCTGCAGGGGGATTTCGCGGTCATGCATGCGCGGGATGTCCCCCTGCCCGATGAACGTATGCTCGTATGTGGGATTGTCCGGATGGACAGGCTGGTCAAGATTGTACGCTTTCACCTTCACGGTCAGCTCCACGCGGTTCAGAACCGTCTGGTAGGCCTGGTTCTTGTCGTCGCGGCTCTTCTTGTCCCGCACTTCCGCGCGGGCGATGGACAGGTTGCGGACAGACACCAGTTCAATATCCAAATTATAATGGATGTCGTTTTTGGCCGCCCGGCCGTGGACGCCGGGCGTCACGCTGACCTGCTCCTTGAAAGCCATGTCGAATTGGCGCGCCAACGAAGGCTCATGGGTCTTGTTCGTCAGGACGACTTCGTCAAACGCGACCGAACGACCGCCGGGCACGCCGACATGATAGCAGCCGGCCATCACCAGAAGACTAGTCAATGCAATCAATATTCTTTTCATATTTCCGATCACTAATCACTTACCACTGACCACCGGCCGCGCTGGAGCGCAGCCCTCCCGACTAACCACTGACCACCGGCCGCGCTGGAGCGCAGCCCTCCCCACTAACCACTAACCACTAACCACTAATTAACGCTTGCGGTTCTTTTCCATCAGATCCTTCAGACGTTTCTGCTCCTCCTCAAGAAGCTTCGGATCGTTCTTCAGCATCCGCGCGTTGCGTTCACGGATCCGCTTCAGCTCTTCCTCCGCCTCGCGGCGCGCCTCCTCCTGCTTCTTCCTGTCCTGCAAGACCAGATGGACATGCTCGCCCGGCTTCGCCTGACCGCTTGACTCCAGCACCTTCCCTTCGGCCTGCTGACGGGCCTTCTCTATGCGCGAACGTTCCTCATCCTCCTGTCTGGCACGCTGCCTGGCGTTTTTGTCCGCCTCACGACGGAGCTCCTCCTGACGTTTCTGCTCTTGCTTCTGGCGTTCCTTCCGTTCTTCCTCAAGACGTTTCTGACGCGTCTTCTCCTCCTTCTCACGCTGGCGAGCTTCTTCCTTTTCACGTTCCACCTTCAGTTTGGCGGCTTTCTCTGCAGCTTTTCGACGTTCCTCCTCTTCTGACTTGCGCATTTTCTCCATGCGCTTTTCAGCCTCCTGCCGCTTCTTTTCCTCTTCTTTCAACCGCTTCGCCTTTTCAACTTCCTCCCGTTCCTTCCGCTCTTTTTCCAAACGGATGCGTTCAGCTTCCATTCTTGCTTTTTCACGTTCCAAAGCCTTCGGATCCTGCTTCGGAGCAGGAACAGGTTTTGGCTGGACTGTTGGCGTGGGTTTCGACGGCGCGGGCTTGGGCTGGACCGTTATCACAGGTCTCGTTGGCGGCGCAGGTTTGGGCGGTTCTTTCGCCGGAATGACAATGCCCTTCGCGTTCTGCTCCTCCAATGCGCGCAAATCCGGATTGGTCTTCAGAAGACGGCGGGCCTCCTTGGCGGCGTTCGAATCCGGATATTTCATGATGACGTCATGCATGTAGCGGCGGGCCGCAGATGGACGGCGATGCGCGGGCAGAAGATAAAACTCGCCGTTTTTCAGAAGGCGATTCGCCTCTTCGGCCTCCGCGTCACGGCAGAGCCGTTTCAGTTCTTTGGCCAGCGGATTGTCCGGATTGCTCTGAAGGACGATATTCGCTTCGCGGACAGCCGCCCGCAGCTTCGCGCCGTCGCCGTCGCCGTTTTTGCTCAGCTTCAGGAAAAGCAACGCCAATTTGGCGCGAACGTCCCAGTTGCCGGGCTCCTGCCGCAGAATCGCCTGATAGACGACAACCGCCTCTTCGCCGCGGCCGCTGCCATCCAGCAGCTCCGCCAGACGAAGACGGTCTTTCAACGTCACCTGCACGGCGGGCGCCTCGCGGATGATCAATTCATAAATCTGAATGCCAGTGTCTTTGTCCTTAATACCAAGGAACGTGCCGTCGCCGACGATGAACCATTCGGCCAGCTGCCTAAGTTGTTCGACCACATGTTCATATGGGACATACAGCGGGTAGTTCTCCAGCAGGTTCGTATATTCCTCCAACGCCCGGTGGCCCTTTTTCGCCTGCATCAGGCAGTCCGCGCCGCGTAGCAAATACGCCGCACTGCGCGCGCGGTTCTTCTCATACCGCGCCATCCGGCGGTAGATCTTGGCGGCTTCGACATAGTCCTCTTTGACCATCGCCGCCTGCGCCTCCAATTTCATTGCGCGAAGCTTCTCAAACAACGCGAAGCCAGACAGTTCGTCCTCTTCGCCGCCTGCCGCAAAAACATTCCACGGCATGGCCGTCGCCAACGCCGCGATCAACAAAACGATCATCCAATGTGTATTTTTCATCTGCAAACCCTGTTCAGTTATTAGCCAAATGTCAAAAGTATGTTATTATACAATGTATTTGGCGTAAATCCACCAAAACCACCGTCAACTCGCTGATTTTTCAATCAAAAGGAGATAAACAGTATGAAAACGTCAGGCGTCATTTGTTCCATGCCGAAGGAAAAATTCGGCTATTTCGGCTGGCCGTCCATCGCCAGGCAGGACGACGGGACGCTGGTTGTGGCCGCCTCCGGCTTCCGCAACCAGCATGTCTGCCCATGGGGCCGTACCATCGTCTGCAAAAGCCATGACGACGGCGCCACATGGTCCGCGCCGGCCGTCGTCAACAACACGCCGCTGGACGACCGTGACGCAGGCGTCATCTCCCTTGGCGGACAACGACTTGCGCTGACGTGGTTTACATCCAACACCATCTTCTACTACCAGCAGTTCAGGAACCCGCAGACGGGATGGGACGCCGCCCGCAAGGAGATGGGGGCCGTCATGGACACATGGACCGACGGCATGATCAACCGCTATATCGGCTCGTGGATCCGCGTCAGCCCGGACGGCGAATATTGGGGCGAGCCCTTCCAGGCCCCTGTCAACACGCCGCATGGCTTCATCGTCCTGAAGGACGGCGGCTGGTTCTATCTCGGAAAGAAGTGGGATCTGGACGTCAATGGCATCAAGACGCTCCACAAACACAACACGCCCATCCAGGCCGCCGTCTCCTACGACGAAGGCCAGAATTGGACGCTGCTCGGAACCGTCCCCCTGCCAGACGGCGTCGTCAACGACGAATGCCATGAGCCGCATATCGTCGAACTGGACGACGGAACGCTGCTCGGCGCAATCCGCGTCCACAATCCTTTCACATCGATGGTCACCCGCTCGACGGACGGCGGCAAGACATGGTCCGTCATGGAATCCATCGGCGCTGCGGGCTCCCCGCCCCATCTCCTGAAACATTCCTCCGGCGCCATCGTCATGGTCTATGGCTACCGCAGCGCCCCCTTTGGCGAACGCGCAAAGGTCTCCCGCGACGGCGGCAAGACGTGGAGCGACGAGATCATCCTCCGTGACGACGCCCCCAGCGGCGACCTTGGCTATCCCGCCTCCGTCGAACTGCCTAACGGCGACATCCTGACCATTTATTACCAGCAGGCCAACGCCGGCGAGAAAACCTCCCTCCTCTGGACCCGCTGGAGCCTTTGACGGAATTCAGAATCGGCACCATGCCCGACGTATATGGAGCATGGTGCCGACATTGTCCTCCATCATGGCGCGACAGAAGGACATGTTTTCACTCTAGACATACGTTCCACGGCATGTCATTCTTTATTTTTGTATTTTCCGATGAATTTCCGAAAATCATCCAGTGTCCATGCGTTGTGCAAAGCCATATACCGAAGTTCATCCGTATGAAACAAATAGCCAAGACTTTCCAATAGCGCCATCAATCTGGAATAATCCGGATCGTCCCAGCGTCCGGAATCTTCCAAAGTCTCCAATCTGTCCATGATGGCTTCCGCTTCTGAGGAAAGCAGGTCTATGGCTCTCGTCTTGCCAATTATCCGGGACAGATTCTCTCCCATCAATGCCATCGATGAGAGAGAAGATGCGTCCCGTATCTTGAACGTTGTTGTCTGTTCAAAGACATGATTTGGCTTTATGCCGTAATGATTGTCATAACGCACTTTTACTGTATAAATGCCTGATGGGTAGCTCAAGTCAAACATCCGGCTCAGCGAGACGCTGAAAATGTCCCTGCCATGGGGAGGAATCCAGTTGGGACGAAGACTGCCTCTTGCATGGACGCTCGGATCGCCGTATTTTGTCTTGGGAACAGGCGTCGGCTCATGTTCCGGTATGGTAAAACCATTGGCTTTGTCTTTTCCGAATTCTATGTGCTTCTCCTCGCGATACGGATCAAGAACGGTGATTTCACAAGTGTGCAGCCTGTTTGCATCATGCATGAAATCAAGTTGCCTGCCCGTCTTGTTCCGTAAAGTGATCGCCAGCACAATCGGTTCATTGGGAAAATAACTCCTTTTATCCGTTTCAATAGTCATTTCAATGTCATCCGGGGATATCGTCGGATGATATTGATTTACTTCCTCGTTTGCTTTTTGTCCTTGAACATTGGAGACAAGGAATAGCACAATTAAAATGGATTTAAATATTAACAGCATATCAATGGGAGTTCTGTAATTTTATTCTACAATCATGGATAAATTGCTCTATATTTTGAAATGTTTCTTTATCATCTGCTATAGATTCTTGCTTATGTCTTATTATATTACTCATTTTCCCATAAATTTTCATTTTATCTCCTTGCTCTTCTCGTGCTTTTATATGTATAAAATGTTCCAACGTGTTTACAATTTTCTTTAATCTGTTTAATTCTTTTATTTGAATAAATTCTGATATATCCTGTTTCTTCAATATCATGATAGCATCTTCTGCTTCAAAGCAAAGATAGTCTAATGTCTTATCATCTCCAAATAAGTTTATCATTTCACTTACACAAATACTGGATATTGACGGGATTCTATTTTCAATTATTTTGAAATTTGTTGATTTATTGATTATCAATTTCGGTATTTCTCGTTCTTCCACCATTGGAATCCCAAATTTCATGGCATCAAATGACACATTTATTTCATAATCTCCAATTGATTCTGACAAGTCAAACCAAAGATTCAAAAGAATTTCCATTGAAATACTTTTCTTTGGAGCTATATAATAAGGACGAATATTTTCAAAAAATCTTTTATTCTTACAATATCCTGTCATATTAGAACCATAATGGTTATGGTCAGTAAAATATAAATTGTTTTCATCAATAAACCTTTTTCCCAATTTATCCGGATGCTTTTTAATGTTGATCTTAAAATTGTACATTGCTATATTACTCAAAACAACTTCTTTGATCGTATCTGTAAGATTGCATATTGAAACTTTAAGTATTATTGGCTCACCAGAACTATATATTTCTTTTTCAGTTTTTATGATAATGTTAAAGTCTTCCAAAGTTAGAAATCTTTGCATTAAATAGTCATTCTTTAAATCATTTTCTTTTCCATATGAAGATACTACAAGTAAATTCATTGCAAATATCAGAAGTATATATTTTTTATTCATGTTTTAATGATAAATTTTTTATATATAAGTAGCATTAAAAATATCTTTTCTGTAATTAGTAAAACCACATATAATATATTCACCTAATAAAAGGTAAATAATCAATGATTCATTACTATTTTTTCCCAGTTAGGATGAATCACTGCATCAATAATATTTTCTACAGATCCTCTGCTGTTCATTGATAAAAGCCATTCATTAGTCACAAAATTGGCTGCGCCATGACATGACCATTGTATTTTCTTTATTTGTAATTTATATTGATCATTTGAAATGTCAAGCGAGAAATATAGCCAACATAAAAATTTCTTCAGCAAAAAAAGCCACCTGCCAATCTAGGGGAACTTTGGAAGACATTGCCCGCCTCCCGCGCCAGCCGGCCATGTCATGTTTTTCAGGACGTCCGGCTTGTAATCAGCCCTTCGGCTGAGTAAATTGTTATAATGAAAGAAAAAACACCGTCGGATTCCCCTCGGCGACGCAACCGGCCTCCAGCCGGTTTCATCTGGAATGAACATTTATGAAAAACACCATTTACGAACCTGCAAAAAACATTGATGTCCTTGGAAGATATGATGTCGTCGTGGTCGGCGGCGGCATCGCGGGCGTGTCGGCGGCGCTGGCCGCCGCACGGGCGGGCTCCAAAGTCTGCCTGCTGGAGAGATTCTGCGCGCTCGGCGGGCTGGCGACCATCGGCAACGTCGTCATCTACCTGCCGCTCTGCGACGGAAAGGGCCATCAGGTCTCCGGCGGCATCTGCGAGGAGCTTATCAAGCTGTCCGTCGATGACGAGCCGAAGGAGCGTCCAGGCCTCCGCATCGGGCCGGTTCCCGCCTGCTGGGCGAAGGGCGGCGACGCGGAGGAACGCAAAAAGCATCGCTACCAGACGGGCTTCAATCCCGTCACGTTCATGTACAAGCTGGAACGGCTTCTCCTGAAGAACCATGTGAAAATCTACTACGACACGCGGTTCTGTACCGTTTTGAAGGAAGGCAACGCCATCAAGGCCGTCGTCGTCGAATCGAAGGGCGGGCGGCAGGCGTTGCTGACGCAGGCGGTCGTCGATGCGTCGGGCGACGCGGATGTCGTCTACGCGGCTGGCGACAAGACCGTCTCCATCGGCGGAAACGTCCGCAGCTGCTGGTATTACATCATCGAAGACGGCCAGCCGAAGCTCTGCCCGTGGTCGCAGCGTTTCTCCGCCACGAAATCGTTCCCGGAGAACGGCCGCACGTTCCGCGGCGATTCCGCCGATCATGTCACCGCGCAAGTTTTGGAATCACGCCATTTCTCCATGCTGGATCTTCAGAAACGCCGCGAGGCCAAGCCCGAAAGCGATATCTATCCCATCATGACGACCACCATGCCGACGCACCGCATGACGCGCCGCCTAACCGGAAAAGTGACACTGCGCATCACGGACGACCACCGCTGGTTCGACGATACGCTCGGCATGACAGGCGACTGGCGCAAGGCCGGCCCGATCTTCTGCATCCCCCTCCGCGCCATCGCAGCGACGAAGACCACAAATCTCATCACCGCAGGACGTTGCATTTCCTCCATCGGCGACACATGGGACGTCACACGCGTCATTCCGACATGCGCCGTCACAGGCGAGGCGGCGGGCGTCGCCGCCGCCTTCCTTGCAAACGATCAAAACGCAACTTCTTTCTTTGATCTGGACATCAAAGCGCTACAGAACTATCTGAAACGCAAGCATGTCATCATTGACAAGTCTCTCGTTGAAAACAGCTAAGCGCAATAGTCATTGCGCAGTTCGACGTACAACGAGAGACATCAGATAAAAGACTAACCACTACTAACCATTGGCCGCGCAGGAGCGCAGCCCTCCCCAAAAAATGGCTGAACAAGCAACTATTTTCGGAATTCATTACTCAACGGAATCCATGGCGGAAGCCCTTCAAGCGATTCGACATCGCGTCGAATCGCCCGGCGACCGTCCCGCCTTTTGCTGTTTCATCAACGCACACTGCCTTAACATCGCCTACAAGAACCGTGAATACGCGGATTTGCTGAACCAGGCGGATCGCGTCTGGGCGGACGGCGTCGGCGTGGAGATCGCCGCGAAACACGTCGGCAATCCTGTGAAAGAGAACGTCAACGGCACGGACATGCTGCCGCTCCTTTGCGAAGAAGGCCATAGTCTCTATCTGCTCGGCGGCCAGCCGGCCGTGGCGGATGCCGCGCGGGACAATCTGCTGAAACAGCATCCGGGGCTAAAAATTGTCGGAACCCATCATGGATTTTTCCAAGGCCATGAAGAAGAGGTCATTGCGGAAATCAACGCCGCCAATCCAGATGTCCTATTGGTCGCCTTTGGCGTTCCCAAACAGGAATTCTGGATCCGCGACCACTTGGACAAGCTCCATTGCCGCGTTTGCATCGGCGTCGGCGGACTGCTCGATTTCGCTTCTGGCCGCATCCCGCGCGCCCCGTTGTGGATGCGCAAGGCGAAACTGGAATGGGTCTATCGCCTCCGCCAGGAACCGATCCGCCTGTTCAAACGATACGTCATCGGAAATCCTCTCTTCCTCTGGAGAATTTATACTCATAATTCATAATGCATAATTCATAATTCATAATTTATTTTAAATCAACAAGAAAAGGGAACAATGATGAAAAAAATGCTGTTTGTCAATTTGGCTTTGTTGTCATTATCCGTTTTGGCGGAGCCCGCGCAATTGAAACTCGTCGGCGACTTCGATGTGGAAGTCGCATATAACGGAAAAAAAGGCATCGTCCGCATTGAGCAACCGTCGCCCTTTGTCGTTGCCAATGAACGCCATGCGGCGTTGGCCGACTACCGCCCGAACGCCGGCGGCTGGATGCGCGGCACGAAACCGGTCGGCATCACGGCGCAGGAATGCACGACGCGTAACGCCCTGAAGGTCGAGACGCTGAAAGTCAAATCCTCCGACCAGGCGGACGCCGTCATTTATGAAAACGGCAAAGACTACCAGCTGACGCCGGACTGGGGCACCGTCGGCCGTCTGCCCAACGGCCGCATCCAGCCCAACCAGCCTGTTTATTTTGACTACACCTACGTCAAGCTGCGCATCGACGCCATCGTCCAGACGAAAGACGGCGCGTTCGCCGTCCGTACAGGCGTTCCGCATCAGGCGAATCCATCGCAGGCGGAACTGCTGGACGGCGACGTCCGCCTCGCCAACATCTGGATCAACGGCTGCATTCCGAAATTGACGGATGAAAACCTCCTTCCAATTCTCGAAACGGAATTTCCGAAAGAACTGCGCCCCGCCCCGCATGCCGCTGAAAAACTCATCCCGAAGACCTACGCCAAGCTCAAGAACGGCGAAAAGGTGAAGATTCTCGCTTGGGGCGACAGCGTGACCGTCGGCACGTTCGTTCCGGACTGGCAGCACAACCGCTGGCAGAACCAGTTCGTCGAACGCCTCCAGAAGCTGTTCCCGCAAGCGGAGATCGAACTCGTCACGGAAGCGTGGGGCGGCTACAACACGGCCAGTTATCTCGCCCAGCCCGCCGGCCAGATCCACAACTATAATGAAACCGTTCTCGCCGTCAAGCCTGATCTCGTCATCTCCGAATTCGTCAACGACGCAGGCCTGAACGAACAGACCGTCTATGAACGCTATGGAAAGTTCCTTAACGACTTCACCGCCATCGGCGCCGAATGGATCATCCTCACGCCCCACTACGTCCGTCCGGACTGGATGGGACTGACCTCCGAAAAGAACATCGACAACGACCCGCGCCCCTACGTCGTCGCTCTCCGCAAGTTCGCGAAAGAGAAGAACATCGCCTTGGCGGACGCCGCCATGCGCTATGGCCGTCTCTGGCGGCAGGGCATCCCCTACTCCAGCCTCATGATGAACGCCATCAACCATCCCAACACCTTCGGCATGAAGCAGTTCGCCGACGCCCTCATCGATCTTTTCTAATTTAAAAATTCTTATTCGACAGCAAACCACGAAAAAATATCCTGCGCGTAGCGCGCATGAAACCGCCGAGCCGCCGGTGGCCGCCACACAAATTCAGCATTCAGACTACATGATGCACAAACAAAGTATTCTGAAATTTGTCGGCCCTGGCGGAGAGGCATTGGTGTTCAATTGTGTCCATTCGTGGTCCTAACAAATATTTTCAAGGCAATCATCATGCAAACCGTCAAATTCTGCGCTTTCGCCGATATCCATTATTATCCGGGCGTGTTTCCGCGCGACTCATGGGAATGGCTCGACCGCATCCTCGCCCACGCGGAATGGGAGAACGTCGATTTCATCATCCATTGCGGCGATTTCACCCACACGCCCTTGAAATGCATCGACTACGTCAACCACTACAACGATTTCAAAATCCCGACGTACCACACGATCGGCAACCATGACGACGACGGCAACCCGCACGAAGTCACCCTCCAATGCTACCGCATGGAACGCGGATATTATCATTTCGACAAAAACGGATTCCGCTTCATCATCCTGGACCCCAACTACTTCAAGCATGACGGGGAATACATCCACTTCTCCAGCAGCAACTACTACAAGTTCAATGACGAACGCGACTGGATCCCGCCGGAGCAGCTCGAATGGTTCCGCGACACCGTCGAAACCTCCCCCTATCCGTGCGTCTGCTTCTCCCATGAAAGCTACGAACGCGAAAACCACGGCATCCATAACCAAGACGATGTCAAAGCCATCATCAACCAGGCCAACGCCCGCCATCCGGGCCGCGTCCGCCTCTGCATCAATGGCCACTACCACCGCGACTTCCTCCGCATTCTCGACAACGTCATCTACTTCGAGCTCAATTCCGCCAACTACGAATGGGTCAGCAAGAAGCATGACCAATACCCGCCGGAGATCCTGAACCGCTGGCGGCTGGCCTGCAACACGGTCATGTTCAACGATCCCGTCCACGCCATCATCACCCTCTCCGAAGACGGCCGGATCAAGATCGACGGCATGCAAAGCTCCCTCTTCATGGGCGTCACCCGCGAAATGACCGGCAATCCAAAATTCGACGCGCACAGCCGCCCGACGACAGCCAACGTCCAGTCCATCGACTTGACGATGAATTATTAGCTAAAAGCTTAAAGCTAAAGGTTTAAAGTAAAGGCAAGTCTTTCACTTGCAAGCAACGGGAAGATCTGGAGACTCTTGTTCACCACATCTCTCCTTATTGCTTTTGGCTGTTGCTTTTAGCTTTAAGCTTTCAGCTTTCAGCTGGAAATCATTTGACATCCATCGAGGAAACATTATATTAATTTTTTGCACTTAAACAACCAGACATATATTTCAACGAATCATTGGAGACCATCATGAGTCAGCAACACACGAAAGCCGAGAAAAGAATCCGCCGCAAGCGCTACAACGAAAGACTGAAGGCACGCGCCAACGAAGCCAAAAAGGCCAAGAAAAAATAAACAACAACCTTGGCAGGGGACGGAGAGAGAAAGGCGATTGGAACGCAAGACAGTGATACTTAAATAGTTACCGTATCACATCCTTAAGACGTTCCAATTGCTTTTTTCATTCTCCGGCAATACGTTCCGATGTGATTCCTCCAAAAGACAAAGCGGGACCGGGAAAATGGTCAAGAAAAAACAAACGAAAGAAGAAAAAATGAGCGACACCAAGAAGAGCGACACCAAGTATGTGTATTTCTTCGGCGACGAAACGACCGAAGGCGACGCCTCCATGAAGAACGAACTGGGCGGCAAGGGCGCGAACCTGGCCGAAATGAGCCGTCTGGGCTTGCCGGTCCCCGCCGGCTTCACCATTACGACGGACTGCTGCAACGCCTATTTCGCGGCGGACAGCCATTTCCCGCCCACGCTTGAGGCGGAAGTGAACGCCGCCCTGGCCCGCGTCGAGGCCAAGATGGGCCGCAAGTACGGCGACCCCGAAAACCCGCTGCTGGTCTCCTGCCGTTCCGGCGCCCGCCAGTCCATGCCCGGCATGATGGACACCGTCCTCAACATCGGTCTTTCCACCTCCACCATCCCCGGCCTCATCAAAAAGACCAACAACGAACGTTTCGTCTGGGACTCCTACCGCCGCCTGATCATGATGTACGCTGACGTCGTCATGGAAAAGGCCGAAGGCATCGAACCCTTCGACGGCAAAGGCATCCGCAAGATCCTGGACGAGATCCTCGACCAGTACAAATACATTAAAGACTACAAGTCGGACACGGATCTGAACGCGGACGACCTGAAGGTCCTCGCAGGCGCTTTCAAACGCAAGATCCAGGAGATCCTCGGCTCCGAGTTCCCGGATGATCCGATGAAGCAGCTGTGGGGCGGCATCGGCGCCGTCTTCAAGTCCTGGATGGGCACGAAGGCCGTCAGCTACCGCCGCATCGAAGGCATTCCGGAGACGTGGGGCACGGCCGTCAACGTCCAGACCATGGTCTTCGGCAACATGGGCGACACGTCCGCCACGGGCGTCGCGTTCACCCGCAACCCCGCAACCGGTGAAAACCTGTTCTTCGGCGAATGGCTCATCAACGCCCAGGGCGAAGACGTCGTCGCCGGCATCCGCACGCCTCTGCCGCTCAACAACGAGACGAAGACGGACCAGAACAAAGATCTGGTCTCCATGGAAGAGAGCATGCCCGACACGTACCGCGAGCTCGTCGAAATCCGCAACAAGCTCGAACAGCACTACACGGACATGCTGGACATAGAATTCACCATCGAAGAGGCCAAGCTGTACATGCTGCAGTGCCGCGTCGGCAAACGCGGCGGCAAGGCCGCCGTCAACATGGCCCTCGACATGATGGACGAAGGCCTCATCGACGACAAGACCGCCGTCCTCCGCGTCGCCCCCAATCAGGTTCTCGAATTCCTGCTCCCGATCATCGAACCGAAGATCGAAAGCCGCCAGGCCGTTCTGCTGAAAGGACTTCCCGCCGGCCCCGGCGCCGCCACCGGCGAAATCTTCTTCACGGCGCAGGACGCCGTGCAGGCCATCCGCCTCGGCAAAAAAGTCATTCTCGTCCGCGAAGAGACGTCCCCTGAAGACGTCGAAGGCATGCGCGCGGCCAACGGCATCCTGACGGCCCGCGGCGGCATGACCTCCCACGCGGCCCTCGTGGCCCGCGGCTGGGGCAAGTCCTGCATCGTCGGCGCCGACGGCATGATCGTCGATGCCATCAACAAGACCATGAAGGTCGGCGACAAGACCCTCCGCGAAGGCGACGTGCTGACCATCAACGGCTCCAAGGGCGTCGTCTATGAAGGCGACCTCCCGCTCGTCGCCCCGACGGCTTCCGGCGACTACGCCCGCTTCCTCCGCTTCATGTCGCTGGTCGACAAATACCGCACGATGGGCGTCCGCGCCAACGCCGACAACCCGGCGGACGCGCAGAAGGCCCGCGAGTTCGGCGCGGAAGGCATCGGCCTCTTCCGCACGGAGCACATGTTCTACGGCGAAGGCTCCGCCAAGCCGTTGTTCCTCCTCCGCAAGATGATCCTCTGCACGACGCAGTCGGACCGCATCTCCGTTTTGAACGAACTCTTCCCCTTCATGAAGAAGGACATCAAGGAAACGATGCTCGCCATGGACGGCTTCCCCGTCACCATCCGCCTGCTCGACCCGCCGCTTCATGAATTCGTCCCCCATTCCGCCCTCGGCCGCCAGGAGCTGTCCAACGCCCTCGGCATCGCGGAAGACGAAGTCCGCAAACGCGTCGACGCCCTGCAGGAGAACAACCCGATGATGGGCCACCGCGGCGTCCGCCTCTCCGTAACCTATCCAGAAATCACGGAATACCAGGCCCGCGCCATTCTCGAATCCGCCGCCGAACTCATCAAGGACGGCAAGGACATCATCCCCGAAATCATGGTCCCGATCACCTGCGACATCCGCGAACTGAAGCTCGCCCATGCGCTCATCGAAAAGGCCTACCAGAAGACGCTGATCCGCATGGAGATGACACCCAAGCAGCTCCATTACAAGATCGGCACGATGATCGAAATCCCGCGCGCCGCCCTGCTGGCCGACAAGCTGGCCGAGGTCGCCGAATTCTTCTCCTTCGGCACCAACGACTTGACACAGCTGACGTTCGGCTTCTCCCGCGACGACATCGGCAACTTCATGTCCTCCTACCTTGACCAGCGCGTCCTCACCGCCGATCCGTTCCAGACGATCGACCGCGACGGCGTCGGCGCCCTCATCGAGATGGCCACGAAGAAAGGCCGTTCAACCCGCCCGATGCTGAAGGTCGGCATCTGCGGCGAACAGGGCGGCGATCCCGCCTCCGTCGAATTCTGCTTCAGCCAAGGCCTGACGTATGTCAGCTGCTCGCCGTTCCGCGTCCCCGTGGCGCGCGTCGCCAGCGCGCAGGCCGCCATCAAGGCCATGGACAAGTAACGAATATCGTCTGAACGCACGAAAGGGCTGTTGCAAAACCAGGCAACAGCCCTTTTTCTTTTTTAGCATCCAAGAGTCACGATGTAGAAGCTCCTCAGTCCAAGAAAGAAAACCGTATCTGAAGATTTGGCATTTGTCTGTAATTGTATTACAGTAATTTCCGTCTTGGAAATGCCGCGGGCATCCCCCTCCGAGATTTGATATTCGTGTCGTCGCTCCCGGACTCCATCGGGTGCCGCGACTTGTCTGGCAATTTGAAAAGGAATGACATCATGGGACTTTTGGAAGATTTGACCAATCTGCTGGGTGGCAGTCGCACGGAATCCGACGTGGCGAAAGACAAGCAGGATGCGGTGGACGAAGCCGCAAAACTTGATTTGGCGGGATTGCAGGACCTCATCAAGAAGGTCATGGAGATGATCTCCTCCAAGACCGGTGAACTGAACGGCTTGCAAGCGCAGCTCAAGGATCTGAATCCAATGGATCTGCTCGGTGAAAAAGGCAGCAACCTCAAGGAGCAGGTTCAGGGGCTTCTCTCCGTCGTCTCCACTCTCAAGACCAAGCTCGGCGTCTACCAGGACGCTTTGAAAGACAAACAGTAAAAGGCGTCGACTTGACTGTTTCGGAAAGAATACACCACGTGGTGATTCCATTCCCAGCGTGCGTGTGCCGAACGATTAAATATCTCGGTAATGGATGTTCTATTGTATCTAGCGCGAGCCAATACAAAAGGGCATCCATGACCGTAACTGTCAAACTTTTCTTGTCGCCTTGGAAAATCCGCCTGAAGGGCAGTATTTATTGATCTATTCCTTTGATTTGTTTTATCGCACGATCAAAATCAGATTCTAATTCCTTCATTTCTCTTGCTCGATATATTTCGAATTCATATTCTGCCTTTTTCACCGCCTGTTGATGAGACACACTCCCCTTGCCTGTTAGCAAAACTCGTCCATTATTGGCAAGAATACGGTCTAGAGTATTTATCCAGTCCTGCATGGTCATTGCATTTTCTTCCAATGCCTGCAGTTCAGCATAATCCAAATATTGTGAGACTAGAAGGTTCAATATAGTCAATTCCTTTTCAGAAAGATAATTCTTGGCAATGACCACATCTTCTCGTGTAACATAGTTCCCCTTGAAATTCGTCATACCGACAAAAGGCTTTTCAGCGTCTGCACGTTCATAGATGACTTCCGCCGCAGTATGTTGATGCGCAGCATAGTGCATTTTGTTTTGTACACATGCAAAAAACTGTCTTGTGATTTCCGCCTTTGGATCATAGTCAATGGCTGTCGCATAGATATCAGTCACCTGCTGATAGAGATTCCGCTCACTTGAGCGGATGTCTCGTACGCGTTGGAGCAGTTCCCTGAAATATCTTCCTCCCCCATGCTTGAGCCGCTCATCGTCCATAGTGAACCCTTTTATCATATATTCATGAAGACGCTTGGTTGCCCAGATACGAAATTGTGTGCCGCGCAATGACTTGACTCTATATCCCACCGAGATGATGACATCAAGATTGTAATAGGCTACTAGATAGTTCTTACCATCTGCGGCAGTTGTTGCAAAATCTGCAACAACTGATTCCCGCTCAAGTTCACCTTCCTCAAACACATTCTTGATATGCCTGGAAATGGTGGATTTGTCGCGTTCAAATAATTCCGACATCTGGTCAAGGTTCAGCCATACGGTTTCCTGACTGAATCTTGCATCAACGGAAATCTTTCCATCTTCCGTCTTGAAGATGACAATATGTCCTTGTTGGTCGCCTTTCTGTATAGAGCTGTGATTCATTGTCTATTATCCCGCTTGAAAAAACCAGACATGTGCCCCACCGTTATTTCGCCAGTTCCAAGAAGCCGACTTGATCACAATTCGTTGAATCGCCGTTGGTTGGACGCCACATGATGAATTCGTTCGTGCCAACGCGGCGGACGGTCACGTTCGCGCGCAGGCGGTCGCCGGCCGTCACGCCCAACAGCTTCAACGGAATATTCCATTCGCAGGACCATGAATCTTTCTTGACGTCCGTCTTCAGCGTCGCGGCCTTCAGTTCCGCGACCTCCACACGTTTCTTGTTCACCAATTTGAACGCCTCGAATTTGCCCGACGTGAAGCCGCGGAAGACGATGATGTCCGCCGTCGCGCCGTCGGAGGCCATGAAGGCCAGTTCGACGGCTTCATTGCCCGCCCAGCCGTCGCCCAGCTGGCGCTTTTCAGGCAGCATCATCGCCACGGCTACTTTCAGGACGTCGCCGTCCAAGGCGAATCTGGCCTTCGCGGGATTCTTGACGACGTCGCCGTTGTAGTTGACGCCCAGCTCCATGGCCGCCTTCGGACGTTTCGCGCGAGGCACTTTCAGCGTCGGCATCTTGCTGAGCTTCGCCTTGGCGGCCTGCGGCGGACGGCGCTGCTGCGGAAGAACGACCTCGTCCGTCGGGTTGTCGACGGGCCACGATGCGCGGCGCGGATCTTCGTACAGCCCCATTTTCTCTACGGGAACCGCCTCGAATCCAACGGCTTCCAGTTCCTTTGGATTTTTGTATTTGACGGACAGGACCTTGCCGTTTTTATCCTTCTTCAGCGTGATCCATTTCACGTCGTCGTCATGGACGACATTGTCCTTCACCGTCTGGAAGTCGATCGTCCCCTTGTGGATGTCGTCCCACAGGCCGCCTGCGGAGACGTTGCGCGTGAACACGTTGCGCTTCGGAACGCCCGGATCGTCCTCCAGAATGTTCACAAGCGGCGGATAGCGCTTCGCCCACAATTCGCCCTGGTACGGCATGTTCCGCAAATAGCGGCGGAGCTCGCCGTCCGGATCGTCCGTCGCCGCCTTCTGCCAGCCCATGCCGCGGTTGTCCAGATGGGCGGCCTTCCAGCAATCGACGAAGATGTTGTTGTCCACGACGTTGTCGTCGCCACCACCGATGAATACGGCCTGGTTGCAGCGTTCAAACAGGTTGCCGACGATTGTATGGCCGCAATGCTGGTCGTCAAGATAAATGGTCATACCACCATAGGACGACGATCCCATGATATGATGCCAGTAGTTGTAGCGTAGGATGTTGCCGCGCTGCGTCCAGTCACGGCCGACGTAGTAGGCGCCCGCATCGCCGGATTCATAGACGGCGTTGTGGATTTCATTGAATTCGACGACGTGGTCGTTGCCGCCCGCCGCCAAGGCCATGTGCGGGCCATGGTGCAGAAGGTTGTGGGCCATGCGGTTGCCGCAGCCGTCGATGCGAAGGGCCGTCGTGTAGGTGCGCGCACGGCGCGAATAATGGTGGACATGGTTGTTCTCCGCGCAGCTATGGCCCGGCGTCAACGTTTTGCGGTCGCCGCCGACCATGCTCACGCCGCCGGCTCCCGTATTGTATACGTCGCAGCCGTACAGCACATTGCCGGGGCCGCTGAACGAACCGCCGCTCTTGCCCGTGTTGCGGATGACGCAGCCCGTCATTTCGCAATGGTCGCCGTTGATGGAGAACGCCGATCCGCGGACGTTCTCCAGCGTCAGATGCTCGAACGTCACATAGCTCAGCTCTTTCGTGTTGAACAGCTGGTCCAGAACGGAAATCTCCAGCGAACCGCCTTCGTGCGGGGGGATGAAATACAGCTTCTTGTCCGTCCTGTCGATGTAGTAGTCGCCGGGCTCCAGAAGCTCCGACAGCAGATTGTACACATAGCAACGCGTCCGTTCCGGTGTGATGCCGTATGTCGGCTTGACGTCGGGATTGCGGCGATACTGGTCCTTTTCCGAACCGAAACCGACGATCGGCTCCGCCAGATCCGCCCAGTCGAAATGGTAGTAGGCGAAAATCCATGGATCCTTCTCCGCCTTCCAGCGCTCCGCTCGGCCTTTAGCATCCAGAATCACATTCACGTCGTCGAGTTTCTTCACGACGCCGATGAACCCCTTCTTCGGCCAGCGGGACAGCGTCATCGGCCGGTCGTCGTAGAACAGTTCGCTTTCGGCGGACGGATTACCGTTGGCGAAGCCGCGTTTCGACAGTTTCCCCAGATCCGTAATGGCCGAAAGATCGGAAACCATCACCCTGCCCTTCGCCTCCGGCAGCAGCAGCGCCTCCACAGATGCGTCCTGAAGCATTTTCAAGGCCGGGGCGGCCTGGGATCCGGTAAAACGCGTTTCGCCGTCGTAGACGCCTCTGTAAACGACGGGAGCCCCCTTCGAGCCGGAGTCCTCCTTCGTGAACGACACGGTCTTGTTGAAACGATACGTTCCGGCGGCGAATTCGACGATGACGGGCCTGCCTGGATTTTGCATCTTGTATTGGCGGACCTTGATCCGGGCGCCTTCCAACGTGGCGAGCGGCTTGTCCGGAGTGCCCGGATTCGCGTCATTGCCGTCCGGCGACACAAAGAAATTTGCCATGGAGGTCATGGACGGCGTGAGAGGCTTCCACGACGGCGCGGCGGACGCCACGCCAGCCAGAAAAGCGATGGACAGTGTCGTTAGTCTTACATTCATGGTGGGCTCCTTTTCATCTTTGCGAATTTGCGTTCCATCATTCGAAACAACAGAATAATATAGAACAAGAAAGCCGCGGATTCCACTCGAAGGCGGAATCCGCGGCTTTGTTTGTTCAGTTAGCTAGAAGCGATTTTGGATTACCACTTCCAACCGTTGCCCTGGTACCAGCTGAAGGAGTCGTCCCAAGCGTTGATGTCGATGGTGTCGGGGCCGACGCCATCAGGCAGGTTGTCGATGGTGCCGCGGCCGTTGAGGATGTGCTCGATGCTCATATCCTGCGGCTTGAGGTCCATCATCATGTAGACGTGCGGGAAGTAGATCAGCTGGCTGACCGTCCAGTACTTGCCGTTGTAGGCGTCGATCATGTTGCGGATCTGCTTCGCGAACTCGCCTTCGGCGCGGCTGACCTGGTTGACAGGCGTGTTGTTGCCGCCCCAGACGCGACCGTTCCAGTAGATGATGCCGGGCTCGGTGTTGGGCTTGCCGTCGTAATGGATGGCGCCGTCGGACGTGTTGCCGTTGGCGTAGACCCAGACGATGTCCTTGCCGTTGCCGTTGTTGTCGCTGCCGGGCAGCTTGTCGACATGGAGTTCGCCGTCGGCGTCGACCGTCAGCGGGTTGTTGCCTTCGACGCTGCCGACCTGGCCGCCGACCGTGATGTTGATGTCGCCGCCGGTGGTGATGTTCACGTCGGATTCGTCGCCAGCTGCCGTGACGTTGTTATGGGCGATCAGATCCACTTCGTAGTCGGAGCGGATGCCGTTCATCGCGACGTTGATGTTCAGGCCTTCGATGACGACGGCGTGAGCGTCGTTGACGATGCCGGTCTTGTCGCCGTTGTCCAGAGCACGGACGTGCTTGGCGTTGACGTTGGTGCGGGCGGCGCCGATGACGACGTTGCCGTCGATGGCGGAGACGTCGTTGAGGTTCAACGTCTTGACATCGTCCGTCGTGACGAAGATGTCGCTGTCGTTGCCAGTCGCGTTGGCGACCAGGTCGACCGTGTTGGCGTTCTCGAGCTCGACCGCGATGTCGGCGTTGCCGTTCTTGGTGCTGAGTTCGATGTCGTTGGCGCCGTCGATGACGATGAAGCCGTCCGTGATCGGTTCGCCGACCGTGTCGGAGAGGCCGTTGCCGTCTTCCTTGTAGGCGATTTCGCCGATGCCGTCGGCCGCGTCGACCTTGACGGTCTGGGCGGTGATGTCGGCGATGCCGTCACGGCCGTTGGTGTCGCGCTTGATCGCGCCGTCGGACGTGAGGTAGACGCCGCCGTTTTCAGCGGTGATACCCGTGCCCGTGATCTCCTTCACCAGGAGGTTCAGGCCGTCTTCTTCGTCGCCGATGTTGCCGTTGACGGCCGTCATCTGGATCTTGTCGGCGATGACGTTGGCGGTTTCGTCTTCAGTGCCGTCGAGGATGTCGTCTTCGGCGATGATGGTGACCTGGCTGTCAACCTTGATCTGGCCGATCTGGAGGGTGCCGTCGTCGATGACCGTGAGGTCGCCGACGTTCTGGGTGATGCTGATGACTTCGTCGTCGCCGCCGTTGATGGCGTTGACGGTTACATCGTTCGTGTTGTTGGAGACGATGTTGGTCACGCCGGCATTGTCGAGCGTGATGGTCTCGGCGCCGTTGACATTGACCGCGCCGTCAGCGCCGATGGTGATCGGGCTGTCGTTGCCGGCCAGCGTGACGGTGTCGGATTCGATGGTGCTGCCGTCGATGGCGTTGGCCTTGACGGTGACTTCTTCACCACCGCGGAAGTTCGCGTTGGAGATGGTGTCGGCATCCTGGACGTCGATCGTCTTGGCGGCGTTGAAGACCGTGTCTTCGATGACGGCGTCGGTACCGGTGACCGTGATGTTGCCTTCGATGGCGTCGATGGCGCTGTTGGCCTCGATGCGGCCGGCGTCAACCGTGACGTCCTTGTGCTTGGAGACGACCGTGGTGCCGCCCAGGCTCTTCTTGGCGGTGACGTCGACGTTGCCTTCTTCGGAGATCAGCGTGCTGCCGATGATGTAGGCGGCCTTGATCTTCAGATCCTGCTTGGCGGTGAGCGCCATGCCGTCGAATTCGCCTTCTTCCTCGTCGATGTAGACGTTGACGGCGCCGAGCTTCGCCCAGATCGTGCTGCCACGGATCTGGAGGACAGGATCCTCTTCGGAGCCGATCGTCACATCGCCGTTTTCAGCGATGAAGCTGCTTTCGCCGATGTACTTGGCCATCGCCGTGATGGCGTCCTCGCCCGTCTCGGGCAGGCCGGTGCCCTGCGCCGTGACGTTCGTGCCGTCGATTTCGTCGCCGGCCGTCAGGACGGCCTTGACGTTGGCGTAGACGCCGCTGTTGATGATGCTGCCTTCGGTGGCCGTCATCGTGACGTTTTCACCATCGGCGTTCGCGTTGACGATGTCGTTCACGGCCGTGATGGCGATGTCGCCCAGAGCCGTGGCGGTCAGGCCGCTGATGTCGTCGGCATCAACCGTGATGGCGCCTTCCTTCGCGAGGATGGTCGTCGCGTCGATGAGCGTCGCCGTGGCGGTGACGTCGCCAGTTTCGGAGATGAAGCTGGAGGCCGCGATCGTCGTGGCCGTCGCGTCGATGGCGCCGCCGGCGGTGACGTTCGTGGTGTCGATTTCGTTTTCGGCGGTCAACGTCGCCGTGTTGCTCGCGGTGACGCCGCTGCCGATGATGCTGTTCGAAGCCGTCAGCGTGACGTTCGAGCCTTCGGCGTTCGAGCCGATGATGCTGCCGTCTTCGGCGTTCATCGTCACCTCGACGCTCCAGACGTTGGCGTTCACGATGTCGCCGTCCGTGGCGGTGACCGTCGCTTCGTTGGAATCGACGACCAGGCTGTTGATGGTGCCGGCGGTGACGTTCGCTTCGCCGCTCGCGTCAATCGTGACATCCGTCATTTCGTCATTGGCCGTGACCGTCGCGTCGTTGCCGGCGTTGATGGTCGCGGAGACGATCTGTTCAGCGGCCAGCGTGACATCGCCGGTAACCGCCGTGAAGGAGCTGTTGCCCGTGATGGCGACGGTCGTGATGTCGAGGTTGGCGTTCTTGGCCAGGAAGCTCGTCGCGTCGATGGCCGAGGCGTCGACCGTGATGGTGTCGTTCTCGGAGATGAACGCGGAGGAAGCGATCGTCGTGGCCGTCGCCGTGATGGCGCCGTCGGCCGTGACCGTCGTGCCGTCGATCTCGTTGCCGGCCGTCAGCGTCGCCGTGTCGGCGGTGATGGCGCCATTGGCGATGTTGCCGTTCGCGGCGGTCAGCGTCGCCGTAGCGGCGGTGACGTCGGCGTTGGCGATGCTGCCGTTGGTGGCCGTCAGTTCAGCGGTTTCGGCCGTGACGCCGGCGTTGGCGATGTCGTTTTCAGCCGTCAGGACGACGGTCTCGCCGTCGGCGGTGACGTTGCTGATGTTAGCCGTGGCGATCATCGTGACGGTGTCGTTGGCCGTCGCGGACAGTCCGCTGATGTCGTCGGCCGTGGCGGTGACGTTGCCATCCGCCGTGAAGGTGCCGTCCATGATGCTCGCCGCCGTGGCGATGACATTGGCGTCCTTCGCGATCAGGCTGGTCGCGATGATGGCCGACGTGGCGGTGGCGGTGACGTCGCCGTTCTCGGCGATGAACGCGGAGGCCGCGATCGTGTCGGCGGTCGCCGTGACGGTGTCGGTCGCGGTGGCGTTCGTGCCGTCGATCTCGTTGCCGGCCGTCAGGTCGGCGGTATCGGCCGTGATGGTGCCGTTCGTGATGTTGTTCGCGGCGTCGAGGATGACGTCCGTGCCGGTGACCGCCGTGTTGGCGATGTCGTTGCCGGCCGTCAGCGTGGCGGTTTCACCCTTGACATCGGCGTTGGCGATGTTGTTTTCAGCCGTCATGTCGATGACCGAGCCCTCGACCGTCAGGCCGTTGATGTCGGTTGCGTTGACCGTCGCATTGACGGCGGCCGTGAAGGCGCCGTCGGTGATGGTCGCCGCTTCGGCGGTGACGTTGCCGGCCTTTGCGATCAGATCGGTCGCGATGATGGCCGTCGTCGCCGTGGCGTTGACATCGGCGTTTTCGGAGACGAACGCGGAGGCCGCGATCGTGTCGGCGGTGGCGTCGACGGTGTCAACCGCCGTGACCGTCGTGCCGTCGATTTCTTCCGTCGCCGTCAGCGTGGCCGTGGTGGCCGCGTTGATTTCGGCGTTCGTGATGCTGCCGTTCGTGGCTTCCGCGATGACGGCGCCGGTGGCGGTCAGCATGGACACGTTGTTCAAGCTCGCGGCGGTGGCCGTCGCGTCGCCCGTGAGAGCCGTCATGTTGAGGCCGTCGACGTAGGCGGCGGTAACGGTGGCGTTGACATAACCGACGGCGGTCGCGTCGATGACGCCGTAGGCGGCGGTGATCGTCGCGTCTTCGGTGGCGCTGATGGCCTTGACGCCGGTCGCGTTGCCGGTGGAGGTGATCGCCGCGTACTTGTAGGCGTCGGCGGTCGTGTCGATGATGTCGAACTCGTTTTCGGTCGTGATTTCGACATGGCCGAGTTTCGCCTTCGCGTAGACACCGGAGATGTCTTCGCCGGTGGCGGTCAGCTCGATGTCGCCTTCTTCACTGATGTAGGCGCCGGCGGTGATGCCCTTCGCCGTGATGATGATGTCGCCGATGGCGGCGACCGTGGTGTCGTCGAGTTCGCCGTTGTCGGCGTTGACGATGACGTTGGATTCGCCGTTCTTCGCGACCGCGATCGTGCCGACCACGGAGCCGACCGTCGCCGTCAGGACGACGTTGCCGTTTTCAGCGGTGTATTCGCCGCCGACGATCCAGGTGCCTTCAGCCGTGATGGCGTCGGCGGTGGCGTCGGTGATATCCTTGCCGGCGGTGACAGTCAGGCCGTCGAGCTCGCCGTTGGCGCTCTTCACGATCACGGTGTTGGTGGCCGTCAGGTTGCTGGCGGCGATGGTGCCGTCGGCGGTGACGACGACATCGGCGGCAGCCGCGTCGACGGCGGTGACGGTACCGTTTTCGGCGGAGACCGTAGCGGTCTCGACCGCTGTGATCGTGCTGTTCGTGATGTTGCCGTTTTCGGCGGTCAGCGTGACGTTCAGGGCGTTGGCGTCGGCGTTCGCGATGTTGTTCGCGGCCGTGATTTCGACGTCGGCGTCGGACTTGGCGATCAGGCCGTAGACGTCATCGGCGGTGGCGGTGACGTTGCCGGCCGCCGTGAAGGAGCCGTCGGCGATGGTCGTCGCATCGGCGGTGATGGCACCGGCCTTGGCGATGGCGCTGGTCGCGTCGATGGCCGTAATGGCCGTCAGCGTGACGTCGCCGTTCTCGGAGACGAACGCGGAGGCCGCGATCGTGTCGGCGTTGGCCGTGACGGCGTTGGCGGCCGTGACGTTCGTGCCGTCGATTTCGTTGCCGGCCGTCAGCGTGGCCGTGTCGGTCGCTGTGATATTGGCGTTGGCGATGTTGTTGGAGGCGGTCAGTTCGACGACCGCGGCATCGGCCGTGAGGCCGTTGATGTCGTCGGCCGTGGCCGTCACGTTGCCGGCGGCCTTGAAGGTGCCGTCCGTGATGGTCGCCGCTTCGGCGGTGACGTTGCCGGCCTTCGCGATCAGGTCGGTCGCGATGATGGCCGTCGTCGCCGTGGCGGTGACGTCACCGTTCTCGGAGACGAACGCGGAGGTCGCGATCGTGTCAGCGGAAGCGTTGATGGCGTTGATCGCCGTGACGTTCGTTCCGTCGATCTCGTCGCCGGCCGTCAGATTCGCCGTGTCGGCGAAGATGGCGCCGTTGACGATGCTGCCGGTCGTCGCTTCGACCGTGACGTCAATGCCGTCGATGGTCGTATTGCTGATGTCGCCGTTCGTTGCGGTGAGCGTGACGGTCGTGCCGTTGACGTTCGTGTTGATGATGTCGGCGGCGGCCGTCAGGGCGATTTCGTCGTCGGACTTGGCAGTCAAACCGCTGATGGTCAGGACGTCGGCCGTGATCGCGCCAGTGGCGGTCCATTCACCGCCGTTGACGTTCTGGACGTTGGCTGTCGTGATGGCGCCAGCCGCGGTGATATCAACGCTGTTCACGTTCGCGAAGTCATTCAGGGTGACGTCCGCGCCGGCGTTGACCGCCGCGTTGGCGATTTCGTCGCCGGTCAGGGCGACGTAGTCAGCCGCTGTGAAGGAGCTGTTGCCCGTGATGGCGGGAGCCGCGGCGTCGATGGCACCGGCCTTGGCCAGCATGCTCGTCGCGTCGATGGCGTTTTCAGCCGTCGCGTTGATGTTGCCGTTTTCGGAGACGAGGACGTCGCCGGCCAGGTAGGCGGCGGAGACCGTCAGGTCGTTGCCGGCCGTGATGGTCGTGCCGTCGATTTCGCCGGTCGCCGTGATCTCGACGTTGCCCTTGCCTTCTTCGCCGGACTTGGCGAGGATGACGGAGTCGACGATCTGCTTGACGGATTCAATCGTCACGCCGCCGTTGACGGAGATCAGATTGGTGTTGACGATGTATTCGGCGCTGGTGACGGTGATGTCGCCGTCGGCGGTGATGCCGGTGGCGTCGAATTCAACCGCTTCGAGAACCGCATCGCCGGCGAAGTCGCCGATGACGCCGTTGAAGTCGGCGTTGGTGGCCGTGATGGTGGCCGTGCCTTCGCCCGTCGTCGTGATGGTGGTATTGACGATGTCCATACCTTCCTTAGTAGTAAGCGTCAGGTCGCGGCCGGCCGTGAACTTGGAGTCGATGATCGCCGTCGTGATGGCGTCGACATCGATGTCTTCCGTCGCCGTCATGAGATAACGGCTGGAGCCGGCGGTGATTTCGCTGTTGTCATCCGTGAAGGTGATGCTGCCGTTCGTCGCGGTGATGCGGATGTCGCCGACTTCGGTCGTCAGGACAGCCGGGCCGTTCGTGACGGAGGCGCCCGCCAGGTCGATGTCGCGGTAGGCGGCGATCGTGGTGGCGATCGCGAGTTCGCCTTCCGTGTTCATGGCGACGCTGCCGCGGAGGGCCTTCACCGTGTAGTTGACGTCGAGGTCTTCAGTGGCTTCGACGGTGACGTCGCCGGTTCTGGCGGTGACGAAGCCGAGGTCGACGGCGTTGCCGCTGACCAGGACATTGCTGCCGGCCGTCGTGTAGGTGGCCGTCGTGATGTCGCCGTTCGCGCGCATCGTGATGTCGCCGTCGGCGATCGCGAAGCTGGAATTGGTGTTGAAGGCGATGTCTTCGGTGGCTTCAGCCGTCAGGCTGCCGACGGAGACATTGCCGGTCACGTCGATGTTGTCGGCCTTCAGGACGAGGTCGTGAGAGCCGCTGACCATGTCGTCGTCTTCGGCGCCGAGGACGATGTCGCCGCCGTCGGCGAAGATGTCGACGTCGTTCTTCAGCGTCGTGGAGCCGTTGACGGTCACGCCGTTCGTGTAGATGTCGCCGTGCAGTTCGGCGTCGCCTTCGACGACCAGCTGCTTGGCTTCGCCGGCCGAGATCGTCACGTCGTTCAGGCGGACGTTGGCGGCCGTCAGGGTGGTCTCGCCGTCCTTCGTGAGCATGGTCGTCAGCGCGCCGACGAAGTCGATCTCCTCCGTGCCGGTCACGTCGCCGCCGAGCATCAGCTCGTCGGCCACGACCTGGATCTTGGAGTTCTCGGCCGTCGC
>CACYQT010000017.1 GCA_902776645.1 uncultured bacterium | reverse complement strand
CGAGAAGACCACGGCGTCGTACGAAGCCTTGCTTCATATGGCCGCTGCTGTGATTATTTATAGAAAACTAGGTCTTATTTACGGATAAATTCTAAAGCTTAAAGCCGAAAGCCGAAAGCTTAAAGAGTAATGAGTAATGAGTAATGAATAAGGAATAAGGAGTTAATCATGGGATTCAGTATCAAAGCACTCGACAACTTCCGCAACGCCAGTTTCAAAGACGCTGACGCCATCGTCAACATCGGCAATGACAACACGGTCAGCAAGAAAGGCTCCTACCATGGGGTGTCGGCCGGATGTTCCGCGTGTCGTCCACGAAAGCCGCCAACAACGCAGCCCGCACCGAATTGCTGTGTTCTCTGGGAAACGCCTTCGGGCTCAATGGCATGGGCCAGAATAAAGACGGCGTCACGACTTTCTCAAAGAGTTTCATGGACAAACTTCAGAAGCTTCTCGGCGACGAGTTCAAACGCAATGACTTCGGAATTTCCGACGATGGCACCGTCACTTCCGGCAAGCTCCTTACGCAGCGCCGTGTGTCCGCCATCGTGAAACAGGCCATCCTTGCCAGCAAAGGCAGCTATGACTATGAGACTTACAAGGCCAAGCTTGACTATGTCCAAGGCCAGATTGCGAATGTCACGGCCAAGGGCGACCAGACTTACAACAAGAAAGCCGCTGTCAAGCACTTCGATGCGGTCGCCAAACTCATGGATTTTGCCAAAAATGAACTGCCTCGCATGATTGAAATTGATACGGATTATATCCCGTATAAACCGATTGGACCTGAAAATCCGAAATATGTCTTGAACACGAAACTCGATGGCCGACTTAGTGAGTCTCCACTGAAAGACTTCGGCATGGTCGAAGAGTACATCAGGAAAAAATTTCACGTAAACGTCAGCATCAAACTCAACATCTTCGGACGCTACAATCTTGCTCGCTTCTCTGAGCTTAAGGATCCTATGCAGCAGATTACGGGTTACCTGCAAGATACCATCCAGAACTATGCGATGACGTCGATCAATACTTTCATCGATGCTGAAAAGGCCGGCAAGACCATGGACTTTATGAAGGTGTTGGATAAGAACTGGGACGACGTTGAGAGCGAGACCGAAGGCATCAACCAGTTCGCCAAAGAGGAGCTTCCAGGAGAAGAGCCCGCCCCCGTCATCACGCTGAACGAGTCTACCGACATTCCGATAGGCAAGCCCACCGTCATCTCGCAGGACGACTCCAATGGTTCCCAGCAGAACGAGCCCATTATTGGCTCGATAAACGACTACTCCATCGACGAATCTTCCACCAATGAGTAACAGCTCAACCAGTTCAAAACGCTTCATGATGAGGACGGCCGCCCTGTGTCTGTTCCGTCATTGAAGCGGACACCGACGCCTTCGGTGAAGCCGTTCGTTTGGGCAACGGAATCGCAGAGACGCGGAAGTTTTTCTTCCGCGTCTCTGCGCCTTTGTTTGAAACAGGCCAAAGGCCTGAAGGCTTTGGTGCTTTTAGCCTGTTGTTTTTCAGCATTGATTCAAGACAATTCAAAACTGGACGATTCATCCATCCGACGTTTGGTGAAGGTTGAAAATCTTTCATGATGGAGTATTTTCTTTTTCTGACTGGTGTTTTGTTTTCTTTATAAAAAGAATACATTTTTCAAGATAGAAGAAAAGGTGTTGCGATGGAATTAGGCAGACGAGATTTTCTGAAAAAGACTTCTTTGGCGGCGATGGCCGTTGTCGGCGGAATCAACGCGGCAGAAGGAGGGGAAATCGATGCGCTTCAACGGGAGCTTGACGCCATACCGGGCAGGGAGTTCCAAAAATTCCGTGATTTCGGGCCGTCGCTCGCCGCAGAAGAACGGGATGCGTTGTACGCGAAATGGCCTGTTCTGCGCCGTTATGACGACGCGTTTTTGAAAGTCATGCGCGAGATAGAGGAAGCGGAGGTCACGGAGCGGCCCGCCGTATGGTACGTGTACAACATGGGCGTGATCGTGAAGACGCCTAAGTCGCTCTTTTCCATAGACCTCAGCCATCGTCTATCGACGATGCTGGCGGACAAGTTTGATTTCGTGATCATCACCCACAACCATTTTGATCACTACACGGAGAAGCTCTATCAGGCGATGAACTCACGCCATAAAACGGTCATTCAGAATTTCCTGGACAACTACGGGGCGTGTCTGCGCGTGAAGGGCGGCCTCGGCGGATTCTCGCGCGGCGAATGCCGTTACAAGATCAAGGATGTTGCGATTCACACATACGAGACCAACCACAATCATCTGTTGAAGGGCTTCGTCATGCCCGTGGAGGTACATGTGGGCGACTACACGATTCTCCATGTCGGCGACACGTTCAACACGGGCGATCTGAAACCGGAGCGGACGCCCGATCTGTTCATCCACCATGCGTGGTGCTGGGGGCCTTCCAACCAGACGATGGACGGCGTCAAGGCGTTCCATCCGAAGTGCGTCGTGATCGCCCACCACTGTGAATTGGGACATAACCGGAAAACTGGCGGCGGAGCCGTGACGCTTGCCAGCGCATATGCACGGAAGGCCAAAGTGGAAGCCGCCGGCACCCACGCCATTGCGCCGTTCTGGGGCGACCGAATTGTTTAGAGGTCAAAGGATGCCGTCCTCCATACGGAATGGACTTTTGCAGATTCCCGCCGCATTAATAGGCGGCGGACTGCAAATGACACTTTTTAGGCGAGAGATGCCTTTCAGACATGGAATGCAATGTATAAAAAACAGAGGCTGTTGCTTGTCATTTGAAGTTTTGCAACAGCCTCTGATACGGCAATTTTCCGAATTGGATTTTCCGAAGAGGCTCAATAAGAGTCTCTTCGAAAATAATGCAAACGTTTCAGTCTTGTTTTTTCATGACGTTTTCGCCATAGATCGTCTTCCAGTCGTCACGCATGGAAACGGGAATCCAGCCGTTTTGGGCGCAATCGTTGCGCATTTTCTCGGCTTTGGCGGCGTTGCCGTATTCGCGTTCGAGATCATCGCATAGCAGCATGAAGCCAAGCGCCTTGTATTTGTTTCCATGGATGGCGTAGTTCAGCATGCTTGCGTCGGTCAGGCTGTTGCCGAAGGCCAGCACGGGCTGGACGCCGATTTCCCTTGCGATGATGGTCACTTTGTTCATTTGGAGGTTCTTGACCAGATTCTTGCCGCCCAGCAGCAAGGTGTCCTCCTTGCCGAATGTGTAGTCCAGCCCGTCCTTTTCGTCTTGGCCGCTGGCGACGATGGTGCTGTCCGAACCGATGATCTGTCGTGGCGGCAAATGCAGTTTGTCCGCCAATGGACGCACGGTAAGCCTGTCCGTGCCGCTTATCACATACACGATAAAGCTATTTTTGACGAGATAATCGACCACTTCCAACATCGGTTTGTAGAAGGCGTCGCCTCTTTTCATGCCGATGAAGCCTGGCTGAGGTTCCTCCATGAATTTACGGACAAACGCATAGAACTCATCCAGCGTCATCCCTTTGTAGGCTTCGGAGACCATGCGTTCGCGGGCGTTGTCCAGCTTGGGGAATTTGCCGTTGCGGGATGCTTGGGCGGCGGCGAGCTGCTCATCCGTCGCCTTGTAGCTTGGATCTTCCAGAACGCGGTGTTCGAAGAGCGACCAATCGAAATAGGTCGGAGCCGTCTCCAGTAGGAGCGTGCCGTCCAAATCGAAAATGGCGATTCGGTTTTCCGCTGGAATATAGTTGGGCGAATTTTTCTTGGTGATGATTCTAACATATTCGACCAACGCTCTTTTCGCCGGTGCGGAGTCATTCCACTGGGAAAGCGGGCTGACGCATCCGGTCAGAAAAACGGTCCCAATCAGAAGGATTGCCAGAATGTGTTTTTTCAGTTGATTTTGCGTGTTCGTGTCCCAACCCTTGCGTGGGTTTCCATTGATTGCGATGACTGTTTTCATTTCGATTTCTCTTATAATCTTGTATGACAATTGAGGCGTCGTTTCATATAAGTAATTACTATAATGTGTCCATAAAAAATTGAAAGACGGTATGATTCCATCTTGCATCATGTCTTGCGGGTCTTTTTGTTTTTTCATGGGTGAAATTTGCTTGCGATGGATTATCTTATAGGCTTGATGTCGTGGCTATATCCATTTTGGGAAAAAACGTATTGTCTTGGAGTGCAGATTGCATGATGAAAATCAAAATAGTTGCTACAAATAAGGGAAACGGTGTCATTTCAAGGCATATCCATTCCGTGTTTTTCGAATATTTCGGGCATGTCATTTATGACGGCATCTGGGTGGGCCGGGAGAGCTCCATACCGAATATCGACGGTCTGCGCAAGGATGTCGTCGATGGATGCAAGGAACTGGGAATCGGCGCGATGCGATGGCCCGGCGGTTGCTGCGCGGATCATTACCATTGGAAAAACGGCGTCGGCAAGGAGCGTCCGCCAAGGCTTCATCCCATCGCCGATCCGGCCAATCCCGTGTGGCGGCACGATTTTGGAACGGATGAATTCCTCCATTTCTGCGAATTGACGGGCGCCGATCCTGTTCTGACCATCAACACGGCCACGGGCTCGCCGGAGGAGTTTCTGGACTGGTATGAATACGTCAATGCGCCAAAGGAGACGAAATACGGTGCGATGCGGGCTGAAAACGGCCATCCGGAACCATATAACGTAACATACTGGGGGATAGGAAATACCGACGAGAATGTCTGGCATGTTGACTACAACAATCCAGTCGCATACGCCCAGACCTATCTTAAATACCAGACCGTGCTGCGTGAAGACAGGAAGCATCTCTATTTCATCGGTCTTGGGCTTTCCATGCGCCATGGACTGCCTGGGTGGGCGGGGAAGGCGTTGGACCACATCACCCGCAACCAGCGTGCATTGCCGCCTGACGCGCTGTCCGTCCACCACTATCTTGGCGGCGCCAAACAGGGCGGCAAGCTGTGCGGCGACGCTGTCGATTTTGATGAAAACGGCTACTATTCGCTGCTGGATCTTCTTGAACGATACCAGTATGACATCGATCTTCATCGCATGGTCATTCGCGAGCATGCCGGCCCGAACGCCAAGACAAAAGTATGTTTTGACGAATGGGGCGCATGGCATCCGGAGGCGACTTTCGCGAACAACCAGAACCAGCGCCAGACGCTTCGCGATGCCATATTCGCCGCGCTGTCCCTCCATATCTTCTACCGCAACTGCGACATTGTGGAATTCGCGATGGAGACGCAGCTATGCAATCTTTTGCAAAGCCTCTTTGAAACAAGCGGTGAAAAATGCTACAAGACACCGACTTTCTATGCTATGAAATTATTGAAAGACCATTTGGGGCAACGGCTTGCAATTGTTCTTCCGGACGATGTCGACCATGATCTGGACACCATCGCCAGCATCTCGGAAGACGGGAAGGCGTTGACGGTTAGCCTGGTCAACAGACATCTTCATGAAGCAAAATCCATCGCCTTGGAACTGCCGCCCGGAGAGTGGAAACAGGCGAAATCGGACATCATCACCGCCGATGACATCCATTCGCGCAATTCCTTCGAAAGGCCGGAGGTTGTTTGTGACCGACCGTTTGATGTTCAGGACATCCGCCAGCTGGAATTGCCTCCCCACAGCATTGTGCGGATCACGTTTACGCGATAGGACAATTGGATGTTGATGATGAAAAACAAAGTCTTTTCGATTGAGTTGAATTCCCAGAACGGAACTGTAAAATCCCTTGTCTTGAATGACGATCCGGCAAAGATGAACTGGATCGAAGGAATGGCCGGCTGGGGGGATCCTGTGGGCTTTGAATTCATCGATATGTCCTTTGACGGCAATGTCATCCATTCACGGTACCGTCAAGGGACGTTGGAGTTGGAAGTCGTCCGTACGCTTTTGGACGATCGCCTGACGGAGAAATTCGTCTATCGCAATACGGGATACTATGATCTATATTTCAAACGGGGGGATTTGGGAATTTACGCCACGTTCAACGACAATTATCCGTCAAGCGATGTCTGCATCAGCCAACGTTGCCATGCGCATATCTGGTGCGGTGGTGAGTTCTCCTATGTTCATGCACGGAAAATGGGACCGTTTCCAACGGATATCGCTCTTGTTCTGACGCAAGGGGCTTTTGATTGCTACAGCGTGGAGCGCATAGAGGAGGAATCCAGCAATGACCGCGGCGATTTTGTGCTGCATCCTTCCCCGTGTCATCTGCTGCCCAGTGGTGAAATGGTGGTTGAATGGTCCATCATCGCCTTTCCGCATGATCATTTTCAGGAAGCGTTGCTTGCCATGGAAAATGGTCTTTGTGTGGAATTTGCGCAAGAAACTGTATTCCCTGATGAGACATTTGAGATAACAATAAAATCGAATCATTTTGACGATGATATTACCGTTTCTTGCAAAGGACAGCAGATACCGTATTTACGAAAAGACAACCAGCTGGTAGTCACCTATTCGCCGCATGAGCTTGGCGAACATAAATTTGAATTCCAGATAGGGAAAAAGCATTTTTGGGTATTGGGTTATTGCAGCGAATCCTTTGACAAACTTCTTGAGCAAAGAGTTCGTTTCATCTTGAAGAATCAGCAAATGCTTGATCCCAGAAGTCCGCTTTACGGCGCTTTCATGATTTATGACAATGAAGAGCACGCGCCGTATTACAACTACATCTGGCGTGACCACAATACAAGCGGTGAACGTGGCAACATGGGGCTGCTCATCTGCCGTTGGGCGCAGCTGCATCCCGAGGATGCGGAGGCCGCCCGCGCCATCGAACTTTATGAACAATATCTGCTACGGGAGACGTATGATGTCGAAACAGGCATTGTCCATGGGGACATCGGCAAACATTCCTGCCGCGTCCGTCTATATAATACAGCGGGATTGATCAACTTCTGGCTGGAATTATACCGATACAAAAAGGATATCATGTATTTGAAATGGGTCGACCGTTCCATTCGTCTTTTCTACTCTGACGGAGGATTCAATTTCTATCCGAACGGGACGCTTTTTTCCGACGCCATTGACATGATTCGGGAGGCCGGACTAGTGAAAGAGGCGGATGAATTGACGGAATTGCTACGGAAACATGTGGCGCAAATGCGCAAAACAGGCCTCAATTATCCACCTCATGAGGTCCGTTTCGAGCAAACGATCGCGACGCCAGCCGTCGCTATTCCCGCGGCTTTCTACGATCGTATCGACCATGATCCGGGCATTTTGCATGATTTGGTCCCGCAGATGGATCTGCTGAGTCGCTTCTCCGGCGACCAGCCGGATTATCATCTGAATGAGATACCGATTCGCCATTGGGATGAATATTGGTTTGGCAAACGCCGTCTTTTTGGCGATACATTCCCGCACTACCTAAGTCTGCTGACCGCAAGGGCCTATCATCTTTACGCCAAAATCACGAATGACGCAAGCTATCGGAAAAAAGCGGCCAAATGCCTACGCAATTGTCTTTGTCTGTTCTCCCCTGACGGCACGGCCTCCTGCGCCTATTTATATCCTTTCTCCGTGACGATGCGCCATAGAGGCGGTTCCATTTCATGTCCTGCAAGGCGCGGCGAATTTTTCGACCCATTCGCCAACGACCAGGATGGCGTTCTCTATATGATATTGCGTCTAGGAGGGATGGATGCTTTGCGGTGATAAAATTATAATAGTGATTTGACGAAAAACATAAAGGAAATGACCATGAAAATTGTAAACGACTACCACATGCATACAAAGCTGTCGCCTTGCTCTGGCGATCAAGAGGCGACGATTGAGAATTTTGTGAAGGTTCTCGCGGCAAAAGGCTTCAAAAGTATCTGCATCACAGACCATTACTGGACACTTCCTGAAAACATTTGGGAGAACAAGCCAAACTTTAAGGGGCCCTTTCCGGAAACGCTTAAGCAGATTCTTGAGAATAAGAAAATGGTGGAATCGACGGATTTTCCGTTGAAAGTGCTCATCGGCGCGGAAATAGAAACATATTCTCCCGATTGCATCGGCGGTACGCTTGAACTGAAGGAAATGCTTGATGTCGTGTTGCTTCCGACAGACCATTTTCATCTTACGTCCATCATCCAGCAGCCTGAAGACCATTCATTCGCGGGATGGGGCAAACACATGATGAAATTCTTTATCGCGGGGGCGAAAAGCCGTGTGGGACATGTGCTTGCGCATCCATTCATTCCCATGGGGGAGCATCATGACAAACCGCGGGAGGTCTTGGACACCGTTTCCGACGCGGAATTTTTCGACGCTCTTTCGATTGCCAACGAGTATGGCAACGCCATTGAAATCAATTCCGGATGTCTGGTAAGTCCAGAATATTATGAATCTCTCATCAGGCCGTTCACCATCGCCAAGAAGGCCGGATGCAAATTCACGGTCGGAAGCGACACGCATCGTCTTGCGACGCTTGACCGCTATGACATCATCGCGCAGTTTTGCAGCGAATGCGGAATTACGGAGGACGACTTTTCCGACATCATGATTCGTTGAATAAGAACCATTAATGGACTTGGATCGGCCAAGTTGCAACCAAATGTTTGATATGGAACCACGAAAAGACACGAAAAGACACGAAAATTAAACCACAGATCACACGGATTACACTGATAATACAATCAATGCCTCGCAGACGTCGGCCGAAGTACTGAAGGTTTTGAGTGGATATGACATGATGGATTGCTGATGATCAAGATGGCCTCCGTCTGCTCGGCGGTTGTCATCGCCTCTCGAGGCGGGAACAGCATCATGCGGAAGCTCTAAGCTTTAGAGAAAATCTTTGAAAAAATCGGAAAATAGACGATAGTAGTGCAAAAAATCGAACGGCAAACAAAAACTGCAAGGAATCCCCCATGCTGCACATTTATCCTGTTACCCAGACATCGTTGAATGACACGCGTTACACCGTGAAAGCCAATGGATTGGAAGTCCCGCTCCAGTTCGCGCGTGTGTCGAAAGAGCCGTTCAACAGGCGGTGGCCCGGCCATCAACGGCAGATCGAGCAATCGGAGATCGTTTCGTTTGTCATGATGTCGTCGGACGAGCCTGTGACGTTCGAAGTCACGTCGGATCAGGAACTTTCCAATGCGGTCATCCGTCCGTGCACGCTTGGCGTCACGCCGGAAATCGACGGAAATACCGCAAGATTCACTGTTGACGGCGGTTCCTATTGCACGTTCGAGCCGGCGGGGCGGCATCATGCGCTCCATCTCTTCATCGACAAGCCGCGGCGATACGATGTCAATCCCGCCGACGCCAATGTCATTTATTTCGGAAAGGGCGTCCATGAAGCGGGAATGATCGAGTTGAAGGACGGACAGACGCTTTTCATTGACGAAGGCGCCGTTGTCTTCGCATGCGTCAAGGCAATGGACGCGAATAACATCCGCATAATCGGCCACGGCATACTGGACAACAGCCACAACCGTGAAACCATCCTCTTCGAGGCCAATGAGAAAAACAACAATGCGGCCGTCAACAACGCCGTGCGGCTCCATACCGTGCAGCTTGAATACTGCACGAATGTCGTCATCGACGGCATCACGATCCGTGACAGCCTGGTCTACAACATCCGTCCCATCGGCTGCCGGAATGTCGCCATCTCCAACGTGAAAATCATCGGCTGCTGGCGCTATAATTCAGACGGCATCGACATGCACAACTGCGAAAACGTCGTCATCGACCATTGTTTCCTGCGGACTTACGACGATGCCATCTGCATCAAAGGCTTCGACTGCTATTACGAAGGCGATGTTGAAAAGGCCGTCCAGGAGGCCATGCACCACAACGGCGGCAACTATGAAAACTTCAGACATGTTCTTGTGAGAGACTGCGTCATCTGGAACGACTGGGGGAAAGGTCTGGAAATCGGCGCGGAGACGCGGGCGGAGGAAATCTGCGGCATCCTTTTCGAAAACTGCTCCATCATCCATGTATTGGGACCGGTGTTGGACTGCTGCAATGTGGATTACGCGCGCGTCCATCATGTCACATGGCGGGACATATCCGTGGAATACGACGACGTCATCCCGCCGCCGCTCATCCAGACGAATGACGATGAAACGTATTCTATCCATTCAAATGATTACAATCCGCCGCTTTGCATGGCGACCGTGGAGTTCCATCATGAATATTCGACGGGCGGCGTCCGGCGGGGCGTCAACGACCATCTTGTCTTCGAGAACATCTGGCTGTTTTCGAACAAAAAGCCTGTGTTCGTTTTCCGCGGCTATGATGAAAAGCACGCCGTACATGACATCGTCTTGAAAAATATCACATGGAACGGCGTGGCAATCCACGAATCAGGCGAATACGGACTTGCGACGAATGAATTCTGCCAGAACGTGGCCATCGAATAATCATCTTCGCCTTTCAAATCAGAAAGAAGGAGAAGGTTGAACATTCGTTTGCTGCGTGTGTTACGCAAACGATCCATCCTTGTCACTATCCGGCGGCTCGCCATTTCCAGGCAATGGCGAGCCGTGGCAAGTTGTGTTTCGGATGGGAGGCATTACATTAAATATTGGAATAATCTAATCATTCAGACAGTTCGAAAATCCATCCTGTCTTGACGGCTCGTCCGTCTGCATAAACAAAACTAGGAGCACATCACCATGAGCAGAAGCAAAGAGGAGCTGGCGCAGATTGCCCAGCTTGGAAGTCAGTCCACGCGATATGTTTACGACTACGATCCGGGGCTGCTTGAGCGTTTTGAAAACAAGCATCCGTCGGACGACTACATGGTGATGCTCAACTGCCCGGAATTCACGTCGTTGTGCCCGAAGACGGGGCAGCCGGATTTTGCGGAAATCCGCATCGCGTACATTCCGGACCACTATCTGGTCGAATCCAAATCGTTGAAACTGTATTTGTTCAGCTTCCGCAACCACGGCGATTTCCATGAAGACTGCTGCAACATCATCCGAAAGGATTTGACGGCTCTTCTGGAGCCGCGCTATATAGAAGTAATGGGCATCTTCACGCCGCGCGGCGGCATTTCCATCTATCCGTTCGCGAACTACGCCAAGCCTGGAAGCGGTTACGAAACTTACGCGAAGACGCGCCTCTTCGCCGCCGTTGACCGCCGTGAATGGAAATAACGCCATGGGCAGGAAAGCACTTGTCCTGTCCAGCGGCGGCATCGATTCCACGACCTGCCTGGCGCTGGCGGTTTCGGAATTAGGGGCGGAAAATGTCGCCGCCGTGACGATTTTCTACGGTCAGAAACATCGCGTGGAGCTTCACGCGGCCCATGCCGTGGCGGAGCATTATGGCATCCGCCAGTATGAGTTCGACCTTTCGCAGATTCTACGTTTCTCCAACTGCGCGCTGCTGGACGGCTCCACGCAGGGCATCAGCCATTCGTCATACGGGGAGCAGGTTGCGGAAAATGGCTGCAAAGTCGCGACATACGTTCCATTTCGCAACGGTCTGATGCTTTCCGCGGCGGCCAGCCTTGCTCAGAGCATCTATGAAAACGACGACTGCGACCTGTATCTGGGCGCTCATGCGGACGACGCGGCGGGCAACGCCTACGCGGACTGCAGCGTCCCGTTTTTGGAGCATATCGGGAAGGCGATTGCCATCGGCACGTATGATCGCGTGCGGCTGGTGGCGCCGTTTTCAACCTTCAACAAGGCGGCGATCGTCGCCTGCGGGCTGAAACTGGCGGCTCCTTATCATCTGACGTGGAGCTGCTATGAGGGCGGCGAACGGCCTTGCGGCGAATGCGCCACCTGCCGCGACCGCGCGGCGGCTTTCGCGGCCAACGGCGTGGCCGATCCTGCGTTGAACCATTGATGGAGGGAGGAAAACCATGAAAAAAACGAATGAGAATCTCATCCTGCTCAATACGCTTTTCGCGACGGCGCTCATCGTGTCCAACGTCGTGACGGCGAAGCTTTTCCAAACGGGAATCAGCCTTTTCGGAACGAGCGTGGTGCTGCCCGGGGCGGCGGTCTGCTATGCGTGCACGTTTTTGTTCACGGATGTGATCGGCGAAATCTGGGGGCGCGCCGAGGCGTCGAAAAGCGTGATGGTCGGCTTTGTCTCGCAGATATTCGCGTCCGTTCTGATTCTGTTCACGGAGAAAATGCCGGCGGCGGATCCAACCATGCAAGAGGCGTATTCGAAGCTACTTGGGCAGAATTTGCTCTTCGTCATCGCGAGCCTGACTGCGTATTTCGTGTCGCAACTGTGGGACGTATGGGTCTTCCATCGGATCCGCGAATGGTATCTTCACAAGCATGGCGGTTCCACCGCGGCACGCTGGATTTGGAACAACGCCAGCACGATGACGAGCCAGATATTGGACACCGTGCTGTTCATCGGAATCGCGTTCGGCATCGGTTTCAGATGGTTCTGGAAGCCCGAAATGATGCCTGCGCTGATGGCTACTATCGTCGGACAGTATGTGTTCAAGCTTCTGCTCGCCGTTCTGGACACGCCGTTTTTCTATTTGATGACGCTTGGCGTCAATAGAACCACGAATGAACACGAATGAACTTGTTCGCAATCAGTTGCACTAGGCGTGGATTTCCGCTTTGTCTATTCCATGATAGATGAACGGGAGGTATCCGAGAGGTTCCACGACGCCGTGGTCGTACCAGTCGAGCGGATCTTTGCATGAAACGGTCGAATCGACGAACTTGAACTCGAATTGGAAATCGTTGGAGAGTAGGGCAAGTGATTGGCGTGGAATGGAAAGCGTCATCGTGTCGCCATCGATGACGCTTTTGCCGAGACTGTTCACGGCGACGCCGTTGACAAGGATACGCATGAAATCGCCGTCGCTTTCTGAGCCGACGATTGTTTTTGCCGTTTTCACGATGAATTTGACGGAATCGGAATCGTGGGCCACATCGATCCAGAGCGGTGCATTCCGCTGTGTACGATTGACATAAGTCGTCCCGTAACCTTCTGCGTTGCGCGGCATTGCGGAATCGGCGAAGCAACGGTAGCGCTTCGCCGTCAACGGCGGATTGGGCGCGACATCGTCGGAAAGTCCTTTGAAACGGCGGACATTTTCTCGAAGCAGGCGGAAATAGGCGTCGCCATATCCACCGCGCATCATCTCGATGTCGCGGGAATATTCGTAGTTTGCGCAGTCCACGAACATGATGGGGCGTTCTTTCGTTCCTTTCCAGCGGCCGGCGATCCATTCGTTCCAGCCGGTGACGAGCACGATGTCCGGCTTGGCCTCATGTGCTCTATCCCATTGTTCGCGGAAGTTCCAGCCTTCCTTCCAAGCGTCTGGGGCGGAATCATTTCCGCCATTATGGAACGCACGTCCGCAATTGTTCTTCTCGCCGTACATCGCGGAATCGCCGAAACGTAGCTGCGGATGCTGCGCGACGGAGACGTTCATGACGGTCCGATCGACCTTTTCACCGGGGAAGACGCGTTGCGGCCGCGTGAAATCCATCCATGGCCAGCCGCCGAGCTTGTCTGGCTCGTTGGGCCATTGCGATTTGACGATGGTGAAGAACGTTTTCGTCTCGTCCGAACACTCCTCCTCCTTCGCGACGATGACAGGCCTGCCATCCAGTTGGAACCACGTATCTTTCGCGAATCCAGGCTTGTAGATGGCGTTGTAGATATTTTCGACGGTCTTGCCAGAAGCTGTGTTCGTGTAGAACATCACCTGCGGAATTCGCCATCCGTCGTCATGGTATTCCTGCAGGACGCGCATGACGAGCTTGGCGTTGTTTTCGTAGATCACGGCGTTCGTCGTGTCGAAGAAAAGAAAATCGACGCCGCTCTGCATGATGAGTTTCATGTGATGGCGGACGACCCATTCGTCGTCGGAGTAGTAGTATCCGTAAAGCGGCTCGCCCCAATGGTGGTACACGCCTTCGCCGCCCCATACGGGGCTGTCCGGCTTGTGGCCCGCATCTGGATCAGCCGCAAGGATTTTCGTCACATCATAGGGCTTGTGGCGGCCATGTTCACCGAGCCAGAGGAAGTAGAAAAGGCCGACCAACGGTTCTTTGACGGGATTTGAATGGGTAGTTGTCATTTTCATTTATTAGATAATTGCAATGTGTTTTTTTTGTTGTTTATATCATTGTAGGTGAATGACTTACTGCCATGAAAGGAGCTTGGGGTCATGGCTATCGCGGGCCCAATCGATGGAGAGTGTCTTGTCGCCGCACGGGATTATGATTTGGGAAGCGGCGGTGAAATCGTCCATCCGTTGGTTTTCGTAGGATGAAAGGAATTTCGGCGCCATCCGCATGAAAGCGTCCTGTTTGGTGATGACAGGGCTCAAGTCGTGGTGGGCGCCTTCATAATATACGACTTCGCAAGGCTTTCCGCGTTCCTTCATGAGCGCTTCCACGACTGCGGTGTTGAGGGCGTGATCAACCGTCTCATCGCCTGTGCCGTGCTCCATGAAGAGCGGCGTGTCCAGGCGGTCAATAAGATATGGGACAGAGCGCACGTTGCATTCAGCGTCGGTGAAAAAGCGGCCTGTGGCCTCGGCGAGATTTGGTTGATTGGGAACGCAAACCATTGCGCTGGAAGAATAAACTGCAGCGAATGTGTTTGGCGCGTAAATGGCGCTGAGCAACGCGATGTGTCCGCCCTGACTGCCGCCATAGACGAAAATCCTCTTGTGGTTCAGATTCGTGTGGAGTCGGAGGATGAACCGGAGGGCGAGAAGAGCGTCAAACGTCTGATAGAAGCTCAAATCATATGGCTTGAACCAACCCAATCCGCTGCGGGGAGCGTAGTCGAAACCGCTCATCCTGTATTCTGGCGAGAGGCAGAGAAGATTGAATTTATCCACAACTGCCTTCATAAACTCCTGATGCTGAAACCTGTTGCCGCCCCAACCGTGGCAGAAGAGCATCGCGCCGGTCTTGTCGTCGAATTTGTCTGGAGCAACGACAAGGATGGTTATCTCCTTCGTGTAGGTTTCATTGCAGCCGATGGAATCAAAGCTCAGTTCAAACTTTTGCATTTATTGCCATGTAATGATAGGTTATGAACAAAAGACATTGCATAAAAGGCCGCCGTTGTCGGAAACAGCGGCGGCCTGTGATGTGAAAAATGGGCGGATTCGTTATCAGCCCAGACGTTTCTTGAGTTCTTCGACTTCCTGCACAAGGGATTCGATTTTCGCGAGATACATCTGCTCCTTGGCGTATTCGCGGCGCGGTTTCGCAGGGGAGCCGAACAGAATGGATTTCGGCGGGACATCCTTTGAGATGCCGGACTGCGCCATGAGAATGGAGCCGTCGGCGACATGCAGATGGCCGGAAATTCCAACTTGGCCCGCGACGATGACGCCCGCGCCGAGAATCGTGCTTCCCGCGATGCCCGCCTGCGCGACAATGAGGCAGCACGGGCCGATCACGACGTTGTGGCCGATCTGGACCAGATTGTCGATTTTCGTGCCCTGCTGGATCCATGTGCGGCCGAAGCGCGCGCGGTCGATGGTCGTGTTGGAGCCGATTTCGACATCGTCGTCGATTTGGACGATACCGACTTGCGGGATCTTCTTATGTCCTTCGGGGCCGGAATCATAGCCATATCCGTCTCCGCCGATGACGACGCCCGGATGCATGATGACACGATTGGCGACGACGCAGCGTTCGCGGATGACGACGTTCGGATAGAAGAGGCAGTTTTCGCCGACGCGGACATCGTCGCACAGGACGACGCCCGGCAGAATGGCGGTGTTCGCGCCGATTTTCACGCGTTCGCCGATCACGACGTTTTCGCCGATGTGGACGCCTTCCGCGATTTCCGCGCTTTCCGCGACGCAGGCGGATTTGGCGATGCCGGGGGCGTAGGTCATGGGCGGCGGCGTGAAGATGGCGATGACTTTCGTGAAGCTTTGCGAAGGATTTTCGCATTTGATCCATGCGCGGCCGTCGGGCACAGGCTCGTCGAAATTCATCGGCACGAGAATGGCTCCCGCCTTGGAGGGGAGGACCTGCGGGCGGTATTTTTCATTGCCGAGGAAGGAGACGTCGGTCGCCATGGCCTCCTTGAGGGAGGAGACGCCGCTGAGCTTTTGCGCGCTTTTACCGATCAATTGCCCGCCGACCAATTCGGCGATTTCTTCGCAAGTGCGTTCCGTGAACATAGTTAGCTACCTCTTTGCGGTCCGTTCAATCAGTTGGCGGGAGCGGCGGCCGGGGCTTCCTTCAGCTCATTGGCCTTCGCGCGGATGGTGTCCAGCTTGGCCTTGGCGGCGGCGAGTTCGTCCTCATGGCCGAGGTTGACGAGCTTCAGGATGGCCTGCGTGACATCCTTCTCCTTCGGATAGCGGAGATAGACTTGTACGCGGTTGAAGGTCTTGCCGGAAACTTCGATGACATGCGTCGCACCTGCTTCATCCGCATATTTATTGATGGTGCTGAGAATATCGCTGACGAGATCCTCTTCGCGTTTCATGCGGATGCGCTGCAGGTTGCGGAGGCCTTCCTCCTGGTTCTGGTCGTATTCGCGCTTCTTGGCGCGGAGGCGGTCCACGGCGGCCTGGAGGCTGCGCTGGCTGGTCTCGCGGGTTTCGCGCGGGAGAAGGTCGTTCTGGACTTCCTCATTGTAGCGCTGGGCCTGCTTTTCCAGATTCTGCATTTCCTCGCGGATGAGACCGAGGCGGGCTTCGAAATCCTTTTTCTGGTCTTCGAAGGCGATGTTCGCGTTGATGGTCTTGTAGAAGTTCTCGAAAATGGTTTCGAGATTGACGTAGATGGTCTTGTCCTGTGCGGAGAGCTGGAGTCCGCAGGCGAGGGCGGCGACCAGCAGGGTGATGCGCAATTTCATGTTTTTTTGCTCCTGGTGTGTTGAGTTGCTTGATGGTTACACGTCAAAAAGGCGGTCGATAAGACATGCTATTCGACCGCCGGTTAGTCATTTGGTTCCCGAATGTCCGTTGTCAATCGTCGTCTTCTTCATCATCCGCGTCTTTTTTTTCGTCGTTGAGTTCGGCGAGCGCGAGATTGACGAACGGGATGAATTTCGTGTTTCGTTTATCCCAGTCGATGAGCTGCTGATGGACTTCGACGACAAGGCGCGCGTTGAGCTTCCCGCTGATGGCGTCGCAAAGCTCGCTCCAGCTTTCACTGGAAACAGGCTGGTCGACATACTCCCATCCTTTCATGACGCCGATGCCGTCAAGCAGCTCATGATGCAACGGCTGAGCGTTTGCGATGAGCAACTTGCAACGTTTCATCAGCAGTCTTGCGAGTTTGACGAGCATCCCCATGAACGTGCTGTCCATGTAGGTGCATTGCGCCAAATCGACGATGACGCAGCCGACATTCGTCGATGCGACCAGATGGTCGATCCACTTGTCAAAGCCTTCAGCGAGATTTCTGACTCCGTTCCCCTGGACTTTCATCATGGCGATGGAGCCTTCTTCGGCGATGTAAAGCACTCCTCCCGTTGTTTTCCCTTCCGACATTTTTCCCACTCCTTTCTGAATGTGTTTCGCCCGCGCATCTCCGCTTTTTAGGCGCAGGCATACGATATACTTTTTTTGAGGTCAACAGTAAAATAACGCACACAAAGTAATTTACAAGCCGTATTGTCATATTCTTTGTGAAAACATTGAATGACGGGCCTTTTACCTATATATTATAAGGATGTGACATTTAACCATGAATCATTCCAACGGGCCATTATGATGCAGAAACTAATAGCGAAGGCGGACGTCCTGATCGAGGCGCTGCCGTACATCCAGACGTTCCACAACGCCGTCGTTCTCGTGAAGTTCGGCGGTTCCGCGATGGAAGTTCCCGAAGTGACGCGCAGCGTGCTGAAAGACATCGTGTTCATGGCGAGCGCGGGCATGAAGCCGATCGTCGTCCATGGCGGCGGCAAGGCCATCAACGCGGAACTGGCCCGCCAGGAGATTCCGACGAAGTTCGTGAACGGCCTGCGCTACACGTGCGACCGCACGATCCGTGTCGTCGACGACGTCCTGCACAACACGGTGAACGCGGAACTTGTGCGGATTCTGGCGGAATACGGCGCGGAGCCCGCGCCTGTCTCCGGCAAGAATGTGCTTCGCGGCCAACGGATTACGACGAAGGACAAGGAAACCGGCGAGGAGCTGGACATCGGTCATGTCGGCAAGGTGGTGAACGTCGACACGCCTCAGATCCAATGGCTTCTGGAGCGCGGGCGGATTCCCGTGATCGCGCCGCTGGCCTGCGACATGGACGGACGTGTCTACAACGTCAACGCGGACATGGCGGCCTGCGTCATCGCGGCGGAGATGAAAGTCCGCAAGTTGGTCTTTTTGAGCGACGTGCCCGGCGTGCTGCGCGACCCGCAGGACGAATCGAGCCTGATCACGACGATCCAGATCGGCGACATCCCGCACATGGCGGAGGAAGGCGTCATTTCCGGCGGCATGATCCCGAAGCTCAACTCCGCGGCTGACGCGATCCGCGCAGGCGTCGGAAAAGTCCATATGATCGACGGACGGCTGCGACATTCGCTGCTTCTGGAAATCTTCACGGATCATGGTATTGGAACGCAGATCGTTCCGTAATAGACACTTACCTTAGAAAGGAAACTATACAATGACAGAACTGCTGGAAAAAATCCGGAACATCGGCATGACGGGAAAGAGCCTGCTGAGGCTTCTCGACTTGTCGGACAAGCAGATGCTTGATTTGGTCGATTTGGCGATTGATCTGAAAGCCCGCAAGAAGGCGAACGGCCATCTGATCAATCCGTTCCTGCGCGGCCGCAATATCTGCCTGATCTTCCAGAAATCGTCGACGCGGACGCGTTGCGCGACGCTTTGCGCCGTGCGTGACGAAGGCGCGAACGCCGAATATCTCGGGCAGGGCGAAATCCATTTCGGCAAGAAGGAATCCGTCGCCGATTCGGCCCGCGTTCTGGGGCGTTTCTTCGACGGCATCCTCTTCCGCGGCTTCAAGCAGGAAACGGTCGAAGGTCTTGCAAAGTATTCAGGCAGACCTGTTTGGAACGGTTTGACGGATGAATGGCATCCCACGCAGATTCTGGCGGATCTGCAGACGATGAAGGAATATTTCGGCCATCTGAAAGGGCTGAAGGTCGCGTTCGTCGGCGATGGCCGCAACAACGTCTGCAATTCGCTGATGGTCGGTTGCGCGAAGGCGGGCATCGACATGGTCGACATCTGCCCGGCGGAGCTCAGCCCGGAGGATCACATTCTGGCGGCGGCGCGCGAAGCGGCCGCCCGCAACGGCAGCACGGTGACCGTCGAGCATGATCCGAAAAAAAGCATCGCCGGCGTGAATGTCATCTATACGGATGTCTGGGTCTCCATGGGCGAAGAGGCGATGTTCCAGCAGCGTCTGAAACTGCTGAAGCCCTATCAGGTGAACATGGATCTAGTGAAGGCGACGGGCAATCTGGAAAGCGGGAAAGTCATTTTCCTGCATTGCCTTCCGGCCTTCCATGACAACAAGACGGAAGTCAGCAAAGACACGGGGGCGCTGGAAGTGACGGACGACGTGTTCGAATCCAGTTTCTCCAAAGTGTTCGACGAGGCTGAAAATCGCATGCATACGATAAAAGCCATGATTCTGGCCTCGCTGGCCTAGTTGTTCAAGCCGTTGGGACGTTCGTTCCAACGGCTTTTTTTTGAACTTTTGTTATAAATTGTCAAATATCGCAAGAAAGGAAAACAGAGAGAGATCGCTATGATGAAACGGAAACATTTGGATGAGATTTCGTGGGAGGATTTCCACAATCTGAGCTTGGAGGAGAAAGCGCCGTATTTGGTTCAGGCGAACGGCCGTCCGTACCATACGTTGTTCGCGCAGCAGTTCGACCGCGAACAGCTGGACCGCCTGTGCGATCTGGCGACGCGCATCCGCCGCATCTCCAAGCATCGCGAAGGCGTGAAGTTTCTTGGCGATCTGCTCTGCCACAAGCGGGCCATGCTGTATTTCTCGCAGCCGTCGAGCCGTACGTTCCTGTCGTTCTACGCTGCCTGCCAGATACTTGGCTTCCGTATCGCGGAAGTTCGCGACCCGTCGATCTCCAGTGAAATGAAAGGCGAATCACGGGAGGATTCCCTCCGCACGTTCAGTTCGTATTTCGACATGATCATCATGCGCAGTCCGCTGCAGGGGTTGGCGGAAAAGACGGCATGGCTGCTCTCGAACACGAACCGCCCGTTGCCGATCATCAACGCAGGCTCCGGAAAGGATCAGCATCCGACGCAGGCTCTTCTGGACATCTACACGCTTGTGCTGAGTTTCGAGAAGCGCGGCGGACTGGCCAACAAGCATATCCTGTTCTGCGGCGATCTGGCCCGCGGCCGTACCGTCCGCTCGCTGGCGTTGCTGCTGACGAATTATACGAACATCAGCATGACGTTCGCCGCTCCGGACCAGTTGCAGATTGGAAACGACATTCTCGAACAATTGGATCGCGCGGGCGTAAAATACGAATTGACAAGCAATTTCAAAGACGCCATCCCGCAGGCGGACGCCGTTTACATGACGCGCATCCAAGACGAATGGGACACGAAGCCCGGCGAGAGCTCCCATATCGATTTGAGTCAGTATTCCTTCACGGGAGACGATCTGAAACGCCTTCAGATGTATTCCATCATCATGCATCCGCTGCCGCGCCGCACGGAAATCGACACGGCCTGCGACAACGACCCGCGCGCGATGTACTGGCGGCAGATGCGCAACGGCATGTGGATCCGCTCCGCGTTGATTGCCACGAGTTTCGGTCGCGACGACGAAATCACGCAGTACTACATGAAGAATCTCAAATAAAACTGCTTTGTGTGTTCAATATGTTTATTTCGAACCACTAATGAACACGATTGAACACGAATGCCTCGCCGCCGGGCCGACAATCTCCTGAAGATTTTTTGTTCATAATGGAATCTGGATGCTGAAAGGTCAACGGCTCGGGCGGTTCGGCGGTTGTCATGGCGTTTTGCGGAAGGGCGAATTTGTAAAGAACTAGAAAATAAAGGACGGTAATATGGATATAGAACAAATCGCAAGGCGCGGAAAGGATGCCGCGCGGGTTCTCGCGGCGGCGTCGGGAACGGCCCGCGCAAAGGCGCTGAACGCCATGGCGGACTGCCTTATCGACTGCAAGGCGGAGCTTTATGAAGCCAACCGGCAGGATTTGGAAGCAGGCCGCGCGGCCGGTTTGTCCGAAGCCTTCCAGAAGCGTCTGGCCGTGACGGACAAGATTTTCGACTATATGGTGAAGCGTCTGAAGGAGGCGGCGGCCCTGCCGGATCCCGTGGGGCGCGTGTTGGAAGGGCGGACGATGCCGTCCGGCCTGCAGGTCTCCCGCGTGGCGGTGCCGATCGGCGTCGTCGCGATCATCTACGAGGCGCGTCCGAACGTCACGACGGACGCGGCGGCCGTGGCGCTGAAGTCCGGCAACGCCGTCATCCTGAAGGGCGGTTCGGAATCCATCCGCTCCAATCGCGTTCTGGTGGCGGCGATGCGCAAGGCGATCGTCGCGGCGGGACTGCCGGAAGACACGGTGCAATTCATTGATTCAACGGATCATGCGGCCGTCAACGAACTGCTGAAACAGGACCGTTATATCGATGTCGTCATCCCGCGCGGCGGCAAAGGCCTCATCAAGGCGGTTTCGGAAAACACGCGGATTCCCGTGCTGAAGCATTACGACGGCATCTGCCACCAGTATGTGGCGGCGGATGCGGACATCGACATGGCCGTGGCGGTCGTCATCAATTCGAAGACGGAGCGCGTGGAAGTCTGCAACGCCTTGGAGACGCTGCTGGTCGACCGGAAGATCGCCGCCGCGTTCCTTCCGAAGGTGCGGGACGCTTTCACGGCGAAAGGCGTTGAAATCCGCGGCTGCGAAAAGACCCGCGCGATTTTGCCGGAAGTCATTGCGGCGACGGAAGATGACTGGGATACGGAATATCTCGCGCCGATCATTTCCATCCGTGTCGTCGACGGGCTGGATGAAGCCGTGGCGCATATCGCGGCGCATGGTTCGGGCCATACGGATGGTATCATCACGAACAATCTGCGGGAGTCGCGGGAATTCGTGGCCCGCGTCGATTCGGCATCCGTTCTGGTCAATGCCTCCACAAGACTTTCAGGTGGAGGCGATTACGGTATGGGCGCGGTCGTCGGCATCAGCACGGACAAACTGCATGCGCGGGGCCCCGTCGGGCCGAACGAACTGTGCTCCTACAAATGGGTCGCCATCGGAAACGGCCATCTGCGGTAGTCAGAGCTGCTCAAGCCACGTCTTGAGACAGAGGAGGATCCAGAGGCGGGCGCCGTTGTCGTGGCGTCCGTCCAGATGGTCGTTGCAGAGCTGTTCAATGGCCTCCGGTTTGAACCATCCGTAGCGGTCCCATGATCTGACGGAAGACGCCAAATCCAAAAGCCTGTCTTTGCATTCCGTTCTGAACCAGGAGGATACGGGCATGCCGAAGCCACGTTTCGTCTGTTTGAGAAGCTCCGGCGGTAGCAGATAGGCGCCGATGCCGCGGAGGATGCGTTTCCGCTCGCCGCAGGTCACGCGGAGCTTGCGCGGCAGCGAGAGGCCGAATTCCACGATGTCCAGATCAAGAAGCGGGCTGATGTCGGCGACGCCTGCGACTTCGGAGGCGAGAGCCTCCTTGCGGCAGCCGTCGTCCGGCAGATAGGACATGACGTCGATGGCGTTGAATTTTTCGACGAAATCGTTGACGTTCATCTCATCGGACAGTTTCGCCCAGCCGTCAAGATAGGGCGTCGTCGCGTTTTTTGTCCAGTCCTGGCATATTTGTTTTCTTAAATCTTCTGAAAAGATTTCCTGGAAGGTCGCATAACCGGGCAGGGGTGGCATTCGCCAGAAAGCGGCGAAGCGGCGGAGCGTCGCGAAGCGGGCCCGTGCGTCTTCCTGTTCTCCTAAGATCTTGAGAATCAACGATGTCGTCGGCCGGATGATGAAATCCGGAAGCCAACGCCAACGATGGCGGACGGCCATGGCCTGGTAGCGGCGGTAGCCGCCGAACACTTCGTCGCCGCCGCTGCCGGTCATGACGGCGCCGCTGCCATGCTGCTTGGCAAGACGCATGGCGCAGATCGTCGGAATAATGGACGAATCGCCGTAGGGTTCGCCATTAATTCGTTGCGCGGCAGGAAGTTCATCCCATGCGGACGGCGGGATTTGCATCAGTTCATGGGGGACGTTGTATTTTTCCGCGGAGAGTTTTGAAAGCGCGCGTTCGTCGTATTTTGCGTCGTCGAAACCGACGGTGAAAGCGTGTCCGCCAAAGCCGTCCGACGTGGAGGCCAACGCGAGGACGAGATTGGAGTCGATGCCTCCTGAAAGAAGCACGTCCGAATTCGGCTGCGCGTCCAGGCAGCGTTTTACGGCGATGTCGAACAATTTCCATGCTTCGGCGACGGCGTCATGGTAGTTTATCTTCTGTTTTTGATTGAAATCAGGCTTCCAGTAGATGGCGTCGTCGCAACCGTTTTCCGTAATCGCGAGACGATGACCGGGCCTGATTTTTTCAATGCCGCGGAAAATGGTCAGCGGCGACGGAACATATCCAAGGGAAAGGTAGTCAAACAAGGCCTGCAGGGAGATCTGCGAAGAGACGCCCGGCAGCCTGCGAAGGTTGTTGAGCGATGTCGAGAAGACGTTGGTGCCGTTTGGAAGGGCGGCATGGTAGAGGAAGTCGCAGCCCAGCTGGTCTCGGACAAGCAGCAGTTTTCTGTTGGCCGTATCGATGACGGCGAAGCAGAACGCGCCCCGCAGGGCGCGGAAATCGGTTTGCCCGTTGAGACAGGCGTGGAGTATAAGCTGTTGAGGGGACGTGTTTTCAGGGAGACCGGCCTCTTGGCAGAGGTCACGGCGGTTGGTCAACACGCCATGGAAGGCGCAAACGGCGCCTTCCGTTGCGGCGATCGAATCACCGGCCATCCCCCATCCGTTTCCATGGCGGCTGTCGCCTGCTTCCTGCAGGCATTGCGGCATGAATTCGAAGGCGGAATTGCCGAGATGAAGATAACCGGTAAATGACATAATGAAGCAGAAGGTTAAGTTTACTATAAGATACTGAAAAATACTTTAAGCGGACGCCGTCAAAAATCAAGTTTTTGGCGAAAACTGTATTATATTAATTGTAAAGAATATTGGGAGAGAGCTGAACAAAGGAATCAACGAATGATATTTGACAGAGACTACATGCGAACGCGGGAGGAACGCGGGCCTTTGGGCTGGCTGGATCCGAACGGGTCGATGGTGAAGGCACTGATACTCGCCAACGTGGCGGTGTTTCTGCTGGACATGCTGTCGAACCGCCATCTGACGGATCTGCTGCTGCTCCATCCATGGTATGTGAGCCATCTTCAGCTTTGGCGGCTGGTCACATACCAGTTCGCCCACGGCGGCTTCATGCATCTGTTGTTCAACATGTACGGCCTGTGGCTGTTTGGCCGCGGCGTGGAGCAAGTCCTTGGGCAGAGGCGTTTTCTGCAACTCTACCTGTTCAGCGGCATTGTGGGCGCGGGGCTCTGGCTGCTTGCGAACTGGTGGGGCGGCGGCATGGCGGTCATCGTGGAGGAAAGCGGCGCCATGGGACGGTACCTGTACAAGAATCTTGCGCAGCTGGATGCGGTGCTGAAGGATCATCCGGACTACCGCCTGGTGAGCGTGTACGGCGGCTGCGTCGGCGCCAGCGGCGCGTTGTTCGGCGTGATGGCGGCGGCGGCGATGGCCTTCCCGAATTCCGTCATTTCATTGTTGTTCCCGCCTATCTCCTTGCGGATGAAGACGTTCATCTGGGTGTACGCGTTGCTGGAGATCGTGATGGCCTTTGACAGCCACAGCAACGTGGCCCATCTGGCCCATCTGGGCGGCATGGTCGGTGCGTTCATCTACATGAGACGCCTTCGCCGCGGAGAGCAATTCTCTGTCTTGGAATGGCTTAAGTCACGTTTCAGCGGCTTCGGGAGACGTTCCCGCCCCCATGGGCCGGACATGGATTTCCCGAAATACGGCGGCGGCCCCACGAGCGAAGAAGTGGACCGCGTCTTGGAAAAAATGTCGCGCGATGGCTATGAGAAGCTGACGGACGCCGAAAAGCGGACGCTGGAGGAGGCAAGCAAGCGGCTGCGCAGGCAATGACGGATGATAAATTGCGCGCGTTGTTTGACAAATGGAAAATATGCCATAAACTTTAGATAATAGCGAAAAACCGTCAGGTCCGCCGTCCAACCGAAATCGACGGCGGGCCTGGAAGAACAGACGAGAGAATCCAGACGGAGGCGACGACATGGCCGACAAGAAGGAAAACGAAAAAGAAGTAATTGAAGTGGAACCCGTTGCGGCTCCTGAAAACACCGCTCCTGTTGACATCAATGTCGCAAGCGATACGGATCGCGGCATCGTGCAGATTTCGAACGGCGTCATCAGCGCCGTCGTGAAAAAGTACACGCTGGAAGTTCCGGGCGTCGTCCGTTTCCAGCAGCAGGGCATGCTGGACGGTTTGTTCGACGTTTTGAGCAAACGTCCGATCGACCGCAGCATTGAACTGGATCTGCAGGAGAGCGGGGCGATCATCACGCTGACGCTGATCCTGCGGTTCGGCGTGTGCATTCCGGAAGTCTGCCAGAACATCCAGGATACTATCAAGGAGAAGGTTGAGACGCTGACGGGCTATCCTGTCGCGAAGGTCAACGTGAACGTGGTGGATCTGGACGACTACGAGGAAGTCAAGGAAAAGAAAGCGGCGAAGGCGAAGGAACAGGAGCCTCCCAAAGAGGAGAAGCCGTCTGAAGAGCCGAAGCCCGAAGGAGACGATGAATGATGGCTCCATTGGCCGTTGCGCAGTTGCCGTGCTGGCATGATGTGTGGGCGAGCGTTCGCACGTTGGGCTTCCTGACGGGCGTCGCATGTTCGTTCGTGGTGCTGCTGATCTGCTGGCTCATCGAGTTTTCGCGTCGCATGCGGCGCAAGAACAAGGTGTTGCGTGTCACGCAGGCGGATGGCGGCGAGCTTGTCTTGACGTACAAGGCGATCCGTACGCATGTCCGGCTGCTGCTGGAGCGTGAATTCAGCGCGTTGGCGTTGAAAGCGATCGAGATCAACGGCGGCGCGTCCAAGTCGATGCGTCTGCATGTCATTGCGGCTGAAGGCGTGAAGCTTGCGGATATCCGCGGGAAAGTCTGCGGCCGTCTGGACCGTTCCTTCAAGGAGGATCTGGGCCTGGCGGACGCGATCAAAGACATCAGCGTCGACGTGGAGGAGTTCCGCAAGGCGGGGGAATCGCTGTCTGACACGGCGGATGATGTTCCGCAGGAGATCGTTGTGCCGAAAGAGACGCCCGCCCCCCAGCAGGAATTGGTCGTCCCGCCGCTGCCGCCCGATGTCACGCCGCTGGCTTCCGCGCCGCAGAAGCAGGACGGTGGCGATGAAAAAAACGACGGCAAAAAGCACAAGTGATTGCGGGGCACGTCCCGTAGTCGGCTCTTTGTAATGGTTCAGGATATGAAAAAGCTGCGGAAGAAACCATGTTTTTTCCGCAGCTTTTGGGATTTTAAGGCAGGTGATTACTGCTCGAAGTCTTCTTCAGGGTCGCGATGGAGGAAATTGGCGGTTTCCTGCTCGATGACGGCCTTGACGATGTCCGCCGGTTTCGCGGCCTTCTGGCAGGCCTCGATGAATTGAGGCACGCGGAGGATGGACGCGAGGCAGCGCATCATGTGGAGATGGAGCTCGATGTTCTGGCTGCAGAGGAGGAAGAAGAAATGGACGGGCTTGCCGTCCGGGGCGTTGAAGTCGACGCCTTTCTTCGAATAGCCGTAGACGATGCAGCCGGGCATCTGGAGGGTCGGGATCGGATCACGGGGGTGCGGGACGGCGATGCCGTTGCCGACGGCGGTGCTGAGGATGCGCTCGCGGGCGATGCATTTCTCCTGCAGGTCGCGGATGTCGAGCACCAGATTGCTGAAGATTTTGGGATTCGTCAGCTCTTCGATGATTTCTTCGATGTCCGTGCCATGAAGGTTCATGATGACGCGTGATTCGTCCATCGTGCGGCTCAACGGGATGCCGACGGGGGACTGCGGGATGGCGATATGCTCGTCTGACGGCGACGCGGACGGGAACAGCATGCGGTCGATCTGGCTGCCGTTGAAACGCCACTGTCCTCCGATCTTCACGCCTTCGATCTGGCCGTTTTCGCGCATGCGGAGAATCGTGCGCTCATTGACCTTCAGATGTTCCGCCAATTCTTTGAGGGTTAAAATCATGGCCTCGCTCCTTGTTGATGGATGTGTATACGATAAGACAAAACATGACAAAACTGGATAAACGTGACAAAACAAGACAATATAGGCATTTTTTGATTTGTCAAGTTTTCCTGTTCTGTTTTTTTATGTTGCAGCATTCCGCAAGCGCGGAAAAATTAGAAAGGGTTAGGAAAATGTCATTTGAAAGAACATTCGGGAAGTGGTCCGTCGGATATGAAGAGGGCAAATCGCGTCTGTCGCTGAGGCGGAAGGACGCGTCGGTTGCGATGTCCGTCGGCCTGACGATGTCGGTGGGCGACCAGTCATGGAGCGTGAAGGAGCCGATGGACGCCGTGACGGAACGGCTCGCGTTGGTCGCGCCGGACAACAGCGTGCAGGGCTATCTGACGTTTTCCGCGGACGGCGGCCGTCTGGAGATCCGCGCGATTCATCGGACGGCGCAGTTCTACGCGGGCGTCGTGTCGTTTTCGGGCACGGTTTCCATGCGCGGCGCCTTCGCCTGCCGCGTGTCCGCTCCGGAAGCCATCCATGTCGTGCAGATGGGCAGCGGGGCGACGGACAGTTTGTCGAACGACGCGTTGTTCGACCGTGAGAACGACCTTTGCCTCGCGTTCGGCGGCGCGGACAAGCTGTGTCTGAAGACCGTTGGCGACGGCGAATTCGCCGTCAGCGGCGAACTGCCGTTGACGCGCGCCGCGAAGGCCGGCCTCGTCATCGATCTGTCTGAACATTATTATAAGAATCGCTACGTTCCGTACTACCAGCCGATCAACCGCAAGCGCTGCCCGTCTCCGCCGACGGGCTGGATGTCGTGGAACGTCTATTTCGACCAGGCGGGCGCGGCGGAGAATCTGGCGGAGGCGCGGATTGGCGCCAAAGAGCTGAAGCCGTTCGGCATGGAATACTGGTCGATCGAATCATGGCAGGGCGATTCGGACAAGTTGCCGGTTTCGAAATTCGACAATCTGAGCCTGAAGGCCCACAAGACGCAGTTCCCGGAAGGCATGGCGAAACTGGCGGACGACATTCGCGAGATCGGTTTCAAGCCCGGCATCTGGACGGCGCCGTTCGGAACAGGCAGCCAAGAGTTCTACGAAGCGCACAAAGACTGGTTCCTCCATGGGGAGGACGGCCAGCCGCTTCATACGTGGAACGGCATCTACACGATCGACCCGTCCAACGACGACGTCATCGCCTATCTGCGGGACATCCATCGCAAGATGGCGCAGGAGTGGGGCTATGAATTCTTCAAGATCGATGGCATGTCCGGCCGCGGGCCAGGCTACTGCGCGCATTTCTACGAACGGCCGGAAGTCCGTGCGCGTTTCAAGAATCCGGACTGCCCGAATCCGTTCGAACGCTGCGTGAACGCCTTCCGCGAAGGCATCGGCCCGATGCGCGTCTTTTTGGCCTGCCAGGGCCATTACACGGGGCCGGAGGCGGGCGCGGCGGACGCGTCGCGCATCGGCGGCGACATCGTCGCCCCGAACACGAACTCCAACTGGAACAACATCATGAGCCAGGCGAGGGCGACGCTGAACCAGTTGTTCGTCCACAACATCGTCTTTTTCATGGATCCGGACACACTGCTCGTCGGCGACTACCATCCGCTGGAGGAGGCCCGCGTGACGGCGACGGTCGTCGCGCTGCCCGGCCAGATGATGTTCGCGGGAGACAAACTGGCGGAACTGGCGCCGGAGCGGATGCGGCTGCTGCAGCAGGCCCTGCCGGTCTGCGACGTCCATCCGATGAACATGTATCCCGTATTCGAAATGGCTCCCGTTTGGGATCTTAAGGTGAAGCGGCCGTTTGGCGAATGGGACGTCGTCGCGCTGTTCAACTGGAGCGATGAAGAAAAGGAAGTCGGCTTCAAATTCGAAGAGCTTGGCCTGGATGCGAGCAAATTCTACGCCATCTACGAATTCTGGACCGACGAATTCCAGGATATTTACGAAGGCGAGTTCAGCATGTCCATCCCGCCGCATGCCGTGCGGCTGCTGGCGGTCCATGAGGAGCAGGCCAGGCCGCAGTTCCTGTCGTCCGACCGCCATCTGACGCAGGGCGCCGTCGATCTGGAAGATTTGTCATGGGACGCGAAGAAGAAGGAGCTTTCCGGTAGCGTGAAGCTGGTCGGCGGCCATCCGACGCAGCTGGCGTTCCTGCTTTCCGACAACTTTGCGTTGCAGAAGGTCAGCGCAAAGGACGCGGAGATGGCGCTGAAGGTCGATCATGACGGCGTCCTGCGCGTCACGTTGTCCTCCGCGAAGGACGTTACCGCCGAATTCCATGTGAAAGTGGAAGACAAATAGCGCAGGAGAGTGTCAGGAGCTGTTGGTATGTCGTTGGTTCCGATGTTGGATCTGTTGCGGCCGGCGCGTGAGAAAGGCTATGCGCTGCCGGCCTTCGAATGCTGGAATTCGGCCAGCATCTACGGCGCGGTCGCCGCGGCGGCGGAAGGCGGTTTCCCGCTGATCCTGCAGGCCAGTCCCGTGGAATACGGGACGATGGGCGGGGCGGATGTCCTGCGGCGGATCGCGGAGCTCTACGCGGACCGCTTCGGCGTGACGATGGCGCTGCATCTCGACCATGGCTCGACGCTGGAACATGCGCGGGAATGCATCGAGGCAGGCTTCACGTCCGTTATGCTGGACGCCTCCACGGCGTCGTTCGAAGAGAACGCCGCATTGAGCCGTGCTGTTGTGGAAATGGCTCATCCAAAAGGAATTACGGTCGAAGCGGAGCTTGGCCACGTGGGTGTCGGCGCGGATGGCGCGACGGCGGAAAGCGACGATTGGCTGACGGTTCCCGAAGAGGCGGAACGCTTTGTGGCGGAAACTGGCATCGACTGCCTGGCGGTGGCCATCGGCACCATCCACGGCGAATACCGTTCGACGCCGAAGCTTCGGTTGGAGCGGTTGAAAGCAATTGCATCGCTTGTGAAAGGGCCGCTGGTCCTGCACGGCGGTTCGGGAACGCCATGGGAGCTACTGCGGCAGGCCATCGCCCTGGGCATCTCCAAGATCAACATCTGCACGGATTTGAACAAGGCGTACCTGCACGGCATCAACGCCGCGCAGGAGACGTTGAATCCGGGCGTGCCGGGCGTTTTCTACCGGCAGGCCCATGAGGAAGTCAAGAAAAAGGTCCTGGAGCTGACGCGGCGTTTCAGCGGACAGGCGGAATAGAAGCCATACAAACAATGGAGCGAAAAGAATGAAACGTTCGGAAATCAACCAGTATATTCGTGAAGCGGAAGCTTTTCTGGCCTCCAACAAATTCATGCTGCCGCCGTATGCGGCCTGGACGCTGGAGCAGTGGAAGGAGCACAAGGCGAAGGGCGACATCGAATCCATCATCGACTGCGGCCTCGGCTGGGATGTGACGGATTTCGGTTTCGAAGACTACATGAAGATCGGCCTGTTCCTCTTCACGATCCGCAACGGCGTGCAGCACAGCGAGAAATATCCGAAGCCCTACGCGGAGAAGATCATGATCGTCCGCGAGAAGCAGGTGACGCCGTTCCATTACCACCGCTTCAAGATGGAGGACATCATCAACCGCGGCGGCGGCCGCCTGGCCTTCCGCCTCTACAACAGCACGCCGGACAACAAGTTGGCGGACACGCCTGTGACCGTCTATCGCGACGGCGTGAAATACGTCATTCCCGCCGGCGAGGTCTTCGACATTGGCAACGGCGAAAGCGTGACGCTGACGCAGGGCGTCTACCATGAATTCTGGGGCGTCGAAGGCACAGGTCTGGTGATGGTCGGCGAAGTGTCCGTCGTGAACGACGACCACAACGACAACATCTTCCTGGTGGCCCAGAAGCGCTTCCCGAGCATCGTTGAGGACGAAGCCCCCTACCGCCTGCTGTGCAGCGACTACGACAAATTCTTGAAGTAATTGGGTGTCACCGTCTCGCGTCCAAAATTGGTCGCGAGACGGGCAGATATTTTTATGAAATCAAATATTTTTTAGCTTTTTGAAGGCCTCGAGGAAAAACTCCTTGTTCCATGAATCGATGACCTTTGGATTTCGTAGGAAAGGACGTACGTCCGCTTCCATTGCTTCAAGGTCAAGTTTTTCCAATCGTTCTATCAAAAGAAGTTGAACCATATTTGCTGTAAGCGATTGTTCTTCACAGTAATCACCAGATTGCCGTGCGCGCATCTCTAAATGATTCAGGTCATATTGAGGATATTTTCCAGCATACCAGCAGAGATCGTACCAATCACGGCCTTTGACACGTGTCCGCCATTTGCGAAAGAGCACGGCATGTAGTTTCCCGGCCAGCAAGGTCGGCAAGGTACAGGAACGAATGGAAAAGGGAATAGGCTGGTAGATGGGGCGTATTTCTGTTTTTCCTCCTTCCGGTGGTCGAACATCCACTTCCACCTTGATTTTGATTTCACTTTGTGGATGGAAGTACCTTACCATTTCTTCATCCATTCCAATGGAAAGCAATTGAGCCTGCGTATTACTTTTAAGAAAGCCTGATTGGATATTGTCGCTGTTGAATTTTAGTTTTTTGACGAACATGGCATGTAGGCCAAAGGACTTGAATTCAGTTTCCAATTCTGTGGAGTATTTACCAAGGTCGAAGGTGTCATTCGCAGTCAACAATGTGAAATCCATGTCTTCGGAACCTCTGTCTAGTCCATGGAGAATACGTAGTGCCGTGCCACCATAAAATGCTGCATGCGAAAAGAAATCTGTACGTGAAAAAGCCAATAGCGCAATGTTCTGCATGATTTCGCGCAATGCATTGGCATACTCTTGTTCACTCTGGCAGTGATAGGTGTCCAACATGGCGGTAATGGCAGGATTGGCACTCATAGTTCCTCCAGAAAATGATGCAATTTCTTCAGGCGGCCTGTCATGAACGGGGCAAGTTCATGGAGTGTTTGCTTATCCTCTCGCTGCAGTGCCTCCAAGTCGATACGCAAGTCATCCTCCAAATATGGTTCTGGATCTTCGCCATCCCATCGTGAGTCGTTTAACGCCTTGTCATACAATGCCTTGAATGGTGAGGCAATGAGAAAGTGGCGATGTTCGCCCCCTGCTAGCACAACTCCGATGGAGTAGGCTTTTGAACGGCAATATCGGTAGGAGAAGGCACCAAAGTCATTTGTGAATTCCCGGGAGCGCCCCATTGTCATGGATGTCACGACGTAAGGTGTCTCAGGAATCAAACCATGGTAGCACAATGCGAAATCTTCGGAGACATAACTGGGGCCGTAAATGCGGTTGGCCATGACGCCATTGGACAATGGTTGCTTGCGTAAAACATCTGTAAATGTGTAAAGGCCGCGGCGCAGGGGAATGATTTCCCGTCGATGGAGCATGGACGCGATTTTTGCCCCTTTGTTCTGATATCCCTCAAGAAGGGCGTTCAGTTCTAGGCTGGTAAAAATATCTTCGGGGATTTTTTCCCGTATATGAAGGATGTTCAATGCTTTTTCCATATTGATTAATCTAATGTCATTTTCATTGAAATCAAATATATCTGTAATGAAAATCCATTTTTTATGGATTTTCATTACAGATAAACAGATGCGACGCATATGATAGGCACCATTATATGATGGATTGCAGGAATACTTGGTTATCGTCAGATGTATACGACGTTGTATCGTGGTTTCACATGATGGTCATGCAGGAAAGTGTTCGTCTTGGCTAGAAAATATTTTCTTGGATACATGATTGTAAATGTCTCATCAAGGCTTAAAGTATTTCCTTCATTCTGCCCTATAGGGGCGGTGCAATCAATATCAACCAAGGAAGTCATCATCGACAAAAGTCCGCTTCCCTTTGGGGAGGCGTTCTTTTGAGGCGAAGCTTCCCAAAACTTCACAGGAGAACGACAATGGCAGACAAGAAAGAAATTTTCGCGGACGGCATCGGCCAGATCCATTTTGCAGGCGGCATGGTCCGCTTTGATTTCGTCACGCTTCAACCGCAGGAAGACGGTCAGGCTCCCACCACCGAAGCCAAATATCGCATCATCATGCCTCCGCAGGGCTTCCTCGCGGCCTTCGATTCCATGCAGCAGCTCATCAACAAGCTTGTCGAGGCCGGCGTGCTGAAGAAGAACGAGAATGCCAAGTAACGACGGCGTCCCGTCATCGGGCAGATGCGCAACCATTCGCATCTGCCCGAACAGAACCAGACATTGCGACATTTAGGGGTATACATGCCGGATTTCACCATCAACCCGTCTTTTGGAGCTCCAGTCGGCGACATCAGCGTCAACGCCGCAGCGCCAGTTCCCGCACCCGCCGCCACGCCATCCGAGCCGCCGAAAAGCACAGGCGATCCGGATCTCGCGCCCGGCCAGAAACGGCCGGAGGGCGCGCAGAAGTTGATCTACGGCGAAATCCCGCAGATACCCGTATTGGACGCCGTGGAAGGAATCAAATTCGATTTCAACCACGGCATCCGCATCCTCTTCCCGCACAACGGGAAGACATACCATGTGACGTTCATGGACATCGACACGGGCGTCGTCCTCTACAGCAACGACACGGTGCCCGGCGCCTTCGTGACGTCCGTCAAGAAGTTCTACATCAGGTTCCGTCTCATCATCCACGAGAAGGGCAACGACCAGCCCATCTTCCAGCATGACATGGACTTGCGTGGCAAGGAGGTCATGGTCCAGCTGCCCGTCGGCACGATCGGCGACAGCATCGGCTGGTTCAGTTATGTGGAGCGCTTCCAGAAGAAGCACGATTGCAAACTGGTCTGCGTCATGACGCCGTGGATCGCGACGCTCGTGAAAGACCAATACCCAAACATCACGTTCATCGCCCCGGAGGACACCGTAAAGTACAAACCCTACGCGAGTTACTACATGGGATTGTTCTTCAGGGGCGACGTGGACAACCAGCCCATCGATTTCCGCTACATCGGCCTCCATCGCACGGCGGGCTACATCCTCGGCCTCGACGGCGACGATCTGAACGATCTGCCGCCACGCTTCAATCTTTCCGCTCCGCGGCAGATAAAGGAAAAGTACGTCTGCATCGCGGCGCAGTCCTCCTCCCAGGCGAAATACTGGAACAACCCGTTCGGCTGGATCACGGTCGTCAAGTTCCTGAAGGACAACGGCTACCGCGTCCTGTGCATCGACAAGGAGAAGGTCCATGGCACGGGCCTCCACTGGAACTACATCCCGTGGGGCGCGGAGGATTTCACGGGCGACATCCCGTTGCAGGAGCGCGTCAATCTGATAAAGGACGCGGACTTTTTCATCGGCCTCTCCAGCGGCCTGTCGTGGGTCGCATGGGGCTGCAAGGTGCCGATTGTGATGATCAGCGGCTTCACGCATCCCACGAACGAGTTCCACACGCCGTATCGCATCATCAACTACCACACGTGCCATTCCTGCTGGAACGACATGCGGGAGGATTTCGACCATTTCGATTTCCTCTGGTGCCCCCGCCACAAGGGCGACGAGCGCCAGTTCGAATGCACGCGCCTCATCTCCGCTGAGCAGGTCATCGCCACCATCAAGAAGATTCCGACCTTTAAAGGCAATGCTGAAGGTTGAATGCTGAATGCTGAATGCTGAATGCTGAATTATTGAAATTAAGGAACATAGGGCGTTGCATGCTTTGCCTTCGGCATTTTGTCAAATAATCGTCATTCCATGGAGAAGATAAAAGGCAATCCGATGTCAGAAGAATCCCAGATACTCGTCGCATTCGGCAGTGGCATCCAGACCGTTGCTCCCCAAGCGGATATAGCGTATGCGGCGGCGACTTCTGTCATCGTGTACAATGGTCAGACGTCGACCGGTCTGACGGCGACGGCGAACAAATCCATTGAAGTATATGGCGTCGTCAATTCTACGACCGTTGCTTCCGGCGGTATTCTGAATGTCTGGGCAGGCGGCTCCGCGTATTCGACGCTTGTCAATAATGGGCGATTCTTTGTCTACAATAACGGCAAGGCTGTTTCGACGAGTCAGACAGGAGGCCAGATTCATCTTGACGGCGGCTTCATGGATGCCGCAAAGATCGATGGCGGAACCGTTTATGTCTCCGCAGGCGGCTCGGCGAGATATGTTGACGTGAATTCCGGCGGAATGGTCATCGTCAGCAGCGTCGGCGCGGTGTCTTCCTCCTATGTGAACGCCGGCGGCCACCTCTCCGCCAACAGAGGGGCGCGGGTTGTATCCACGCTTGTGAAATCAGGCGGTTATCTGTACGCGAACGACGGGGCCAACGTTACGTTCCCCACCGTGAGAAACGGCGGAAACCTCCATGTCCGCACGGGCGGATCGGTGATGAACGCGACCATCAATTCCGGCGGCAACCTGTACGTCATGGGCGGCACGGCGTATGTCCATGGAATCGTCGCGGAGCAGGGGGCCAGGCTCAGCATGGGGATCGGCGCCAAAACGGATATTCAAGGCACGAGCGCGGGCTCGGCCTTTTCCTACGGCAGCGTGGTCAGAGGCGTTGACGTCCATTCGAATTTGACGCTGACGCTTCGCGAAGGCGGCTCTGCGGTCGCCGTGACGGTGACGTCTGGCGGCCAGCTGAACGCCACCAGCGGCGGAACGGCGGTTTCGACGACCGTCAATTCACGTGGCGTTCTCAATCTGGACGACTACGGCGTGGCGGTCTCCACAACCGTCAACTCAAACGGACATATTTATGCAACCGACGGCGGCACAGCCGTTTCCACAATCAATCGCGGGGGATACATCAATGTGTCCGAAGGCGGCTCGGCAGTCTCAACGACATTGGAAAACAACGGCTGGCTGGATCTCTTCAATGGCGGTTCCGCGATTGCCACGACCATCAATGGCGGTCATCTCATGGTGTCCAGCGGCGGCACGGCGTTGGACACGATGTTCAATGCAGGCTGGATGAAAGTCTCCAACGGTGGAGCGGCGTTGTCCACGACGTTGGCAAATGACGTCTGGCTCGATGTTTGTGACGGCGGTACGGCGATTTCAACAATCGTTAACAGCGGCCATCTGGCCGTTTCCAACAGCGGCACCGTAAGCGGGACAATCGTGAATTCCGCAGGCCAATTGGTCGTTTCCAACGGCGGCACGGCAAGAGACACGATTGTCCATTCAGGCGGAATGTTCTTTGCCGGTGGCGGAATCCTGCAAGGCGACGTGGTTCTTGGCGGAACCATGACGCTGTCGGCGACCGCCAATGCGGCAAATGCCGCCATAACGTTCGATGTTTCCGAACGGACGACGGCTGACAGAGTCATTGTCAACGACATTGCCTTGCTCAATGCGTCGAATTATTTTATCACCGTAAGTGCCTCGCAATCAAATGGCCAGTACAATCTCGCAGGCAATGCGACGGCCTTCAATAAAAATATAACGCTTTCTGTCAAGAATACCTCCCAGACCGCCCGACTTACAAGAGGCGTGACGCAGACGATTGGCAATAAATCATATACATTGGATGTTGTCAATGGAAACCTCTGCCTGGCCGTGGAACAAAAGCCCGTCCTTACCATACGTGTCGACAACAAAAACATGATATATGGCGATGCCGCGCCGTCGCTGTCCTACAGCTTCACTGGCCCTCTCTCCAACGGTCACACGCTCTCCGTCTCGCTGAATTTGAATATCGCCAATGCCTCCATCACGGATTCGGGCCACATCATGGCCGGAACATATGCGGATGCCATCACCGCCGTCGCCACGGTTCGCGACGCAGCCGGAAACATCGTCACAGGCAAATATGTCGTCAACTACGATTTCGGCGATTTGGTCGTGGGCAAACGTGATCTATATGTCACAATCGGCACGCAGACCATGACTTACGGCGATGTACTGCCGGATGTTGAAGATCTTCAATATTCCTATGACGCGGCGCAACTCGCTGCAGGCGATGATTTTGCAACCACCTTGAAATACAATTCGGAAGTCATTGGAAACCAAGCATATTTCAGTGGTGGCGGCCATCTCCGAAGCGGTGTGTACACGCATGCCATTGTCGAAGACCGAGTGGCCTCCGATATCGCCGCCAACTACAGAATCAATTGGAATTATGGTTCTTTGCGTGTCGATCCCAGGCAGGTCACCGTCGGCTATCTCGCCAATGACAAAATGTATGATGGCACGACGAATGCGACGCGTCAAGGCGGTTTCATGACCGATGGAATTCTGGATGGCGATGCCGTGCACATTTTCGACAGCAATGTGACCTATTCGTTCTCCAACAAGAATGCCGGCGAAGACAAGACCGTCACCGCCAGTGGCGACATCACCTGCATCGGCGCGGATAAGGCTAACTATTCGTTCGTTTTCGACAGAACCGCCGTCGCGGACATTACGCCGCGGCCTGCCGTCATCGGTTTCACCGCCGATGACAAGACCTATGACGGCACGGATGGCGCGGCGCGAGACGAACTTGTCATGGGTGAAATCCTTGCGGGAGACGATGTTGCGTTCGATGATTCCGCCGTTGACTATCGCTTCGACGATGAAAGCGTCGGGACGGGCAAGACCGTCACCGCCAATGGTTTCGACGCGTCGACGATGCTCTCCGGCAGCGATCTGCGGAACTACGATATCACGTTCGACGACACGGCCGTTGCGGATATCACGCCGATGGGCGTCATCACCATCCATGTCGCCAACCAGAGCATGATCTACGGCGACGGCGTGCCGACGATGACCTACACCGTTGAAGGCGATCTTGTGGACACCCACACGCTTTCCGTCTCCTTGGATCTGGCGGTCGATGACGATGCCGTCACGGATTCCGGCCACATTATGGCCGGAACATACGCGAACGCCATTACCGCCGTCGCAACAATCTGTGACGCAAGTGGAAACGATATCACCGACGGCTATATAATCGACTATGACTTCGGTGATTTGCTTGTGGGCAAACGCACGATTGCCGTCACCATCGACACGCAGTCCATGACTTACGGCGACGAACTGCCGGATCTTGAAGGCCGGTATTCATACGATCCAGCCGCTCTCGCATCAGGCGATCCGCTTTATCTTGAACTTGTTTACCAGCTAGATGATGCCGAAAGATCCACCAGTGGCAATCTGCTGGCCGGATTATATGCCGGATGCATTGTCGTTGATTCAGCCAGTGCTTTGATAGAAGACAATTACGAACTGCTCGTCAACCACGGCAGCCTGATGATTGCACCACGGGAAGTGTCCGTCAGTTTCACGGTCCATGATAAATTCTATGACGGCACGGCGGTCGCGACACGTGATACGATTCTTATGGGCGAAATCATTGAAGGCGATGATGTTGTGTTTGATGATTCCGCCATCGAGTATCGCTTCGACGATGAAAGCGTCGGGACGGGCAAGACCGTCACCGCCAACGGTTTCGACGCTTTGACGATGCTGTCCGGCAACGACTTGCAGAACTACAGCGTCATATTTGAGAATACGGCGGTTGCCGATATCATTGGCATCCCTTCATTGGACAACTTGGTCGGAGACGAATCCGGCCTGTCGTGGTCGGTGCCCACGGCGATGCATGGCTATGTGGTGGAGTACAGCCAAGATGATTTCACGACGGCCATAACCATCGAAACCGCGACGACTGGATTGTCTCACTACAATATGGCAAGCGGCCTGTGGCAGTGGCGCGTCCGCCCGGCCATCAGTTCCGAATGGACTGCGGGAGAAGACGTTACCATCACAACCAACAGCACGGATCCGACCATTTTCGCAGCAACCACGGATGATGTGAAAGAAGCGTTCTTTGTCCAATCGCAAGGCATTTGGAACGGCAATTGGCAGGCCCAGCATGTCGGTGTGGGTGAATGGAACGGCACACATGAAATCGTGGAAATGGATGGAAAGAATCAAATCACGGATGTTTTCGCTGGCAGCGACGATGCGTCCATCCTGCTGATGACGGACGACGCGAACGGCGATGCGTTGTTCATCGACGACATCTATTCCGCGTATCCGGAAGGACTTGACGCGCAGGCGCGAATCGCGAAAATCGATGAAATCCGCGCGGGCGAGGGCGATGATATCGTCGATCTGACAAGCCAGCGGTTTGATTACATCGGCGGCGGCATGACCGTTCGCGGCGGACTTGGCGACGACGTCATCTGGGCGAACAACGGCGACAACGCGCTGTTCGGCGACGCGGGCGATGATAGAATCGTCGGGGCGGGCGGAAACGACGTCATCGTCGGCGGCAGCGGCGACGATTCGCTGCACGGCGGCGGAGGCGAAGACATCTTCGCCTTCGGCGGCGATTGGGGCCACGACAGCGTCGAACAGTTGGAAGACGGAAAGGTCACGCTGTGGTTTGACAATGGTTCGTTGGACAAATGGGATGCAGCTTCGTTGACGTATCGCGACGGCGAAAATTCCGTGAAAGTCAGCGGTGTTGCTGCAGAAAATATTACGTTGAAGTTCGGCGACGACGGCAGCGAACAGTACGGCAAGTTGCTGGAATCCGGCGCCTTCGATGAATTCAGTTCAGAGAGGATCTTCGAGAATAAAAATTCAAGAGGCATGCTGGCCTAAAAGCTTAAAGCTGAAAGCTTAAAGCTGAAAGCTTAAAGCTGAAAGCAAATGCAGGTGTGGAAGGTGTGTTGCGAAAGTAGCGACGGCGGCGTGATATGCAACGACGGCGGGATGCTGGCGTGATATGCAACGACGGCGGGGACGCCGTCGCTACTTTGCGGGACGCCGGGCGGCACACCCGACGGCGGGACGCCGCCGCTGCTTTGCGGTGTTTCGCCATGTGGCAATCATGCCAACGGCAGATATATTATTATAGTTGATGTCAGACAACATACGTGATAACAAGGAGACAAGAATGCGGTGTTTTACAGATGAAAAGAGAAACAACGGCAGTCGCATGGCTGTTCTGCTGGCAGCCGTCATGTTGCTGTCCGTATGTGTGCAGGCGGCCGTGGTGCCGTCGTCAAAACAGACGCTGGAACTGAAGGCGGGATGGAATTTGGTGACGTTGACGAAACCACTGGATTCAATGTCGAGCAATGTACAGAAGTTCTTGTCGTTGAGGCCTGTGCGTTATGATGTCGACAGCGGGGCGTATGTGTTCTGCAACCGTTTGGAGGATATGAAGGCGGGCGTCGGCTACTGGGTGTTCAGTCGTGAAAAGAAGACCGTCGAATTGGCGTTGGATACGACGCAGGCGGCGGTGGAGCCGTCGTTGGAAAAAGGCTGGAATCTCGTGGGGATGACGGACGGCGCGTCATGGGCGGATTCGGCCACGGCCATCTGGGGATGGCAGGATGGAAGCTTCAAGCTTTTTGAAAAGAAGGACTTGAAGGCTGGAATCGCATACTGGATCCTTATGCCGTGACAGTGAACCACGAAAGGCACGAAAAGGCCTAGAATGGCTGTTGGCCGCAACCAAATGATTTCAGTAACCACGAAAGGCACGAAAGAGCACGAAATTTCAAACCACAGAATACACTGAATACACTGAAAAGCCTCGCCGCCGGGCCGACAAACTCCTGTGTGTTTTGTTTGTATATAATGAATTATGAATGCTGAAATGTAAACGGCTCCGGCGTCTCGGCGGTTGTCGTCGCTTCGCGAGGCGGGAACAGCATCGTGCGGAGGCTCTATGCTTTAGAGAAAATCTTTTCAGAAAAACAAGAAAATGAACGATAGTAGTACGAAAGCCTCGCCGCCGGGCCGTCAATCAGATGAAGATTTGTCTGATTATAATGAATTCCGAATGCTGAAGAGCTAACGGCTCCGTCTGCTCGGCGGTTGTCATCGCTTCGCGCGGGAATTACTTCGCGAAAAAACAAGAAAATGAATGATAGTGACACGAATACGCAACAAACACAGCCTGAAGTGGATTTGAGGACAGTCCATAGCGGGCTGTACGGGCTGTGCCTCATCGGACGGCACCATCAGCAGGACATGGACATGCGGCAGTTGATGCATGACCATGCCGTCGGTGGCGAAGAGCTTTCCTTGAAGGAACTTGCGCGAATCGCCGCGCACCATCAATTGAAGGCGAAATGCGTCGGAATCGCGTGGAAAGCATGCGAAAAATACCAGCCGGTGCTCCCGTGTCTTGCACGAAAGACGGACGGCCATTACGCCATCATCTGCGGGCTGCGGAAGGAAAGGCCGCCGGAAGCCGTTGCCGCGGAGGAGAATGCGGAAGAACAGCCGAAACACGACAAGAACGGCTATGAAATCGGAATCGTCGATCCCGCGTGGATGAAAGAGCATCCAACGGAGCAGTTCCGTTTTCTGAAAAAGGACGAATACGAAGCCGAATTCACCGGCGAATGCCTTCTGGTGAAGCGCGTCTGGAGCATCACCGATGAAAACCAGCCGTTCGGGCTGCGGTGGTTCATTCCGGAATTCCTGAAGCTGAAAGGCGTTTTCGCGCAAATCGCGTTGGCGGTCTTCCTGCTGACGCTGATCGCGTTGGCGTCGCCGCTGTTCTTCCAGAATGTCGTGGACAAAGTGCTTGTGCACGAGAGCTTTTCGACGCTGAACGTGCTCGGCGCGGGCATCGTCGTCGCCATTGTCTTCAATGCTATTCTGGAATATCTGAAAGGCCATCTGCTGCTTTTCGCCACCAACAAAATCGACATATCGACGGCGGTCAAGACTTTCGCGCATCTCATCCATCTGCCGATTGATTTCTTTGAGCAAATGCCTTCGGGCGTGCTATTGAAGCACATGCAGCAGACGGAGAAGATCCGCGGCTTCCTGTCGGGCAATCTGTTCTTCACGCTTCTCGACCTTTGCTCCCTTGTCATCTTCATACCATTTCTATTATTATATAGTGTAAAACTGACCTTCGTCGTGCTCGGTTTCACGGGGCTGATGGCATTGGTCATCACATCGCTCATCAAGCCGTTCCAACGACGGCTGGACGCGCTGTACCATGCGGAAGGGCGGCGGCAGAGCCGCCTGGTGGAGGCGATCCACGGCATCCGGACGGTCAAATCGCTGGCGTTGGAGCCCAAGGAGGAAAAAGAGTGGGGCAACCGTAGCGCGGCGGCCGTCAACGCCTATTTCTCCGTTGGGCGCATCTCCTTGACGGCGAGGAGCTTGAGCCAGGCGTTGGAGATGCTGATGACGGTCGCCATCATCTGGCTTGGCGCCACGATGGTGTTTCGTGGCGACATCACGGTGGGGGCTCTGATCGCCTTCCAGATGCTGGCGGGCAGGGTGACGGGGCCGTTGGTGAAATTGGTTGGGCTAATCCATGAATACCAGCAGGTTGCGCTGTCGGTGAAGATGCTTGGCGCGGTGATGAACACGCCGACGGAGCCCAACATGGGGCGCGTCCGCGCGCCGTTGCGCGGCGGAATCGCCTTCGAAAACGTGTCGTTCCGCTACCGGGCGGATCTGCCGCTGGCCATCCGCGACTTCTCGCTGGAAATACCGCCCGGCGGTTCGCTGGGCATCGTCGGGCGGTCGGGCTCCGGCAAGACGACGTTGACGAAACTGCTGCAGGGGCTGTATCCGCCGTTCAGCGGTCTTGTGAAAATCGACGGAATCGACATCCGCGAAATCGAAAAGTCGCATCTGCGTTCAAGCATCGGCGTCGTCCTGCAGGAGAACTACTTCTTCCAGGGGACGGTCCGCGAGAACATTCGGCTCACGAAGCCGTCGGCGACGGCGGAAGAGGTGGTGAACGCCGCCAATCTTGCGGGGGCGCACGATTTCGTCCAGACGTTGCCGCAAGGCTATGACACGATTCTGGAGGAGAACGCCTCCAATCTGTCTGGCGGCCAGAAGCAGCGTCTCGCCATCGCCCGCGCGTTGCTGACGCAGCCCAAGATTCTCATCTTCGACGAAGCCACAAGCGCGCTGGATCCGGAAAGCGAGACCATCATCAGGCGGAATCTCGCGGCGATCGCCAGAGGCCGGACGTTGATTATCGTCTCGCACCGTCTCAGCATGCTGGCGGGGGCGAATCGGATTCTGGTCATCGACAAAGGCGAGAAGGTGGCTTTCGGAACGCATCAGGAACTGCTTGCGCAGGGCGGCATCTACAGCCAGTTCTGGAAACAGCAGATGGGAGGGGCTCCTTCGGAGAGCTAAAAGCTTAAAGCTTAAAGCTTAAAGCGAAATGCAGGGGAGAGGGCAATTGAAGCGACTAAAGGGACTAAAGCGACATTCATTTGATATAATATGGCGATAAATAGTAAACAGAAAATAGCGGCGGACGCCATTGAATTTCTGCCGGATGCGCAGGAAATTACGGAGCAACGGCTTCCGTGGTACGGGCGCGTCGGCGTCCTGTGGATATTCATCATCGTGGCGGCGGTTTTGGCGTGGGCGTGCATCGGCAAGGTCGATGTCATCGTGCGCGCTCCGGGGCGGATCGTGTCCGACACGGGGGACATCGTCATGAAGCCGTTGGAGTCGGCGGTCGTCAGAAGCGTGGAAGTCCACAAGGGCGACATCGTCGAGAAGGGCGACGTGCTGCTGACGTTGGATCCGACGCTCTACGAAGCGGAGGTCGGCCGTCTCCAACATGAAGTCGAAGCCCTGACGGCGGAATGCGCGCGATGGGAGGCGGAATTCGCGGGAAAGACCTTCGGCGGAACGGAGAAAGATGGGCCAACCGCATGGCAGAAAGCCATTTACGATCAACGTCAATCGTACTACAAGGAGCGGCTGAATTACTTCGACAGCAACCGTAGCCGTCTTGAAGCGGGACGGAAATCGACGACGGAAAGCTATGAAAAATACAAGGAGATCCTTGGCAACATGTCGAAAATAGAAGACATGTACGCCACGTTGGGCAAACAGGAGATCGTGTCGGTCAAGGAGGCTTTGGAAGTGACCATTTCGCGGCTGCAGAGCGAGGCGGAAGTTGACAAATTGCGCAACCAGATCGTGGAATACGATCAGCAGCTGCTGTCGCTGGAAGCGGAGCGGCGGACATTCGTTGAGGAGTGGCGCAACAATGTTTCGGAGAAGCTTGTGGCGCTTCATCGCGAATTGGACGGCAACCGCGAACAGCTGGTGAAGGCGAAGCAGATGGTGACATATGTGAGTTTGAAGGCGCCATGCCGCGCCGTCGTGCATGAAATCGCGGCGTTTCCGACGGGATCGGCGGTCGGCGAAGCGGAGGCGTTCATGACATTGGTTCCGCTGGACGGGACGCTCCGCATCGAAGGCGAAGTCCGTCCGCAGGACATCGCCCGTATCGAGGCGGGGAACGAATGCCGCATCAAGCTGACGGCCTTTCCGTTCCAAAAGCACGGGACGTTGAAAGGGAAGCTGTTGCAGATTTCCAGCAACACTTTCCAACGGCCGAAGGCGTCTCCTGATGACAACGGCGGCAGCTACTACCGCGTATTCGTCGATTACGAAGGTGGACTGCGCAACACAGGCGGCCGTTTTTCGCTGATTCCCGGCATGGAGGCAGAAGTGGAAATCAAGACCGGCCGCCGCCGCATCATCGAATATCTCATCTATCCGCTCATCAAAGGGCTGGACGAGGCGTTCCGTGAACCATGATTCAGAGAACCACGAATGGACGTGAATGAGTCTGGAAATGCAGTCTTTTGTCTTGTAGTCCAACGTCTTTTGCACGTCTCATGTCTCACGTCCCATGTCTCGCGTCAGGAGGCAAGTCTTGATTGCGAGACGGAAGGCGGGAAATGATATGGTATCGGAAAACTCGCCGTGATTTATTGCCAAATGCGCGTCTGAGGATTATATTTTAATAGGAATCGATTTATCCTGCGTTCCACGAAAAGGACAAGCTGAACCCTGTTGATGCATTAGAGGTAAAAACACATGCTGAGCGATGACGTTGTGATTGTGGGTGCCGTTTCAGACGATCCGTTGGCGAGTGATATCGCGGAACGCATGGGACAAGAGGTTGATATTTCGGATATCCTTGCGTTCAAGGATTTTGCGAATACCGAATTTTGCCCGCGATTCATCTTTTTGCAGGATGACGAACATGTCGGAAAGAGTCTTGAAGGGAAGACGGTGGTCATCGTATCCTCCTGCAGCGGCGAACTGACCCGCAACGCGCGCGCCATGCGCAACTTCCTGACAACACGGGCGGCGAAGGACAACGGCGCCGAACGCGTCATTCTCGTGGAACCGGACTTGTTCTACAGCGCGCAGGACCGCGGCCCGAGACAGGATCCAAACGGCAAACCACGTCCTTTCAGGGACTTGAAGAAGTTTGACGGACAGCCGTTCTCCTCCCGTCTGTACTGCGAGCTGCTGAAGGTCGCGGGAGTCGATACCGTCATGACCGTCCACAACCATTCTTCGGCGGTCGCGAAGATGTTCTCCGAGGTGTTTGGCAAAGACAACTTCTTCAACCTCTCCCCCGCGAAGCTGTATGCATGTTTTCTGGCCAACGAAGAGACGCTTCTGGATCCGGACAGCGACCGCGGCATCGTGGTCTGCGCTCCCGACAACGGATCGCGTCCGTTTGTGGAAGAGGTCTATAAATATCTGAATGAATATATCGACAAGAAGCAGATGCCGTTGCTGCCGAGCCCGCGCCGTCAGGTCGGCATGCTCTGGATGGACAAGGAGCGCGTCGGCGAACGCAGCGTGAACATGATCTGCCATGAAAACAGCCCGATGAAATTGGAGGACATCGAAGGGCGCGAAGTAATCGTGTTCGACGACATGGTGCGGACGGGCACGACCATCGCGGAATGCTGCCGTCGCCTGAAGGCGGCCCGTGCGCGTCGCGTCGTGTTCGTGGTGACGCATTTCTATTCGTCCCCCGAAGTGAAGGACAATCTGAATGATCCGGCGATCGACGCCATCATCACGACGAATACGTTGCCGAACATCCTGAACCGCGACCGACAGGGGCGTTTGCGCCGCAAGATGCTTATTTTGAAGCTCGAACGCTGGATCGCCCATACGCTTTTGAAAGACGTCCTGCATTTGGAGGACAGGCGGAACACCTGTCTTTACACTGTTGACGTTTCACGGAAGAACCCGCATTGGGAGCAGCTGATCCATCAGTCGGACAACCAGAATTGACATCATATGGATTTAAGCGGCTACATCACCAGTTCGGAGGCTCGCCTGCAGGAGGTCGAACGCGCCATTTCCGCGTTTGATTTCACGAAAGGCGACCAGAACCAATACCAGCAGCTCAACCGCGAGTATCAGAAGATCAAACGGCTGATGGTCGTCTGGAACGAATACCAGAAGGTCGTCAAAAATCTGAAGGACAACCGCGAGATGCTGGAGGATGCCGACGACGACTTCAAGGAGATCATCAAGGCGGACATCGAGTCGCTGGAAAAGGACGAACATCGTCTGGACGGCGAGATCAAGGCGTTGATTCTGCCGATGCATCCCAATGAAGGAAAGGACGTTATCGTGGAAATCCGGCCTGGCGCCGGAGGAGACGAAGCGGCGCTGTTCGTCGCGGACATGTACCGCATGTACTGTAAATACGCGGAGCTGAAAGGCTGGAAGAACGAACTGATGGAATTGAGCGACACGCCGCTGGGCGGCATCAAGTCCGTCTCGTTCACGCTTCGCGGCGACGGCGCGTGGTCGAACATGCGTTTCGAGAGCGGCGTCCACCGCGTGCAGCGGATTCCCGTGACGGAGACGCAGGGGCGAATCCATACGTCGACGGTCACCGTCGCCGTTTTGGCGGAAGCGCAAGAAGTTGATTTTGAACTGAATCCGGAGGATTTGCGCATCGACGTGTTCCGTTCCTCCGGCCATGGTGGGCAGTGCGTCAACACGACGGACTCCGCCGTCCGCGTGACGCATATTCCGACGGGCATGTTCGTCGCGTCGCAGCAGGAGAAGTCGCAGCATCGCAACAAGGAGATCGCGATGCGCATCCTGCGTTCCCGACTGTTGCAGATCAAACAGGAGGAAGAGGATAAGAAGAACGCGAGCGAACGTCGTTCACAGGTCGGCACAGGTGACCGCAGCGAACGCATCCGCACCTACAATTATCCGCAGAACCGTGTCTCCGACCATCGTTTCGATTTGACGTTCTATGATCTGGACAACATCATGGAAGGCAATCTGGACGAGCTGATCGGCGAAATCCGCGCCATCGACGCGAACCGCCGCCTCTCCGCGGAATTGGGAATTGAAGAGTAGTGGTTAGTGGTTAGTGGTTAGTGGTTAGTGGTTAGTGGTTAGTGGTTAGTGGTTAGTGGTTAGTGGTTAGTGAAAACGCCGCTTCCGGCATGACCGGAGGCGGCGTTTTATTCTAGACTTCTAGACTTCTAGACTTCTAGTCCACAAAAAAGCCCGAAAGCTATGTGCTATCGGGCTTTTTGAGGATTTGTCCAAAAGGATTACTTCTGGTTGTACTTCGCGTACTTGCGGTTGAAGGCATCGACACGACCTTCGGTATCGACGAGCTTCTGCTTACCGGTGAAGAACGGGTGGCACTTGGAGCAGATACCGACGGAGCTCTTCGGAACCGTGGAATAAACTTCGAACGTGTTGCCGCACGCGCAGGAGACGGTGCACTTCACGTAGTTCGGGTGCTTGCTTTCGCCTTTCTTCGGGGCTTCGGGTGCCGGTTTCGCGGCTTTTTCAGCTTTTTCTTTCGCCATTGTTGTTGTTCCTTTCTGTCCTGTTTGGGTGTCCGCAGGGCTTGTGTACCAACGGACCGTTCATGGTGGTGGGACTATTGGCAAATGCCAAAATTTTTATTTTCAGGCGGTCCCGCCGGAGCGGGACCCTCCCGTTTTTACATTTCCGCGAGGGCGGCCTTGCGGGAGAGACGGATGCGGCCGCGGTCGTCGATGTCGATGACCTTGACGGTGATCTGGTCACCGACCTTGCAGATCTCTTCGACATTCTTGACGCGGTAGTCCGCCAGTTCGGAGATGTGGACCATGCCTTCGATACCGGGCATGAATTCGACGAAGCAGCCGAAGTCCTTGATGGTCTTGACGACGCCTTTGTAGATCTTGCCGATTTCGGCTTCGCCAGTGGAGCCTTCGACCATGTATCTGGCGTCCGCGAGGGCCTGTGCGCTCTGCGCGAAGATCTTGACGGTGCCGTCCTCTTCGACGTCGATCTTGGCGCCGGTCGTGTCGGTGATGCCGCGGATGTTCTTTCCGCCGGGGCCGATGAGGGCGCCGATCTTGTCGGGATTGATCTTGACGACGAGCATCTGCGGGGCGTTGGGGCTGAGTTCCGGACGCGGGGCGGCGATGCAGTCGCTCATGATCTTACGGATCTTGGCGCGGGCGGCCTTGTTGGTCAGCAGGGCTTCGTACATGCCGGGGAGATCGAGACCGGCGATCTTGAGGTCGAGCTGGAAGCCAGTGATGCCTTTGGTCGTTCCGGCGACCTTGAAGTCCATGTCGCCGTAGTGGTCTTCTGATCCGAGGATATCGGTCAGGAAGACGCGTTTGTCCGTTCCGGTGACGAGACCGACGGAGATGCCGACGACGGCGTCGGAGAGCGGGACGCCCGCGTCCATGAGGGCGAGGGAGGAACCGCAAACCGTTGCCATGGAGGAAGATCCGTTGGAACCGAGGATTTCGGAGACGACGCGCGTCGTGTAGGGGAAGTCCTTCGGCATGGCGCCGTAGACGGAGCGTTCGGCGAGGGCGCCGTGTCCTATTTCGCGGCGGCCGGTGGAGCCGTAGCGGCCGACTTCGCCCGTGGAGAAGGCCGGGAAGTTGTAGTGGAGGATGAAGTTCTTCGTGGCGGGGCCGCCCGTGATCACGTCATATTCCTGTTCGTCGCTGGACGAGCCAAGAGTCGCGATGACAAGGGCTTGCGTATCACCACGCTTGAAGAGGGCGGAGCCGTGGACGCGCGGGAGAACGCCGACTTCGCAGGAGATGGGGCGGATTTCGTCAATCTTGCGTCCATCCTGACGAACGCCGTCTTCGAGGACGTTGGTGCGGATGGCCTTTTCCAGCATGATTTCCCAGACGAGATCGAAGTTGGGGGTGGTGCCGTCTTCGGCGGTGAATTTTTCCGTCAACGCGTCTTTCAGTTCCTGCTTCAGGGCGTCCTGCTGGGCTTGGCGCAGCAGTTTGTCAGCGCCCGTGCAGGCCTTGCGGAGGCGGTCGCCGATGAATTCTTCGCAAGCGGCAAGGAATTCGGGCTGAGGAATATAGGGGGTGTATTCCTTCTTTGGCTTGTTGACTCTCTTGGAGAGTTCCGTGATGGCTTCGCATTCCTTGACGATGATGGAATCCGCGAAGACCATGGCGTCGCGGAGGTCTTCCTCGGAGATTTCGGAAGCGCGGCCTTCGATCATGATGGCCTTGCCGGGGATGCCCGCGTAGACCAGATCGATGTCGCTCTTCTCCATTTCGGAGTTCGTGGGGTTGGCGATGAACTGCCCGTCCACGCGGCCGACGCGGCATGCGCCGACGGCGCCGAGGAACGGGATGTCCGACACCATCAGGGCGGCGGCGGCACCGAAGATGCTGAGGACGTCCGCCTCGTTTTCGCCGTCGCAGCTGAGGAGGGTGGAGACGACCTGCACTTCGTTCATGAAGCCTTCAGGGAAGAGGGGGCGGATCGGGCGGTCCGTCATGCGGGCCGTGAGGATTTCCTTTTCCGTGGGGCGTCCTTCGCGCTTGAAGAAGCCGCCCGGGATCTTTCCGGCAGCCGCGAAGCGTTCGCGGTATTCGACGGAGAGGGGGAAGAAGTCGATGCCTTCGCGCGGCGCTGCGGAGCAGACGCAGACGAGAACGACCGTGTCCCCTTGGCGGACAGTGACGGAACCGTTGGCCAGCAGGGCCATCTTGCCGGTTTCGATCTGTATTTCGCGCCCGATTGAAAACCAATCAATTGCACCGTTTTTTTCTTCTTAATTTCGGCATGGGGCGCCACCCGTCAAAGATGGAATTGCATGGCAGCTGGCGACTCATGCCGACGAATTCCACAGTCAGTGTTGACATACTCCGTGCATATAGTAATAGTCCTGGCTACGGCGGAGTTTTCCGAAGCCAGGACAATATTCAAGAGGGATTACCGACGGAGCTTGAGGCTGCTGACAAGCGCCGAATAGCGGGCGTGGTCTTCACGCTGGAGGTAGTTCAACAGCTTGCGGCGTTTGTTGACCATGGCGATGAGGCCGCGGCGGCTGCTGTTGTCCTTCTTGTGGATTTTCATGTGTTCGGTCAATTCGGTGATGCGCTGCGTCAGGATGGCGCACTGAACTTCCACTGAACCGACGTCGTTGGCCGAACGCTGGTACTTCTTGATGATTTCTTGCTTGGTTTCCTTGTCCATGGTTTTCCTTTGTGTTTTCGCTACCAAACCATACGGGATTGTTGATCCGCTTTATAGTGATGATCCAGTCAAACACCGCGAATAACAGGTTGAACTTATTAATATAACTCGTTGGCTTGTCTTTTCAAATGATTGGGGGGAATAATGGGGCGGAAGCATTGAAAAACGAAGAAAACCGCGTCGCGACTGTGACAAAGGCGGGATGATGCGTTATAGTGTGGTAATGATATTATAATTTATTGTATAATGGACAACTGAAGCAAACGGAGGCTTTATGAGAACGATTTCGTTGTTGTCGGGGCTTTGCCTGAGTGCCATGCTGGCGGTACAGTCGGTGCAGGGCGCAGGCGGGCCTGTGTTCAATCCGAAGCCCGTCGGCTTTAATCTCTATGTGTCGCCGAAGGGCGATGACGCGAACGGCGGGTGGGACGCGAATAATCCGCTACGCACGCCGTGGGCGGCGCAGAAGGCTGTTCGCAACCATCCTGAACGCGGGCGGCAGCCCATCACAGTCCATCTGATGGATGGCATGTATGCGTTGGGGAAGGCGTGGGAGTTCACGCCGGCGGACAACGGGACGGCGGAGGCGCCCGTCACATGGCAGGCGTACATGGGGCAGCGGCCCGTCATTTCCGGTGGACGTGTGATCACAGGATGGACGGTCGGTGCGGACGGTGTCTGGAGCGTGTCGCTTCCGGAAACCGTTGGGGGCAACAAACCAGATGGCAAATGGAACATCATGCAGCTGTTCGTGAACGGTGAACGCCGTCAGCGTTGCCGTCTGCCGAAGACTGGTTTCTTCCGCATGAAAGATCGTGCCGTGCAATGGAAGGACCGTAATGAAGCGGCGTCGAAGCCGGGGGCGCATGATTCGTTCATCTTCCGCGACGGCGACATTGAAGACTGGCCGGACGTGTCCAACGCGACGATCATGATGTACAACTCATGGACGGCGTCCATCCATTGGATCGACCGTATTGACTTCGAGAAGAAGACGTTGAAGTTCACGAGCCGCATGGGCTGGCCGGTCGGCTACTGGGATAGGCAGGGGCGTTATCATTTGGAAAATCTGAAGGCGGCATTGACGGACGCGGGCGAATGGTATATGGACTACCAGACGGGCACGCTCTATTACAAGCCGCTGCCGGGCGAAACGCCCGAGAACACGACGGTTGTGGCGCCTGTCCATGAACAACTGCTTGTCATCAAAGGGGATGCGGAACTTGGACTACCCGTCGAGCATGTGAATTTCCGCGGGATTTCGTTCCAATACGGGGCGTTTCTGCTGGACACGACGCAATCGCACGACGGACAGGCGGCGGTCGGCATGACGGCCGCCGTCTATGCGAGCGACATGCGGAACTGCGTGTTTTCGGACATTGATGTCTCGCACTGCGGCCAGTACGGCGTGTGGTTCGCGAAGGGCTGCCAGCAGAACACGCTGATTCGCAGTGAACTGCATGATTTGGGCGGCGGCGGCGTGCGCATCGGCGAGCCTGGCGGCGAAAAGGATCCGGCCACGGCCTGCGGACACAATCTGGTGGAGAACTGCTTCATCCACAACGCGGGACTGGTGGCTCCGGCGGCGGTTGGCGCCATCATCTTCAAGTCCAGCTACAACACGTTGCGGCACAATGAAATCAGCGATTTGTACTACAGTGCGGTATCCGTCGGCTGGTCATGGGGCTATGCGCCAAGTTCGGCCAATCACAACATCGTGGAATACAACCATCTGCATCATCTTGGATATGGAATCTTGTCAGATATGGGCGCCATCTACAATCTCGGCATTTCGCCTGGAACGGTCTTCCGTGGCAACCACATCCATGATGTCTTCTCGTATTCCTACGGCGGTTGGGGGCTTTACACGGATGAAGGCAGCACGGGCGTGCTTATGGAGCACAACGTGGTCTATAACACGAAATCCGGCGGCTTCCACCAGCATTATGGCAAGGATAACATCCTGCGCAACAACCTCTTGGCATTCGCCCAGGAGGGGCAGATCATCCGTTCGAGGCAGGAGAACCACATCTCCTTCATGGCGGAAAACAACGTCGTGATTTTCAACAATGGCCGTCCATACGGTGGCAACTGGGGTAACAACAACTACATCATGCTCCACAACATGTATTGGGACACGACGAAACTGCCCTTCGGCTTCGCTGGTTACGAACTGGCTGATTTGCAGGAACTTGAAGAACAGGAAATAGGTTCCGTCATTGCCGATCCGAAATTCGTCGATGCGGAGCATTTCAATTTCGAACTGCAACCGGACTCCCCTGCGAAGCCGTATATCCAGGAGGCGTTGGTCGCCATGAAACGCGCAGGACTGACAGGTCCTGCATGGTGGACGGAAAAAGCGAAACAGCAAACTTTTAAAGAAGTCAGTCCGGACATGAATCCCGTTTCGAAGGACCGCCCGAAAATCGGCAACGCGAAGGAGCTGCTGATCAATTTCGCCGAATGCAAAGTCGGTGACCAGTGCCCTAACGGCCATACGTCCGGCGATGTCAAGGAGAAAGGAACGTCCATCCGCGTAACGGACGAATTGGACGCTCCGGACTCGAAGAAGTGTCTCAAATTCATCGACGCCCCCGGCTGGCCGGTGGTTTGGGAGCCGCATCTCGTGTTCGGATTCAACTGGCGGAAGGGCAGGGCCATAGGCGAATTCGACGTGTATCTGAAGACGCCGACGGCGATTCTCCACCATGAATGGCGTGATTCATCCGCTCCGTACAAGGTCGGTCCGACGATGCGCTTCTACGGCGACGGCCGTCTGACATGGCTGGACAAGCCGCTGGGGACGGTCCCTGTCGGCAAGTGGTTCCATGTGAAGATCTTGACAGGATTGGGGCCGGATGTTGAAAAGCCTGTCTTCACGTTGGAGATCACGCCGGAAGGCGGTGAGAAGAAGACCTATGAGAATTTGGATTTCGGTAGCGAAGATTGGCGTCAGTTGACGTGGCTTGGATTCATCTCCGAAGCCGACACGAACGCCGAATTCATGATTGGAAACGTCCATTTCCAGCGGGAAAAATAATGATCTATCTTGGAAAAAATCAATTGAAATGGAGGAAGCGACTAAAGGGACTAAAGCGACTGGCTATCTAAAATGATGGCCTTTACATTAAGCATTGAGCATTAAGCATTAAGCATTAAAAAGCGATTCATAGAAAGCGACGGCATGGCGAAGGTCATCGTCATTTGGATGGCCTTTTCCCGTGCCGCCGAAGAGCTTGAAGAAGCCGTAGGTGTTGTAGCCGAGGCAGTTGAAGCGGCCGACGATTTCCGCCTGGCGTCCGGCCAAGACGGCTTCAAGCTTGCGGGCGTAGTTCATGCCGAGCTTGTTGCCGCCGCATGTCGAAAGCAGGAAGACGCGTTGGCCCGATGGCATGGCGGCGGCGATATCCAGAATGCTTTTGTGAAAACTGAAATAGTAGATGCCGGAGGCCAATCCAATCAAATCAAATGACGACAAGTCGTCCGGACGGCATGATTCCGCTTCGAAGACGGCGATGTCGTTGTGGGCGGCGACGATGGCGTCCACGAGTTTCTTCGTGTTGCCGTGGTGGGAGGAGTGATAGACGATGGCGGTTTTCATTGCAATGAATAATGTGTAATGAGTAAGTGTTTGCGGTTGGCTGGCATGGTAATGTTGAATATGAAAATGTAGCCGTCATTTATGTTTTTCCAATCATATTGATTTTTCTGGAATGTTTTCATTTGACATTTTTTTTGTGCACGATAATTTATTCACTCAATATTAATGTTTTTTCCAGAGAACATCGTTTGTCAGAAAAACATCAAATGACAGGAGTCAACATGAAAAAATCACGTCACTTCACTTTGATCGAACTGCTGGTCGTCATTGCGATCATCGCGATTCTGGCCGCCATGCTGCTGCCCGCGCTGGCGAAGGCCCGTGCGAAGGCGCGGGCGATTTCCTGTACATCCAATTTCCGTCAGCTGGGACTGGCGTTGACGATGTACACGTCGGACAACGATGAGTACATTCCTGAACGCTATCGGGATGCAGCCGCAAACAAGGACGGAGGTTATGGCGCGGATGGCGCGTATTGGGCGAAATACGGCGTGACGGACCACTACATCCAATATGGCAGTTTTTCTCCGTACATCGGTCCTTTATACTGGCGACTACAAGACGTTCTGCTGCCCCGCCTCCTCCATTGCTGGATCAAGCTATGAAGGCATCAGCTACACGGCGAAGGAATGGCAGTGCAAGCATGCCGTTGGCATGTCCCGTACAGCGGACCGCAAAAAAGTGAATAATTACATCACCTACACGACGACATACAATTCACCGTCGGAGCGGGCGATTTTCATCGACGGTGCGTCCGCGTGGTTGCAGTCCGACCTGTTCTATTCGCGTATGTCGATCCGCCATGAGAACGGCATGAACGTCGTCTACATGGATGGCCATGTGGAATTTGTGAGCGAACAGCATGTCCGTTCGGAGATGGGCAAGAAGATGGCGATCAATGTCACGCAGTCTGTTTCCACAGCGTTTGGAAGAGAGTGATTTTTGCGCGTAAGCAAAACGTAAACGACGGCGGCCCGGCATCATTCGATGCCGGGCCGCTGTTTGTTTTGTGTATGGAGAGTGTCAATCCAGCCTGAAGAGCAGGGTGGCGTTTTCAGGGAAGTCGACGGTGAATGTCTTCACCGGTTCGGCGGAGATGACTTTGTTGGAATAAAGCTCCGTGACTTTCGCGGGGCGCGGAAGCTTGATGACGCGCTTTCCGGGCTGGTCGACGCAGACGGCGAGCATGGATTTGTTGGCCCATACGACGTCCGGCGTTTCGATGTATTGATGGACTCCCGCCAGTTTGGCGAGATTGCGGAAGAGCTGCGCAGGCAGTTGCGGTTGAGCGCAATAGACAGCCATCCAATCCTCGAATTTCTTGATGGCGACGGCGGGGCGCCCGTCCGGATAGACGGCGATGACGGTCGCCAGTGGGTCATTGGGGAGGACGGCGGGATTGTGGACGAACTGTGGATTGCCGTATCCGACAGGCAGGCCGTCGCATATTCCCGCAACCTTTTTGAATATCATGTTGCCTTTGGCCATGGGGGCTTGCGGATTGAAGGCGACGTTGATGCCCATGAAGGAGGTGGCCTTCTCCGGTGCGAACTGTCCGTCGGCGATGACGCCTGCATTGTTGAGGAAGACGATGACGCGTCCGTCGCCTTTCATTTTTTCAACTTTTTGGCGGAGTTCCTCCGAAGGGGCGACGGCGTTGGCGATGACAAGCAGCTTGCAGTCCGTCAGTTTGTCGATGTCGGACGCGAGGAAATGGCCGACGGGGAAGCCGCCGCGGTGGATCTGCGGGAGGCGTCCGAGGGTCAGTTCGCCGCCGATATGGTCGCCTGTCCGCAGATAGGCGAGGGAGTCTTCATCGATGATATAGGCGGCTTTTGTGACGGACGAGCGGTCGAGTTCGTTGGTGATTTTCGCGACTCGGCAGTAGTTCTTGAGGGCCGCGAGCAGCTTTGGCGTGTTGTAGCGGTTGCCGCCGACATCGAACCACCATTGGACGACGCCGTTCGTGAGCACGCATGCCAACTCCTTGTCCTGCTGGATGATATCGCCTTCGACATTCTCCGGCTTGCCCCAGCCGCCGACCTTTCCGGGGGAGAGGGATGTGCGGACGTCGTTTTCGTCAAACCACAGCTTCCCGTGGAGCTTGACGGAATCGACGAGCGACATGAAATGGCAAGTCCCCTTGCCGCCGAGCTGCCGGAAGGCGTAGGACGTGGGGGAGCAGATAAAGTCTATGTCCGGACATTCGAGGATCTTGCGGAGGGCGTTGTGGCCGGAGTTCTGCTGGCGTTGTTCGCCGCAGAGCTGGAGGAGATAGCCGTAGAAGACGCCGACGGTCTTTTCATGTTTGCAGATATCTTTGACGGCGGTGGCGAACGTGGTGATGGTGTCCGCCACGAGCCATGAATTATAGGTATAGAAGTCGATGACCTGCATTTCGGTCTGCGGGTTGCGCATGTAGCCGAGCTTGGATTCGGCGCGTTGCTTGTAGGAGGGGATTTCGGCGGTTGCAAGTGTGACGTTTTCGTCGTTCCACGCCTTCTGGAGGGCGTCGTCCGTCTTGTATTTGTCCGCCAGCCACTTGCGGAAGTAGCGGATGTTGGCGGGGGAGTAATCGACCCATGCGTTTTCGTTCGAGCCCCACATCATCCATTCCTCCGTTGTTCCGGAGGCGAGATGGTAGCCGATGAAATTGTTGGCGTAGGGGGAGTCCTCCACGTATTCGATGAGTTTCCGAAGCCCTTTGATCGTGTCTTCACGCCACGCCTGGGAGGCCCATGACGGGGCGGGACGGCCGGAAGTGTGCGGGAAGACGTAGCGCGTCCCGTCTGGTTTTTCGGCGATGACGACGTCGTCCGGATGTTCATTGCACCACCACTTGGGGGCGTGGAGGTAGAGCCGCGGGAAGATGTAGGCCTTGGGATTGGACTGGAGGATCATGGCGACACGCTGGTCGATGATGGAGAAGTCGTATTCGTCTTTCGACTTCCAGGCGGTCGGTGAGATGTTGTAGCCTGATTCCGTGGGAGTTGCGCAGATGGTGAAGAGATCGACGTCGACGGATGTGAAATCACGGTAGACTTGCGGATTGGGGCCGTATGCGGCATAGGCCATGCCGCTGTGGGGCTGCCCGTTGATGAAGATCGTGGGTGTGCCGTTATGCGGCTTGACTTCCGCGACGGTATGCGGGAGGAAGGGCTTCATGGGACTGAGGTTGACGGTGCCCAGGGAGGCGCTGGCGGTCACGTTGGGCATGCCGTTGGCGAGATTGCCGACCATATTGACCCGAAGTTGATAGTCGCCTTTTCTGAGAATCCACGGAAGAGGGAGCGGGCCCTCTGGTTTGAGCGTGATTTGCGTTGATGGCATCAAGAGGTTGAACGACAAGGGGATGCGTGAGAAAACGGTACTGCCTTGCGCGAATTGGAGTTCCGCGAAGAGGGGGAACAATGGTTCGGAAAGTTTTGTCGTGAAGGAAGGGACCGGCAATCTTGTCCCGCCTGTGGCCTGTGTCGGAATTTGAGGGGGATTGTCGAAGGTCATGTCGAGCGAGACTTCTTCGATTTTAATGGATTTGACGGCCAGCTTGTATTCTTTGCCTGACTTGATGCCGAAGGCGATGATGGTGAAGTATCTGATCGGGAAGGCGAGCGGCCCTTCCTTGATCTGGCTCCAGGAGGCGTGCTTCCAGTTTGTCCATCCGCATTGCAACGTCTGCTGCGGGTCGCCGGGCTTCCATGTCGGAAGCGGTTTGGGGTCGATCGTCCATTCCGCGCCGTTGGCGTCTCCCATTTTCGCGCTGATGATGAACGGTTCGCCGAGATTCGTCAATTCGACGATGATTTGCGTGCAGGGCTTCTGGATGGCGGTGTGATAGAAGAGGTCGTTGAAACCGGTGTCGCCTTTCGGGATGAAATTCCAGATCAGCTGGTCGCCTTCCATGGTGTGTGTGGATTTTTGGAATTCCCTGTTGAGACGCTCCTCATCACGTTGGTTGCTCCAGTTTTTGATGTCATGTGTGGCGTCGAAAATGACGTTTTTCGTGATGTTCTGCGCCATTCCGCAGATGGAAAGCGCAAGAGAGAACAGGATCATTTTCTTCATGATGTTTTTACTCCTTATATTTTAGAAAGAATAAAGCCCGAAAAGAGACGTGTCTTTGAATGAGCCGATGCCGGAATGGAATTCAATCCATCCTTTGCGTCCGTCGCCATCGTTGTCGTTGACCAGCAAGGAGATACGGCATTCGTTCTGGATGCCGGGCAGGGCGCTCCATGGAATCGTGACGGTGTATTGGAGCGGACCGTCGCCGTTTGCCGAACCGATGATCGACAGCGGGAAGTCCTCCGGCTTGGTATCCGGATTGAGACGTGTCTCCACGAGAACGGTCGGTTTTCCCGCCAGCAGCGCGAGCATCAGGCTGAGCGACTTCTGGCCCGTCAACGGCGCGACGGAAAGCTGGACGGAATCGCCCTGCCAGAGGTCGCCGAGATTGGAGAACGGCTGGAAGAATTTGTCGTCGTGGACATCGACGGTGATGACGAGGCCCTTGTCTGATCCCGACAGGAAGGCGGAAGCGTTTAAGTCTCTTGGATTGATAGGCTTGGGCCGCTTGTCCGGTAGCGGGACGAAGACCGGTTCGGCGGCGAACGGAATGCGGGCGGGGGCTTGCGGGATGATGGCGTTGCGGATGGTGAACGTCTGTGTTTCGGTCGGAAGATTCCCGTGTTTGGGCGTCAATGAAATGACGGCCGTGGGGGATTTTGGCATGGATTTCAGTGGCAGCCAAATGATTTTCTGCGAGTTCGGGCCGATGTCTTCCTGTTTGGGAGGAAGCAGCTTGATGTCTTTGGAGACGGCGTCAAATGTCGGGAGAATGGATTGGTGGGACAGATTGTTTTGGACTGTCACAGGGATGGCCGGTGTGATGCCATGCATGGCGATTGTGCTGCAATGCAATACGATAGGAGGTTGGATCGTGAACGTGTTTTTTACGGATTCCGTGCAGCCGTTGCCGCTGCACGTGACGGTCATGTTGATAGTTTTGTTCATGAATGGCCGCCATTCTTTGGCATCCAAAGGGATTTCGCAGATTTGCTGACAAAACACTTTGAATTGAAGTGGGGTGCCCAAGCGCAGGACGACGGGTTTGAAATTGGCGGGAGCGGGATCGAAGACCACCGTGGCGGTGGCGTTTTGAATGTCTGCATTTGTGAGATTTTGGACATCAAGCCTGAATCTGAGCGATGTCGTTGGATAGAGCACGACGGAGCCATTCGGTTTGACCGATCTCGGCTTGTTGCCGCCGATGACGATGGATGTGTCAAAATCAACCGCCATTCGGATGCATTTCACAACTTCTTTGCAATCAAGTCCATAGATGTAGATCGGCGTTTCCGTGAGCGTCACGTCCAGTTTACCGTCTTTTACAACGGCTGGAACAGGATTTCCTTGCAAATCAAGGATTTTGACGTTGTTTGCGACGGGCAGCGAGACGGCCTGTTCGCCTTCGACGACGTACGCGGCGACGACATCCAGTAGGTTTTTGTCTTTGAAATGATACAAGTGCTTGTTTTCCAAATTATTGGATAGATCGTCCATGTATTGCGCGTCTTCAAGGATGCGCGTCATGGCGGCGATGGCGGTGAGGGCGGGCTTGGGCGAGAAATCTTCGTGGACGAGCCCGAAATTATGCTCCGTATAGCCGCGGTTGCCGCCGTCGTTGCGGAAGTCGTACTGGCAGGCGTAGAGGATGCCGTTGGCCTTGGAAGAGAGCAACATGCGGATGGCGTATTGCGCCTGGTGGATGTTGCTCGAACGCGGATAGCCGCCCGCGATGGCGAGATACTGCATGTCTCCCGAATAGGTCGTCCAGCCGGATTCCGTGATGATGAACTGATGGGCACCGCCATGTTGTTTGCAGATTTCGCGCATGGCTTTGCCGTTGTCGTTGAAGAACATCTCGCGTTCGGGGCGCGGCTGGCCGTGGCAGTAGGGATGGAAGGAGATGATGTTTTTTTCATCGGCGATGCCGTTTTCGACCATCTGCCTGAGCGTCGGCCAGACGTCTTCCGCGCAGACGGCGATGTTGGCGTCCGGCAGGACGCTTCGGATGGCGTCGTTCGCCTTTCGTGTCAGTTCGACGAATTTGACGAGCCATGGCGCGTCGCCCCACCGTTGTCCGCCGTATTGTTTCTGGAAGAAGAAATTCGCGGGTTCGTTCCAGATTTCATACATGTGGATTTTGTCTTTGAAATATTCGGCCATGAAGGCGGTCCATCGTGCGAAGGCGTCCGGATCGAGGGGATTTTCGTAGATCGGATTGTTGTAGTCGCAGATGTGGTTGAGACGTATGCCGCGTTCGTTCAGGCGGTTGACGAAGTTGATAACATTCTGCGGGACAACGTATTTGCCTTTTTCCTGTTCGATGGAACGCCAGCCGAATTCTTCGCGAACGACACCGATTCCGGCGGCGGTAAGGATGTCGATGAAACGGAGGTCGCCATGGCCCCAGCCGTGACCGCTGTGGAGGCCCGTTCCGACCCATGGGCAGGGCTTTGGATCACGGGAGGGGAGCCGCCCGAACCATGTGGTATAAGACGTTTTGTCCGTTGGATCACTGGCGTTTACGACGTTGATTTCCAGCTGGAAGGCGCCAAACTGTTTCTTCAGTTTTTCCGCTGTGATATTGAAGATGAAATTTTCGTTTGACGTGGCCACGGCCTTTTCCGAAAGAATGACATTGTCTTTCCAGTCTTTGACGGTCTGGGTGACATTGAGAGACGGCTTGAAATCAAGATCGGACGAAACAACGGTGTATTGGATAGTGATGGGATCTTCCGGATAGAAGAGGGCGCCGAAACGGCTTGGAGTGACTTGAAGAGAGACGCTTGGCATGTTTTCCCTTGTGGCTGTGGTGGTTACGATAAAATCACGGAGTTCGAGCGTTCCGATGGCGTGTTTTTTATCAACTTCGATTCCAATGACGATTTCCGTGATGGGCCAGTGGATTTTGGCTTCGCCCGCCCCCCATGAATCTTGGAATTTCGAGAGATCGACGGACCGCTCCTCCCATTGGCCGGGGGAGATGGAATTCGGTATGCGACGCATGTGCTGCCGCCCTTTGCTGTCCATGGTCCGGACGAAAAGTCGCGTATTGGGGATGGATGGGCGGGCCATGAAGGAGAAGGTCGTCGTCCCCTCCGTCAAGAGACAGCGATGAACGAAACCGACGTAGTTGCCTTTGGTGAGATCAAAGTCGAGTTTTGCCGTAACAGGTTTATCCGATGATATTTCCGATGTCCCTTTCGCGCCGGGGAACTCGCCTCCGAGCGTGATGCCGCCAGTCGGCAGCATGACGAGCCTTCGTGGAGGAGCGGCGGCGACCGTCAGAGCGGTCAGCATGACGAGTGTGAGAAGCTGTTTCATGGAGACGCTTTCCTGTAAGTTTAGTTTGAAATCGACAGTAATGTCTATATTGTATATATGTTTGTAGCAATGGCAAATTTTCAGTTGAACGTTTTATATGATGAACGGCTTCGAAACATACAGGCATAATGGATGGAAGGGGCTGGTCAGCCGTGAATGGCATGGCCGCCCTGACGATTTGGACAAATGGCTGGCGGACAATCCGGGCCAGCAGCTTGTGAATCGTTGCGGACGGACTGTGTCCCGCGTCATGGCGGACGGTGAGGAGCTCTATGTGAAAGTCGTGAAATCGTTGGACGACGGGGAGGGCGGCCGTTGTCTGCTTTGCTTTTGGAAGTGGTTCAAATGGCGTTTTTTGGGAGGTCGTGCCCTGAAGGCTCTTGATGGAACAGTGGCGATGCGGGAGGCGGGCGTCCTCTGCGCGGAGGCGGTTCTGGCGGCGCGGCGGACGCACTGGCTACGAGCGGAAGAGATTTTCATTTCGCGTGGCGTGCCGTATCCGTCCGTCATGAAAATCATTTCGGAAACGACAGACACGGAACGGCGGAAAGACGTTTTACGTAGCGTCGCGGCAGGGCTTTGCGACTTCCATTGCCACGGCTTCCTGCACGGCGACTGCATCCCCGGGAATCTCCTGTGGGACGGCGAACACATCCATTTCATCGACAACGACCGGACGCAGCTCGCCAACGGCTGCCTGTTGCAGCGCGGCGTCCGCCGGAATCTTGTGCAGTTCTGCTTCCGTATGAGCTGGTCGCTGAAAGATTACAGTTTAGCGGAATATTTTTTGGAGTGTTATGCGGAAGCCATGACGGCGCGCGGTAAGAATTTCTACGGCGCAGAGGATGTCATGGAAAAGGCGCGACAACGTTATGAGAAGAAGCTGCGGGAAAAAGGAAAGTAAAATAACCTTTTCCAATGTCTTAAAACTTTTTTACAATTTTCCAACTGAAAAACGGCGCTTTTTTACAATTTTCCAACCGAAAAATGGCGTTTTTTTGCAATTTTCCAACCAAAAAACGGCGATTTTTTACAATTTTCCAACCAAAAAACGGCGATTTTTTACAATTTTCCAACCGAAAAATGGCGATTTTTAACAATTTTCCAACCGAAAAATGGCGTTTTTTACAATTTTCCAACAACTTTGATGATTGGAAATGATGGAAGATTGAGACATTTTAGAAAAATCGGTATCCTTTTTTCTTGATATTTAATGAAAAACAGGTATAATGAACAGCACAAAAACGTAAAATTATCAATTATGTGCTGTTGAAAAATGGATTCCAACAGCACATAATCATAAAAATGGAGATTTTGTGATGTTCATAGGTCGAGAACGAGAATTGGCGTCATTGGCGTTGCTTTTGGAAAAAGGCACGTCTTCAATTGTCGCGTGCCGTGGGCGTCGTCGTATTGGCAAATCGACTTTGATTAAGGAATTTGCCCGATTGAATGATCTCACATTAATCAACATAGATGGTTTGCCTTTGCGAAAACGGCAGACAAACCGCGATCAATTGGTCAATTTCGCCTTGAAGCTTGCAAAATGCACGGGGCATGAGAACCAGGTTCCCAAAAACTGGTTTCAGGCGTTCAACATGCTTTCAGAATCTATCGATGATTCCGTGTGGACGGTTGTTCTTCTGGATGAAGTGTCGTGGATGGGGCATTACGACGAGGATTTCGCCGGCTATCTGAAGAGTGCATGGGATGATGAACTTAAAAGGCATGACAAATTGATACTTGTCATTTGCGGTAGTGTGTCGTCATGGATACGAAAGAACATATTGGACAATGCTGGTTTTGGCGGGCGTTTTTCACGTGATATTGTTCTTGGGGAATTGACACCGGCGGAATGCACTGCGTTCTGGGGTGAAAGGGCGACACGTCTTGCGACGCATGATATCATTGATGTTTTATCGGTCACCGGAGGCGTGCCGCAATATTTGGAGGAAGTCAATCCCTCATTATCAGCCGATGAAAACATCAAACGTATGTTTTTCCATCCTGACGGGCCGTTGTTCAAGGATTTCAAGGCGATGTTCAATGAAGTTTTCGGGGAGACTGCGGTTCAGAAAGGGGAGATACTGCGCCGTCTGGCGGAGAGGGCGATGACATTGAGTGAGATCGCGGATGATCTAGGCATTGATCGCGGTGGCGCGTTAAGCGAGAATCTCAAAGATTTGTGCGAGGCTGGTTTTCTGGCGGCGGATAATGGATACAATCCGGAAACAGGAAGGCTTGCAAAGGAGATACGTTATCGTATTCGCGATAACTACACGCGATTCTATTTGAAGTTCGTTGAACCCGAGGAGGCGAATATACGAAATGGCCATTATGAATTCATTTCACTAGGGATGCTCCCGGGGTGGGAAAGCGTCATGGGACTTGCATTTGAGAATCTTGTCGTGAACCACGCCATGACATTGCTGGACGCGTTGCATCTTGGTGGCGTTCCGATTCTTTCTGCCGTTCCATACAGTCGGAAGGAGGATAAAAAAGGAAAAAGAGGTGTGCAGATTGATTTGCTGATTCAGGCCAGAAAGGCTGTATGCCTAGTTGAAGTCAAGCGGCAAAAACATATAGGAGAGGAAGTTGAGCATGAAGTGGCGGAAAAAGTGACAAGGCTGAATGTACGGAAAAATATCTCCATTCGTACGGCTCTTGTCTATGATGGTGAATTGGCGGAAGTGGTTCGCGGCAATTCGTATTTTTACGCAATCGTGTCATCGCGCGAGTTGCTGGGGCTCAAATGAATCAAAATAAAAGCGAACAAATGCCCCGGGCTTCTCATTGTCGAGAAGCCCGGGGCGTTTGGTTTCAATGTGTTATGAGCGGTTACAGGATTCTCACGCCGACGATCTTGTGCGGGCCGGCCGTGATGGTGATGACATCTTCGGCGGGTTTGGCGGCGTCGCCGTCAGCCGATTCGTCGAGTTTGACGGGCTGAATGGAGGCTGGTTTCTTCCAGAGGCGGATGCGTTCGGTCAGTGTCTCGCCCGTGGGATTCCAGAGGCGGAGAATCTGGCCTTTGCCGTCTTCGGCGGGCTTGAAAGCGGAGAAGACGAGCTTGTTGTCGAGCATTTCCATGAAGGACTGCTTCGGGGAGAGTTCGCCCGTGAGGCGCGGATATCCGGATTTCGTCTTGCCGGAGAAGCGGACGGTCAGCGGCGCATGGAGCGTCAGCATTTCGCGTGCGAGATCCGCTGCGGGCAGTTCGCCCGCGTAGGGGCGGAGGTTGTAGCGGAACGTCAGATCCGCAAGCTCGAGGCCGTCCTTTTCGCCGGGCGTGTTGACCGTGCGGCGGTAGGAGCGGAAGAGCGTCGTCTGGATCGTGCGCAGTTCGTCGTCCACGACACCGCCTTCGTGCATGCCGCCGGCGGAAATGAACGCGAGGCCTTGCTTGCCGTCGCCGACCGCCTGGATGTTAAGGAACGGTTTTTCAGGCAGTTCCATTTCGGACCAGTCGCGGGTTTCGGGATTGACGGCGATGGCGCGTTCCGTGAAGTCGAACGGATGATGGGCGAACCATGTCTTCGCGTTCTTCGCGCCGGACGGGCAGAGGACGCGGAATCGATGGTCTTCAATCGTGTTGTGGATGGTCGTCTCGACTTCGACGGACTTCGCATGATTGCGCAACGTCACAAGCGACACGACGAGAAGGTCTTCGCGCGCATCCGAACGATGCTCCGTATGCCAGTTGTAGCGTTTCGGGAGGTTCATCTTGGTCTGGATGCGGAAGGTGACGCACTGCGGGCCGTCGTGGATGACGGAAATCTGGCAGGGCGAGGCTGTCGAAAGGGCGATTTCGTCTGACATCGTCTGGCCATGGAACCAGCCGTCGCCGATTTCGGAGCGGTCTTCGAAGGTGAGCAGGTCATGATAGACGTTGCCCGTCGTCTTGTCGAGCATCGTAAGCGTACCGTTGGATTCGACGGTGATTTTGAGGAATTCGTTCGCGGCCGCGTTGGGGGCGGTGCGGAGCGAGCCGACGGGCCGATGGAGCATCGGGGCGGGCTTGACAAGGAAGGAATTGAAGCCGAGGGCGGGCAGGTCGATATCGACGGCGACCGTGTAGCGCTGACCGCTTTGGGAGTTTTCGCTCCAGCCAAGGGCGAGGTACTGCGACCGTTCGCCGAATTCGGGCTGGATGTCAAGTATCTGGTATTCAAGCGGTTTGCCATCAACATCCTCCAGCAGGAAGGCGTTGTAGAGCTGCGAGCGGAAGGCATCGTGGAATTTCGACGGCCAATCGTGCGGGAAGTCGATGGTGACGATGACGGGAGCCTTGCGAGGCTGCGGCAACGTGTTGGCGACGGTGACGGTGAATTCGTTCGGCTCTTTCGCCAGATCTTTGCAGAGGGCGGTGAGATCGCCGAAGGACTGGTTGCGGAGCTGCTTGGCGAGCTGGCGGACCTGATCGAAACGGTACATCATGTCGCGGTGGACTTGGTCGATGGAGCAACCGCAGATGGAATCGTGGGCGTGGTTTGTCAGCAGCGTCTGCCAGGCGATGTTGAGCATCATCTTCGGGGCTGGTTCGAGGCCTTTGTCGTAGGCGATGGCGAGAAGCGGTTCGGCCTGCAGTTCGAGGAAGGCCTGCGATTCGTCGTTGGCCTGCTTCATGCGGGCGCGGGACGAGACGCAGTTCGGGATGAGCCAGAGATAGCCGTGGCGGTAGCGGGCGGGATCGCGGAGCTCGCGCTGGCGGACGGGCACGTCATGGGCGGACGCCTCCGCCTCCCTGAAGAAGGCGGGCAGCGTGGAATGCTCGACGTGGAGGCCGGGCCATGCGGCTTCCGATTCCTTCACGTATTTTGGAGCGTCGGCGGCGGGATGCATGTGGTCGATGGCGTCGATGAGGCAGAGGACGTCGCCATTCGTGCGGTTGATTTCGTGCTCGATGTATTCCTTCAGCGTCGCGCGGGCCTTTTCGATGTCGCCGTCGCCGGCTTCGAAAATGCGGCGGGCTCCGACGAACGCGCCGTAGCCGATCTTGTCCTGTAATTTAAAAGTAAAGACGTCCGTTCCGTCGGGGGCGCGCCAGTTGAAGAAGGCGGGCGTGTCGAATTCGTTTGTGCCGCGGCCGAGAACGCAGTACGGAAGATTGAAGCCTTTGTAGATCTGCGGCATCTGCGACGGATGGCCGAACATGTCGCATGTATAGGCGACGCACATGGGTTCGACGCCCCATTCATTCGCTATACGCTTGCCGGTCAACAGGTTGCGGACCAGGGCCTCCGCGCCCGGGCAGAACAGATCGGGCATGGTGAACCATGGGCCGACGAGAATGCGACCGTCTTTGACGAGCTTCTGGAGGCGTCCTTTGTTTTCGGGGCGCATTTCGATGTAGTCGGGCAGGACGGTTGTCTGTCCGTCGAAATGGAAGTACTTGAAATCAGGGTTGTTCTCCATGAGATCAAGCAAACCGTCGACGAGCTTGACGAAGAGGAGGCGGTACTCCTGGAAAGTGCGGTACCATTCACGGTCCCAATGCGTTCCGGAAATATAATGTGCGTTTGGCATAGTCTTCCTTTTTTTCTTGCGCGGCACGGATCCCGCGCATCTTCACGCTTTATGCAAAGTCTTTCGTGGCGGTGGCGAAGGAGCCGTCGGCGTTGGCGACGGCGCAGACGGCGGTGACGGGCTTCTCGAAGTCCGCGAAGACGCCGCCCTTCGTGCCGAGGATGAAATCGCAGGCTTCTTCGGCGGTCATGGGCGTGAAGTTCGGTTCGTTCTGGTCATCGGCGGGGCGGTTCTTCTCGTAAGTCGCGACGTAGTAGGCTTCACCGGGCTTCAACGCGAATTCGCGGACGAGCAGGGCGTCCTTGCGGACGATGGCGAGCCAGCCTTTGCTGCCGTCCGGCGTGACGATGGCGGAGATACGGGGGGTGTCCAGCGAATCATGTTCGTAGTCCATGGAAAGCATCACATACGCGAGAGCGTCGCGGGGCGCCATTCCGGAGGCGATTTTCTCCGCGATGGGATCGGTCTGCGAGCCGTTCGTCACGATGGCGTAGCCGTTCGCGAGGCGGAGGCAGTCGTAGGCGATGTAGGGGTTCTTCTGGATGTCGTTCTCAAAGCCCGGCTTGGGGACGATGGCGACGGCGTTGGCGAGCGTCTTGGCCATGCGGTTTGGGAAGGAGCGTGAAGAGACGCGGTAGAGGGCGGCTCCGCGGTTGTCTTTTGTTCTGGCGATGGCGACGATACGACCGATGTACATGGTGGGTTCCTTTCTCTGATTAATGTTAAGGTTTGAAGATAAAGTATGCTTTGCCTTTTTGGAAACTGCCGGCGGGCTTGAAACGCTTTCCGTCATAATGCCATGCCGTGATATCTGCGGGAATCGCTTCATCCTCGATTGCTCCATAAGCCGTCCATTTGCGTGAAGGGATAGTGGTATCTTGCCTTGGCACGGAAGCCCCCTTCAAGGAAAAAGGAATGGGAGTGGAACGGATGAAGAACCAATATGCCTGTCCCTGCTCCAATGTCGAGACTTTGCAGTAAGAGCGATTCGTTTCATTGAAGGCAAAGACATTATCCCCCAAGAGCCAGAAAATATTGTCTATGGACGTCTGAGTCATTTTCAAAGGAAAGGTGATGAAGTTCCATCCGGACTTTGTCGTGCAGACCCATGTCTGGTTGGCCCAATAGACGGACGATGATGTTGGTTGACTGACAAGCTTCTCAGCGCTATAGGTTCGAACTGTAATCACACAGGAAGAAGACGGGGCAGGATCATCAATTGTGAATTCCGTTGTGTAGACCGTTTCCGGTTGGTCGTTGATTTGATAGAGAGCAGGCGTATTGTCCGTTGTTGAAATGGAAACGGTCAGCTTGTCTTTTGCAGTGAAGACAAGATCAGCAGGAGTCTGTCCCTTTTGGTTTTTGACAGTGATTTGAGGCGGTTCCGCCTGTTCGACTGTGAAGGATGTCACATCGCTGTCAAGTACATTGTCACGCATGGCTATTGCGTTGACGGTGCATGGTTTGGTGATGACCAGCCCCGTATCGGCATTGTAGACAGGGCTTTCAATGGTCGGAGTGCTCCCGTCGGTTGTATAATGGATGATATTTCCGTCAAAATCTGTGTTCATAGTCAGGGTGATCCGGTCGGGGAGGGATTTCTCCGTATCGATCACGATTTTAGGAGCGGACGCCTTGATTGTCACTTGCGCGGAAATGAGTATTTCCGGTGAATAGGCTGTAGTATTTGTACTGAAGAGCTTGGCCTTGACCACTGTGCTTTCCGTGACATCAATGGCGTCTTCCGTGACAATGTCGTCATAGAACAAATAATCCGCGGAAGATGCCTTCGGTGTGGTTCCATCCGTGGTGTATTTGATATAGTAGCCGAAATCCTTCGCATTGGAATCAAGCAAGATGGAGGCCTGGTCTATGAAAATCTCCTCTGAAAGTTCGTCGTCCAAGAACGTCAGACTCGGCTCTACCGCCATGAATTGGAATTGGTCAAGCCAGATGCAATTATAGAACAGGGCCTTCTGGGCGTTGTAGGCGGCGAGATCCTCCTTGTACACCGGATCGCTCGAACCGTCATAATCCCTGACATCTGGCTTGATGGGACCGTCATCGCTGACATAGACCAGTTTGTCTTTCTCATTATATTCGTAATTCGGTTCATCCTTGAAGAACTCGAAAATGATTTCATGGTCATGGGTTCCTTCGTATCGGCCGCCGTCTGCCTTGCCCGTCGGAATCTCAATTTCCATCGTTTCCCATTCCGTTGGATAATAAGTTGTCACAAATGTCGTTAGGTCAAATTCATCTGTATAATAACCGGAACAGAGCGAGACAACCTCCTCACCATCAACATAGACGACAAGACCGTCGCTGAAATCTGTTGTTGAGGTCTTGTAGGCGAAGGAGAACACGCCAGGGCCGGACACTTTGCAGACCAGCTGCATTTTCAAGGCGTCATTCGATGGCGACAATTCCGCCGAGACACTGGAGCGAATGCAGGACTTGCCGTAATAAGGTGACGTCCCCTTTTCCTTGGAGGACTGGACGGTCCATTTTGATTGCCCTTCCGATGTGGAATCCGTTGTCGTCAAAGGATTTCCTGCGGCGTCTTCTTCAATCCAGCCGTATTCGTCCGTCTTGTATTTGATATAACGTTGCTCCACAATGGTGATTCTTGAAGAAGAGGCTATGTCCAAAGCCTCCTGAATCGCCGTCAATTTCGCGGCATGAAGAAAAGGCAGGGAAAATGCGGAGAGAAGCAAAAACGCGAAGGCGAAACGAAAAATCGGGATTCTGGCATGAAAGGAGCACGTATTCATTTGATGTTTAGGTGGGTGAAAGGTGAATGGATTGCCTGGTGCAAACGATCATTCTTGTTCATGCTGTGGCATGCGGAGAGCCGTCATTCGTCTTGGTTTTCCTGTGGCGTTTCCTTTGCAAGATAGGCGTTGAACCATTTTTCAGCTTCTTCACGGGTCATCAGTTCAACTCCTTCCGCAATGGTTGACGCATATTCCAAAGCCGATTCACGAAGGCTTTCGTCCTGCGATTCCATGAGGTTCAACAGAACGGGAAAACACTCCTCGACGGGATAGGCGGTCAACAGTACCAGATAGGGGTCCCGTCCATCCGGAGGCAGATTGTTGAACAGATCCTGCCAGAATTCGGGCGTCATGCTCATTTCTTCTGAGGCAAGATCGGTTTGAATGAGATTGTGCAGGACATCCGACGCACGATCCGCGACTTCTTCTGTGTCCGTCAACGCAGAAATCGTCTCTTTTATGGAGACAGGGCCGCCAATCCATTGAAATGCGTTCAGGGCCGCCAGTTTTTCCGGTTTCGTCCGTTTCATCATGGAAACGGCTAGTTCCAAAGACTCTTCGTTCTTTTCATGGTCATCCAGAAGAAGCTGGAGATTGTCGAGGTTCTCTTTGATTTTTTCTTCAGCGGCAGAGGTTGGCTGCGGGCTGGAACCGTTGTCGGCAGCTACCGTGATGGATGACGGATTCGGCTTTTCCACGCCAACCGCTGTCTTCTCCGAATCAGGAGATGAAGTAGGGGAACGGAGGGCGGACGGTGAACCAACTTCAGCTGTGCCTTCTTCCGTGACAGGCGAATCAGAAGTCCGTAACAGAAGGTATAAGACTGAAGCGAAAAGCAGGATGACGACGGTAACCAGTAACTTTCTTTCTGAAGATGACATAAAAACGGACCTACTACAAGAATAATGGATGAAAGGAAATGACAAGAATATGGTAGCTTTGACACGATCTTGTCATTCAAGGTTCCATGGAAAACAAAAAAAGGAGAAATCAATGTCGAATTGACTTCTCCTTAATCTTTGCAAGTCTTGGTGGACTGGCTCCCGTATTGCGACGGAAACCAGTTTACCTACCATGTTGACTTATTCAGCATCCGTGTAGACGTCGGCGGAGGTACCACCGAGCTTCTTCAGGATTTCGGCTTCCTTCTGGTCATCAGCGACGCTGGACAGAGCCTTGTTGTACTTGAGGGTCCAAGTACCATGGATGGTGGATTCGTTGACAGTGTAGTCAACAACTTCGTTGGCGGCGTCATAGCAGACATCCCACATCGGCGTAACGCCGCAGGGGCCCTGGTAATCAGCCACACCGACCGTGGAACCGGCGATGGTGTTGACCATCTGGCAGGACCAGTCCTTGCCGGGCTTGGAGGAGCAGAAACCCGTTTCAGCAGCTTCGGAGAAGCTCAGAACTTTGACCGTGCCGAAACCAGCGTTGTCAACATAAACCTTGTTCTGGTTGTCAAAGCCCAGGAAACCATAGGGGATTTCGTCGCCGGGGAACTTCTTCAGGGCGTTGCCGGAGTCAACGGTGCTGTATGCTTTTGCCTTGGCAGGAATAGCGAAAGCCAGGGACATCCAAGCGTACTTGTTGGCTCTGACATCAGCGTAGGGCTTGCTGGGAGCCGCGCCGTCGCCATTGGTCATGGGCGTGTAGGCACCGAACATAGCGGCATAGGGGTTGATCGCGGTCTTGGCGATGAACGGGTACTTGAGCTTCTTGGAGAGCTTGTCGCCCTTGCGGATGAAGTAGCCGACGCCAAGCCACTCATCGTCATCGGTGAACTCGGTGAAGTTCGGGTCGCCATCGTCAACGCAGGTCGCGCAGGCCGGGACGACGAGATAACCGATGATGGTGTCGGAGACGGTCTTGTAGGCGTCCGTCACATAGGAGGCCTTGTTGATCTTCTTGACGGAGTAGACAGGCTCGAGGCGCTTGATGGAGGCCTTGTAGTCATAGACTATGTTGCCGGCGAAAGAGCAGCTGACAACGATCGTCAACAAAGTGGCAAAGAACTTTTTCATTGTTGAATCCTTTGGTTTGAACTTTTTACTTGTTTTTTCTGCCATGCTGTCGGCATGGACTTTTTTACTACTTACAATTGGTTGTGATGAATCGAAAAACATGATAGTCGAGATTTCTTGTTTCAGCCCTGGCTTTTATCCTCCTTGTGCTTTGTTTTGGTTGTTCACACCATTTTTATTTTTGGGTATTATGATTTTTTTTGCTTAAAACAAAACCTTACTATACCATTGAAAAAACGGAATGCAAGTAAAGACACTGTAAAAAAACACTTTCTCCCGGATGGGCGAACCGTTTTTTTCCTGTATCTTCAGAAAAAGACATGCTAGTAAAATAATTCCTCCATCTGGCATGTCAAGCAAAAAAAACAAAAAAAATGATTTTTTTGCATTTCAGGCTGCTATTTTCAGATCATGGCCCTGCCGTTGCATGAGGGCTGTCCGAATCTTGTCCGTGTGGAAGCGGTTTCCTTGAGAGGCGTTCCGGCATTGGGATGGCGGTTTGATCCAGGTGACCGCCTCATGGATGGCACGGAATATTTATCGTATTCGTCTGTGGATTTCAAGGGGGCGGTATGGAACAACGGGATGCAGGCGTGTGTCAAAGTCGATTGATGATGCATCCATTGGCGAACGGACGCGGCTTCCCGTGTTGGGAATGGGCTTTCATTGGCGGGAGCGAGGCGTAATGGACGAGAGGTCGGTTCGCCGTCCATGGTTGATTTTGTTCCTTTATATATTATATTGTATAAGGGTATTCTGGAACATGAATGAGAACGCATGCGTGAACATCAAGGAAAAAACATGAAACACACGAAGCCTTTGATCGTGATAAGTATATTGCTGGTGTGCTTGCCGGCCATTCTGCGTGGAGCGGAGGAAGTTCCCGCCGCCTCGCTGAAAACGGCGGATGGCGCGCCTGTGAAGAAAGCGAAGGCGGCAAGGGATGAGAATGTGCCGGATTATGCGATGATGATGGCGTTTATGAAGCCGGCGACAGTCGTGCTGAAGGTCGGCGAATTAAGTTTGACATGGAAGGAGATGTCTCCAAGCCTCCGCTCTTTGCTTGCCTCTCCCAATCCGAAGGAAAACGGGATGAGGGAAGGCAAGATGATGGATCCGCAGAAACTGGCGGAGGAGCTTCGCAGGCGTGTCCAGCGGATGGCGAAGGTCGGTCTTTTTCTTCAGGAGGCGAGGGCGCGGAAGATAGAAGTCTCGGAGGAGGAGCGTACGCGATATCTTTCGGAGATGGTGGCGAAGCTGAAGCAGAACGGCAAGGGCATCAGCAAGGAGAAGTATCTGAGCAGTTTCCGGCAAACGGGTGAATCGACGATGGCGCGTCTGACATTGGACGATACCCTTCGAATGGTGAAGATGGAGGAGCAGATGTTCGGCGACGTGGATTTGACGGAGCAGGAGTATCGTTCCTACGGCAAATATCTGAAAGCGGTGAACGAGGCCGTGGACAAGGAGAACCAGAGTCGCAAGAAACAGGTTGAAACTTTGCTGGACGATCCGCTGATCAAGACGGATGAAGGATTCGCCATGCTGGCGAAGGAATATTCCGAAGGCAAGGAAGGAGCCAAGGGCGGGGAGCTGGACTATGACTTCACCCGCCAGGAACTGGCGGAGGTCAATGAACTGAAGAGCTTTGACTGGCAAGTCGGCGAGGTCACGCCGGTTTTGGAGACGGAACTTGGCTTCCGGATCATGCGTGTGCTGCGGGTCTCCGTTCCGGCAAAGGATGGACAACCTGAAAAATACCGTATCGCCCAGCTTTTATTTGCGAAACTGGCGAATGAAGACGGAAGCCGTGAAGGTGTAAAGGCGAAAGTTCTCCCGTTGAAGAAGCAGAAGTTGCTGGAAGACTTCGCGATGGAGCTGACGAAGAAATATCCGGTCACCTGCGTGTTGTTTCCGGAAGGGCTGTGGGTGGAGCCGGCGGAGAAAACAACGGGGCAGGGCAAGCCGGTTCAACCGGCGTCCGAAACTGATAAAAACAAGGCCGAGAAATGATCATCGCCTGTTGGCAGGGATTTGCAGAATAAGAGAACACACTGGAAAAAAGGAAAAACGCATGTTCAAGTTTGGAAATAAGAAGCTCATGGCTTTTGGGTTCGTAGTTGCTCTGCTGGCGGTCCAGGCCAGTGTGCGCGCCTTGTCCTTTGGGGAATGGACGACTGATGTCGGAGCGGCGAAATCCCTCGCCCTTTCGACAGGACGTCCCATGCTGGCCATAATCGGGCCGAACACCTGCGCGCATTGCGACAACCTGTACAAGGCTCTGAACACCCAGGCGTTCAAAACGTTTGCAAATGAGAATCAACTGGTATTGTACCGTTGCCAGGACGACGCATTGCAGGCCCAAGTGAGATCTGACTGGAAGAAGAAAAGTGGCCTTGGGGCATTGACGCCGTATTTTATGTTGTTCAAAGTGAAAAGCGCGACGGTTACATCTTCCATGGCCCTTGCGCCGGACCAGGTGGATGTGGCGCAGGTGACCTGGGCCACTACGGAAAATCCGTATTGCGGCCGTTCCTACATGGAAGGCGGCAAGATCTTCGGTGTGCAGCTTGAGAGCAGCCAGGCGAACTGGAATGCGGCGAAGACGCAGAAAGTCGTCGAGGCGTTTTTCCCGAATAATTACTGGCAGACGCTGCAAAGCGACGCGGGCGGCAGCGGTGGCGACACGGGCGGCGGCGACACGGGCGGCGGCGACACGGGCGGCGGCGACACGGGCGGCGATGACACCGGCGGCGGCGACACGGGCGGCGATGACACCGGCGGCGACATTGTTTATGAAGATGAAGACAAATGGTGCGGTGTCTGGCTGACGAATCTTGCCGATGCAAAACGCTACGCCTACAAGAACGACCGACCGATTCTGGCGGTGATCGGTCCCTATACCTGTGCGCATTGCGATTATCTCTATAACAAGTCTTTGAGCACGCAGGCGTTTCTGGATTTCGCAAAGGAAAAGAAGCTGGTGCTGTTCCGTTGCATGAACGATGCAATGCAAGCCCAGGTGAGAAGTGACTGGAAGAAGAAATGCGGCCTCGGTGCATTGACGCCGTATTTCATGCTTTTCAAAGTTCTGGATACGGCGAATCTGGCGGATGGTTCTTCCACGGGGCTCTCCCCGTCCCAAGTGGATGTGGCTCAGGTGACATGGGGGACTACGGAGAATCCTTACTGCGGTCGTTCCTATACGGAGGGCGGCAAGATATTCGGTGTACAGATAGAAAGCAGCCAGTCATACTGGAAACCGGCGACGACGCAAAAGGTGGTCGAAACCTTCTTCCCGAACAACTATTGGAAGAAAATCGACGGCGGAAGCTCCAGCGGCGGGGGCGGCGACAGCGGTGACGATGGCGGCGACGACGATGATGATGACGAGATATACGACGACGAGGATCAATGGTGCGGCGTCTGGTTGACGAACCTTGCGGACGCGAAGCGCTACGCATACAAGAACAACCGTCCGATACTGGCGGAAATCGGCCCCAACACTTGCGCACATTGCGAATATCTCTACAACAATGCGCTCAAGACAGCGGCGTTTCTGGCTTTCGCGAAGGAGAAGAAGCTGGTGCTGTTCCGCTGCCAGAGCGATGCCATGCAAGCCCAGGTGCGAAGCGACTGGAAGAAGAAATGCGGTCTTGGGGCATTGACGCCGTACTTCATGCTTTTCAAAGTGCTGGATACGGCGGATTTGACAGATGGTTCATCCGAGGGGCTTTCGCCTTCCCAGGTTGATGTGGCGCAGGTGGCGTGGGCGACATCGGAAAACCCGTACTGCGGCCGTTCCTATACGGAGGGCGGCTCGATATTCGGAGTAAAGCTTGAAAGCAGCCAGGTGAATTGGAATGCGGCGACGACGCGCCGTGTCGTCGAGGTGTTCTTTCCGAACAACTATTGGCAGACGATCGAACCGCCGGCTCCGTCAGGGCCGAGCGGATATGAAAACGCAACTGATTTCGGCCGCATTCCCAATGCCGCGAATCCGCCTGACGGATACAACTGGGTGGCCTCTTCAGGCAGTGTCGAGCTGAAAGGCAAAAGCGCTGAAGCCTGGTTCAAGTTGACGGGCGACCAGGGGAAGCGCTATTGGTTCTATCCCCGCGAAGTGGCCGTCTCCGACACCATGTACGCCACCACGAACTATTCGTATGTAGTCGAACTCTACGCCACGAAGAAAAACGCCCCTAATCTTTATGGAAAACCCCCCGCTTGCGAATTTAACCTATTCTAAAACCGTTCTGCGGTAAGGTCAAGGCGAATTTTCTTCTTCCGTCGGGAGACGGCCGTTTTCGCAGGCTTTCGTCATATATCGCCTAACGATTCCAAAAGGAAAAAGTTTTAAAAAACGGACCCGCCTAATATTGACTAATTTGTCTATCTTAACAAAGCTCTGGTTGACAACATCTTTGTTTGAGGTATAGTCTTGCAAGGAAATCTGTTCCCGAGTTATGAGCGCAAAACCGTAAGCAAGGGGGAATCCGCCGTGAGCATGTCGCCAAACAGTCTGCTCCTGCCTGAGCTTCGAGAAATGCTTGCCAAGAACGACGTGGCGGAAATGCAGCAGTTCTGTTCGGCGCTC
>CACYQT010000016.1 GCA_902776645.1 uncultured bacterium | reverse complement strand
AGAATCACGGCGATGATGCCGCCGCCGATCTGGTTCATCAGCCTCTGCTGCGCAAGACGCTTCTTATCCTCTTCGGACGGACCGACTTCCGTCGGCTTCAGTTCATCAAGGTTCAGCTTCTCGCCGCAGGTACGGCAGAAAATCGCGTTCAGCAAATTGTCGGCACCGCATTTCGGACAATTAATCATGGTTCGCTCCCTGAAATATTGTTTATCTCAATGTCTCTCGCCAATACCGTTCAATACGCTTTGGCCGCCGAATCGCCGCCCTTCGCAGGCGGCGGAGTGGCCGCAGGCTTCGTTTCGCTTTCCTTCTTCTTCGGCGCATGTTCGGGCGGCGGATTCTGCTTGCCGTTGTAGTCCGTGCAATAGAACCCCTTGCCTTTGAAGATGATACCAGCGCCAGAACCAATCAGGCGGTGCAACGCGCCGCCGCATTTCTCACACGTCGTCAACTTCGGCGCCGTCATGCTCTGAAAGTATTCAAAGCGGTCGCCGCATTTTTCACATTTATACTCGTACGTAGGCATCTCAAACCAATCCGTTCTTTTCCAAACCTCTCGTCTCCTGTTGAATGGTCAAAACTATAAATTTATCCTCTTTACCAAAAACTTCAACTTTTCATAATCCGCAACTTGCCTCATCTCTCTCGTCGATTGCTTTGTTTTTTTTCATTTAGTTATTATGGTATGACAATGTCATTTCCCATTTAGTTCCATAAAAAAGCACAATCATGGCCAACCTTTCTGTCAATCTCGCGGGCGTCGCCCTCCGCAATCCTGTTCTGACCGCATCCGGAACTTTCGGCTACGGAAAGGAATACAAAGATCTCGTCCCCTTCGGAAAAATCGGCGGCATCACCGTCAAAGGCGTCTCGCCCTTCCCGTCCCATGGCAATCCCATGCCGCGCACGGCGGAAGTCTATGGCGGCATGCTCAACGCCATCGGCCTGCAGAATCCGGGCATAGACAAATTCATCGCCCATGAGGACTACCTCCCCTTCCTGCGCACCATCGACTGCGCCGTGTTCGTCAACATCTGGGGCAAGACCATCGAGCAGTACGCGGAAGTCGCCGCCCGACTCGAAGCGGAAAAACGCGGCATCGCGGCGTTGGAAATCAACATCTCCTGCCCGAACGTCAAGGAAGGCGGCATCGCCTTCGGCACTGATCCCGTGCAGGCCGCCGCCGTCGTCCGCGCCGTCCGCAACGCCACGACGCTGCCGCTCGTCACGAAGCTCTCCCCCAACGTCACGCGCATCGGCGATTTCGCAAAAGCCGTCGTGGACGCGGGTTCGGACATGGTCTCCCTCATCAACACGATCCCCGGCATGGCCATCGACATCGAACGGCGTGCCTTCAAAATCGCCAACAAGACCGGCGGTTTCAGCGGCCCCGCCCTCAAGCCGATCGCCGTCCGCATGGTCTATGAGGCGCGACAGGCCGTCACCGTCCCGATCATCGGAATCGGCGGAATATCGACGGCTGAGGACGTCGTCGAATTCATGATGGCGGGCGCCAACGCCGTCGCCGTCGGCACGGCCATTTTCAGCGATCCTTCCTGCCTCGTCCGCATCGTCGATGGCCTGGACGCCTGGCTGGACCGCCATGACATCGCGGATGTCAACGACATCGTCGGCGTCATGCAACGCTAGCCGCATTCCTACCACAGCCCGAAGGATCGTTGCCTGTCAAATAACTTCCACGTATCCAACAAGTTCCACAATTCCGTCCGTTGTTCGTCATTTAGACGCATGAAATTGTCCAGCAAATAAAGCGCAACTTCCTCTTTGATTCTCTGGTCGACATTCTGCGTCCGAATGACGGCGGTCGCCGAATCGAAGAACACAACGGAATAAGCCTTCAAAGCAGTCCTCACAAAATGATCTGCGTAAATCCCCTTATTACGCAGTTCCATGAATTTAGGGTACAAAAAGTCCCATGCTTCCTTCTCCGGCTTGATCGCATATTCGAACAAAGATTTTTGATATCCATTGAACTTGACATGCTGAGGAACAACGACGGCCTTCCCTTCCCGCCGTGCATCGCGGATAAGAAAATACATAAGCGCATCACGGAACCGAGTGTCAGGATTTTCATCAATATCCATTCCATGTTCATGTTCAAGCTTTTCCGTTAATGAACCGATGGTAATGCGGCCACCGACTTCCACGACATATTCGGCCATGCGCCTTGTCACGGATTTGTACTTCATGGAACATTTCAACAGCTCTTCGGCCTCCTTGCGCAACATGTCCGGACGTTCCGCGCAACGTACAATGAAAGCAGACAAGGCATATGCGGATGTACGATCGAACGGACTGCGCATGATGTCACGAAGCATTTGGATATCGTCTTCCGTCAATTCGGCTTCACGCCACAAGACAGTGGTCACGTTTCCTTGCAGAATCTCTCGTCTCCGCAACAATTTCTTAAACTGCTCATTCCGCTCCGTATCCAGACGGCCACGGATTCTCAGCCAATAGTCGAACAGAATGTCCATGGCGACATCGGATGTCGCCTCCGATTTCATGATGGCGACCGCTTCATCGAAAAAGACTTTTGAATAAGCCGCCAATGCGGAGACAACTGCGCGTTTCTCCAAGTTTTTCTTGTACAAGTCCTTGGCGTCGAAGTCCCAAGGTGCCAGTTCTTCAATTTTCACATACAGATATTCCCATGCCTCCTGTTCAGGCTTGAACGCATATTCCAACAGCTCCTTTTGCAAGACATCAAACCGCACGTCGGGGGGAATGACGGCTGGCCGCCCTTCCCGCCGCGCCTCGCGAATCAGAAAATATGCCAGAATATCATGGCAATATCCCAAAGAATCCTTATGCCTGTGCTTAAGTTTGCTTTCGTCAATGGCTTTCGACCGTTTCTGAAGCCGTTTCACCAGCTTCTTCACTGTCAGTTCGCCATCAATATCCTTTATGATTTCAGCAATCCGCCTTGTTTCAGAAGATTCGCCAAGCCCCAACGCCTTGCGGCAGACATCATGCCATTTGGCGGAATCATTTGCAGTCCGCACGACGGCGACGCAAAACGCATAAGCTGAAACATCAGAAAATGGATGTCCTACTAGCTCCCAAAGCGTCTTCATCTCGTTTTCCGTCAGTTCCGACTCCCGCCAAAGGATTTCCGTCGCACGTTCCATCTGCGCACGATCCTCCGCGGTGGGCATCGCCCTTTTCGCCTCCGCCCCGCAGACAACCATCATCAGCATGAATACCAGCAGCTTTTTCATAAGATACCTCCTGACCATTTTGCACAACGATATTTAGGAGACTAGTTACAGTAAAAAAATAATATACCATTCATTAGACGCTTGCAACGCCATTTTCTTATGACACCCCCGTATTTTTTGTTTCCGCCTTTTTGTCATTTAATCCTTTTCTTCCCTTTCAAACTATTGTCAACAGGCCGCACGCCTCTCTTTCTAGTTTTTTCCCGCCGTGGCATTATATTAAGTGATTTGTCTTTTGCCTGCAAAGGCAACGTCTGTAAACACGAGCTATTCTTGGGAGCCACCGAATGAACCCATTGGCACAGGAACTTAACCGGCAAATCGCCGCCGTCAACCCGCACGTGCTCGACATGCTGTCCGAGCGCGGCAAGCGCTTCTATTTCCCCAAAGGCATCTTAAGCCAGTCCGCGGAAGCCAAAAGCCTGGCCACTAAATTCAACGCCACCATCGGAACAGCTCTCGAGGACGGCCACGCCATGGCGCTCCCCTCCCTCATGGAGGAACTGCCGGGCATCGACGCCAATTCGGCCCTCCTCTACGCGCCTTCCCCCGGAAATCCGAAGCTCCGCGAAGCATGGCGGCTCAAGACGCTCCATGACAATCCGTCGCTGTCCGGCCATCCCGTCTCCCTGCCCATTGTGACGAACGGCCTCTCCCACGGCCTCTCGCTATTGGCGGACATGTTCGTCAATCCAGGCGACCCGCTCATCTATCCGGACATGAACTGGGGCAACTACGCCCTCAACTTCGTGACCCGTGCGGAAGCCGTTCCCTGCTACTATAAGTTCTTCAAAGACAATGGCTTCAACATCGACGCCTTCAAAGAGGCGCTCGAGAAATACTCCGAAGGGCACGACAAAGTCATCGTCCTCCTGAACTTCCCCAACAACCCAAGCGGATACACGCCAACGGAAGAGGAAGGCGACGCCATCGCCAACGCATTGGTCGAACTCGCCGAAAAGGGCGTCAACGTTGTCGCCATCATCGACGACGCCTATTTCGGGCTGTTTTTTGACAAACACTGCATGCAGGAATCGCTTTTCACGAAACTGGCGGGCCGCCATGAGCGTCTTCTCGCCGTCAAGGCGGACGCCGCGACGAAGGAAGTCTACGTCTGGGGCCTCCGCGTCGGTTTCGTCAGCGTCGCCGTCAAGGCAGCCGTCGATCCGTGGCCGCTCTACGAAGCGCTCAACGCCAAGTTCGGCGGTGCCATCCGCAGTGTCATCAGCAACTGTTCCGCCTTGTCGCAACGGCTTGTCCTGCATGCACTTAACAGTCCGAGCTTCTATCGTGAGCGCGCCCAGAAAATCGCCAAGATGAAAGACCGCGCCATGAAGGTGAAGGAAGTTCTTTCCAATCCGAAATACAATGACACATGGGAAGTCTATCCCTTCAACAGCGGTTATTTCATGTGCCTCCGCATCAAGAATGTGGATTCGGAAAAGCTTCGCATGCATCTGCTTGAAAACTACGGCGTCGGAACCATCTCCGTCACGCCGACGGATCTGCGCATCGCCTTCAGCTGTCTGGAAGTCAATCAGATCCAAGAGCTTTTCGACATCCTCTACCAAGGCTGCAAAGACTTGACAGCCAAATAAATACGATGCTGGACATTCCTGCTGACTGGCTGGCCGCCATGCGGCCGTTTCTGAAGATCCAAGGCGTTGATTTGAACGCCTTGGAGGCTTTTCTCGATCGCGAATATGCTGCGGGGCAGGTATTTCCGCCCCGCCATCAGATTTTCCGCGCCTTCGCCGCCACGCCGTTCGACGATGTCCGGTTGCTGCTCCTCGGGCAGGATCCCTACCATGAGGCCGGCCAGGCCTGCGGCCTCGCCTTTTCCGTCCCGCCGGGCACGAAAGCCCCCGCGTCGTTGCGCAATATATTAAAGGAATACGCGGATGATCTGCAACGTCCGATTCCGCAGACGGTCGATTTGTCGCCGTGGACACGACAGGGCGTCATGCTGCTGAACACCGTTCTGACCGTCCGCGAAGGACAGGCCGCCTCCCATCAGAACAAAGGCTGGGAGCCATTCACGGACGCCGCCATCAAGGCTCTTTCCGCACGTTCCAAACCATTGGTATTCTTGCTTTGGGGCGGCCATGCCCAGAAGAAGAAACCGTTGATTGACGCCAAACGTCATGCCATCATCATGACCGCCCATCCGTCTCCGCTGTCCGCCTATCGTGGATTCTTTGGCTCCCGTCCGTTCACACTCGTCAACAAGGCTCTTGCCGCATTGGGGCAACCTCCCATTGATTGGACGCTGTGACGTCAATCGAACATCAGCACCAACGCCAGCATCGTGCCGTTGTAGCATGAATGCAACAGGATGGACTGCCGCAGACCGCCGCGCCGTTTCGCCTCCTGGAACAACACACCCAACGCAAACAATGCGGGCATCATCGGCAGAATGCCATGCGCCGCCGCAAAACAAAGCGACGTCAACACGACGGCCGCCCAACGGCGGCGCAAAGCCCCCTCCAACGCCTTGAACATGATTTGACGGTAGATAAATTCCTCCACGCAAGGCGCCAAGACCATCACTGAAAAAAACGCAATCCCCCAAAACAAAACATCGGAATTGCCATGCGCCATCTGGATCAACGACTGTTCGGGAAACGGTATGCCCAATTTGTCACAAACCGTTTTCGACAACCAATTGATTGCAAATGAACAGATTATGCATAGAACGAACAGAATGGCGTGTGTCCTGTACGCCAACTGGAATGACAGTTTCGGCTCGTCCCATTCAACCGTCCGCCGCCATCCCTTCCGCACCGCCATGCGCCGCAGGCCGATAATCGCCGCCAACGGCGTCGTCAACTGAAACGGAAGAAGCCCCAGAAGCAATTGAACGACAGTATTTTGCGGTTTGCATATTGCCGTCACGGCACGGACGGCGACCATGCCGAGTCCAAAGCCAACCAGAGCCCACACGAAGGCGACCGCATATTGCCGCGCATCGTCTTCGCGCTCTGCTTCAATATTTTCTTCTCTCTCCGTCTTTTCTTCCATTAACCATACCATTTACGTTTGCTATAGGCTCCAAAACCACCTGTCGCTTCTGTCGCTTCTGTCGCTTCTGTCCCTTTCTCCATTTTTCTAAAGCCATAAGCCATAAGCAAAAATAAGCAAAGCTTATTTTTCTTTCGCCCATTTATCCACGTTCCATGTAATCTGCTCGTCCTTGTAGGCCACCGTGATCTTGACATCCTCCTCCCAGCCGTCGCCCTTCACGGAAACCGTTCCGGAATACTTGTCAGTTCCGTCCGGTTGCAGATTGACGGCCGTCACCGTGACGCCCTTTCCGGCCCAGCTGGCCTCCAGGCCTTTTTTCGTCTCCTCCGCCACACGCTCCATGTTCGGCGATTTCACGCAACCGAACAGCAACGCGGCCAAGGCCGCCAACATCATCGTTTTCTTCAATTTCATGTTCGTCTCCGTTAAGATCTTAGAACAGACGTCACGCACGCGGATGGAACTGCTGGTGCGCATTCGCGAACCGCGAGCTGTCCATATGCGTATAGATTTGAGTCGTCGATATATCCGCATGGCCGAGCATCTCCTGGATGACGCGCAGATCCGCGCCGTGGCTCAAGAGATGCGTCGCGAACGAATGGCGCAGCATGTGCGGATAGATCTCCTTGTCGATGCCCGCGATCCGCGCCGCCTCCGTCACGATCATCCATATTCGTTCGCGCGTCAGGGCCTTCCCTGTGCGCGACAGGAAGAACTCCAGCGCCCTCCCGCTTTTGTCCAATTTCGGCCTTGCCTCCTGAAGATACGCCGTCATGCAGCCGCTCGCCTCGCGGCCGAACGGGACGACGCGCTCCTTGTCCCGCTTGCCGATGACGCGCAGGTAGTTTTCATTGAATTCCACCTTGTCCAGACGGAGCCGCGTGATTTCGGACGCACGCAACCCGCTGGCGTACAGCACCTCGATGATGGCGCGGTTGCGGATCGTCAGAATGTCGTTTCCCGTGAACGCGGCTATCAGCCTGTCCACCTCCTGTTCCGTCAGGAAGCTAGGCAATTGCAGGCGTTTGCGGGGCCCTTCCATGATATCCGTGATGTCATACTTGACGATTTGCTCTTCCACCAGATAACGGAAGAAGACCTTGATGGAGACAAGACGCCGCGCAATCGTCGTCGGTTCCATGCGATGGTCCGGATCCGCTTCAAGGAAATCCGCAATATCATCCCGCCTGACCTCCTCCCATTCATCGATATGCAACGACTCAAGATAGCGGATGAACAGCTCCATGTCGGAACCGTACGCCTTCGCCGTCCGCAACGACAGCCCGCGCTCCAGCCGCAGGTGGCCGATGAAATCGTTGAAACACTCCCTCAGCATTCCGATTATTCCCCCAATGTCCGGCGGCTTCCCATGGCGATGGACAGCGTCGCCGCATCCGCATACGTGAGATCCGATCCGATCGGCACGCCGGACGCGATCCGTGTGATTCGGACAGGTAGATCGGCGAATTCCTGCGCGAGATAATGCGCCGTCGCCTCCCCTTCCACGTCCGGACTCGTCGCCACGATCAGCTCCGCCACGCCGCCTTCCGCCAGCCGTGCACGCAACTCCTTGATTCGCAAATCTTCCGGCCCTTTTCCAGATAGCGGCGACAGCTTGCCGCCCAAGACATGATACAGTCCGCGGAAACAGCCGGAATTCTCCAAGACCATCAGCTGCGACGGATGCTCCACGACGCAGATGACATTCCGCTGCCGCTGTTCGTCGCGGCAAATCGAACAAGTCTCCTCCTCCGAAAGATTTCCGCAAATGGAGCATCGTCTGATGCGCGACCGTAGAGTGCCCAACGATTCCGCAAAGCCCTGCAAATCCGATTCCGGCCAGTCCATGCACGACAAGGCCAGACGCTCCGCCGTCCGCCGTCCGATGCCGGGCAGACGGGAAAAGTACGCCGTCAAGCGTTGCAATGCAGGTGGATATGCGGCCATTTTCGCCTCCCGGACTTTTTGCTTTGTTTACTGATTCTTCTTGATCCGCGCGAAGATGACATCCGTTGAGAACAAATCATTGACCTGTTTCACAAATGGATGTTCACGAAGCTTTTGCATCTCCTCCGCCGTCGGCTCGCGCAAGCCGTTCCCAAGCGATTCCGCCTCTTCCGACACGTTGTCCCGCGCGGCCGCAGGCGATGCAGCCGCCAAAAACGGCGTCTGCGGAATGGAAAAATCCGTCTCCGGCGTGACATCGTCGCTATAGTCCGGAGCCTCCTGCTGGCTCATCCGCAGAAGCAGATTCGCCGTCGTCAACCGGGCCTCTTCTTCGTCTTCCGTCGAATCACCTGAAATCGCAGGCGCTTCCTGTGCAACGGCTTCCGTCTCAACAGGCGGCACGGAGACGGCTTGTGGCGGAGCGACGGCGGGTTGCGGCTCCGCTACAGGAGTCACCACCACCGGCTCCTGCATGTCAGGCGCCGTGTAGACGGCGGCCGCCGGAGCGGCCGCTGGTTGTTGTTGTTCAACAACTGGTTGCGGTTGCGGCAGTGGTTGTGATGCGACCGCTTGCGGCTGTGATTCAGCAACTGGTTGTGGCGCAACTTGCGGCTGCGGTTGTGGCGCAGTAGCCGTTGGTTGCGGTTGCGGTGCAACTTGCGGCTGCGGTACCGTAGCCATTGGCTGCGGTTGCGGCGCGACTTGCGGCTGCGGTTGCGGTGCAACAGCTTGCGGCTGCTGCGGAGCCGCTGTCACAATGGTCGCCGGCGGAATGACCACGGCGGGCCGCGGCGGCGGCAACTGGTCAGGCGGAAGCACGCCTGTCAGCACGTTCAGCCGTGCGATGATGTCGTCCAGCTGGACGCTGTGCGCATCCAGCATGACGCGGGCCAAAACCGTCTCGAAATAAATCCGCTTGTTGACGGCCGCGCGGAACGACCATTCCTGCGCCACCAGCCCTTGTAAAATCCGCTGCACCATCTGCCGGTCGATCGAACGACCGATGCCGATCAAGTCCGCCAGCTCGCTGTCGCTTACTTCCAGGAACTTGGATGGATCGTCGCAGATGCCCGCCACCATGATGTTGCGGACGTAGTTGATCAAATCGCCGAACAACCGCTCCAGATCGCGGCCGCTGTCCGCCAACGCCTGCAGCACGACCATCGCGCGGTTGATGTCGTTCGTGAACAACGCCGCCGCCATTTCGCGCAGTTCGATGCCTGAAGCCAGCCCGAACACGTCGATGACGTCCTTTTCCGTGATCAGTTCACCGTCCGCCAGACCGCCGCAGAAGGCGATCATCTGGTCGAAGATGGACTGTGCGTCTCGCATGCCGCCGTCTGCCGCGCGGGCGATAGCCGCCAACGCATTGTCCTCCACATGGATATGTTCGCCGTCCGCAATCTGCCGCAACCGCTGGACGATCAGCGGGACGGAGATGCGTTTCAGATCGAACCGCTGGCAGCGGGAGATGATCGTCGGCAGGACCTTATGCGGCTCCGTCGTCGCAAAAAGGAATTTCACATGCTCCGGCGGTTCCTCCAGCGTCTTCAGGAGGGCGTTCCACGCCTGCGGCGTCAGCATGTGGACTTCGTCGATGATGTAGATTTTGTATTTGCCGTTGACAGGCGTGTACTGCACGTTTTCGCGGATGTCGCGGATATGCTCCACCTTGTTGTGCGACGCGCCGTCGATTTCAATCACATCCATGGACGTTCCGGCCGCCACTTCACGGCAGCTCTGGCATTGGCAGCACGGTTCGCCATCGACGTTGTTAGCGCAATTCAAAGCCTTTGCGAAAATTCGCGCAGTCGTCGTCTTGCCAATTCCGCGCGAACCGACAAACAGATACGCATGGCCGATGCGGTTCTGGATGATCGCATTCCTCAGCGTCCGGCTGATATGCTCCTGCCCGACTACTTCCGCAAACGTCTGCGGACGCCATTTTCTCGCCAGAACTTGATACGCCATGACAACTTCCCCTTGGGTTGAGCTCCTCCGTCCCATTTGATTTCACGGGATGATAAAAATAAAAATGCCGTGCCGCCTGAATCAGAGGTCCTGGCGCCCAAGTAGGCTGCTTAGGGCTGCTTTGTTCCCAACCTGACCCGGTTCACAGCGTTCCTGCCGCACAGGTTCCAAAACAGGCAACACGGCAAAGACAGAATATACCACTTACCAAAGCAAATGCAAAAAACTTTGAAAAAATCTTCCGTCCCTTCTGTCTCTTTCGGCCCTTTTGTCCCTTTCCTATACATCCTGCAATGTCGCCTCGGCGGAGATGCCAAGCCGTTCATCCGCGTCGCGGTCGGCGGAGATGGACGCTAGAATCCGCTCAAAATCATGCCAACTCGTCATCTTGCAGATCGGATTCTTCAACGCCCGATGGTAGCCGCGGCCGCGCATGTAGGCCAATACGATCTTCCGTCCGTCCACCATCGCCTGCTGTTCGCCGTACAAATCCACCATGCCGGCAAGATGGTCGCGGATAGCGTCGCAGATTTCGGCATGCGTCGGAATGTATTCCACGCCGTCGGACAGCGATTTGAAAATCCATGGATTGCCGATGGCGCCGCGGGCCACCATGAGACGGCTGCAGCCCGTCCCCTCCTGCAACGCCTTCGCGCTGCGGACACCGAAGATGCCGCCGTTCGCCGTCACGGGAATATGCAATGCCTCCCGCACCGCCTTGATGACGTCCATCGCGACAGGCCCCGAATAGACGCGGCAGGCAAGCCGTCCATGGATCGCGATCGCTTCGACGCCGCAGTCTTCCAGCTGTTCGCAGAAGCGTACGGTCGGTTCCGGATCATGGTCGTCCAATATGCGGATTTTGACGCTGAACGGCTTGTGGATCAATTTCCGCAATAGACGGACGCATTCCAACGCATGCTCCGGCGTCTTCAGCAGCGCCGCCCCCGCATTGCGCTGCACGACCTTCCGCACAGGGCAGCCCATGTTGAAATCGACGCAGTCGTAGTCCATCGCGTCCAACATTGGCGCGGCTTTCTCCAGCAAATCCAGACGGCTGCCCATCAGCTGCACGCCGACCCATGGTTCGTCGTCGCCGCGGGCCAGGATATGCGAATTCTCCGGATTGCCGAAGATGAGCGCCCCCGCGTCGATCAACGCCGTGTAGGCCTGGTCCATGCCCTGTTTCCAGCACATGCGGCGGAACGGCAGATCCGTGTAGCCCGCCAGCGGGGCCAAGACGTATTTTGTGATGGTTTCCATGATATGGTTCTTTTGCTTCCAAAGCGTCCAGAACTTCCAGATAAAAAAAGAGCCGTGGAACGGATTGCCCGCTTCACGGCTCCAAATCATCAAGCTGCCTTAGCGGCGGCTGCGGAGATGGCCTTTCTCCATGAATCCGTCATAGTGACGGGAGAGGAGGTAGCCTTCAATCTGACGCATCGTGTCAAGCGAGACGCCGACGATGATCAGCAGGCTCGTGCCGCCGAAGAACTGCGCAATCAGCGGCTGGATGCCCATGCCGCGGCTGAGAAGCATCGGCAGGACCGCCAGAACCGTCAGGAAGACGGCGCCGGCCAGCGTGATGCGCGTCATGGCGTGGTCGAGGAAGGCGGCCGTGTCGTTGCCGGGGCGGATGCCCGGGATGTAGCCGCCGTTCTTCTGCAGGTCGTCCGAAATCTTGATGGGATTGAACTGGTTCGCAACCCAGAAGAAGGAGAACAGCAGAATCATCAGACCATAGAGGATGATGTAGCCGACGCTGCCGTAGGCGATCATCGGGGCGATCCATTTGACGATCGTCCAGTTCGCCGGCAGATAGCGCATCAGCATCATCGGGAACGACAGGATCGCGCCCGCGAAGATGATCGGCATGACGCCGGAGTAGTTCACACGCAGCGGCAGGTAGCTCGTCTGGGCGGCCGTCGTGCCGCCGATGCTCGAAATGCGGCGAGCCGCATAGCGGATCGGAACGCGGCGCAACGCCTGCGTCAACGCGACCGTCGCCGCGCAGACCAGGAAGAACATGACCAACAGGATCAGAAGATGGATGACCGTCAGCTGGTTGTCGCCAGTCGCCGCTCCGCCGAAGACCTGCTTGTACAAGCTGTCCAGGGCCAGAGGCAGACGTGCGATGATGTTGACCGTGATGATCAGGGAGGCGCCGTTGCCGATGCCGTGTTCCGTGATCATTTCGCCGAGCCACATCACCAGCATGGCGCCGGCCGTCAGCGTGATGACCGTCGAAATCACAAACCAGAAACCGGGGTTGATGACGACGGGGATGTCGCCGGCCGACAGGCCGATGCGGCGCGGATTGCTCATGGCGGACGCGAACATCACGCCCTGGATGATGCAGATCGCCAGCGTCACATAGCGCATGATCTGGTTGTATTTCTGGTGGCCGCTCTCGCCTTCGCGCATCATGCGCTCCAACGGCGGGAGGACAGGCGTCATCAGCTGCAGAATGATGGATGCCGAAATGTACGGCATGATGCCCAGGGCCCCGACGGCGAACTGCTCAAGCGCGCCGCCGCTGAACAAATCCAGCAGGTCCATGACGCCGCCTTCGCCCTTGTTGGCGCTGAAGACGGCCTTCAAACCGGCGGGATTCACTCCCGGGCATGGGATCATGCTCGCCAGACGGCACAAGGCTATGATTCCGAACGTGAAAAGCAAACGCTTCTTCAGTTCCGGAATCCTCAGGCAATTCTTATATGCTGAAATCATTTTTGATTCCTTGTCCGTTTGTGCCCGAAGGCGGAAAGCAGGAGACGGCCATGCCGCGCCCTGTTCCCGCCTTCAGCGTCTTGACTCGTTGACAGGACTGCGCGTTTCCGCTCAGCCCTTCTTGGCCTCAGCCGCGGCGGCCGCCTTACGGGCAGCGCGACGCTCCATTTCGTTGTAGACAGGATGCTCGATAACCGTGCAGCTGCCGCCAACCGCCTCGATCTTCTGCTTCGCGGCGGCGCTGAACTTGTCGGCCGTGACCTTCAGGGCCTTCGTCAGATCGCCGTCGGCCAGAATCTTCAGCGGGCGGTCGCCTTTCTTCATCACGCCGCGTTCCTGCAGGACCTTGGCGTCGACGACGGCACCGGCCTCGAACAGCTCTTCCAGTTCGGCCAGGTTGATGACTTCGTACTCGATGTGGTTCGGGTTCTTGAAACCGCGCTTCGGCAGACGGCGGATCAACGGAATCTGGCCACCTTCAAAATACGGACGATTGGTGTGACCGGTACGCGCACCCGCGCCCTTGTCACCACGGCCGGCCGTGCGGCCGTGACCGGAACCGTCACCACGGCCGACGCGCTTGCGCGCCTGACGCGGAACGGTGTTGTGAAGATCGTGAAGTTTCATCGCTTGTATCCTCAATTCCTTTTGTTGCCATTACAGAGTGTTACGGTCGCGCTTCGCAAGCATCTCGCTGCGCGTGCGCAACTTCGCGATAGCCGCGAACGTCGCTTTCACGACATTCACCGCATTCTTGGAACCGAGGGACTTCGCGAGGACGTCCTTCACGCCGCCAAGCTCCAGTACATGACGCATGCCGCCGCCGGCGATCACGCCGGTACCGGCTGACGCCGGACGAACAATCACGCTCGCGCCGCGGAAATCCGCCGCCACGAAATGCGTGACCGACGTGCCGAACATCGGAACGGTCACAATGTTCTTGCGGGCCTGCTCACCGCCTTTGCGGATCGCGTCGGCAACTTCGCCAGCCTTGCCGAACCCCATCCCTACTTTGCCTTTCTTGTCGCCGACAACAACCAGGGCGCTGAACGAGAAGTTCTTACCGCCTTTCACAACCTTGCTGGTACGGTTGACGGCGACGACTCGCTCTTCGTATTCCTGATCCTGCGCGACCGCACCCACGAAATCGCGGGTGTTGACAGGCGCTTCTTCGTTTTCAGGCTTGTTCAATTGATCTGCCACGGGTAATATCTCCTGATTCCTGTGTGTCAATTTCCCGGCCATGCTTACTAAACGCGCCTCGCGGCGCTCGCTCGCCCCAGGCCGGGACTCCGCACGCTGTTAAAATTCCAATCCGGCTTCGCGGGCGGCGTCCGCCAAGGCCTTCACGACACCATGGTATTTGAAACCACCGCGGTCAAACACCACTTTCTTCATCTGACGCTCAAGCCCGCGCTCGGCGATCGTCTTGCCGATGACCTGCGCGCTCTTGATGTTCGCGGTGAGCTTCTGCTCACGCATCACTTTCTCCGTCGTTGACGCACTCGCCAACGTAACGCCCTTCTCATCGTCGATCAGCTGCGCGTAGATGTGAATGCCAGTACGGCACACGCTCAGACGCGGCACTTCGGCCGTGCCGGAGACCTTCACGCGCAAACGGCGATGACGGCGATCTTTCGCCTGTTTCTTGGTCAGTTTGCCCATTGCTTTCTCAAGCTCCAATCATTGACAGAAACTGGACTGCATTCCAGTTTCTTATTATTCTTTTTTCCTTCGGAATCACTTCCAGACTAGGCGGCGGCAACCATCAGCTGCCGACCTTCTTGCCTTCCTTCAGCACGATCTGCTCGCCGGCGAAGCGCACGCCCTTGCCATGGTAGGCGTCCGGAACGCGGAACTTGCGGATGTTGGCGGCCACCTGGCCGACCTTCTGCTTGTCGATGCCTTCCAGCGTGATGTGCGTCTGGTCGGCCATCGTGCATTTGACGCCTTCCGGAATCTCGTACACGACAGGATTGGAATAACCAAGATTCAACGTCAGCTTCTGGCCCGCGATCTGGCCGCGGTAACCGACGCCGAACAGCTCCATGTCGATCTTGAAGCCTTCCGTGACGCCGACGACCATCGAGTTCACAAGGCTGCGAACCAGACCATGGTACATCTTCATCTGGCGTTCGTCGTTCGCACGCTTCACATGAATCGTGTTCCCGTCCTGTTCAAGGGTGATCCCGGCCGGCATCGTGTAGCTCAACGTGCCCTTCGGGCCCGTCACTTTCACGGTCTGGCCAGAGACCTCCAGCTTAACGGCTGAACCCGCCGTTATAGGTTTATTGCCCATGCGTGACATGTCAGACTTTCCTTACAATGATTATTGGTTCCGATTACCAGACGTAGCAGAGAAGCTCTCCGCCCACGTTCTGCTTGCGCGCCGCCCTGTCCGTCATGACCCCGGAAGAGGTCGACAACACGGCGATGCCCAGTCCGCCAAGGACACGGGGAATCTTGTCGCTCGGGACATACACGCGGCAGGAAGGCTTGCTCACGCGGGTGAGGCCTTCGATCACAGGGACGTTGTTCTTGCCTTTGTACTTCAAAACAACCGTCAGTTCTTTCTTGTTATGGCCGATGTCATCGACTTTGTAGTCTTCAATGTAGCCGGCGTCTTTCAGCGTCTCGGCCAATGAAGCCTTCAGTTTCGAGCTCGGCATGGTCGCACGCGGCAGCTTCGCGTTCGAAGCGTTCCGGATGCGGGTCAGCATATCGCTGATGGGATCACTCATGCTCATCTTTTCATTCCTCCGATTCTAGGTTACCAGCTGGCCTTCGTCACACCCGGAATCTGGCCATTGTTGGCCAGCTCGCGGAAACAGATACGGCACAGGTGGAACTTGCGGATGTAGGCACGCGGACGTCCGCAGCGCTCGCAGCGGAAATAGGCCCTGCTTGAGAACTTCGGAGCCCGCTGGGACTTCACTATCAAACTTTTCTTCGCCACGGATAGGCCCCCTTAATTATTGTTGCTCGTTGCAAACGGCATGCCCAGAAGAGTCAGAAGATCGCGAGCTTCGTCGTCTGTCTTGGCCGTCGTCACGATGGTGATGTTCATGCCGATCGTATGCTTGATCTTGTCAAGGTCGATTTCGGTGAAGACCGACTGGTCCGTCAAACCGAAATTGTAGTTCCCGACGCCGTCGAACGACTTCGGGCTGATGCCGCGGAAGTCGCGGACGCGCGGCAGGACGATGTTGATCAGACGGTACAGGAAGTTGTACATCACGCCACGACGCAGCGTGACGCTGGCGCCAACCGCCATGCCCTTGCGCAATTTGAAGTTGGACACGTTGACGCGGGACTTCGTGATCACCGGCTTCTGGCCCGTGATCAGGCCAAGCGTCTCCACCGCGGCCGTCATGACCTCGCGGTCCTTGTCCGTGCCGACACCCGTGTTGATGACGATCTTCACCAGCTTCGGGATCTCCATCGGGTTCTTGTAACCGCGTTTCTCCTTCAGCTGAGGCACCACGGTATTCTTGTAATAATCGCTAAGTACACTCGTAATCATAATGTCGTTGACCTCGTGCTATCAGCCTTGCTGCTTCCGCGCTTCGCGCGCCTTGATCCTGGCCTGCCACGTCTCTTCGTTCATCACGTTCGAGATGTGGATCATGCCTTCGGACTCCTCGATGCCGCCGTTCGGATGCGTCTGGCTGCGACGGATTGTCTTCTTGCGAATGGCCACGCCTTCGACGGCGACACGGCCCTTCTCACGGTCAACCTTCAGCACCTTGCCGACCTTGCCGCGGTCGGCGCCGGCGATCACGCGGACCGTCATGTCTTTTTTGATCTTCGCCTGTGCCATATCACAACACCTCCGGTGCCAATGAAACGATCTTCATGAAATTCTTGTCACGCAGCTCGCGGGCCACAGGGCCGAAAATGCGCGTCCCTTTCGGGTTGTTCTGGTCGTCGATGATGACGGCCGCGTTGCGGTCGAACCGCAGGAAGCTGCCGTCGGAACGGCGGATGTTGAACGCCGTGCGGACGATGACGGCGCGCACGACTTCGCCTTTCTTCACGCCGCCGCGCGGCTGGGCTTCCTTGACGGAGGCGCGGATGACGTCGCCGATCTCGGCGAACTTCTTGCGCTGGCCCAGCGTGCGGATGGCCATAATCTTGCGGGCGCCGGAGTTGTCCGCGACGTCCATGGTGGTTTGCATTTGAATCATCTGCTCATCCTCCTCAATCGATCACGGCGGCCTTGATGATTCTCACAAGACGCCAGCGCTTCAGCTTGCTGAGCGGACGCGTCTCCATGATCTCAACGACATCGCCGATCTTCGATTCATTGTTCTCGTCATGGACATAGCACTTGCTCGTGTGCTTGACCACTTTCTTGTAGAGCGGATGCGCGGCGCGGCGCTCGACCAGAACGACGCGCGTCTTGTCCATCTTGTCCGACACGACCGTCGCGGTGAGGACCTTGCGCAGATTCCGCACGGGTTTCTCCGCCGTTTCGGCGGCGACCGTTTCTTTGTTTTCTGTGGATTCCGACATGTTACTCACCTCTGTTACTTCGCATCAGCCAAACGGCGAGCGGTCTTTTCCGTTTCCAGGCGGGCGACGTCCTTCCGCAGCGTGCGGATGCGGGCCGAATTCTCCAACTGCCCCGTCTGGAATTGAAGCCGGAGATTGAAGATCTCTTTGCGGCAGTCCAGCAAAGCGCGATCAATTTCCTCCAACGTCAATTCGCGTATTTCTTTTGCTTTCATTTTACTATCCTGGTACTTTGTATCCTAGATACGTCTTATTTCACGGCACGGCTCAGGAAACGGCAACGGAAGGGAAGCTTGCTGGAGGCCAGCGCCAACGCTTCCTTCGCGACGCTTTCCGGGCAGCCGCTCAGCTCGATGATCATGTTGCCGGGGCGGATGACCGCCACCCAGCCTTCCGGAGCGCCTTTGCCCTTACCCATACGGGTTTCCAGCGGCTTCTTGCTGTAGGGCTTGTCGGGGAACACCCGAATCCATATCTGTCCACGACGCTGCATGTGGCGGGTCGCCGCGATACGCGCCGCTTCAATCTGGTTGGCCGTCAGCCAGCCACGGTCCAGTACCTGAAGACCGAATTCACCGAAGTCCAGCTTATTGCTGCTGCTTGCGATTCCCGCCCGGGACCCGCGCTGTACCTTTCGATGTTCTACGCGTTTTGGCATCATTGGCATTTTTAGTGTCCTCCCAATTTTGGGGCTTGCAAATCCAAACTTTCACTCCGATCAGACCAGCGAGGGTATGGGCTTCGGAGAAACCGTAATCAATATTGGCACGCAACGTATGAAGCGGAACCTTGCCTTCCTTGTACTGCTCGGTACGGGCAAGCTCGGCGCCGTTCAGACGGCCCGCGCAACGAATCTTGATGCCTTCCGCACCGCTTTCCATGGCGGTCTGGATGGCGCGCTTCATCGCACGGCGGAACGCGACACGCTTCACCAGCTGCTGCGCAACCGTCTCGCTGACCAGCTGCGCGTCGACTTCCACGCAGCGGATTTCCTTCACTTCGACCAGCACTTCCTTGTCGCCGACGATCTTGGCGAGGATTTCCTTGATCTTGTCAAGGCCCGCGCCGCGCTTCGCGCGCTGTTCGCCTTTCGCTCCGCCTTCGGCGGCGGGGGCGGCGGCCGGAGCCGCTGCCGCTGCATCAGCCTTCTTCGCGACGACCGGTGCGGCGAACTTGCCGGACATGATGATGCCAGGGCGCCCCGTGAAGATCGTGACGCGAACGCGCTTCGCAAAGCGCTCGATCACAATCTTGCTCACTGCCGCGCCGGACAATTCTTTCGTCAGTTTCTCCCGAATCTTCAGGTCCTCCTGCAGCAACGGCCCGAATTGGGCCTTGCGGGCGAACCAGCGGGATTTCCAGTCTTTTGTTACCGGAAGACGAAACCCTATCGGATTTACTTTTTGACCCACGATGATCTCCTGCTACTTATGCCTCGTCCGTTACCACAATGCGAATGTGGCTGGTGCGTTTCCTGATGTGACCCGCTGAACCACGCGCCTTCGGAATGAAACGCTTCAGCGTCGGACCTTCGCCAATCAACGCTTCCTTCACGATGAGACGGTTGCGATCAACGCCCGCCTTCTCGTCGTTTTCCGCATTGGCGATGGCCGATTTCAGCGTCTTTTCGATCAGACGAGCGGCCTTGCGAGGTATCAGGCTCACCATGTTCAAGGCCTCGACGGCGCCCTTGCCCTGGATCAGGCGGGCGACCTCACGAGCCTTGTACGGGGAAATCCGTACCTGTTTCGTGACTGCTAACTTTTCCATTTTCCTATTTCCTTGCTCATTCGGGGCCATGCTTTGCCCGAATCCACCGGATCCGGAGCCTGGCTCCCATGACCAAACCATTTCATTTTACCGTCAATCGCCGTTCATTCGTCCGGCATCACGATGCTGCCGACCGCAACATCGCGGGCGCTGCCCTCCAGCAGGACCGCCGCGCTCGCCTCGCCGCGGACTTCGATGACCTTGAACCGGGCCACCGGCGTCTCGCCGCGCTTCAAGCTGAAGCAACTTCCGGGACGAATTCCATGCCGACTGCCACGGTCCAGCAGGACGATGTCCAGCTTCTCGTTGACCGCGACAACGCCGCAACCCTGCCCAGTTGTCTCGCCCACGCCTCGCCCTGCGACTACCGACATGGGTTTCAGACTTTCCTCCACAGCGCCCCGCAGGGCCTGCAGACGGCTGGTCAGCTGACGACGCATTGCGTCGCTTGGCCGCAGCACATCCAGTATTGTCGCCAAAGCCTGCTCAAACTCTGAAAGGCTCCGTTCCACCGCCAGCTGCCTTTTGCCGGCGATTTCCAGCGCCTCAAGCGCCTCTTCCGAAACCTTCTCAAGCTCTCCGCCTTCCTTCTGGCGCAGCATCTGCGCCGCCCGCAACTCCATCCGCCGAAGCCGTTCGATGCTCGAATGGCTCTCCAGGTAGAGGTTCGCGTAGCTTGACCGAATCCTGTCCAGATCCTTCTTCAACCGCGAGACTTCCGCCTCCAGCTGGATGGCGCGCCGCTCGGCAGCTTCCCTCGCGACCTTCATCTCTTCCAAGACGACAGGTGCCTGGGGTTCCCCCGAGCTAAAAAGGGGCGACAAAACCAGTAGAACGATTAATGTACATTGTATTTTCAACATGTCAAGTCCTTTGCGCATTTTTTCACGCCCAACCGCCTTATTTTACCCCAATGGCTTGAATATCGGTATTATTTATAATATAGTAATAGATTTGATTTTTACCATAAAACATCGTTTCCCGGCGGACGCCTCCCGGACGGACGCCCCATCCACACAACCATCAAGGAGTCTCAACGTGAAAGTCCTGGTCATCAACTCCGGCAGCTCTTCCCTTAAATTCACCCTGTTCGACATGACGGACAAGTCCATCCTCGCCAAAGGCCTCGTCGAACGCATCGGCATGGACAATCCCAAAATGGTCTACCAGCCCAAAGGCGAGAAGTTCGAGGAGATCCTGACCATCAAGAACCACAGCGAAGCCCTCAAGTCCGTCTGCGACAAACTGGTCAACCCGCAGAACGGCGTCCTGAAGAGCCTTTCCGAAGTCGAGGCCATCGGCCACCGCGTCCTCCATGGCGGCATGAAATACACGGCCCCGATCGTCGTCAATGAAGCCGTGAAAGACGGCATCCGCGCCTGCATCCCGCTGGGGCCGCTCCACAACCCCGCCAACCTCGGCGGCATCGAAGCCTGCGAACAGGTCTTCCCCGGCGTCCCGAACGTCGCCGTCTTCGACACGGCCTTCCATCAGACGATGGGCCCCGAAGCCTACATGTACGCCATTCCGCGCGAATACTATGAAAAGTACTCCGTCCGCAAATACGGCTTCCATGGCACCAGCCATAAATTCGTCTATTACAACACCTGCGAATTCCTCGGCCTCGATCCCGCCAAGGCGAAGATCATCAACTGCCACCTCGGCAACGGCAGCTCGCTGTGCGCCGTCAAAGGCGGCAAAGTCGTCGACACGTCCATGGGTCTCACGCCTCTGATGGGCCTCGTCATGGGCACGCGCTGCGGCGACATGGACCCCGCCGTCGTCCCCTTCCTCATGAAGATGACCGGCATGACCGCCGAGCAGATGGACACCATGATGAACAAGAAGAGCGGCTTCCTCGGCGTCTCCGGAATTTCCAGCGACATGCGCGACATCGAGGCCGCCCGCGACAACGGCGACAAGAACGCCAAGGAAGCCTATGACATGTTCATCCACCGCCTGACCCACTACATCGGCGGCTACTACCTCCTCCTCGGCGGCTGCGACGCCATCTCCTTCACCGGCGGCATCGGCGAAAACGGCATCAACACCCGCAAGATCATCGCCCAGAAACTCGCCGTCCTCGGTGCCACCTTCGACGAAGAGGCCAACAACTGCCGCGGCAAGCAGGTCGTCTTCTCCAAGCCCGACTCCAAGTTCAAGCTCGTCGTCACGCCGACGAACGAAGAGCTGATGATCGCCATGGAAACCGTCAAGCTCACCGCCAAATAATTGCCTGAAACCGTTTTTTCCCTTTACATTAAATATATAAGACAATCACAAAGGAGATTTCACAATGTCCGGTTTGATGGAAAAACTTCTGCCGAAAGCGGCCGCCGCCAACCTCACCCTCGTCCTCCCCGAAGGCCATGACCCGCGCGTCATCAAAGCCGCCAAAATCATCACGGAGCGCAAGCTCGCCAAAGTCAAAATCCTCGCCACGCCCGATGAACTCAAGACATCCGCCGAAGGCATCTGCTTCTGCGGCAACAACGACGTCGAAATCATCGACTGGACGAAGGCCCCCTATTTCAACGACTTGGCCGCCATCCTGCTCGAACGCCGCAAGGCCAAAGGCATGACGGAAGAGGAATCCCTCAAGAAGACCGCCAACCGCCTCTTCTTCGGCAACCTCATGGTCAACAAAGGCTTGGCCAACGGCATGGTCGCCGGCTCCATCGCCTCCACGGCCGACATGCTCCGCTCCGCCTTCAACTGCATCGGCACCGCCAAAGGCATCAAGACGGCCTCCAGCTGCTTCCTGATGGACCTCGCCACGCCCTCCCCCGCCGGCGACGACACGCTGATCTTCGCCGACTGCGGCGTCAATCCGAATCCGGACGCGGCCGGCCTCGTCGATATCGCCATCGCCACCATCAAGTCCCACCAGGCCTTGATCGGCACGCAGCCCCGCCTCGCCTTCCTCTGCTACTCCACGAAAGGCAGCGCCGCCGGCGAACTCGTCGACAAGATGGCCCAGGCCACGGAAATGACGAAGGCCCGCGTCGCCGAACTCGGCATCGACGCCATCGTTGACGGCGAACTGCAGGCCGACGCGGCCCTCGTTCCGAAAGTCGCCGCCCAGAAGGCCCCCGGCAGCCCCGTCGAAGGCAAAGCCAACATTTTGATCTTCCCGGATCTGAACTGCGGCAACATCTGCTACAAGATGACGCAGCGCCTCGCCAAGGCCGAAGCCTACGGCCCGATCCTGCAAGGTCTTGCGAAGCCCGTCAACGACCTGTCCCGCGGCTGCTCCGCCGAAGACATCGCCGGCGTCGCCACCATCACGGCCTGCCAGGCCCTCTGCTGCTAATCTGCTGATTACCTTATAATTGCAAAAGCTCCCCGCTTCGCTGAGGCGGGGAGCTTTTTTTCTTCTAGGCTTCTAGATTTCTAGGCTACTAGGCTTCTAGTTTTTCACAAGAAATCACCACGGCATCTTCCCCCTGCGTGACACGCCCGAATTCCGCCCGGCGGACGCCGGGCACCCAAATTATCGTGTCATCCGCGCAGACAAGCGGCAGACGATGTCGTTTTTCACGCGGGATTTTCGCGTCGGAAAAAATATCTTGCAGTTTTTTCGCTTTCGTCTGGCCGAATGGAATCATGCGGTCGCCAGCCCGCCAGGAACGCACCGTTAATACGTCCGGCAGTGATTTTGCGGCGAAACGTTCGCCGTTTTCGCCGCCGATTCTCAAAACATAGCCGTTCCAATGGATGACAGGCTGTTCACGCCAACGCCATTCCACAACAGGCCGTTCCGTTTCAGACGATTCTTTCGCTTCACCTTGCAACAACTCCATGCCGCCTCTGGTCAACCGCAGCCGCCAGCCGCTTTCCGTCATGAATTCCACGGGATGGCCGCTGAAGCGTTGCAGTTCCACAGCCAACCGTTCAACCGTCGTACGGGCAGGCAGGTCATCCTTTCCCGTCTTTGATTGAATCCATATCCGCAACACGCGCGGCAGCAAGGCCGACGGAATATTTCGCCAGCTTGCCAAATCCGTCAGTCGCTTAAACGCATCCTCCGCCTGCGTCTCCAAATAGTCCGCATCCTGCCGCAGGACGCGAAGCGACTGGCGGAGGCCGCCGTCGCCATCGAAAATGCGACGCATCAACGGCAGCAGTTCGTTGCGGACGGCGTTGCGGCGATAGGCACTGTCATCATTCGTCGCATCCAGCCGCCAATCTGTAACGCCTTGCGACCGAAGAAAATCCTCCAATTGTTCTTTGCGGATGTCCAGCAACGGCCGCAGAAAACGCACACCATCGATAAATCGCTCGTCACGAAGGCCCGTCAGCCCCGTGCAGTTGCCTCCGCGGGCCAATCGCAACAACAAATCCTCCAAAGCGTCGTCCGCATGATGCGCAAGAAAGACAACATCGCCATCGGCGTTTGCCAGACGGCGCCACGCCTCCAGCCGCAGGCGGCGGGCGGCCTCCTCCACGCTTTCGCCGCGGAGGCGATTCGACGGCACGGCGAGATTTTCGCGGAGGAAACGGATGTTCCGTGCCAAGCAGAACTGTTCGCACCAAACGGCGTCCGCCTCGGCGGCGGCGCCACGGAGGCCATGCTGGAAATGCACGGCGGTCACTTCCAGCCCAGCCTGCGACAACAGCAGAAGCAACGCCGTGCTGTCCGCGCCGCCGCTGAAGCCAACGAATACGCGGCCATGCACATCCTTCCGTTGCAGGAAGTCATGCACAAGGTGAAGCAGGCTGTTTTCAAAGGACATAAGCGGCAGAAACGACTAAAGGGACTAAATGGGCAAAGCGATTTTCGCTGTCTCACTCGCCGATGACAGGTGTGATAAATTCCTGGCTGATAACGAGTTCAGGAACCTTTCCTTCTTCTTCCTTGAACCATGCCGTGCCGATGTACATGTCGCGAGGATGGATTTTCGTCGTCGTATGGTGGGCATGGAACACGATGCGCAGCTTGCCGTCCTTATCCTTGAAGAACGAATGATGGCCGACGCCGACCAACCCGCCAACGCGTTGGAAGATCGGATTGTGGTCGTACTTCTTCCACAAACCACCGATATTGTCCGCCACGGCGCAACCGATGCCGTAGTCCTGGCTGGTGTAGCCGTTGCCGGAATACGTCATGTAGTAGCGACCTTTATATTTCATGACGAAACAGCCTTCATTGACTGACCCCGCCTTGCGTTCCCACGGCTGGTAGGCGCGGATGCAGTAGCGATATGATTCAGGCTTCGCATGGAGAAGGTCGTCCTCCAATTCGACGCTCCAAATTTGCAAGCCGTTAAAAAAGCGGTCGAAGAACATGTAGGGTTTACCATCGTCATCGATAAACAGCGTGTTGTCAATAGTCTTCTCATTTGGGAAGAACGGCTTTTTGTCTGGCTGGACGAACGGTCCCAACGGATGGTCCGCCACGGCGACGCAGACATGTTCATCCGCCGAATAATACATATGGAATTTGCCTTTCACTTCATAGACTTCCGGCGCCCAGAACCATCTTTCGCCGTATGAATCGTCTTTGTGCAACGCCAGTTTCTCTTTCGAACGGCCCACCCCACGCGTCCAGACTTTCAGATCCTTCGACGACATGACGGCGATACCATTTGGGGAATCCGTTCCGTAGGCATAGTACATGCCGTCATAATACAAAATGAACGGATCGGCGAACGGCACGCGGCGCGGTTCGGCAGACAAATCCGCCTGGACGATGGACAGACACAGCAGCGACAACGGCAGCAAAGCGCATGATTTCATGGGAGTTCTCCTGTTTTTAGTTGATTTGAAACGAAAATGCAGATATATTCTAATCTTGTTTTATCTGAAAATCAATTAAACACCCCAAAAAACATCATCATGAAATTTCATCTTGCCAGCACAATGCTCATGGGACTCTCCCTAGCGGCTTCCGAACTCTGGATTGAAACAGAGCAGTTTTCGCAGAAAGGCGGCTGGGTCGTCGATCAGCAGTTCATGGACTTCATGGGCTCGCCCTACCTGCTTGCCCACGGCATGGGCAAGCCTGTCGAAGACGCCGTCGGGCAGCTGAACGTCAAGACGGCGGGAACGTACTTTGTCTGGGCCCACACCTACAACTGGACGTCGCCATGGACGGACAAGGAAGGCCCTGGCCGTTTCCAAATCGCTGTCAACGGCGAACTTCTGCCGACCGTTCTCGGTTGTCGCGGCAAGTCATGGGAATGGCAAATAGCGGGAACCGTCGTCATTCCCGCCGGAAAAACCACCATCGCCCTGCATGACTTGACAGGCTTCGACGGACGCTGCGACGCCGTCTGCCTCACGACGACCTCCAATCCGCCGACCATCCGCCCCGTGCCTCGACCGCCTGCTCCCGCAGGCGAATTCGATTTCGTCGTCTGCGGTGGCGGCATCGCAGGCATCTGCGCGGCCGTCTCCGCCGCACGGCTCGGCTGCCGTGTCGCGCTCATCAACGACCGCCCCATTCTTGGCGGCTGCAACAGTTCCGAAGTGCGCGTCCATCTCGGCGGCCGCATCTCCATCGGCCCCTATCCGGAGCTCGGCAACCTGCTGAAGGAATTCGGCCCATTGAACGGCGGCAACGCCAAACCGGCCACGCAATATGAAGACGAAAAGAAGGCGGCGTTCGTCGCCGCCGAAAAAAACATCACCCTCTTCCCGAACTACCATGTCCGCTCCGTCATCATGGACGACCGCCGCATCGAATCCGTCATCGCCCGACATATCGAGACAGGATTTGACATCGCCTTCACGGCGCCGCTCTTCGCGGACTGCACAGGCGACGGGACCGTCGGTTATCTGGCGAAAGCGGACTACCGCATGGGGCGCGAGGCGAGAGACGAATTCAACGAACCGGGAGCTCCTGAAAAAGGCGACAAACTGACGATGGGTTCGTCCGTCCAATGGTATTCAAAGGACTGCAAGACAGAGACTTCCTTCCCCGAATTCTCCTATGGGCTTGAATTCAACGACCAATCCTGCGAAAAGGTCACCATGGGCGAATGGACATGGGAGACCGGCATGAATTTTGACCAAATCAACGATTTTGAACGGATCCGCGACTACGGCCTGCTCGTCGTCTATTCCAATTGGAGCTACCTGAAAAACCATCTACCGAACAATGAACCATACCGTACACGTTCGTTGGACTGGGTCGCCTACATCGCGGGGAAACGCGAATCACGCCGTCTGATTGGCGACTACGTCTTGACGGAGAACGACTTGCGCGAACAGAAAATCTACGAAGACGGCACCGCCGCCACGACGTGGTCCATCGACCTCCACTATCCGGATCCGAAAAACACGGAGCATTTTCCCGAACGCGAATTCAAATCCATCGCGAAGCATCAGAACATCTATCCGTATCCCGTGCCCTACCGCTGCCTTTATTCCTGCAACACGGACAATCTTTTCATGGCGGGCCGCAACATCAGCGTCACCCACATCGCGTTGGGAACGACACGCGTCATGCGCACAACAGGCATGCTCGGCGAAGTCGTCGGCATGGCGGCGGACATCTGCCGCCGCCACCAATCGCTGCCGCGCTCCGTCTATGAAAAGTATCTTGATGAATTGAAAGAACTTATGAAGAAAGGGACGGGCCAACGAGGCCTGCCCAACAACCAAAAATACAACCAAGGCGGAACACTACAGAAAGACATCAATTAAATAGGTAGCAAGGCCGTCTCGGCCTTGCCAAGGGCGGGACGCCCTTGCTACCTCATTATATGCCTTGTTAAGGGCGGGACGCCCTTGCTACCTCATTATATGGAGCATCTATGAAAAACCTTCTCTTCACATTGACAGGAATCATCGCCATGTCCCTCTGCGCCACCACCATAGAGCCGGGAAAACTTCCGGAAGGCTTCAATCCGGAAAAAATCGAGCAACGGAAACTCGTCGAATCGTTCCCGCGCGGCGGCCTGCCGAACTTCTACGCCAAGCTTGAAGCGGGGCAGGATGTGACGATCGCCTATTTCGGCGGCTCCATCACGGCGCAGAACGGCTACCGCGTCCATTCGCAGAAATTCTTCCAGGAGCAGTATCCGAATGTGAAAGTCAACGCCGTCCATGCGGCCATCGGCGGCACGGGCTCCAATCTCGGCGCCTATCGCCTTGAACACGATGTCCTTAAATACAAGCCCGATCTTGTCTTCGTGGAATTCGCCGTCAACGACTCGGGCACGCCGCCCCTCGGCATCCGCCGTTCCATGGAAGGCATCGTCCGACACATCTGGCGGGATCTGCCGAACTGCGACATCCTTTTCGTCTATACATTGACCGCCTCACAACTCCCCCAAATGCAGCCTGATGTCATGCAACGCTCCGCCTCCGTCATGGAGGAGATCGCGGACTACTACAGTATCCCGACCATCCACATGGGCGTAGAAATCGTCGAACTCGAACGCAGCGGCAAACTCATCATGAAAGCCTCCAACGAAGGCATGACGCGCGTCTCCGGAAAGGAGCTCAACCTCAGCGCGGACAATTTCGTCAACGCCGACGGCAAGATCCCCTTCGCGCGGGACGGCGTCCATCCATACGAAAACACAGGCCACATCCTCTATATGGAAGCCATCAAACGCTCCCTCCCCGCCATCAAGGCCGCTGGACAGAAAGGCCCGCATGCCAATCTTCCGAAACCAATGGTCGCCGACTGCTGGGAGAAGGTCGTCACGATTCCGTTCGACCATCCCGCCGTCCACATCACGGGGCCATGGCGGAAGGACGCCCATGACGATCCAGTCACACGTCATTTCCTCAACCGCTGCGATGACTTCTTCTCCTTCGACAACGGCGCGGAAATCACCTTCAAATACAAAGGCGTGAACGCCGCCGCGTACAACATCATCGGCCCGCAAGGCGGTGTCGTGGAAGTCTCCATAGACGGCGCCAAACCGTACGTCAGCCGCCAGTTCGACCCCTACTGCACCTACCACCGCCTCGCCACGATGTGGCTCGGCAACAGCACCGATCCGGAAAAAATCCGCACCATCACCATCAAAGTGACAGACCAGCCTATCGACAAACGCGCCATCCTCTTCGACCACAACAAGCCCGACTTCGACAAGAATCCCGCCAAATACGAAAAGCTCCGCTTCTTCGCAGGCTGCATCTTCATCGTCGGCGAAATCGTCGAATAACCTCCATACCTATATATAATACACCCCATGCATCTTCCGCTCGACATTTTTCTGGCTTTGAGATATTTGCGTCCCAAACGGACGTTCGTCTCCTTCATCACGCTGCTCTCCATCCTCGGCCCGACGCTTGGCGTCGCCATCCTTCTCATCGTCAATTCCATCATGGCGGGCTTCGGGAAGGATATTCAAGAGAACATCATGAGCTGGCAGGCCCATCTCCACGTCTTCCCGAACATGAAATCGACGATGGACGATCCAGAGAAAATCATCGGGATTCTTGAGAAGCATGGTGTCAAGGCATCGCCGCTGATTCAGGACTCCGCCCTCATCCAAGTCAAGGCGAGCACGCTGTCCGGCGAAACGGAGCAGGTCATCCAGCCGAAAGTCGTCTACGGCATAGATCCCGCCCGTGAAGGGGAAGTCACGGGAATCAAAGGCGCCATGATCTACGGCAAATTCGACATCGAAGAAGGCGAGGCGCTCGTCGGCGATCGTCTCGCCAATGCCGTCGGCCTCCGCATCGGATCCAGTTTTCTCATCCATTCTCCCGCAAGACTTACGCAAAACGTCAAATGGGACAAAGACGGGCAGGTCCATGTCGGCCAGCCGGACGAAGTCTATCTGCCGGAGGAAGTCAAAGTCGTCGGAATCTTCTCCATGGGCTTCGCGGAATTCGATGAAAACGTCATCTTCGTCCGCCGCGACCAGGCCGCCGATCTGTTTGGATATGACTGGGGGACAGCCACTTCCGTACAGGGAAAAGTTCCCGATCCCATGCAGATGGACAAATTGATGCAGGAACTGAACGGCGACATCAACGAGCCGAACCGCCTCCGCCGTTTCAAAATCGTCACGTGGAAGGAACGCAACCAGATGCTGTTCAGCACGTTGCAGGTGGAGAAAAAACTCATGGCGTTTCTCATGACGTTCATCCTGCTCGTCGCCTCCTTCAGCATCGCGGCGACGCTCATCACGGTCGTCGTCCAGAAAACGCGTGAAATCGGCACGTTGAAAGCCGTCGGCGTCTCCAGTTGGACGGTCGCCCGCATCTTCATGTTCCAAGGCGCCGCCATCGGCGTCTTCGGCACGACCTTCGGCATCACGCTCGGCCTGCTTGTCATCCATTACCGCAACGCCATTGCCGCCATCCTCAGCAAGATTCTGGGCCATGACGTCTTCCCGCCGGAACTCTACCACCTCAACCATCTGCCCGCCCTCTGGACGGCGAACGATCTGGTGACCGTCTCCATCCTCTCCATGACCGTCTGCATTCTCGCAGCCCTCATACCCGCCATTTTCGCTTCCGCCCTGCCGCCTGCGAAATCACTTCAGGACAACAACTAACATCATTCAACCAGCAGACGACACACCATGGCCAACCTTTTCCAAATCAAGAATCTCTGCAAGTCGTTCTCCCTGGCGGGCGGCACGATCGAAGTCATCAAGAATCTCAGTCTCGACCTGCCGAAAGGCGAATGGATCGCCCTCACGGGGCCGTCCGGCTGCGGCAAAACGACGCTGCTGCATATTCTCGCGGGGCTCGATCGGCCGACGTCCGGCGACATCCTTCTGGACGGGCAGAACATCGCGAAAATGTCTTCCTCCGCCCTGACGAAACTACGCAAAAAGCGCATCGGCTTCGTCTTCCAGTCCTACATGCTCTTCCCCGAACTCTCCGCGCTGGAGAACGCCGCCCTGCCCGCCCTGCAGTGGGGCGTCAACCGCAACCAAGTCTATGAAAACGCCCAAAAATGGCTTGAAACATTCGGGCTCGCGGCACGCCTGAACCACCGTCCGCGCGAATTGTCCGGCGGTGAACAGCAACGCGTCGCCATCGCGCGCTCCCTCATCAACAATCCGGACATCATTCTTGCGGATGAACCGACCGGCAATCTTGACGCCAAAGCCGCGCAGGGTATCATCGACATCCTGCAGCACGTCCGTTCCGAACAGGGGAAATCGCTCATCATGGTCACGCACGATTTGAATCTCGCGAAACAGGCCAGCCGCGTCATCGAATTGAAGAAGCAGTGACGATGTGGCGACGGCGTCGCCACACCACGCCATCGTACCATTATTTCAGCTTCCGCCAGTTGGTCTGGTTGAACAACGAATTGCTGTTCGGGTCGAACGTCGCCGTGTTCGCGTTGGGCGTGTTGAAACCGTTATTGTGGTAGATGATCTCGTTGTCGCTGTTGATCCACGCATGGTCGTAGCGACTGTCCACGAACATCTTCTCTCCCGTGTTCGGATTGGACACCGTATCCACGTCGCGGATGTATTCGGACCACATGTCGCGCACGCGCTCCTGCGTCTTCGACGCGTTGGCGGCGGCCTCCATCTGCTGGTCATGGATTTCGTTCTGCAGACGGATCCAGTTCGCCGTTCGCTGCGCGGCGATTCGGTTGACGACCGCCGTGTAATTCGGATTCATCTGAACCTTCTTCACCATGGCCTCCAATCGTTTCAGCGTATCCGCCTCCTGTTCCGGCGGGCAACTGAACGACATCGGCATCAGCAATTCGACAACGGTCGAGAAGTTCATGCCGGGGCGGTTCTCCGTCGCCAGCATTGGCAGGGAGAAGACGACCGTGTATTTCTTGTCGCCACGATAGCCTTCATAATGGAAGAAAAGCTCCGTATAAAGGAAATTGGTGGGACGGATGCCATTCTGCTGAGCCTGTTTCATACGCGATTCAATCAAATCCTTCGGTGCCTCATGCTGGTTGAAATGTGCTTCGACCAGCCGCACATTGGTCAGATTATGGTCTCTCCCCACCCCTTGCAACAGCGTCATAGGCAGGATGTTCGGATTCTGCAAGAAAGGCACCTGGCGGATCATCTGCATCGGCGCGGGAATCACCGTCAGCGACGAAAAGATGATTTTCACCTGCTGGTCAGGCGACATGGCCCAGACATGCCAGTTGACCGGCGTGGCCGGCTCCGTCGTCCAGTTCGTCTTGCCGCCATGCAGCCAATTCGGCAACATTGGATAGCACAAGACAGGCATCTGCGTCCGGGAATCAACCAGAAAATATTGTTTTCCGGCAGTTTGCGCAAACGCCGCCATCGTCATTCCAAACATCGCCATTACAAGAAAAAGCTTTTTGCATGTCATATCGGCATCTCCTATCCACAATTAACTAACCACTAACCACTAACCACTAGCCACTGACCACTAGCCACTAGCCACTAGCCACTAGCCACTGACCACTGACCACTGACCACTGACCACTGACCACTGACCACTGACCACTGACCACTAACCACTAGCCACTAGCCACTGACCACTTTTTTCAGGACTTCTTCGCAATAATGGCATGTTTCACAATGATGGCCGCAATGCGCCGTATGATCGAACCAGTCTTTTGGGAAGCGGTCATTGCGGAACACGGGCATGTTCTGGATATTGCCGTAACCGGGCTCCAGAAGCTCCAGCAGATCGCCGTCCCACTTTTCGTCACAATAAGCCTTGAGCACGTTTTCGGGATGTTCGGTGGAGCGCATCGCCAGTTTGACTGTATCGACCAAGCCTGTGTAATGATGGATGTCCTCCGGTCGTATCCAGCTGGAGCGCAGGATGCAGACGTGGTTTTCTGGATTCGCCAGCTCCCGTGAGCACAAAAAGGAATTCACCGTCGTCGGCGAATCACTCTTTTCGAGATCACGGTAATGAGCGGAGGCGTTCAAGTGAAAATGTTTGAACGGGCAATGGTGCAAACAGCCGCTGTTGGCCAGCAGATGAAGCGATTTCCCGTGCGCGTCGCACCATTCACGTATCCGCTTGATGCGCGCCATGTCGCGATTGACTTCCCGTCCAAGATAGAAACCGTCGAAATAACGGCTTGCAAGCGACATCTGCCCGACGTCCTCCAAATACATGTTGACCGACGCACGAACGGGAAGCTCCTTGAAATTCATCTTCACGAATTCCGCGATGGGCATGGACATCGTCGTGAGGGCGATCAGATCAATATGCTTCCGCACCATTTCGATGCTGTCCTTCACATGGTTGAACAGCCCGTAAGAGACGGCGTTTCCGCCATAGCAGGCCGAATTGAACAGCAGGACTCCGGGCACGCCGATTTCATGCAGCGCATCCAGATCCTTGCAGAAAACGGCAAGCAGTTCCATGATATCCTTTTTAATGCCCGAACCGACAGGCGGCCGCCCGCTGGAATCGCCGGGCATTGGAAAGAACACCTCCGAAATCCTGTCGCGGTATTTGTCCACCATGGCCGTGAAATCCGTATCGCCGTAGTCGCCGCGCATCTGGTAGCCGATGGAATATTTCTGCTTTTCGCCACCAAACGTGTTTTTGATCTTGTGGAAATAATCAGTCAACGGCATGTCTCCGCCTCCATCAACCACTGACCTGCTTCAGGACATCCTCACAATAATGGCAGCTTTCGCAACGATGGCCGCAGCGCGACGTCTTCTTGAACCAGTCCTTCGGGAAGCGGTCGTTGCGGAGCGACGGGAACATGGCGGAATGGTCGTGCATCGTTTCCAGAATATCGCAAAGATTTCCGTCCCAACGGCCTTCGCAATAGGCTTTGACGATATCCGGCAGATTCTTGTTTGTGCGGGTCCCCAGCCGCATGGAATCGAAATAATACGACACATGGCGCATGTCCTCCGGCCGCAACCACATGCCCTGCAGGATCTTGGCTTTGTTTTCAGGCTTCGCCAGAAGCTGCTCGCATGGAGCGGTCCTGTCCACAGGATTGTCCGGACCATTCTGCGAGAGAACGACATCCTGCAGATGGGACTGCACATTGCTATGATAGATATAGTACGGGCAGCGATACAGGCAGGAATTGTTCGGCACGATATGCAGCGACTTGCTGTTGTCGTCACACCATTTCCGCATCCGTTCGATTTCGTCCAGATCGCGAACGCCTTCATTGCCAATATAATAGCCATTGAACAAATGCTGCGTGACGTCCAGCTGGCGGACGCTCATCAGATGCATCCCCTCCGATGCGCGGATCTTGAGGCTGCTGTTCATGTGCCGCAGGCATTCCGCGACTGGGAAGGAACTCGTCGTAACAGCCCGGATGCGAATATGTTCGGAAATACTACGAAGCATCTCCGCAAGATGCTTCATCAGTTGTTCAGAGGCAAAATTCGCGCCGTAGCAGGATGCATCCACGCAGACGACGGCGGAGATGCCCATGCCGCGGATTTCATCCAAGTCTCTTATGAAGCTGGCGTAGAGCTCTTTCCACTCCATTCCGCCCTTCATGCCCCATGCGCCGTAGTAGGTGGGATCGCCGGGCAGCGTGAAATACACGTCCGTCACCTGTCCCGCGTATTGCCGCAGGACCGACTTCAACGCGGGATTGCCATGCTGGTAGCCGACTTCGCAGGCCAGTTTTCGGTTGTCGAACAGGCTCAATACTTTATCAATAAGTCCAAGCATTCGTCAACCCTCCTTTTTTTCCATGAAATCCGTCTTTTCGGCCACCTGTCCGAACACTTTTCTGCAGTAGCCGCAGCTTTCGCAATGATGGCCGCAGTGCATGGTCTGCTCAAACCAGCCGTCGGGGAACTTGTCGTTCATGATCTTCGGCACAAACGGCAGCACGGAATAGTCCATCTCGAACAGCTTCAGCAAGTTGCCATGCCATTCGCCTTCGCAGTAGCCTTTGACGATGTCCAGGATGGTCGGACTGATGCGGCTCGCCAGTTTGACGGTTTCGAAATATCCGGAGACTTTATGCAAATCCTCCGGCCGAATCCATGTGTTCTGCAGCAACATGGGCTGTTTTTCCGTATATGTATAGACGTCACAGCAAGGCGACGGGCGGTTGTTCTCGTAGATCGAGTCCGTTTCGCTGATCTCCTTGATATGCGATGTCTGGCTCATGTGAAGGATATGGAACGGACATTGGTAAAGGCAGCCGCTGTTGGCCAGAAGATGCAAGGTCTTGCCATGCGCGTCACACCATGCGCGCACGGCCTTGATATGCTCCAGATCACGGTTGAAATCACGATGGAGGTAGAATCCGTCGAACTGGTCGGACACGGCCTCCATCTGGGGAATCGTGCCGATCTGCATCGTGATGGATGAACGGACTTTCAGTTCCGGATAATGGCTTTTGACATATTGCGCGATGGCCGGATGCAATGTCGTAACCGCCTTCAGATCAATATGCCGCCGTACCGCCTCAATGCTCTCACCGACATGGTCGAGCAGTTTCTGCGACTGGTTTTCCACGCCGTAGCAAGCGGAATTGAAAAGCATCACGCCGGAGACGTCCATCGCCTTAAGGCGTTCCAAATCATTCCAGAACGCCTCCAGCAGCTCGTCCGTCTTCTTCCCCTCCAGTTTGAGTCCGGCCGGAGCGCGTCCGCTCATGTCGCCGGGCATTGCGAAATAAACTTCCAATATCGATTCACGATACCGCGAAATGACCTCAATCCAGTCGTCCGACGTCATTTCGCCGCCCATCTGGTAGCCGATGGCGAACTTCCGCCCGACCTTCGACACCTTCACTTGTTGTTGATGCTCAGACATCCACGCCTCGCTTGTTCAGAACCCCAAATCACCCGTCAACCTGAAACGCTCGCCGATCCGTTCGATGTTGAACGTCTTGCCCGGAAAAGAAGCGGCGAGCACGTCAGGCAGCATCTTCTCCAGATCATCCAAAATTTCCGTCTTCATGGCGGAAGGCAGCGGCGGGACGCAGCCGGTCAACAGCTCGATGATGTAGCCCGGCCCGCTGCCGCTCGCGTAGCCCAATGTGAATTTCGAGTCGATGCCGAACACGCCGTCGTATTTCGGATTCGACGCCTTGCCTGCCGCCGGACGGCTGGCCTTTCTGACCAGCAACGGCCCGTATTTGTTCTCCAGCAAGGCGTCTATCGAATCCAACGCCGTCTTCAACGTCAACTCCCATTGTTCCAATGCTGTCAATGCCATCACAAAACCTTGTAAAAAACAATCCCTCTCGCCTGTATCCGTCATACCGCCAAGAGCCAAACGCCCTTGGCGGCACGGTATTGAATCATTCAGCAAACACGCTCAGTTCGTGGATGGACCAGAACCACTTGTCCGTCGCTTCCGTCAAAGTGATCTTCACGAACTTCGCGGGATAGTCCAGCAGCATGGCGGTCGTGACCGCGCCGCTGCCATTGCCCATGCCGACGGGGCCTTTCCAGTCCTTTCCGTCCATCGAGACATCGATGCGGTAGCCTTTGGGGAAGTCGTTGGCGGACTTGGTGGCGTCCATCACGATCTTCTTGACCGTCATGACTTTCGGAAGTTCGATCATGAACCAATCACCGACAGCCTGCATGGCGTTCGTGTCCCAACGCGTGTTCGCGTCGCCGTCGACGGCGTTCTTCAGATTGCCCGCGTTTTTGCTGGAGGAGAGCTTCAGCTTGGCGTTGTCAAGACGCGCTCCTGCCTCGGCGGGAACGCCGTTGATCTGCATTTCGCAGATGGACCAGTACATGGAGCCGCGGCCTGTCTGGCAGATCTTGATATAGCGGCCGTAGGCGCTGAGCTTCAGCAGCATGTTGCGGTCGCTTCCTTTTCCTTCGAGGACGGGCTTGCCCCAATTGGCCGTGTCTTCCGTGACATAGACTTTGTACTCCACGGGGAAGTCGTTGCCCGTCTCTCCTGCAAATAGTTTGATTTCACTGATTTCCGTTGCATAGCCCATATCGATCTGGAACCATTCGTCGCCCGCCTGCGCCTTGCCGCTGGTCCAGCGTGTGGCGGTGTTGCCGTCGATGGCGTTTCTCTGGCTGCCGCCGTGGGAGGACGTCAGCTTCATGGCCGCGCCGTTCAGGCCGTTCATGATGCGCGTCGCGGAAAGGACGGCTTCGTTCGCCAGTTCGGGCACTTCCAGATAGCTCTTCGCCAGCTTCAGCGCCTCAGGATGGATCAGATAGCCAAGACCGTTGATCAACGAGCCTTTTTCCTGCGGGTTCTTCGCCAAAGCCAAAGCCTCTTTGTAAAGGTCCAGCGTCTCCTTGACGGGACGCGGGCTCGGCAACGCAAGTACACGCGCGTAACCACGCAAGGCCAAGACTTTATGCGCAAGAGACGCCGTGTCGTCACGGCTGATGCCGCGCAACGTGTCCAGCGGTTCGGGCGTCGGCCATTCGCCAAGCGCGAGGATGGCGATGCGTTTCACGGCCGCGTCGTCGCTCTTGCAGGCTTCCGTCAAAACAGGCAACGCACTGTTGTTGGCCAACTTGCCGAGAGCCTCCAGCAGGGCGACACGCGACGGCGACGCGATATTGCCGCGCAACGCGTCGATGACGGCCGCGGACGCCGCGGCCTGGTCTTCCGCACGTTTGCCGATGTTGATGACCATGTTCTTCAGCTGCGTGCGTTCGGCGGAACCGGTGACTTTCGGCAGAAGACCGATGACGACCGGCAGATCCTTTTCACCGGCAACGAGCGCCAAGGCGGCGACCGCCTCTTTGCGGATTTCCTTGTCTTCCGACAACGCGTTGTCGGAAAGCAACTTGACGGCGCCTTTGTCCAGACGGCCGCCCAACGCGCGGATCAGTTCCGCGCGGAAAGCCGCGTCGTTCGCCGTGCTGACGGCTTCCGAACGGATTTTCGCGTCAACGGCGTCACCGGTCATGCGGTACAACGCATGGCGGGCCTGATTCTTGCGCGCGCCTTCGCCATCCGCTGAAAGCTTCGCCAACGGCAGCACGGAATCCGCGCCGCCGATCGTCTCCAGCGTGCGGGCCGCCGTCATGGCGATCTGGTCGTTCTTGCTGGCCAGCAGGCGGATGGCGTCCGCCTCGAAAGCCTTGCTGTTCGACGCGGCGACGGCATCCAGAACAAAGCATGCCGCGGAGGCGGGAAGCGTGTCGATAGCCGCCACGACCTTCGGCAGCGCGCCGTCGATTTCCGGCAGCGCATGGGCGACGGCCGCCTTCATCAAAGTATCGCCTGTTTTCAATTTATTCAGAATCTGCGCGACATCCGCCTTCGCACCAGCGGCGACGAAGGCCTTCGCCTGGGCGGCGGCCTTCGCGTTCGGCAGGCAGTCATCCGCCGCCAGCAACGCCTGGCAGGCATCCGCGCAGTCCGCCGCGGGCAAGGCGCCGATGGCGTCGCAGAGGCCGATCATGATGTCGCGGCGCAACGCCGTCTTGACCGTCGGCAAAGCGGCGGCCAACGTCTGGGCGGCCTCTTTCGTGCCGATCATGCCGATGCCCAGCGCGGCGGCCGGGCCGTAATTTTCGTCATTCAAAAACTTGGCCAACGGCGCGACGGCGGCGGCGCATTTCTTGCGGCCAAGCGCGATGGCGGTCGCCGCGCGTTCACGCGGAACGGTGTCCAATGAACGGATCATCGCCTGCTCGGCGGCGGCATCCGGAATGCGCTGCAACGCGTAGAGGGCCATCACGGCCGTCTTCTCGTCCGCGAACTGCGATTCAATCGCGGGAATCTCCGCCGCGCCACCGATGCGGGACAGCTGCCGCAACGCGAAATTGCGGGCGTCCACGGAGCTTTCAGGCTTGAGCAGGCCTGCCAAAGCGGTGGCCAGCTGCTTCGCGCGGGCTTCCTGGCCGGGAGCTTCCGCGTCGTTCACAAGCCGTTCAATCTGCCTTGCTTCCGTATCGTCAACGGAATACTGGTACTGCGCCAGTTTGGCGATGATGTCACGCAGGCCGCGCGAGAAACCAATCTGCGCCGTGATGGATTTGTACATGTCGTCGACAACGTTGCTCGGGCGTTCATCGCACTTCAGATCGCCTGCGCAATACTGAACGGCGTCCAGCATCATCTGCATCATGCCCGGATTCCAGAACGTCTCATGGCGATGGCCGAAACCGATATAGACGACACGGCCTTTGCCGTAGTTCTTCAGCCACGCAGTCGCGAAATCGCCGTCGTCGCGGCGGATCTGGTTGCCTTTGTTCATGTTCGTCCGCGTGACATCCAACCGCATGAGAATGCGCTGCTTGTCACGGCTGTACGGCTCCTTCACCTGGTAGATCTCCTCGTTGATGGAGAACGGGACGCCGCGCCATCCGCGCATCAGCGGATGGCCTGCGTCAACCAGTTCGATGCCAACGGTTTCGCTCCACGGATGCAGATTGAAATAACCGCCCATCATCTCGCCGTATTCCGGCCATGTGTAGAAGGCGTCGATGGCCGCATGGATGCCGAAGACGCCCTTTCCTTCCTTGCGGGCGAAATCCAGCAGGCCGTTGCGAAGGCGCATTTCGCGGGCCTCCGCCTCATCGCGCTCCTTGCCGGCGGGCATTTTCGTGTAATCGACGCCGCCGATCGGCAGACGGCTCGTGTTGTTGTTCAAAAAGATGACATCGAATTCTTTCAGATGTTCGGGCTCAAACGCGTCTGTTTTATCCGTCACTTCCTTTACCGTGAAGGCTCCCGTCGTCTCGCCGATGATCTGCAACGCCTTCGTGGCGAACGGGATGGACGTATGGTAGAAGCCTTTTGTATCCATGTAAACCAACACGTTGCGCGGCTTCGCGGGCTTCACCGTCGCGACTTTCGGGCTGGCCTGTTTCATGCGGGCGATTTCCGCCTCGCTCGGTTGCGGCTTGTTGTCCTGCGCATGCCCAAGCAGCGCGAAAACCATCAACGACGCTATCATGAACTTTTTCATAAAATACTCCCTTTATATCGCATTAATGATTAATTTCTAACCACTAACCACTTATCACTAACCACTACTTCAGACGATCCACGGCGCTCTGGACGGCTTCGTCATCAGACGGTCCGCCTCCGGATCGTTGACGAAATGCTCGTTGACGGGATCCCAATGCAACGTGCGGTCCAGACGGTAGCAGATGATGCCCAAATGGCAGACGGTCGAACTGCGATGGCCGACTTCCGGATTGCAGATGCATTGACGGCGTTCGCGCACGCAGTCGAAGAAGTTGTTCCAATGATTATTGCTTTCGTAAAGATGGATGTCGTCCGCGCCCCACTTCGTGCGGATCAGATCATCGGGCTCCGTCATCAGATAGCCGCGGTTGACGCAGACGCGGCCTTTTTCGCCGATGATTTCCAAACCCGCCTCGCCGGGCTTCGCGCCGCCGCGGATCATCTTCGCGCCGTTCGCGTAGACATAGGTCAGACGGTTGTATTCAGATTCGCGCGGCGGGATGATCGTCACAGGGCCGGAATCATCCATGCCGAGCGCCCACTGCGCGATATCGAAATGATGCGCGCCCCAGTCGGTCATGCCGCCGCCGTCGTAGTCGGAATAGCGGCGCCAGTTCGGGAAGGTCGCCCAATTGTCGAACGGGCAGAGGATCTTGTTGTAGCCGCGCCACGGGGCGGGGCCGAGCCAAAGATCCCAATTGATGGTCGGCGGAATCGGTTCCGACGGCAGATAGCACGGGCCGGACGGATCCGCCACGTTGTTGATGAAAATCTCTTTCACCTTGCCGATGCGGCCGTTGCGGACCAATTCGCAGGCAAGGCGGAATTTCGCGTCCGAACGCTGCTGGCTGCCGTTCTGGAAAATGACATTGTAGCGTTTCATGGCGTCCACCATCGCGCGGCCTTCATGGATGGACAGCGTCATCGGCTTCTCGCAATACACGTCCTTTCCCGTGCGGGCCGCCATGATGCTCATGCAGGCATGCCAATGCGTCGGCGTCGCGATCAGCACGGCATCTATGTCCGTGCGTTTCAACATCTCACGGAAGTCTTCATACGTATCGACGGGACGCGCCTCCTTGCCAAAACGCTTCGCATAGGCCTCGTCGACGATGCCCTTCGCGCGGTTCAGGCGGATGCTCTCCACATCGCACAACGCCATGATGCGCGCATCGCTGCGATGCATCAGATGGCGGATGTGGCCGATGCATTGGATGCCGATGCCGATGACGCCCATGCGGATCGGCGCATGCGTCGTCTCCGTCGCCTTCACATCCCATGCCTCCGCGCCGTTTACCAGATTCGGCAGGACGGCGGCTCCGGCCGCCGCCATCGCGCTGTTTCGCAGAAAATCACGTCTGTTCATGTTTTTCCTTTGCTTTGATGGTTCTATGTCAATTGACTTGTTCATTCCATTAGACAAATATGACATTATACCTTATTTTAATAAAAGTTCAAAAGACTTCCGCTGTTTTTTCTGAAATTATGCGCCACGCCATTCTCCAACTGCTAGCCGTTCTGCTGACCGCTGTGCCAATCCTGCTCCACGGGCAGGAAGCCGTGCCGCCACGGCAGGCCTGGACGGACGGCTTCTGGCAGCAACTTCCCGATGACGAAGAGGATGCGACGTCCGTATCCATCAATGAAAAAAAATCCGCAGCTATCAGTCTGCCACCACCTGCCCTGCTCCCCTGCCCGCACCGCCACTTCCTTTATCTTGCGATTTTCTCATGGGAGGCCGTCGCCGCAATTCTCTTTGTGACAGCTATTTGCGCCGTCTTCCGCTTCCGCGCATGGTATCAGGAGCCATCGCGGCGGACACGACGGCTCGCCCGACAACATCTCCGTCAATGGCTCCGTTCCAATCCGGACGGCCTTCCGTCTGATTTTACCGCCCGTCTCCAGCAGGCCTTCGGCCAGCCGGACAGCGCGAATCTGCTCCAATTGGCCGACGCCATCCAGACAAAACATCCACAACTGGCGGCCTCCCTCCGCCAATTCGAACACGAACGTTTTTCCACCGAAAAACCAACGGAACAAACGACTTCCAATCTCCGGAAATATCTTCGGAACGCCTTGATGATCGCCCTGCTCCTCTGTCTGGCCGCCTGCTCGAAACAATTTTCGTCGCAATGGGAGGAAGCCGCCAGACTTGCGCAGGAAGGACGGCTTCAGGAGTCGCTGGACATCTTCACTGAATTGTCAAAAACGCACAGCTTATGGCAATTGTCGCACAACATCGCCGTTCTGCATGCCCATCTCAACTCCCCGCATGACGCCTCTCTATGGATGATTCACCGCGACACACAGCGGGAAGCCAACGGCCATGGCGGGATATATCTTTTCCCGTACGAGCCGGAACTCATTCTCCCGCTGGCTGTTGCCTTAATCTGCGCGATGTTCTTCCAACGTGGCTTTAAACGCATCTTGCTTGTGATCGCGGCGGTCATTGCCATTGTTTTATTCGTCGCCGCAATCCGTCCGCGGCTTCAGTTACGGCGGACGGCCATCATCACTGTCAAGACACGAATCGTTCCCATACCCTCCGATGCCGCCTCCACCGCCGTCAGCTTGGCGGAACTGTCAGAAGGCTCCATTGTACGAATTCTGTCAAAAGACAGCATAAATGACTGCATTCAAATAAAAAGCGACAAAATCACCGGTTGGATCCCGTGCCGCAACGCACTTTTTTTTCACTCTCCATGAAAAAAATCTTCCATTTCGATTTGTTTTTTTCAAAAGCCGTTGTAATGTATTTGCATTGACACGCCGGAGTGGCGGAATTGGCAGACGCGCTGCGTTCAGGTCGCAGTGGGAGCAATCCCGTGGGGGTTCAAATCCCCCCCCCGGTATACTTTAAAAGCCGCAAATCGTTTGATTTGCGGCTTTTTTGTTGTCTTCAAAGCATGCTCTCATGCCATTGACTGCCATTCAATTTGGGAAGAACACAAGTTTCTCCGGCTTCCCCATGACAAGACGGCGGACAAGAATGCCTTCCTTTTCCAAAGCATCTTCGTTGCGGCGCGGTTCGTCCCACGGATGTTTTGACAGCGTGTATTTGGAATGATGGACGGTAATGACCTCCTTCGCGCCGAGATCACGGCAGACTTGCGGCAATTCGGCGGGCAGCGTATGAATCTGCGCCCAGTCCGCATTGTATTGTCCATTCTCCAAAATGGCAAGATCGATCCCTGCAAATTGATTGCCAATTTCCTTGAAATGCGGGCCATAGCCGCTGTCGCCGCCAATGTAGATTTGCCGCCCTGACGGCGTTTTCAGCAGGAAGGAGGCCCACAACGCCTTGTTGCGACGCAAGCCGCGCCCAGAGAAATGCCGAGCAGGCAGACAGTGGATTGTGAAACCGTCGCCCAAATCGGCGCTTTCCCGCCAGTCCAATTCGGTTAGCATCGTCTCAGGGAAGCCCCATCGCTCGAAATGCTCGCCGACGCCCAGCGGCAGCAAAACACGCATGATGGAACTTTTTAACTCCTTGACAGCCTGATAATCCAAATGGTCCCAATGGTCGTGGCTAATGAGCAGCCAGTCGCATGGCGGCATGTCCGACGGCTTCCACAAGTCCGTGCCTGGATACGGACGGTTCACCCAACTGACAGGCGCGGCCTTGTAGAAGACAGGATCCACCAGCAGCCTTTTCCCCTCCACTTGAAGAAGATATGATGAATGGCCAAACCAGACGATGCAGTCAATATCACACGGAAGTGATTGCAAATCCGTCTTTTCCGAAGGCACGGGCTGCGAAGGCTTTGTATCCTTGCGCGGCTGCGTGACGAACTCCCACATCGCCGCCAGCCCGCTTTTGGAGGAGGTCATCACCTCCGTTTTCACGGGATAGCGGAACTCGCCATCGGCATAGTTTGGCGATTGTCGAATGCGCTCCAGACGTTTACCAGACGGCAGCCGCCCGAACGACGGCGTCTGCAGGAACACACAACCCGCCAGCAGAAATGCCAACGGCAAGATGAAGATGATAAGCATTTTGCGTTTTTTGAAGAGTTTGCGTTTCATTTTACACCACAGCCAAGACAATGGCTGATTTTGCGAATGGCCTCAAGATATGTCTTTCAATATACAGCCCAACAGCTTTTTCTGCCATTCCGACAACCATGATCAAGCCGTTCTTCACCGTCATCCCCCCCCCTGTTTGTCTTTTTCAGATGTAATTCATGCTAAAATCTCTTGTTTGATGTGTAATGTTTTGTCAGAATGGGAAAATGTTGACGACTGCTCCCGTCACGAGCGAAAAGAGCAGGACAAAGGCGAGATAGAGCGCGAAATTCTTCGCGCCGAGAACAATCTTCAACGCACCGAGATTCGTGATTTTCGTGGCTGGTCCCGTCACCATGAAAGCGGTCGCCGCCCCTAAGCTCATCCCTTCGGCGAGCCAATCGCGCAACATGGGAATCGTGCCACCGCCGCAGACGTAGAGCGGGACGCCGACCGTCGCCGCCAACAGCAGTCCAAACTGCTTTTGCGGGCCGAAGAGTTTTCCGACAAGTTCGGCGGGAATATAGCGTTGGAAAAGCGCGGAGAGCAGGATGCCGAGGGCAAACCATGGTCCAGTCGCTTTCAAATTGCGGCCGAGATTGAACAAAAACCGCAGGAAGAGATTCGGATGCGTATCATGCCCGGCCCTTTCCGCAAAGCCTTTGAAATTGAAGAAGTTCTTCTCTTTGAAGCAATAATGCAGCAACGCCCCGGCGGCGACACCGCACAGAAAGCACACGATGATGCGGATGCACAAAGCGGTCCGCCCCAAAGCGGCGCTGTATATGATCAATTGCGGGTTCAGCAGGATGGAGCTCATCATGAAGGCCGCCAGAAAGTCCTCCTTGAGCCCCTTTTGCGAAAAGGATGCGCAGATGGGAATCGTCCCGTACATGCACAATGGCGAGGCGATGCCCAGGAGGCTGGCGGCAATCCATCCAATCGGCCCTGTCAGACGCTGCCCCAAACGGGCGCAGAGGCGGTGGATGCCCTCCTTGGCGAACACCGACACAAGCGACCCCAGCACCATGCCGAGCACCCAGTACCAGAAAATCTGGTGGAACTGCCGGTCGGCATAGTACCAGAGATAAATCGCCTCGCGATGAAGAATTTCAAGCATACAGGATTACTTGTCCAGACTGACCAAGCGGTAGCGACGGTTATAGACGCCAAGAGTGTCTGTGTAATCCAGAATATGACGGCCCTGCTGGCGTTCGATGCGCGCCTTCAGGCTTGCTGAATCAGGGGCCTGCCAGACCTTGTCGATGCAGGCCTGGTCAAGTGCCAGAGGATCGAGGGAGGCGAGAATGCCGATGTCATGCATGTCCGGCTCCGCAGGATTGGCATTACAGTCGCAATCCACGCTCAGTCGGTTCATCACGTTGACGAACGCGATGTTCTTGCCGCCGTCCATGGCCTTGCAGACGGCCACCGCCGCCTCGCCCATCGCCTCAAGGAAGGGAATCTGCTCACCGTTCCATGGATCGGTCACGCTCTTGCCGCCCGAATGGATGATCGCCTTGCCGGATTTTTCGGCACTGGTACCGCTGCCGAAACCGATGGAGAGATTCTTGAGCGCACCGCCAAAGCCGCCCATCTGATGTCCTTTGAAATGAGACAGTACCAGATAGGAGCCGTAGTTCTTGAAATGCGAGCCAACATAGTCTTCCTTCAGGACTTTGCCGTTGACGGGAAGCGTCATGTAGCCTTCTTCATCCAGCAGGTCGAACGGCGCGATGTCAAGATAACCGCGCTCCTTGACAACCTGATGGTGCATGGCGACCGTGGCGCGGCTGCCGCCGTACGCGGTGTTGCATTCCACGATCGTCCCATTGAGTTTCTGCACGAGATCCTTGATGAGCGCAGGGCGCAAGTGGTTTGTCTTCTCCGATTCGCCCGTGCTGATCTTCACGCCGACTTTGCCGTTTGGCTTCCAGCCGAGCGCTTCGTAGGCGCGGACAAGCCCTGCGGGAGAGATGTCCTTGGTGAAATAGACGACGGGAGCCTTCTCATCGGTCACTTCATAATAACTGGCGGTTTCCGTTGCAGAGGGCTGCGCCGCCTGCTTATTTGTATTGTCCACCTTTGCCTTGCTGCATCCAAACAGCACCATCGCCGTCAAAACCATCCACAAATACTTTTTCATTGTTCAGTCTCCTTGTTTAACGAGTTGATCATTTGCTTTTATCGGGAGAAACATTCGGCTCCTGAAGATTGGCCGGATTGCATCTGTCTTTGGACTTGCTGGCCAGAAGTTCCTCGTAGTAATGTTTCTTGTATTCAAGGACTTCCATCTGACGATGCAGTTCATCCAGCTGCCACCTGAGCTTTTTCTCCTGTGCAAAAATGAGAGCTGCGCGTTCGGGAATGGTCGAATCCCCTTCGCGGCACATCTCGATATAGCGGCGCACCTCCGTGACCGGCAGGCCGGTGGAACGAAGGCAATGGACAATCTTCAACCAAGCGAGATTGTAGTCGGAGAAGAGCCGAATATTACCGCTGGTCCGCTCCACATAGGGAATGAGCCCCGCATTGTCGTAATAGCGGACAGCATATGTCGTCAGATTCATTTTCTCCGCTATTTCCTTGACGGTGTATCGTGGCGTTCGATCAGTCAGCCCCGCGATGGTTGATTCATTTTTCATCTTAACTATCCTGAAATAAGATTATTATGCAGTCTGCTCCAGAATTGTTGTCTATAGACTTTTCAATAAAATACACATTACAGTTACTGTAAGTCAAACGTTAAAAAGCTTTTTTTCATTCCATGCAAAAAAAGATCGCAGGTATCTTTTTCCTTATCCTTGCGCTGTATTGACCATAGGCTTCAAAATGAACAAAATCGTCACGGAAAACAATCAATTTTTTAGTGAAGTTTGAGCATGGGTCATCAAACAGATTCCGGACAACAAGCGGATTTATCGTTGCCAGTTCGCGGAGCCCTTCAACGGCAATGAAAACGAAGAATGGAATCTCCACGGCATTGGCGGCGGCCAGTTCAATGTCAAGCAACCTGCCAGGGAACAACTTCCGCAAATAAAAACACTCAAGCCCGCCACGGATTAAACGTCTGCGGGAGGCTTGTTTTATTTCATGAGCATTTCCCCCAATTGTGAGCAGGCAGGGCATTCCGACAACATATTCCTAAAAAACGTCTTATTGCCTTGACTTCTTGATTTTCAACGATAAAATGTAAAAAAATCCGTTTATATGTAACAAACTCCTCCAAAACGGAGAATATAGGATGACAACGTGAAGAAAACATGTCATTGGCAAGCATCCCGAATCTCCATTGGACCATCAAAGCGCAAAAACATCCATCAATCAACCAAAAACATAAAACAGGAACTTATAAACCATGCCTACCATTGACGATTACAAGAACTTCCTCGCCATCATCCGCAAGCAGACCGGACTCGAAATGCTCGTGCCTGATGACGACGGGCTCCTGACCTTCCGTGTCGACGACCAATTCACCATCAACCTCCAGTTCATTGAAAACTCGGCGAAAATCCTCTGCTTCGTGGAAGTCGCGACGCTTCCGTCGGACACAGGCGTCGCCGTCTACCGCGACCTGCTTGCCGGCTCCCTCTTCGGGAAGGATACGGCCGGCGGCTACTTCGCCCTGGAGGAGGAAAGCAATACACTCATCTACAACTACATGTTCGATTTCAACACGGCGGCCGCCGATCCGGAGAACTTCGTCGAGACGTTGGAGAACATCCTGCAGCTCGTCGAAATCTGGGCCGGCCGCATCAACGGCAATCTGGACGACGAAGCATCGGACAAGCAGGATGACGACGTCAAAGCACTCTCCGCGCAACCCTCAACATTTGTCTTCCGCCCATAAGTAACAACAACCATGCCCATTACATTCAATGATTTCCATCGATTAGCCACCACCGCCCCGAAAGATACGCGGGACATCGTTGTCAATGACGCCAAGACTCCCCAGAGCGTGCAGCTTGGTAATCGAGTCTTCTCTACCCCCAAGAAGCTGAACGACGCAACCATGGCGGCATTCAAGGATGCCTTGCAAAAGGAATATGGCGTCTTTGGTCTTCACGCCTTCGACACCGTTGTGGGGACCCGTGCGCAGCTTCACAAGTCTTTGCGCGCATGCGACATCAAAAAGATCGTCTCATCACTGGAATCGTTGAAGCAAATGCGATTCACCAACGAGTTGGACCGCCAGTTGCAGACAAGTCCCTTGCTTCTTCAATCAGGCGGCAAGCCGATGGCCAATGAAATACGGCAAATCGTCAATGAGCATCTTGACGATATCAATCATTTGCTTGAAGAATGCAAGACGCCTGAAGACATCGCGGAGCTTGTCGATGCATCCATCAGACGCGCACTGCCCGAGGCGCAGGAAAGACTGGGGGCTTCGCAAAATCCGCCAGTTCTCCAAGCGTTCAGGCCACTCCATCATGGAGAAAAGCAAGTCGAATCAGGCTCCACCCCCATGGGGCTCAGCAAGTTGCATTCAACCGCAACCTACAGAGGCCCCAGCACGTCAGTCGAAGACCATGTGAAAAGCGGTTCCATGGGCACAGGCATGCGTCTCAACGACAGCCATCTCCGCCCCGCCGTGTTCGAGAAACTCAAGACCAATGGCGTCGAGCCTGGATTCATCTACCATAATGACTGGTCGCAGCATGATTCGCGAGCCTTGATGACCGACATCCGCTCTCAGGCAACCCAGACGTCATTTAACCAATTTCTCACTGACAATCCACAACTGCAGCAAGACACGCAAAACAAAACCTTCCTTGAAAAAGGTCTGATCGTCGGCCGTGCCCATGCTGCGGGGATCGCCTACGCGGCGGAATACGTCCTCTCGAAGGAACTTGACAAGCTTGGACAGGTTCCCCAAAAGGACTCGCCGCTCCTTTCAGCCATCAGGCAATCCTTTCCAAACGCGCAGAGGACAGATTTTCCCCCCGACGGTGCACAGGCCACTCCTCAGCAACTGGCCAACCTTGCAAAGCTCAAGAAGGACTGCTTCATCCAGCTTCGAGACGCCGTCATGACCTATGGCAAAACGGCGAAGGAAACCGATCCGAACTCGCAGCTTCCGATTTTCAAGCATTTCACAGACCGACACATCCTCAAGCTTGACTACAATGAAGGCAATCGTGTATCTTCAGAAGGAGCTGCAAGCACGGGTGAATTCCGCCTTCCCGAACGAGTAAGAGACAAGGGCTATTTCTACTATCATAGACGTATCACCACGGCGGACAAGGCGTCCATCGGCGCCGTCTCCGAAGCGTTCGCCAACGATCTCACACGCCTTCTCGGCGTTCCCGCGCAAGATCTTACACTTGTGCGTGGACAATATTCAGATGGACATCCCAAAATCATGCTGGAGGCGAAATTCGCGGAAGGATACCATGATTTCGAAGATGGTTTCATCGAAGACGGCCGTACTGTCGGCAATGTGGAGGCGCTCGGTAGATTCAAGGCTATTTTCCTGGCGCTCGCGGACCGCGACGCCATCGGCTCGCACGGCCAGAACAAAGGCGTCATCAATGGCAAATTCTTCGCCATCGACCCCGGTCATTCGCTGGAAGGCAGCGGCGCAAAATTGGCGATTAAAGACAATCTCTCTTTTGTCGATACGGATTTTCGATCAAGCTTCAAAGTCATCGATCATTTTACGAAGCGTTTCCGGAATTATACAGTGTTTGACGACGATACGCGCTTTGCCAAAATGCAGGGTGTCCTGACATTGCGACAAATGTGCGCCGGACACCCCAATGCCATTGACAAGCTCTCTGAAGAATACAAAGCCGCCTTCAACCCAAATGAAGACGATATCTCTGCGGAGGAAAAGGCTATCCGCCAACAGACATGCGAACAAATCACAAGCATGACGACTGAATTCCAAACACAGGTAAACAGAATAATCGATATCTGCGCCGACCAGTTGAACTTGTACGATGCTCTAGAGGAAGATCCTAATACAAAGCCATTGCAGGAAGGCGCCATCGAGACCATTGAAAATCTTGAGAAACTCACGTCGCCGACGACATGGATGAGCAAGGAAGGGAAAGTCGAGCTGAAGCATCTATCCGTCATCGAAAAGACCCGCATTCCGTGGACGGCCCAGAAAGACGACAATGGCATGCTTGTCTATACATCCAAAAAGCCGCTTTCCAGCGAGGCTCAGACTCGGCTGCTTCAACAGATGTACGGCGCCCCGAATTCAGCGGAAATCCACATCGGCAAGGATAACATGGCGACCATCAAAGTTCCAGTCGGCGATGCCCAGCACCTCTTCGACGCCTTCTCGGAAGACAAAATCGCCAAAGTCAAGCATCCAGAGGAAGTTCAGCGCCGCGCCGACGTGGCGGCGGCAAAAGCCAAATTCCAGCAAGACGCCGCTGAAACCGCCGTCAATCTGGAAAAACTGATATCGCCGACGACATGGCATGGTGCGCCCAACGCCCCCGACGAGAGATTTCTCACGGTTAACCAAGGGATGAGCATCCCATGGACGGTGGAGACAAAACACGACAATCTCGTCTTCACGTCCGGAGCGATTCAAGATCAAAGCGCTCTGGAACGTCTGATGAGGCAATTGGATAAAAACTTACCGGCAAGATTTCAACTTGATAGCCAACGCAAGGCGACGATCACAGTTCCAGTGAAACAAGCCCAAGTCTTTTTCAACGCCTTCAGCGAGCAGGAAATCGCCAGAGTCAAGCATCCGGCTGACTTCCGGCAATATGAAGCTCAAGCGGCCAATCCGCCTGACGGACAACAGCCACCGCCAAACGTACCGCCGCCACCGCCCGCAGGGATGCAGCCGCCGCCCGCGGGGACGCAGCCGCCACCGGCGGCGGAACAACAGCCGCCACCGCCGGCAGGAATGTAGGCTTAACGCTCTTTATCAACAACTTACACAGCCATTCGGCGGACTAGGAACATCTATTCCGCCAATGGCTGTTCAGCTGTTGCGTTTTTTTTGTCGATCTTCGCATATGTCTCATCGACGACGGCCGCCAAGCGAGCGATGGAAGCAGCTGTCACACGCAATTCCTCCGGCGGTGTTTTCATTCGCTCATACTGCGCCACCCCCATCGGACGTTCCGTGTTGGCAAGGGCATATTCCACAACCGTTTTGTCATGCGATTTGCAAAGCAGCAACCCGACCGTCGAAGCATCCCATTCATGATTGATCTGACGATCAACGCATGTCATGTAGAACCCTAACTGCCCAAGATCCCCCGGTTCAAATTTCCGTGTCTTCAGTTCAATGACAAAATAACGCCGAAGCGCAAGATGGTAGAAGATCAAGTCCGGAAAGAATTCCTCTTCCCCGACTTGGATCCGGACTTGATGCCCCACATACGCAAAACCGCCTCCAAGTTCCGTCAACGTGCGCGTGATATTTCGGACCAGCATCTGCTCCACGGCCCTTTCATCCTCCATGCCAAACGATTCATCCATGGCAAAAAGATAGGGGCTCATGACCAATTCATGCACAACCTTGCTGTCAGGTGGTGGCAGCTTGTCCGCAAAATTGTCCATGGCCTTGCCCTTGCGGCCATACAAATCCGAATTCAGTTCATCCTCCAGACGGTTTCGGCTCCAGCCCTCCGCAATGGTTTCACAGACGTAGAAGTACGCCTTTTCAGCATCTCCTCCACACTTGTCAATGATGCGAGAATGATGCCTCCATGGCACTTTCACTAAATTTTCAACAACTTGTTGAAGATTTTCCATTTTTGAATACAAGTCATAGAACCGCACGCAGTAACGAATGTTTACAACCGACAGGCCTTTAGGATTGGGGACGGAAATGGCACCTTCACCAAATCTTCCACAACTTGTGGAAGATTTTCCTTTTTTGAATACAAGTCATAGAACCACACACAGTAACGAATGTTTACGACCGACAGGCCTTTGGGATTGGAAATGGAATCCGTCAAGTCCTTGCTGACATTCTCGAAAATATGGCTAATATTTCAACACAGACCATAAATACACCTGGAGCGGTCAAGCCGCAACCAAAACATTGAATTGGAACCACTAATGAACACTAATGAACACTAATGAAGAGTCCACAGAATACACTGAATAAACCAAAATGCCTCCCCGCCGGACCGACAAACTCCTATATGTTTTGTTTGTATATAATGAATTATGAATGCTGAAATGTAAACGGCTCCGGCGGCTCGGCGGTTGTCGTCGCTTCGCGAGGCGGGAACAGCATCAT
>CACYQT010000015.1 GCA_902776645.1 uncultured bacterium | reverse complement strand
AACGGGATGTTGTTCTTCCGGCATTCCACAACCATCTCATCCGGCCAGATCGACGCCTGTATTTCGCCGATGTGGGCCTTCTGCAGGAACAGCATGCACAAGCGGCTCTGGCCGATTCCGCCGCCGATCGACAGCGGAAGTTCACCGTTCATCAGCATCTTGTGGAACTGCAGTTCCAACCGCTTCTCCTGCCCGCGCAATTTCAGCTGCTTCAGCAATGCGGCCTGATCGACGCGGATGCCCATGGACGACACTTCGAACGTCCGCTTCAGCACGGGATTGTAGATCAGAATGTCTCCGTTCAGTCCTTTGTGCCGTTCGTCCGACGGCGTCGACCAGTCGTCATAGTCGGGCGCGCGGCCGTCATGTTTCTGGCTGCTCAGCGGCAGGTCGCCGCCGATGCCGATCAAAAACACCGCGCCGTACTTTTTCGTCGCCTCCGTCTCACGTTCGACTGGCGTCAGCGAAGGATATTCCGCTTCCAGATCCTCCGTATGGATGAACACGATGTCCTCCGGAAGGAACGGCTTCAGCTGCGGGTAATCCGAGCAGATGGCCGCTTCCGTGCGGCGCATCGCGTAATAGATCTTCCGCACCGTCGCCTTCAGATAGACAAGCGTGCGCATTTCGGCGGTAATGGTCTTCTCCCAGTCCCATTGGTCGACATACAGCGAATGGAGGTTGTCGAGCTCTTCATCGGCCCGTATCGCGTTCATATCCGTATAGATGCCCGTATCCGGAGCACAGCCGAGCTTCGCAAGCTTCATGCGTTTCCATTTCGCCAGCGAATGGACGATTTCCGCCTGTTCGTCATGCATGTCCTTTATCGGGAAGGCGACAGGGCGTTCGACGCCATTCAGATCATCATTGATGCCACGACCGCCCAAAACAAAAAGCGGAGCCGTAACTCTCTGGAGCTTAAGCTCAAACGCCAGATTATTCTGGAACTCATCCTTGATTTTTCGGATGGCCTTCTCTGTCGTCAGTTCGTCCAATAGCGGACGGTAGCCCTCGGGGCGCAATAATGGTAGCATGGGATGTTCCTTTCTTTTGTTATATCACTCGGCCAATGATGACCTCTTCTATAATATAACATGTAAATCAGCGCGTTACAGGAAAAACGGGCTGTCTTTCGAAATTATCTGTCCTTCCGAACCGCCTTTCCGCTTTTTCTTCGCGGAAACGGACGGCTGCTGCCGCAAGCTCGGCTTCGGCGGCGCGGATTTCGGCTTGTTGCCCGCGTCCATTTTGCTGCCGCTTTTGCCCTGCAGTTTGTACAGCTGGTCGCGCAGCATCGCGGCGCGTTCGAACTCCAACGCCTCCGCCGCGGCCATCATCTCCGCCTCGATCTGGCGAATCGCCTCCACCACGTCGTAGTCGCCATCGTCTTCACGCGTATAGCTTTCGACGATATGCTCCGCCTTCTCCTCCTGCCGGAGGCTTTCCTGAATATGGCTCTTCACCGTCTGCGGCGTGATGCCATGTTCTTCATTGTAGGCCATTTGCTTGTTGCGCCGCGTCTCCGTCATGTCCAGCACCTTGCGGATGCTGTCCGTCAGATTGTCCGCATAGAGGATGACGAGGCCATCGACGTTTCGCGCCGCGCGTCCCGCCGTCTGCACAAGCGACCGCTCGCTGCGGAGGAAGCCCTCCTTGTCCGCGTCCATGACGGCCACCAGCGAGACTTCCGGCAGGTCAAGGCCTTCACGCAGGAGGTTGATTCCGACCAGGCAGTCGAACTCTCCCGAACGCAGGCTCCGGAGGATGTCAACCCGTTCCACCGCATCCAGTTCCGAATGCATGTACCGCGCGCGGATGTCCAGCCCGCGAAGATATTCGGAAAGCTCCTCCGCCATCCGTTTCGTCAATGTCGTCACCAATGTCCGTTCGCCGCGCGCCGCACGTTCGCGGATTTCGTTGATGACGTCGTCGACCTGCCCTTCCAGCGGACGGACTTCAATGCGCGGATCCAGCAGCCCCGTCGGCCGCACAACCTGTTCCACAGGCGTGCAAAGGCTCAGTTCGTAATCGCCGGGAGTCGCGGAGACGAACACCATCTGGTTCTGCAGTTCGTCGAACTCCTCGAATGTCAACGGCCTGTTGTCCAATGCGGACGGCAGTCGGAAACCGTTGTCCACCAGCACTTGCTTGCGGTTGCGGTCCGCACGGTGCATCGCGCGGATCTGCGGCAGCGTGGCATGGGATTCGTCGACAATCGTCAGATAATCGTCGGGGAAGAAGTCCATCAGCGTATATGGCCGCGAACCGGCAGGACGGCCCGCCAGATGGCGTGAATAGTTCTCAATACCTTGGCAATAACCGATTTCCATCAGCATGTCCATATCATATGTCGTCCGCTGGTAGATGCGCTGCGCCTCCACCAGCTGGTTGGCGCGTTCGAATTTGGCGATCTGCTCGTCCATCTCCGCCAGAATGTTGTCCTTCGCCATCTTGATGCGGTCCTGCGGCATCACGAAATGCTTGGCGGGAAACACCACGACATCCGTCAATTCGTCGATGACTTCCCTCGTCACCAGATCATGCCGCGTAATCCGCTCCACCGTGTCGCCCCAGAATTCCACGCGGACGAAATCATCGCGATGGGACAGGTAGATTTCCACGCTGTCCCCCGCACAGCGGAACTGGCCGCGCTCGGGGGCGATGTCGTTCCGTGTGTATTGGATATCAACCAGTTGCCGAAGCAGTTTTTCGCGGGACATGTCTTCGTCGACCGTCACTTTCGCCTTCATCGCGTCGAAATCGTCAGGCGAGCCCAAACCGTACAGGCAGGAGACGGAGCTGACGACGATGACGTCCCGTCGTTCCAGCAGCGATCCAGTCGCCGAAAGACGCAGCCGCTCCAGGCCGTCATTGATCAACGAATCCTTTGCGATATACGTATCCGTCTGCGGGATATAGGCTTCCGGTTGATAATAGTCATAGTAGCTGACGAAATACTCCACGGCGTTTTCCGGAAAGAACGCCTTCAGTTCGCCATACAGCTGCGCCGCCAGTGTCTTGTTGTGCGACACAACCAGCGTCGGTCGCTGGCATTTCTCAATGAGATTCGCCATTGTGAACGTCTTGCCGGATCCCGTCACGCCCAGCAGCGTCTGGACGCGCTCCCCGCGCATGACGCCTTCGTACAACGCCTTGATCGCCTGCGGCTGATCGCCCGCAGGCTGGTATTCCGTATGCAGTTTGAACTCTCTTGACGACATAATCAATTTTCACTTTTCATTCAAAATCCGCGCAAAGCGCTATGATACCGCCCGTTGGATGATGTTTATTGCCTAAAGCTCATGACTTATGATTTTGAGCTTCCGCCTGATGTTTTTTGCATCTCGCGAAGCGATGACAACCGCCGAGCAGACGGAGGCCATCTTTATCTTCAGCAATCCATCATGTCATGTCCATACAAAATCTCCAGCATGCTGGCCGACGTCTGCGAGGCAATCTGTGTAATCAGTGTATTCTGTGGTCCACAAAAAACATTCGTGTCCATTCGTGTCCTTTCGTGGTTCTTCATCAACATTTTGATTATGGCAGAAGTCGTCGGAAACGGGCCAGTTGTGACGCGCATTTTGCTTCGCTCAACGGCTTTCCTATGTAACGCAACCGCTCCAGATCGATCAATCCGATCGAACCGTCGTTCATCACGAAAAAATGCTCCGGCTTGTGGTCAGGCCAGTCGAAACCCTTTTCCTGCAACGCCGCCAGCGTCTGCTCCGCTTTCTCAATGAACGACTTGCGTTTCGCTTCATCCGCCTCGCCCTTCAAATACTTGTCCAAATCGACGCCGTCCAGCGGCAGCATGATCAGGCATGCCCTGTCAGGAAAACCGCAACGGCGCGTCTGCCCCCACGCGATGACCTGCGGCGCCGTGAATCCCGCGTCCCGCGCCATGGCGAACGCCAGCCGCTCCTTTTCCGTCTTCGGCTGCGGCTTGTGGAGACGTAGCAAATCCTTCGCGATCTCCTTCTTGAACGTGAAGAAATCACGCTTCAGAAACACTGTCCGACCGTCCGGCAGCGTCACTTTCCGCGTGTCGCCGCGAAGGTGCGACGACAGAACTTTCCCGCCGTCAAAGGCCAGACATGCCTGCAGCGTCCCAAGCCCCGCCTTCTCCAAAATGTCGCGCCATTCATCAGATATCTCAAAATGTTCCACGTCTGTACTCCATAGATGATGAAAACTTTCCTATCTTACTATAAACCATCTTTCGTCTGATTCCTTGATTATCGCAAAAGAAACATCATTTTATTAGCAACATCCACCTTCTTCCACATGACAAACGTGAACAACCTATTGAACATCCTTCTTCTCGACTGCGCCCCCTTCACAGGCGGCGCGCAGGAAAGCTTCTGGTCGCTGGCGGCCCATTTGCCGCAGGACGTCTGCCGTCCATTGCTCATGACCGCCGACCATTCGGCCGGCGGCCTAGCGGAACGCGCCGCCTTGCAGTCATTCCCCTATCAACCGTTCACGGCGCGGCATTGGCCGGCCAACGTCAGAGGCCTTCTGCAATATTTGCAGGACAGCCGTCGCTTCGAACCGTTTTTCAGGAAGACAGTCGCGGATTTCCAGCCGGATGTCATCCATGCCAACTGTATCCGCTCCGCCCTGCTCATCCCGCAGGACTGCCGCCAGCCCATCCTCCTCCATGATCGCGACGCTGCATTCCCGTTTTTCGTTACACGCCACATTTCCAATCGCTTCCAGAATCTTCACATCGTCGCCATCTCACCGCTGGTGGCGGAAAAATGGCGGTCGCTTCTGCCGGAAGACCGCCTTCACATCGTTCCAAACGGCTTCGATCTGGAAGCCATGGCCGTTGCGCAGCCCCCCAAAAAAGACGATTCCGCGGCCTTCCGCCTCCTGCAAGTCGCCGATTTCTCCCCATGGAAACGCCATGACCGTTTTCTCAATCTTCTGGCCCAACTGAAGCCGCAGATTCCGAACATGAAAGCCGTCATCAAAGGCCGCGTTCGGGACCGGCAGGGAGAGCGTCTCCTAACTGATTTAAAGCAAATGGCTTCCAAACTCGGACTGGACGATTCTCTGGCCTTCAACACGGCGGACGGATCCGCCCTGCCCGAAATCGCCGCCGCCGATGTCGTCGTCTCATGCTCCGACGGCGAGCCGTTCGGCCGAACCATCGTCGAGGCGCTCGCCCTCGGCAAGCCCGTCGCCGCCTGCCGCGGCGGCGGACTGGACGCCCTTCTCGCGGACTGCACCGCCGTCTCCTTCGTCCCGCCGGACAAACTCCACGACGCCGTCCTGCAATGGCTTCCGCCTGAAAAACGGCAAATGACAGTTCCATTCGCCCAAAAGGCCGCCCGAATATTCTCAATCGGGCGGCATGTGGCGGAAATAACTGGAATATATAAAAATATCGCTTATGTTAATAACGGTTATCCTCTTGAACATTAACTCAACCCAGGACATTCCATGACAACCTATGCCTGTAAAGGTGGAACAGACCTTGCCCTGACTTTGGAAGACAAAGTCGCCCTCATCAAATCCGCTCTTGACAAAATCAACCGCCCGTTGAAGAAGGTCCTCATCCTTCCCCCGGACTTCACACGCTTCAACTCCAACGCGGGCGTCCTCACCAATATTCTCTACAAACTCCTCACGCCGACCGCCCATGTCGACATCATGCCCGCCCTCGGGACCCATTTCCCCATGACGGATCAGGAAATCAAGACCATGTTCGGTGAAGACATCCCGCTGGACGCCTTCAAGGTCCATGATTGGCGCAACGACGTCGTCACGCTCGGCGAAGTCCCCGGCTCGCTCATCAAGGAGTGGTCGGAAGGCAAGCTGGACTACAACGTCAACGTCCAATGCAACAAGTTGCTGTTCAACAACTACGACCTTATCCTGTCCGTCGGGCAGATCGTCCCCCACGAAGTCGTCGGCATGGCGAACTACACGAAGAACATCATGGTCGGCGTCGGCGGCCCGGACATGATCAACAAATCGCATTTCCTCGGCGCGTCCTATGGTTTGGAACGTCTCATGGGCCTTGCGGACACGCCTGTCCGCAAGCTCTTCAACTACGGCGTCCACACATATTTGAAGGATCTCCCCATCGTCTATCTGCTGACCGTCATGGCCAAGAACCACGAGACGAACCAGATGGAGATGAAAGGCCTCTTCATCGGCGACGACGACGAGACCTACGCCATGGGCGTGAAGCTCTCCCAGCAGACCAATCTCGATCTGATGGACGCACCCGTGAAAAAGGTTGTCGTCTATCTGGATCCGGAGGAATTCCGTTCCACATGGCTCGGCAACAAGGCCGTCTACCGCACCCGCATGATGATTGAAGACGACGGCGATCTGATTATCCTCGCCCCCGGTCTCAAGCAGTTCGGCGAAGATCCGACGAACGACAAGCTGATCCGCAAATACGGCTACAAAGGCACCCCCGCCACGCTGAAGGCCGTCGCCGAAAACGAAGACCTGCGGCAGAATCTCGGAGCCGCGGCCCATCTCATCCACGGCTCCAGCGAAGGCCGTTTCCGCATCACCTACTGCCCCGGCAAGAACATCACAAAGGAAGAAGTCGCAAGCGTCGGCTTCCTCGTGGAGGACTACGACAAAATGGCTGCCCGCTACAATCCGGAAACGTTGAAGGACGGTTTCAACACGCTGCCCGACGGCGAAACCATCTTCTACATCAGCAATCCGGCCCTCGGCCTCTGGGCGTTGAAGAAAAACTTCGTGTAAGCAAAAACAAATACAATCTTGTGGCCTGTAAGGCGACCGTTTCGGCAACCTCGCTCTTCGAGGGAGGAGATGAATATGATGCGAAAGACCTTCATATGGGTAGCTTTGCTCCTTGTGCTTTGCACCGGAACAAGTTGCATACGTACAATGGGTGAAATGTCGGGTCGCATCCCCCCATCGGAACGTTGCTATGCAGGCACAAGAAACGTATTCATTTTTCCGTCGATTGCAGGAGCCATGTCCGCGGGCAGCCATTCCCACAGCGGCGCTTCCAATCCAGTTGGAACTGCGGCGTTCTATTCTCTGCTACTGCTCGATCTTCCAATAGAATTTGCGTTGGACACGGTGCTTCTGCCGCTGGATATCGTGATCTATTCTTGTTACTGCATCCGGCCGCCATTGGACAAGTATTTTTACGACAATGACTTGTCTGGAATGAAAGCCCAGCTGGAAAAAGGCGCCGATCCGAATGCCGTCACGCCGTGGTTCAAAGTAAGAAGACCTTTGTTGTTAACGGCTTACTACACAGGCAAGGAGGATTTCTTCAGGTTGCTTCTGGACCATGGTGCCAAGATTCTGTTTGAAATTCCGCAAAACTATGACAATCAAAAGAGCGGAATGATCAAATATGCTTTCAAAAACGGATGCCCAGAAGAGCTGCTTGAACATCCCAAAGCAAAATTTGTCATCTCGGACATCATTCTGCAGAACCTTGAGTACCCATACAAAGCATCTCCTGATGACAAATCGCTTGTCGATGTTCTGACCATGCTGATGGATTTTGGTTTTCCACCACATGAGTGGGACATGACAAAAGGCGGCAGGCCGTCCATGCAGACTCCGCTTGACGTGGTCATGGCAAACGAAGCCATGGAAACAGAAGCAAAAGACAGGCTCGTCGCGGCGATGATGGCTCATGGGGCCAAATCATATGCGGAAACCAATCATCTCAAATCATCGGACAAACATCTTCAGATCGACGGCATGGGCATCCTGCCGATGTTCCAGCCTGTCGTCGATGTCTTCAAGGCTTCTCCACATGCGGATTTGTTCCGAATTTCAGACTCGTATGACAGTGTGGACGGCCCCGTACTGGTCATTGACAAACCGCTGATCCATGATGTTCTCCATGGGGATTCATATCAAAAGGAAACGCTGTACCGTCAAAAAATCCCTTTCCACAGACGCATTTCACAGACAGAGTGGAGCCCTGGCATAGAGTATCTTGACGTTCCCGCTGAATATCGAGTTGTTCTCACGCCGCCGGGAAAACGCCTTCCGTCCAGACGCCCGCAAGGCATGCCGTCGCAGCGCGGCTTCTGGGAAGCCTGGTTCACACTGCCCACTTGCGAACTATATGTCGAGCATGCCATGCATTGCGGAAATTGGCCCGACAAGGATCTGCTGAAAGCCTGCCTGCTTCACATGCAACTCAAGAATGATCGCGACCTGCTCCGCCGCCTCATCTATGCTCCATCTGAAGTCGAACCATCTATCATGGACGCCATTGGCTGGCCTGCAAAACACAATTACAATGACGGTTCTCCGCTGGACAAGCTGAACTGGAACGCCACAAGAAATCCAAGCACCTATCAAATCACGAAAGAGGTTGAAAAATGGCTTTCACAAGCAACGGAGGAATTGCAACGTCTGGGTATCTCCGCGAAATGGCGTTTGGCCTCCGGATACGATGCGTCCATGTCCTATACGTTTTCGACACACCGGGATTTGAGTGAAGTCAGATTGGAATCGCTTCCGCTGGCCCCCCATCCGGAAGAAATCATTGTCATCATCCATAGACGCGATCTACAACATTCCTACCCTGTTGTTGAACATCCATGGGGGTACGAAGGCAAAGACTACTGGAACTGGGAAATCCATCAACCGTCTTACAGAATCAAGACAAAGCATATACGTGGAACTGTTCACGGCGATATTTTCCTGTATTATGGCGATTCCGTCACGAAGGAACGTCTGGACGCCCTTCGCCGTGCACTCGAAAAAATGTTCAAATAATCCACATTGTGAAATTTTCCTGTAATAACTTGCATTTTCTGAAAATAGATATATTTTAATAGTATGCATTCACGATTGCGGGATGGAGCAGCCCGGCAGCTCGTCAGGCCCATAACCTGAAGGTCGTAGGTTCAAATCCTACTCCCGCTACCAAAATCATGATTGCGGGATGGAGCAGCCCGGCAGCTCGTCAGGCCCATAACCTGAAGGTCGTAGGTTCAAATCCTACTCCCGCTACCAATATGAACTCCGTAATTCAAATGAGTTACGGAGTTTTTCGTGTTTTGGGACATGTTGCTAGTTCCAATGCCCTGCATCCAATCATTTTTACTTTTTAACAACCACTCCATCTATATTTGCTCTTGTTTTGACAACCTTGTCACAATCAATATGTCCTGCCTAGAAACATCAAAAACAAAAGCCGCAACTCGTTTGAGTTTCGGCTTTTGCACTTTTAAACATTTCCGTTGTTTCCCAAATGGAACCTATCACTCCACCTTCACGTCGATGACGGTGGCGTCTTTTGTATGGGTTACGGTTACGCCGTCGCGCTGGACGGCGATCTTGCCGTCGGCGCGGCCGGCCAGCGGCGGCAGCGAAAACGTGATCTGACGCTCCTCCTCGCCTTCAGACGATACCGTCACACGGTAGTCGCCGATGAAGCAGTTGCCGGAGGCCACGCCTTCTTCATTCGTCGCCAAGACGGAATTCGTCCGCCAATCGTCATCCAATAACTTGCGGATGATGCCCAACGACGGATGCTCCGTGAAGTCGCCATGGTACCAGCCCATCTTCGGACTCAGTTGAGCCGCATCCCAAAGTTCGCCAAGCGAGACACTTGCGACAGCCGGATGCGAATAGAACAGCAACATGTAGTCGCGCAGCATGTCGCCTTGCAGATCCTCTTCGTCCGTATTCACCGCCAGACCGCTGATGTGGATCGGAATGTCCGTCAGTTGCGACGCGATCCTGTCCAGACGCGTTTCCATCGACTGCGGGCCGACGTCCAGACGGCGCAGATTCGCGCTCAGCACAAGACCGTCGATCTTCACGCCGCATGTGTTCACCAGCCAGTCGGCCAGTTCCAGCATGTCCAGCATCGGATCTTCCGAAATGGCCGTCAAGGCCTGCCGGTCGCTCAAAAGCAGCTTCGCCTGCGGTTCGATTTCGCGGGCGATCTGGAAACATTCCGACAAGCTTTCCAGGCCGATGGCCTTGTACAGTTCATTGTAGTCCTGTCCGCCATGGACGACTTCCCACGCCTCGAGCGTCCCCTGATGGCGGCGGCACATCTGCCGGACATGCTCCAACACCATCTTCCGCAACGCGTCGCCGTTCTGTCCACGACATTTTTCCGGCATGTAGCGATACGCGGGGCTCAGCAGCGCACGGCCGCGGACGGACAAGCCCGCCTCGCGAACCATCTTCACCAGTTCCGCATCAGTGTTCGCGCCCCACAGGTCGTTTTCACGCCAGACCAGAGCATCCGTGAAGGTCACAAAGCGGAACAGACTATCGTCCAACACCTTATCCTTATAGGCCCCCAAATTGGAAGTGAACGGCCGCACACGCGCGGACAGCTTCTGCAAGTTCGCATTCTTCAACAGTTCAGGCTTCAGGAGGGCCCCCAGGCATTCCACGCCGAACGGGAACGGACGGGCCGTCTGCGACAACGTCACCTTCACATCCTTCGCCTTCTCCTCGCCGCGATGCGCCACGACACGAACGGGAACCTTCCGCACTTTCTCAAGACGGGCCACGACCTTCTCACGCCATTCGTTGTCATGGAAGTCGCCGCCCAGAACGGCCGTCACGTTCGTCTCAAGTGATTCCGGATCAATGTCCGCCGGAACGATCATCGCCGAAATTTTGCGTAACTGCAACACGCCGATCTTCTCCGCCAAATGGAAGGAAAACGCCGTCTTCTCCGCGGCGAACTCCGTATGGACGGGAACGGCCACACGAACCGTCCGCCAGTTTTCCGACGGCTCCGTCAAACGGAGCGACAACAGCTTCGGCCACGGTTCCGTCTCCTGCTGCCAGTAGAACTGGAAGCTATAGCCGGGGCTCATCTTGTAATCGAAACTGATATACATCGTGCTGCCTTTCGGGACGGCTTTCTTGATGCTCTGCCAAAGCTCCATCGTCCATGCACGGGCGGAGGTCTTCTCCACCGTGATGGCGAGAATCGGCAGCGCGCCTTCATCCTGCGGCTTCACGAGCTGGAACGCGCCCAGCTGCTCGCCGCGCATGGCCCATCCGGCCATGTTCTCCGCAGCGGAAAAATCGCCGTTCTCAATGGCCTGCGTCCAATTCTTCTGATCAGGCTGCTGGGCGACCAGCAACGCGCATGCGCTCATCCACAACAAACATATCAGACTTTTTCGTGCTATCGTTGACATGGACTGTCTCCTTGGCATAAGTCGTTATATTAATAGGTTATTACTCTTTAAGATACAATTCGATGACAATCTGCAAAGATGCCCTGTTGATACCCGCTTCCCGCAGAGAGGTGAACGGTACATTTCCGGCTCTCATCTGCTTGATCAGCTCATCAACGGAACTGTTCATGACCGGTTCGTTGGACCGCTGGATAATCCGAATATTGCTCACCGAACCGCTCGCCGTCACGATGAACGTGATTTTGACCGGCGACGGATTCCTGTATTTCATGCCGGCGCGGCTCGGCTTCCAGTATTGTTCGATAATCGGACGCGCAAACGATTCCGCATAATTCGTCATGTCCTCTTCCGTCGTCGGGCCTACAACACGCGGGACATTGACTCCAGTCGCCTTCGACACATTTCTCAATGCCTCCCTGGCATAAGCCTCCGCGCTTTTGGTCGGCGTGGACGGCACAGGGCGCGGCGGCGTATAGGGTTGCGGTTGCGGACGCGGCTGCGGATCCATTTTCTTGGTTTGAGCGTTATTCAGACGAGCCAAAATATCATCCTGCCTTGTCAGCGTCTTCTTCGGCTGTTCGACAGGCTTCGGCGTTTCCGTCTTCACGACGGCGGGCGTCGGTGCCGGCGGTTTCACTTCCACAGGCTTCGGCGGCTGCGGTTTCGGCGGTTCGGGCTTCGGAGGCTGCGGCTTCGGCGGTTCGGGCTTCGGAGGCTGCGGCTTCGGAGGTTCAGGCTTCGGAGGCTGTGGTTTCGGCGGTTCAGGCTTTGGCGGCTGCGGTTTCGGCGACGGCGGAAGAGGCGCCGTCTTCAGTTCGATCAGCTTCGTCGCCACCGCGATGGGCTTCTCCTTCTGCTCGGTCGCGGAACAGCAAATACCGACCATCAGCGCGGCATGGATGATCGCGCTGATCAAGATGGTCAACGTCCTGTTCAATGACTGGTCTATTTCCGAAGAAGTTTTCATTTCAGCTTTCCCCTCTCCTGTCTTTTCGTCTGCTTTTATTTCCTTTCCAACAACTTAACGGGCATGCCGCCCGTCCAATCGGAACATCGCTATTTCTCGGCCTCCGTCACCAGATGGACGTTCTTGATGCCGACATGCCCCGCCGCGCGATGCAGCGCGATCACGTCTTCATACGGCCGTTTGCCGTCGACCAGAATCAGCAGCGCCATGTCCGGCCTCCGGCTGAACACCGCCGCCAGTTCCTCTTCAAGCATGTTCACGGCGACCAGCCGCTGGTTGCCCGGCTCATCCTCCAGCTTGGCTTCGCCCTTCTCGTTCATCGTCAGCATCACTTTATTGTCGATTTGCTCCACCGCCGTCGCCGTGTTCATGTCCGGCGGCGTCACTTCCGTCGTGAACTCCAGCGCGGGCACCGTGATGATGAAAATGATCAACAACATGAACGTCAAGTCCATCAGGGGCGTGATGTCGATCGTCCCGATGGTCTTCGACACTGAATTGTACCGTCCGCTCGCCATTCTCTCACCCTTCCTGCTGTCCTTTCACCCTCTCCAGGCGGAGGCTCGCCAGAAAATCATCGACGAACGTGTCCATGTCCGCGCACGTCTTGTCGATGACGCTCATGATGATATTGTTGCCGAAAACGGACGGAATGGCGACCAGCAGGCCGACAACCGTCGTCAGCAAGGCGCCGCTGACGCCAGGCGCCAACTGCCCAAGATCCGCCTTTTTCCCTTGCTGCGCAGCCAGTTGCACAAACGTCATCATGACGCCCCACACCGTGCCGAACAGACCGCAGAACGGCGACAGCGACACGATGGTCGAAAGGATCACCATCTGGTCCATCATCTGCATCCGCTGGATGTTCAGACGGCGCGTCATGGACGCGCGGACCTTTTCGATCTCCGCCTCCGTCAGCTGCCGTGGGAGCTCCGTGTACGTCATCGCGCGGCGCGGCGCGGCGAACTTGCCGTAACGGCCGCCCATGGCGCCGCCGTCCGGCTCCAACGCCTCCATCAACGCGTCGAATCCTGCCTGGCAGACAGACTGCAGCGGCCCTCTCTCAGGATCCAGACGATAGCCGAGAGCCAACGCGCTTCCCGTGCTGTCGAACTCCTTGATGAACTCCTGGCAGGATTTGTACAACGACATGACCTGCCATCCTTTGTACAGCATGATCGACCACGCCGCGACGCTCGCCATCCCCAGCAAAATCACGATCAGCCGGCCGACGATGTCGCTTTGGAAAAACGCATCCTTCAAAATCCCTAAAATCTCACCCATGTTATCTTTTTCTCCTATCGGTTATTGATTCATCAGCTCCATTCCCAAACGCACATACGCCTGCGGCGTGATGGCGTCCGCCCTCACATCTTCCGTCAGCGATGCGGCGGCAAACGCCGCCGCGACACGTTCGGCCCCGTATTCCGGCTCCAGCATCCGGCATGTCTTCTTGCGGCGCTGCCCGAAGGCCAGCCCCGCCACATGGGACACGGCGGCCATCACGTCACGCGGCGGCCGCTTCGGCCGCAACCGCATCCGCACGAACGCGCTGACGACCTCCGGCGGAGGGAAGAAGACGTTTTTCGGTATCGTCTTCACAATCGAAATTTCATACAGCAGCCCGAGACGGACTGTCAGGACGCCGTATTCCTTCGTACTGGCCTTCGCGGTCAAACGGTCCGCCATCTCCTTCTGCAGGAGGACGTGGATGTCCTGCGGCTGGTTGACCATGGCGGTCAGCGAAGCCAGCAGCTGCGAACTGCAGCTGTACGGCAGATTCGCCACGCATCGGAACGGGGCCTCCCCCATCAACGCGTCCAAATCCAGCCGGCATGCATCCGCCTCCGTCAGCGAAAACATTTCGTCATCCTTGAACCGCTCGTCCCGCAGGTAGCCCGCCAGACGATGGTCCAGTTCGACCGCCTGCACACGGGCCCCCGCCACCAGCATCCGCTCCGTCAGCGTCCCCGTGCCCGGGCCGATTTCCAGAATCCTGTCCCCCGCCGCAACGCCCGCGCTGCGGACCAGCGAATCCAGCATGTTCGGATCAATCAGAAAATTCTGCCCAAGCCTGCGGCTGGGATGAAGTTCCAATCGCTCCAGCAATGCCAACAACTCACTTTTGTTCATACCGTGTATCGACGTCAAACGCTCCCTCATGGCCCTCCCTCGCATAAACGAGACTCATCTTTTATACATAATGTAATGTAAAGAGTCAAACCTGCCAGTAAAATCTCATCCTTTTTAACGAATAATCTGCACTCTTTCATGGCGGCATGACGGCGATTTTTTCTGATTTCTTGTTTATTCCCGCCGCTCTTGTTATATTATCTAGTTTTACTGTCGTTTTCTTCTGGAACTAAAAACTCATGATTCGCCTCATCACCATCCTATTGCCGCTCATCATCCTCTTGATGACAGGCTGCCACCACGTCACCGTGCAGGTCATTCCGGACGGCGCGGACGTGACAATCGGACAGGACACGCTCCGCGCCCCAGCGGACGTCCATGTCCTCCCGTTCGGCTCCGTCAAGGCGACCGTTTCCGCAAAAGGCTGCGCCCCAACGGAAACGGTCATCACGTATTCCACGCCATCTCCTTTGGACATCGTCCTGGACAAGCAGTTCCATGCGGAAAGCGATCCGCCCGAAGCGGACGTCTTCCTCAACGGCACGCATATCGGGCAGACGCCCGTCGATTTCACCCTGCCCTCCAACCAGCAGGAGAAAGCAGAAATCTCCTTCCGAAAGAACGCCTTCAAGGAGGAGAAGATCGCTTTTTCACCGGCCACGGCGGCGGCGCAGATTTCCGGCAAGCTCGCGCCGGAGAATCCAGGCCTCCTCAACTGGACGATCAAGCCGTCGAAATACGGGCGGGCCCAGCTGGTTCCCGGCATGCTCCGCGCCGAAAGGTCCTTCAACGAACCGGGGAACTTCCAGCCTGTTTCCCATGTCCAATTGGAAGGCGAGCAACTGCAGATCCTGAGCTTCGTCCTTCTTCCGGAAGGCGACGGCATCCTGGCCTCCGTGCTCGTCGAGACGCAAGCCAAGCCCGCCAAACACGAGGTCTGGCTCATCCATTACCCGCCAACGCAACCTATTCAGAACCAAGTCATTGTAACAAAAGGAAACATTGATCTGACACCATCCGTCACAAAAAATTCCGACGTGCTTTTCGCCTCCAACCGGACAGGCCGCCTGGACCTTTGGAAATGCCGTATCCCCAAGAAAGACGGTGTCCAGAAACTGAATCTGGTCCATTCCAGCGAGCTGATCATGATGAATCCGCAAAAACGGCCATTCGGCGGCCAAGAGGTTCTCATTACAGTCTATCCAAAAGACAAGCTCGCGGCACCGCAGATATGGATGTTCACGCTGGACGGCACGAAAAACATCCTGCCGGAATTCTTCTGCAACGGCGAATGCCCCGCCTGGTCGCCCAACGGGCGCCGCATCGCCTTCCAGAACGGCAGTCCACTGGCCATCTACAAAATCGAATCGGACGGCTCCCTCCTGGACCAGCTATCCCCGAAGAACAGCCCCGCCTCATTCAAGCAGCCCGCCTGGTCGCCGGACGGAAAGCGAATCGCCTTCGCGGCCAACATCAACGCCCCCCAGTCACAGGAGGACACGGATATCTGGATCATGGACGCCGACGGGTCGAATCTGACACAAGTCACGTCATCGCAAGCTCTTGACGACATGCCCGTCTGGGCGCCGGACGGCAAGTCCATCTTCTTCCGCTCGAACCGCAACCGCCATTGGGGCGTATGGGAGATCCAAGTCCCTTGACCTCAACACTTAAACATCATCCAAACAGACAAAGCAAAATATGACTGTCATCGCAAACATCGCCATCATCCTGTTTACCGTCTTCTTCTTCGGATTCTGCATTTTCATCCATGAATTCGGACATCTTCTCGCCGCCGTCTGGCAGAAGCTCGTCGTGGAGAAATTCTCCATCGGCTTCGGCAAGAAGATCTGGGGCTTCAAAAAAGGAGGCATCGAATACGTCATCAGCTGGCTGCCGTTCGGCGGTTTCGTCTCCATCCCGCAGCTGGACACGGCCGAAACGACGAAAACGGAAGACGGCCGCGAACTGCCACACGGAGCACCGATGGCCCGCGCCGTAACCGCCTTCGCCGGACCGTTTTTCAACATTCTCTTCGGCTTCGTCCTCGCGACCGTCATGTGGGGCGTCGGCGTCTGGAAAAATCCGCCGGCCAGTTCCTGCATCGTCGTGGACGTCCCGAAAATCCTTCCTTTATATAAGGACGGCGTGAAAGAAAGCGACGTCATCGTCGCCGTCAACGGCGTCCCCTACGATGGTTCGATAGACGATTTGACGTATGATTGGGAAAGCCTCAAGGACACCCTGAAGCTTCCGTCCGTCGAACAATTGGAGCCCATCGTCATGACAATTCGTGACAAAAAAGGACACGAAAGCGAAATCACCTACACGCCGCAGCCCGGTCTCGAATGGCAGGCGGGGCTTCGGCCGTATGACCGCATCACGCACGTCAACGGCAAGCCGCTCCAGAACGGCTACAGCCAGTTGTATGAAATGCACGCCTACAACGGCCTGCCGCAGGCCACGCTGACGGTCGTCCGCCCAGGCGAAAGCGCCCCCTTCGAGATTGCGTACGAACAGCTTCCGAATCCTCTTTACGAAGGTCTCGGCGTCCCGTTCTACGCCGCCCGCAATCCCATCGCCGTCAGCGGCATCCTTCCGGGCTCGCCCGCGGAGGCCGCCGGATTCAAGGGCGGCGACCAGTTGCTCTCCGTCTTCGGGAAGACCGTCGTCTCCACGAAATCGCTTTTCGAAACATTGAAGGAGAATCCCGACGCGACGACGGCGGACTTCCTTATCGCCCGCAACGGCAAGGAGATGCCGCTCTCCGTCAAGCTTCCGGCCGAACGCGACGCCAAAAGCCTCGGCTTCGTCTTCGCCGTCATCATCAAAAACGTCTTCCAGGACAGCCCGGCCGAAGAGGCGGGTCTCCAATATCACGACCGCGTTTTGAAGCTCAACGGCGTTGAAATCACAGAAGCCTCTGTTTTCACAGAACTTGTGAAAAACTCAAAAGGCGCCCCGATGACGCTCGTCGTCGAACGCGACGGACGCGAGATCACGATTGAGAACATCGCCGCCCGCGAAGCGGGAGACCGCTATCTCATCGGCGTCGAACTGGACGACACGCCGCCGAAGGCCATCGTCCATCTGTCGCCGTGGCGGCAGTTTACGGATGTCTTCAACCAAACCACGAAGACGCTTTCATTGCTGTTCAAGCCGATCACATCCAAAATCAGCGGGACGAAGACCAGCAAGTCGCAGGTCAAGGTGAAGCACATGAGCGGCGTCGTCGGCATCAGCGCCCTCCTGTGGGGCACGCTGAAGAGCGAAGGGCTGCGCGGCGGCATGTCGCTGATCATTCTGATCACATTCTCACTCGCGTTCGTCAACCTGTTGCCGTTCCCTGTCTTGGACGGCGGCCACATCCTGTTCGCCTTCATCGAGGCGATCATCCGCAGGCCGCTTCCCGTCAAGCTCGTCTCATGGCTGCAGAACATCTTCGCGGGGCTGCTGATCGTCCTGATGGTCTATATCACGTTCAACGACGTCATCCGCCTTCCGAAATTCATCAAGGCCTTCCAGCGTTCAGCCCCGTCCATGGAGCAGCTGGAGACGGAGGAGAAAAAGCCTTAACCTTTAAATATAAGAGGAGGAACATTCCATGGCACTTCAAATAGCCATAGACGGGCCCGCCGCGTCGGGCAAGAGCACAGACGCCAGACTGCTGGCGGCAAGAATCAACGGCCTCTACGTCAACACGGGCGAAATGTACCGCGCCGTCGCGGGAGCCGCCTACAATCTCGGCATCGATCCCACGAAAAATCCGCAGGATCTCGTGAAGCTTCTGCCGAAATGGACGCTGGAATACCGCCTCGACAACGAAAAGAACACGCTGGAGCTCTTCTTCAACGACAAGCCTGTCGACCACGCCTTCCTCCGCTCGAAGGAAGTCTCCGACGTCGTGTCGCCGGTCGCCGCCATCCCTGAAGTCCGCGACTGGATGCTCCAGAAACAGCGCGACTGCGCGAAACTGCCCATCATCATCATGGAAGGGAGGGACATCCAGACGGTCGTCCTCCCGAACGCAACCTATAAATTCTTCATCACGGCCAGCCCCGAAGAACGCGCAAGACGCCGTCTGAAGCAAGGCGATTTCAAAGACGGCACGTCGCTGGAGGAAGTCGCCAAACAGATCAAAATGCGCGACCATCTCGACTCGACACGCCCCATCGCCCCCCTGAAGCCGGCGGAAGATGCGCTCCTCATCAACACCGACAACATGACGCCGGACGAAGTCGTGGACAAAATGGTCGAACACATGCGCGCAAACCCACGCCAATGATTACAGAAAACACAACCCAATACAGAGTCTGCTACGCCGACACGGACCAGATGGGCGTCGTCTACTACGCCAACTATTTCATGCTTTTCGAACGTGCCCGGACGGAGTTGCTCCGTCTCAACGGCCTTTCCTACAAAGAGATAGAAGAGCAAGGCTTCATGCTGCCAGTCCTCGACGCCCATGCGAAATACCATCGCCCCGCCCGTTACGACGACCTGTTGGACGTCACCGCCCGCGTCGTCGAATTCGACGGTCTGAAGCTGAAGACCGCCTGCGAAGTCAAACGCGACGGCGTTCTGCTGGTCGATGGCGACGTCACGCTCGTCTTCCTCAACGCCAAAACAGGGCGGCCCTCCCGTCCGCCTGAAAACATCCGCCAAATCTTCGAGTAACCAACCATGTCATGGAACATCCTCTATATCGCCGCCTGGCTAGCGGCCGCCATTCTGGCGACCGTCACGACGGGGCTCTGCCGCAAGCTCGCCCCCCGCTTGGGATTCGTCGACAAGCCGAAACAGGAGGCCCACAAGTCCCATAAGGCCCCCACGCCCGTGCTCGGCGGCCTCGGCATGACCTCCGCATGGCTCGTCGTCATCGCCGGCGGCATCGCCGTCGCCAAACTCGCGCCGTCCATCGCGGGCGGACGGATCGAGCCGTTTCTGGACGGCATCAACGCCGTCCTCCCCAAGATGACCGCCATCATTCTCGGCGCGACCGCCTTCTGCATCCTCGGCATGTGCGACGACAAAAACGCGTTCAGCGCCAAGCTCAAGTTCCTCTGGCAGTTTGTGATAGCGGGTTGCGTCGCCGCGTCGGGCATCCGCGTCTTCCTGTTCGTCGAAAATCCGATCTTCGGCTGGGGCGTCACCGTCCTGTGGATCGTCACCATCGTCAACGTGCTCAATTTTCTTGACAACATGGACGGCCTGGCCGGCGGCATCGCCGCCATCGCCGCCTTCTTCTTCTTTTTCATCGCCGCCGTCCGCGGCCAGCATTTCGTCTCCATGCTGTCGTCCGTCACAGGCGGCGTCGCTCTCGGTTTTCTGATGCACAACCGCCCGCCCGCCAAAATCTTCATGGGCGATGGCGGCAGCCATTTTCTTGGCTTCTGCCTTGCCGTCACGGGACTTCTGACGACGTTCTATCTTCCCGACGAAAGCCCCACGCCTGCCCCCGTGCTCATCCCGCTGCTCGTCCTCAGCCTCCCGCTGTTCGACGCCGTCGCCGTCGTCATCATCCGCATGCGGCTCCATCGCCCCATCTATGTCGGCGACAACCGCCACATTTCGCACCGCTTCGTCCAGCTCGGGCTGACACGGCCGCAGGCCGTCCTGCTCGTCTGCCTCCTCTGCCTGATACAAGGCGCTGGCGCGACGACACTTCTGTGGCTTCCCGCCTACGGCTTCTTTCTGATTCTGCTTCAGACCGTCGCCCTCTTCTCGCTTGTCAGCATCATTCAGTTCTGCCATAAAACGGAATAAAAAAACTTTCATATACGAACAACCAACCGCCGGAGACCACGCCATGACCGCTCCCGTACTCGAACCAGAAGTCCTTTCCAACATCTGCCGCCTCGCCCTCGCCGAAGACATCGGCTCCGGCGACGCGACGACGCTCGCCGTCGTGCCGGAAAAGCTGGAAACAGAGGCGCGTTTCATCACGCGGCAGCCCTGCGTCTGCGCGGGCCTGCCTGTCGTCAAGACCATTTTCCATGAACTCGACCGTTCGTTGGACTTCCAGCCGCTCGTGCAGGAAGGCGATTTCTGCAAGCCCGGAACGGAGCTCGCCGTCGTCTGCGGCAAGGCGCAGCCTATTCTCACCGGCGAACGCTGCGCGTTGAATTTCATGCAGCGCCTCTCCGGCATCGCCACCATGACGCGCCAATACGTTTTGGCGTTGGGCGATTCCAAGACAAAACTTCTGGACACGCGCAAGACCACGCCCGGCCTGCGCATGCTTGAAAAATACGCCGTCAAGGTCGGCGGCGCGCAGAACCACCGCTTCGGGCTGTTCGACCGCATCATGATCAAGGACAACCACCGTGAAATGGCCAAATCCGTCGGCGAAGGCTCCATCGCATGGGCCGTCCGCCAATGCCGCGAAAAATATCCCAAACTGGAAATCGAAATCGAAGCGGACAACCTTGACGAAGTCCGCCAGGCCGCCGACGCAGGCGTCGAATACATCCTGCTGGACAACATGTCCAACGACATGATGGTCGAAGCCATCAAGATCATCGCCGGCCGCGCGAAGACCGAAGCTTCCGGCAACATCACGCTCGAACGGCTTCCCTCCCTCCGCAATCTCGGCCTCGATTTCATCTCCAGCGGCGCCCTCACCCACAGCGTCAAATCCATCGACATCGGCCTCGACATCCTCAACTAATTCATTTCCAGTCATGAGCACGACCATGGGAAAAACGTTAAAAGCCATCATCTGCCTTTTCGCGATGCTTCTTCTGCCAGCCTGCGAAACATCGAGCGTCTCCACGTTCGAAGGCACGCGGGCAGCATTTGCAGACGCACGAAGCACTTGGAAAGCAGGAACTTCCACTTTTGATGAAATGGTCGCCAAATATGGACGCCCTTCCAACGTCGTGGACATCAACGGCGGCTTCGCCGCCCGCTGGCTGGAAAGAAGAACCATCACCAAGACGCCTCCCGCCTATGGCACCGCCAATCCCGTCCGCTCCTTCGAGAACGAACTCAACCGCCCGATGAACACCATGACCGTCACGACCGCCCTCGAGGCGTTCTACAACAAATACGGCGTGCTGACGAATTTCAGAATCCAAGTCCTTGAACAATAATTTTTGTCTTTTATAATAAATGTTTTTACGATAAAACGGAATCAACAAACCGGAGACACCACATGCTGGATCCAACCAAACTCGCAGACTGGCAAATCGCAGAAGCCGCAGAAGAAACCATGCTCCCCGTGCAGGAAATCGCACGCAAGCTCGGCGTTCTGGACTCCGAACTCATCCCCTGGGGACGGCAATTGGCCCGTATTGACCAGAAAGCCGTTCTGTCTCGTCTAAAAGACGCCCCGAAAGGAAAATACATCGATGTGACCGCCATCACGCCGACGCCGCTCGGCGAAGGCAAGACCACCACCACGCTCGGCCTCGTCCAAGGCCTCGGCAAGCTCGGCGTCCGCGTCTCCGGCGCCATCCGCCAGCCCTCCGGCGGCCCGACGTTCAATATCAAAGGCTCCGCCGCAGGCGGCGGTCTCGCCCAATGCATCCCGTTGACGCCGTTCTCCTTAGGCCTTACGGGCGATATCGACCGCATCACCAACGCGCACAATCTCGCCATGGTCGCCCTCACCGCCCGCATGCAGCATGAACGCAACTACGACGACGCGCAGCTCGCCAAACGCAATCTCAAACGGCTCGACATCGATCCCAACCGCGTCCAGATGAAGTGGATCATGGACTTCTGCGCGCAGGCCCTCCGCAACATCACCATCGGCAAAGGCGGCAAGATGGACGGCTTCGAAATGGAATCCGGTTTCGCCATCTCCGTATCCTCCGAAATCATGGCCATTCTCGCCGTCGCGGAAGATCTTGCGGATCTGCGGAAACGCATCGGCAAAATCGTCGTCGCCTATTCGAAATCCGGCGCCCCCGTCACGACGGCTGATCTGGAAGTCGACGGCGCGATGACCGCCTGGATGGTCGAAGCCCTCAATCCGACGCTTATGCAGTCCATCGAAGGCCAGCCGATTCTCGTCCATGCGGGACCGTTCGCAAATATCGCCATCGGACAGAGTTCCATCATCGCGGACAAGATCGGAACCGCCCTGTCCGAATACCATGTCACGGAATCCGGCTTCGGCGCTGACATCGGTTTTGAAAAGTTCTGGAATCTGAAATGCCGTTATTCCGGCCTGAAACCGGACGCCGTCGTCATCGTCGCCACCATCCGCGCCCTCAAGATGCACGGAGGCGGCCCCGAAGTCAAGCCCGGCCTGAAACTGGACGAAGCCTACACGAAGGAGAATCTCGGCCTGCTCGAAAAAGGCTGCGACAACCTCCTCGCCCACATCGAAACCGTCAAGAAGGCGGGCGTCAAGCCCGTCGTCTGCATCAACAGCTTCTACACGGACACGCCGGCGGAAATCGCCCTCGTCCGCAAGATCTCCGAACAGGCGGGCGCCTACGCCGCCCTTTCGGAACATTGGCTCAAAGGCGGCGAAGGCGCCATCGAACTGGCCGAAGCCGTCAAGACCGCCGCAAACGAACCGAACAACTTCCATTTCCTCTACAATCTCGACACGCCGCTCAAAGAACGTGTCGAACTCATTTCGAAGGAAGTATATGGAGCGGAGGGCGTCGAATTCCTGCCCGCCGCGCAGGAGAAGCTCGAACAGCTCTCGAAGGATCCGGAACTGGCCAGCATGGGCACATGCATGGTCAAGACGCACCTCAGCCTCTCCCACGATCCGACCGTCAAAGGCCGCCCGCGCGGCTTCATCCTGCCCGTCCGCGACATTCTCGTCTACAAGGGCGCGGGCTTCGTCGTTCCAGTCGCCGGCGACATCAAACTGATGCCCGGCACGGGGTCCGATCCAGGCTTCCGCCGCATCGACGTCGATGTCAACACCGGCAAAGTCCACGGCCTGTTCTAACGACTGATCACTGACCATCGGCCACGCTGGAGCGCAGCCCTCCCTAACCACTGATCACTAACCACTAACCACTAAACAAATGTCCGATCCCACTCTCTCCCCAAAAGAACAAGAACGCGCCAAGCATGAAAGCTGGCTCCAGATGTGTCTGGAGCAGTTTCATCGCAGCCGCGGGGAGGAGTGGGCCAACGGCATCTCGCATCTCATCGGCGTCATTTTCGGCATCGTCGGATTGACGCTCATGTGCGTCTTCTCCGCGCAGGTCGGAACCGCGAAGGATGTAACCAGTTGCGCCATCTTTGGCACGACGCTGATTCTGCTCTACACGTTCTCCATGCTCTACCACGCGTTCACGAACTTCCGTGCGAAACGTGTCTTCCAGATTCTGGACCATTGCGGCATATTCCTTTTGATAGCAGGAAGTTACACGCCATGTGTACTGATGCTTCTTCCTCCGAAAATAGGCTGGACGATCTTCGGCCTGCAATGGGGCTTCGCCGTCGCGGGAATTCTCATCTCCTGCCTCTGCACGCCAAAATGGTCCGACATCCTGACGCTGCCCATCTATCTCATCATGGGCTGGATGATCGTCTTCGCCTTCCCGCAACTCAAACAGTCGCTATGCCATACCGGCTTCATCGTGCTTCTGGCGGAAGGCATCACCTACACGGTCGGCGTCGTCTTCTTTGTCATGGACAAAGTCCCCTACATGCATTTCATCTGGCATCTCTTCGTGCTCGGCGGCTCCGTCTGCCATTGGGTCTGCGTCACGTTCTACGTTCTTCCGAAGGAATAGCGACATGCCAATCACCAATCGGTTACGGAAAACGCTCAACGCGGCGGCAAATCACCATAGCCGCCGCAAGAACGACCAGTTCATCGCCGAAGGCAGCCGCTGCTGCTACGAAGCCGTCTCCAGAAGGCCTGAATGGATCGAAGCCCTTTTCTTCTCCCGTTCATTTGCCGACACGGATGATGGTTCCACCATCCAAACAAAAGCCGAAGCGAATGGCATCACGATTGAACAGATTAATGACAAAGAGCTTCAATCTCTTGCCGACACACCAAATCCGCAAGGCGTCCTCGCGATTCTCAAAAAGCCGCAAGTTGCTCCGCCGGAAAAAATTGTCGATCCATTCGTCTTGATTCTCGACCGTATTTCGGAGCCCGGCAACATGGGAACCATCCTCCGCACGGCATGGGCGATCGGCCTCACGCAGGTCTGGCTCGTGAAAGGCGGAGCGGATCCCTTCGCGCCGAAAGTCGTCCGCGCGGGCATGGGCGCCCAATTCGCCCTCTCCCTCCCGTATGTTGATTCGCTCGCGGATGCGAAAGACCGTTTCAAGTCACTGGGCGGCAAACAGTTCTGGCTGACGCTCCCGCAGGCGGACATCTCCCTTTTCGACGAACAGAACTTTTCCTTTGAACAATCCGCCGTGGTCATCGGCAACGAAGCCAACGGTGTCAGCGATCCGTCGCTCGGCGAAGGCGTCACCATTCCCATGCCCGGCCATGCGGAATCGCTGAACGCCGCCCAGGCCGCCACCGTCTTCCTCTGCGAAGCCGTCCGCCGCAAGCTCTTCAAGGAGGGATGATAACGATGTCCAACCTCCTTGAAGTCAATAATCTGCGCGTATGGTTCCCGATCCGCCACGGCATCCTGAATCTCGTGTCCGGCCATGTCAAAGCCGTTGACGACGTTTCACTGACCATCGCCGAAGGCGAGACGCTCGGCCTTGTCGGCGAATCCGGCTGCGGCAAGACGACGCTTGGACGCGCCGTTCTCGGGCTTGAAAAAGTCCATTCCGGCCAAGTCCTGTTCGAGGGACATGACTTCACGGCCATGCCGGAATCGCAACGACGGCAGTTCCGCCGCCGCTGCCAGATGATTTTCCAAGACCCGTATGCGTCTCTCAACCCGCGCATGACCGCCATGGAACTGGTCACGGAAGGTCTTAAGCATCATGGACTTCTGAAAGACGAAACACCGCATGACGCTGCCGTCCGCCTGATGCGGGAAGTCGGTCTGGACGATGAGAGCATGTACCGTTATCCGCACGAATTCTCCGGCGGCCAGCGGCAGCGCATCAGCATCGCGCGAGCCATCTCGCTGAAGCCCAGCCTGGTCATCTGCGACGAGCCAGTCAGCGCTCTGGACGTCTCCGTGCAGGCGCAGGTCATCAATCTTCTGATGGATCTGCGCGAACGGCATAATCTGTCCTATTTGTTCATTTCACATGACTTAAGCGTTGTCCGACACATTTCGCAACGCGTCGCCGTCATGTATTTGGGCCATATCGTGGAAATGGGAACGGTCGAACAGGTCATGGAGGATCCTGTCCATCCTTATACGAAGGCGTTGCTTTCATCCGCGCCGATGCCTGGCCGTCCGCCGCGCGAACGCATCATTCTCACTGGCGAGATGCCGTCGCCCGCGAATCCACCGGCGGGTTGCCCCTTCCATCCGCGCTGCCCGCACGCCACGGCGGAATGCGCCACGAAGACGCCGTCGCTGGAATCCCGCAACGGCCGCCTCGTGGCCTGTCTGAAGGCGTAAATACCGCCCTTATCCTTTCTTCCACACGCCTTTGGCGTCCTGTGACCAGCCGGTTTCATTCAATGAAATGGCCTTTGTCTCCCAGCCGGCGTTGATGCGGGCCATCGTCTCGTCCCACGTCTTGATGCCGCTCAACGAATCCGCCGCCTCCACGTTGCAGGCTCCGACGGCCGCGGAGAACAGCCCCGCATCGTACAACGGCAGGCTGCGCAGCATCGCACAAAGGAAGGCGCCGATGCTGGAATCGCCCGCGCCCGTCGCGCCTTTGAAGCAGGACTCCTTGAAGATCGGGAAGATATACTCGCGGTCGGCCCACTGATCGACGCAGTCAGGCTTGCCCGCTCCCATCTTCGCGAGGCGATCCGCCCCCGCCGTGCGGATGTACATGCCGCGCGCGCCAAGCTTCACGGCCGCCACCGCCGCGCCCATGGCCAGCATCTGGTCGCCAAGTGCCGTCAATTCAGCGGCGGAAAGATTGTCACCCTTACCGAACTTATTGCGGTCCAGCATGTAAAGTAATTCATCCGCGCTCGGCATGAAGACATCGACATACGGCAACGTCCGTTCCAGAACGCCCTTCCAATCCACCTGTCCGGCCGGTCCGGAAGCGTCCGGCATGCCTGGATCCATGGATGTCGTCACGCCAAGCTCTTTGGCGGTCTTGTACATTTTTGTCAGTTCCTGTGCGTCATTGGCATACATGTTCGCCATGAAGCACGGATAACCGAAATGGAACAGCGCGCTTTCCTTCACCTGCGACCAATTCACGTCCGCGCAACCGTAGTTCATGTTCGCGCCCGGGCAGTGCAAAAAGATACGATCCACGCCCGGTATGTTGACGACGACCGTATAGGACGACGCCACGCCCGGAACGACGGCCATTCCGGCCTCCAGGCCGGGCTGACGCTTCTTCAGGATGCCCAGAATCTGTTCGCCGAACGAATCGTCGCCGACCTTTCCCATCAGCAGGACGGGAGTCCCCAGAATGTGCATTGTCATGCCTGTGTTGGAAACCGCCCCGCCCGTCGCAAACGTCGGAGCGCCAACTTCATACAAACGGCCAGGCGTCAAATCGACATGGTTCTCAAACGCGGGGATGACATCCAGGCAGATATGACCGGCTACGACTGCTTTCTTCATAATGATCCTCCAAAGTTCCTTTATATATATTGGTATGACGATTTCACTGATTCTTCTTCAACAGCACCGTGACGAAACGAACATCCTGAAGCTCCGCGTACGGAACAACCCGTAGCATGGCCCGCGCGTGTTCGATATCCTCCTTCACTTTCCCTTCCACCGCAACGACTTCGCCAATCGGCAGCCCGCCGGGCATCAGGACGCCCAGCCCGGACGTACGGACTTTCATGCCCGCCATGGCCTCGATGTCCAGCGGCAGGAAATCCACTTGGCAACGGAAGGGGCTCGTCCTGTCCGTCCCCTTCACGCCATGCAGCACGCCTGCGTCGCCCGTGCTTCCGATGGTCACGCTGAAACGGCAGTTCGGCGAAAGAACCGTCTCCACCGTCGCCTGATGGCGCTCCACCTTCGCGACACGCCCCGCGACATTGCCCGCCTGCATGACGACGGCGCCCACCGTCACGCCGTCGGCCATCCCCTTGTCGATCGTGAACGTATAGTCCCACAGAACAGGATCGCGCACAATGACTTCCGCATGCTGCACAAACCAGCCCGGATGCCGCTCCAGATCGGCCAATTTGCGCAATTGTGAATTCTCCGTCCGCAAATCACGCGCGTCACCGACCTGCAGCTGCAATTCCAGAACCTTCTCCTCCAGTTCGCGGATCTTCTTGTCCTTTGCCGCCGTTTCGGCATCAACCCATTCCGCCGCGGCGTCTTTTGAGTCGGACGCCTTCCGCCATATTTTCACGAAAGGAGACGTCACGGCATGGGACGTCCGTTCACCGAACGCCCCGAACACAAACAGGCCAAGCCCCAGCAGGACCAGCCCGCAGAGCATGAGCGCAAGTTTTTTTGTCTCCAGTTGTATCATATTGAAAATCAAATCTTGTAGGACTTGACCGCCGCTTCCTGCAAAGCGAAGATTTCCTTCAGGCCTTTCTTGGCCAGCCCCAGCAGCGTCGTCAGATCGTCGTCGCCGAACGTCGCCTCCTCGCCGCTGCCCTGCAGTTCGACGAAACGGCCCGCATCCGTCATGATGACGTTCATGTCGACGTCCGCCGCCGAATCCTCCACATAGCACAAATCCAGCAGCCCTTCGCCCTGCAGCAGACCGACGCTCACGGCAGCGACACGGTTCAGCAACGGCCATTCCGTCAGCTTCCCTTCCGCCATGAGCTTCTTCGCGGCCAGTTCCAACGCGACGCTCGCGCCCGTAATGGACGCGCAACGCGTCCCGCCGTCCGCGTCGATGACGTCGCAGTCGATATGGAACGTCATGCCCGGCAGTTTCTCCAGATCGACCGCCGCCCGCAGGCTGCGGCCGATCAGCCGCTGGATCTCCGAACTGCGGCCCGACAGCTTCCCGCGGACCGCCTCACGCTCCGTACGCGTTTCCGTCGCCGACGGAAGCATCTGGTATTCAGCGGTTATCCAACCGCCTGGCTTGCCCTGCTCCTTCATCCACCGCGGCACGGCGTCCTCCACGCTCACGGCGCAGACCACACGCGTTCCACCGAAGGTCACCAAAACGGATCCGGCGGGGTGGCTTTGGAAGCCGCACTGGAAACTCACGGGGCGAAGATCTGTATTTCTGCGTTTGTCAATTCGTTCCATCTTGCTTAATTCCTCTAAATGTGGTATGTTATTTGATTGTACCTTTTCGGTTTTCGTTTCGTACATCCTTATAACTTGATTTAACAATGGGACTTTGCCAATCAACAATGGAAATTTTCATCGTCATTTTTATGACGATTTTCCTTTGCGGCTGCGATGACGGCGCAAAAGCCCCCGATTATGACAATTTCCGGGCGGACATGACGCTCCAGTCCGTCGAGCAAATCAACAACGGCCAGACGGAGAAAGCCATCGAGACGTTGAAGGAATTCCGTCAGAAGGCCCCCGAAGACCCGTTTCCCGTCGCGGCGGCCCGCATAGAGGAAATCCGTCTGGACGCCGAAAAAGCCAACAAGCTCCTGCGGGTGGGCAACGTCAACGAACTCGGCCTTCTGCTACAGATGATTGAAACAGAAGGGAACGCCAGCCCGGAGATTCTCGCGTTCCGCGCCGCTCCGCCCGCCTTGGAAGCACTCGCAAAGTACTGCGCGAGAATGCCATGGGAACGTTCATCGGACATCACGGACGGCATGGAGCTCCTCCGCCCCCATGCGGCCATTCTCAAAAGCTCCGCCGCCTTCAACGCTTTCGAGGCGTTCCAGCAGTCGAAATTCGAAACGATGAAACATGACGAACAGCTCCATGACATACAGGACATGCTGGACCGTCTGGACCGCGCGGCCGTCGGCGGCGACGCCAAATCCGTCCAGACCGCCATGGACGCCCTGCGGGCCAAATATCCGCACAACGTCTTCTTCTCCTGCCTGTCCTTCCAATCCGCGGCGGACATCGCCGCCCTGAACGTCAATCTGGAAGGCATTACCTACGGCCGCGAGGCATTGGAAATCGCCTCCGCCGTCCGCTGGGAAGGGCTGTCGCAATCCGCCCGCCGCGGCGTCGCGGAGCTTGTCGCCAAAAAGCCGCTCACCTACAGCGGGGCATGGCTCGCCGCCGTGACAGGCGGCCGCGCGGCGTCCGTCGATTTCTTCAACCGCCTCAGAACCAGCAGCCCGCTTCTGCAGCCGAATCGAAAAATCATCGCCGCGCTTTTGCAACTAAACGCAACATCGTCAGTCCAAGATGATTGGAGCAGACGCTCCCCATGTCCGGGCGTTCCGGAAATGATCGAACAAATCCTATCAGTCGGTTTACGCAATACACCCAACAACAAACAAAAGGAAAGCAAATGAATTTTCCCAAACTCAGCAGTCTCATCGCAGCCGCGTTAATCGCCACCGCCCCTGTCATGGCGCAGGACAAGCCCGCCGCCGCTCCGGCCGCGCCAGCCGCCCCGAAGCCCGTAAGTGTTGACGTCGAAGCTCTTCTGAAAGCCATTCCGGAAAATCTGGCCAAATACGGCGACAACAAGTTCATCACGAGCAAAGAGCTCAAGACCGTTCTGGCCTTCCAGATCAAACGCATCGCGCAGATGGGCCAGGCCATCACGCCGGAGATGCTGAACCGCTTCCTTCCGGAAATGGCCGAGAATTTCGTCATGCAGGAAATCGTCATCCAGGAAGCCGCCAAGCAAGGCGTCAAGCCCGATCCGGAGGAAATCAAAAAGGACATTCTCGAAATGAAAAAGACTCCGCAAGGCGCCGAACAGCTGAAGCGGTTCATGGAACAGTTCGACAACAAGACCGAAGAGGAATTCGTCGCCCAGCAGGCCCGCATGCAGACCGCCCAGAAGCTCCTTCAGCAGCAGGTGGACAAGATCGATATTCCGGAAGCCGATGCCAAGAAATTCTATGACGACAACCCCAACTACTTCACGAAATTGGCGGCCTCCCACATTCTGGCCGCCTTCACGGACGAGCCCGGCAAAACCGAGCCGACCAAAGAGCAGGAAGAAGCCGCTTTGAAGAAAATCAACGACGTCCACAAGAAACTGAAGGACGGCGGCAAATTCGAAGATCTCGCCAAAGAGCACAGCGACTGCCCCTCCAAGGAAAAAGGCGGCGATCTTGGCGAATTCGCTCCCGGACAGATGGTTCCGGAATTTGAACAGGCCCTTCTCAACCTGAAGGCCGGCGACGTTTCCGATCCTGTCAAGACCCGCTTCGGCTACCACCTCATCAAGGCCGGCGTCAAGAAAACCGTTCCGTTCGAAGAAGTTAAGGAAAGCATCGTCCAGCATCTGAAGAAATCAAAGGAATCCGACGCTGTCAAGGCTTTCGTCGAAGGCCTCAAGAAGTCCTACAAAGTCGAAATGCTCGTCAAGCCGGTGGCCCCCATCCAGCCGGCCGAATAAACAACACAACGGGAGGGCCGCGTTCCCGCGCGGCCGTCTAAACCACACCGCCGCGCGACCCTCCGATCAACGCCTTCTCAAACCAACGTCCCTCAGAATGGAAAATTCCAGCGGAAAAAATCTGCAGCCCATGGCGGGCACTTTCAGCCGGGCGGTTTTCTGGGGGATTGTCTGCGCGCTTTGCGCATACGGCGTGTTTTTCATCTACAGCACCGGCTACATCGCGGATGAATATCCCGTGCGGCCGAACTGGTGGCGGCAGCTCATCTGGCTGGCCGTCAGCGCCGTCGCGGGCTTCACCGTCGCTGCCATGAATCCAAGAGGCCTTGCATGGCGGATGCTTGTCCTGATCGGCTACGGCGCAAGCGTCGTGCTTCTCGTCCTGACGCTTCTTTTCGGGCGGAAAATCGGCGGCGCCACACGCTGGCTGGCCATCGGCCCGCTTCTGCTGCAGCCGGCCGAATTCGCCAAATTCTTCACACTCATGATGTTGTGCGACACAATTGTCGTCCATCCCCAGAGTCTGCGCGGCAAAATCACCAAAATCATCTGCCTGGCCATCATACTTGCCCTGCCGCTGGGGCTGATCATCGCCGCGCCGTCCTTCGGCAACGCCTTCTCCATCATTCCGGCCATCCTCTGCGTTTTCGGCATCCGCTATCTCAACAGGCGGGTATGGGCGCTGTTGGTCTTTCTGGGAGTCGCCGGCCTGCTTTTTTCATGGCACACGGTGCTCGAACTGCGAAAGGCATCGCAGTCAAACAATGCGCAAACTTCTCAAGCACAGACTGATGCGGCTCAAGCCGAAGCCGCCCCGCAGACGTTGGGCGCCAAGGCGAAGCAGATCATCATGAAGCCCTTCCGCAACTACCACTCCAAACGGCTGGAGAGTTATCTGACGCCGAAAGGTGGCTGGAACGAACGGCAGTCCATCATGACGCTTGCCAGCGGCGGCCAATTCGGCAAAGGCTATCTGCAGGGCACCATGAAAAGCCTCGGATATCTGCCGCGAACCGTCGCGCCGACGGATTTCATCTTCTCCGTCATCGGAGAGGAGTTCGGTTTCTTCTTCGGTTGCCTGCCCGTCCTTTTACTTTATTTATTATTGTTCGCCATCGGCTTCCATTGGGCCGGACGGACAGGCGACGAACAGGCCTCCCTGCGAAGCATCGCCGTGCTCATGATGCTCGCCGTCCACATCTGCATCAACGTCGGCATGACCGTCCGTCTCATTCCGATCATCGGCCTGCCGTTGCCGCTTCTCAGCTACGGTGGCAGTTTCACGTTGACGACCTTCCTCTGCCTGGGCGTCCTCCACGCGACATCGCTTCTCGCCCCCGCGGATTCCGAAACGGCGCGTTCCCATGACCCGCGCGACAACGAATGGTCGATCGGCCGCCTCCTCCGCATCCGCGTCCAAAGCAAGGAGTAAGAAGTAATAGGAAACGGATTTTGCCGCCCGAAAAACAGATTTCCTAAAACGATCGAGTCTGTTTTCCGCAAAACACGGTTGTGAAAGCGTTTCACTGTGCGAGATTCATCAGCGACTGCCCGCAGCCGTGCAGCTTGTGCTTCTCATCGTAATAGCCGTTCGGAATCAGCAGTCCACGCAGTTCAAGATAGAGTCCGCCGCCCAGATAGCTTAGTCGTTCAATTCTGGCGTTCAGTTCTTTGTAATCAATGTCTGGATTGTCATAGTCGTTTCTCAAGGCCTCAAGTTCATTGACGTATTCCTTCCAGACTTTTTGCATCCCTTTCGTCAACTTTTCCGTATCGATTTGCCGGATATAGTCAAAGACGTCATCGCGCAGTTTTTCGCGTTCCTGTTTCTCCCGTTCCTTTTTATCCATGTATCCAGGCGTCCATTTCTCGTTGTAGATGGCGGCCAGCCTGTTGTTTTCCTGACGAACCATCTCGAAGAGCTGCTTGGTGGAAGGTCTGGTCTTTTGGAGGAAATCATGGTATTCATCCCGACCGGCCTTTGCCGCCTCGACGCCTTCCGCGACAGCTCTTTGAATGAGAGCTTCAATGGCGACCTCCGCCATAGACGGCTTCCGTCTATGGTGCGATGCTGTCTTGCGGGATGTTTTCTTTTCAGAAGATTGATCATCACGCGGTTCCAACACCGTTTCAGGCTTATCCTGAACAACTTCAGCGGAAGAACTGTTTGCATGGTCGCTGGATGTCAGGCCACGGATATCGCGTCTGAGGCCGGCGTTCATGTAAAGCAATGCACAATCCATTGCTAAAAAGACAATTATGGCAACAACGAGTGGTTTCATGGCGGTTATTCGATGGGCTGGCGGATGGGATAGAGCGTGGATATATTGAACAACTGCTGCAGGAAGAAATCGTGCTTCTCCACCTCTTTGCCCCAATGTTTTTCCAGTATTTCTGGAACAATGGAATATGCATATTGCTGATGGAGATTCCGAGCCAGTTCCCTGCGCTCATCCGACGATTGAGACTGTTGCGAAACGTCCTCACGGAGTTTCTGGAGATCCGTCTGGAAATTGCCGAGCCGTTCGCCTAAGTCCGCCTCCGGATTCTCCGCTTTCAAATCATCCAGTATTCTGTCGAGCTTTTCAAGGCCTCCCCGCGTGGCGGCCGCGACGGCCGCCTTCCGCTTCTCCAGATACCCTGGTTCGAGCTGTTCATTCATGATGTCTTCAAGACTCTTCCCGTCAAACTCCTGCAGTCGCCTCAACTCCAGGAACAACCGACGGACGAAGATGGATTTCTTCTTGAACTCCTCTTCCGTATCCTCCCGGCAGGCGGCTATCTCCTCCTTGATGAGCGCCAACGCCCTGTCGCACGCCTCCTCATATTCCATGGAGGCCATCTCATCCGCCAGACGTTGGCTGGCCTGCTTCATGTCAACGGCATTGTCCGTCGGTGTCTCCAGCGATGCCGATTCTACCGTCTGATTGTCTGACATTTCCTTATGCGACTGCAACAGAACGGTTTTCTGATGAGACAGCCGCCGATTGACGCCCAGCAGCCATCCACCGGCCAGAAGCAATACGGCCAGGACGCCCCATAACGCAGTCTGGCATGCTCGCCGCCCGTTCATGGCGTTTTCTCCCTTCGGAGTATGGCAGAGAGATCCACTGGTTTTGCTGCCTCTTCATACACCTTGAGAACGTCCTCCACGCCATGTATTTCAACTCTAAATATCTCCCTTGGGTACAAAAATTGAACGAACGCATCCTCTCGTTCTTCTTGACGCGTAAAGGAGCTTTCGGGCTTTTCCACCCGATTGCCGTTCTTGTCCGTCGTATAGCCGACGTCGCGAAGCCTTCCCCTGTATTTGTACAGGAATTTATCGGTCCTAACCCCACGGATCGTGGGGCTTTCCAGCAACGGACGAAGCTTGTTCTTCATCGCCTCAACATCTTCGTTGAACGTGGATTCAATGGGATCGCCGTCCTTGTAGAAGGAAATGTTCAGCAATTCGACATCCAGACCGGCCAGCGACGACAAATCCTCCTCTTCCAGAAACGCACATCGGCTGACAACAAGCCAGCCGATTTTCTTGCCTTGCAGCGAGGACAAGTCCGCCATGTCGTAGTTGCATACGCACTTGAGGACAGGAATGTTCGGGATGTCCAGTTTCGGAAAAGCAGTCCCCTTGCATTGGTAAAAATGCAGATCGACAGAATCCGAACGGCACTCAAGCCTTTCCGGTAGAATCCCTCCATGAACGGATAGATATCTCAAATTCACCGCATTTTTCAGTCCCCCAAACGAGCGCAAGGAATGGTTGTCCATCAAGGCCAGCATGACAATGCTCTCCGGGTATTTGAAATCCAGCTCCGTGATGCCCGTATCCTTCAAATTCAAATGCGCTGTCTGAGGCCCCAAGACAGACAGCGTCCGGAACCCCGGTGTATGCTGGGAAACAAACTTCTTCAAATGCGGAATGCCAGATAAAACGGAAAAGTCCTGTATGGCACTGTCGGAGATATTCAGCGAGCAAAGAGTTTGATTCAGCCTTCCCTTGCCTAGAAACAACAGGTCTTGCTGTGACGTTCCACTAAGGTTCAAGGTAAGAAGCGGAGCGTCCGACAGGGGGGAGGCATCGACCAGCTTTTCGGCCTCTCCCGCATTCGGACGTTTGGGCAGAGTCCTGATATCCACGCCTTTGGTGTTTACACGGGCTGGATCTAGGACTGCCGGTTTCGGGGGACGGGAGATTGTCAATCTGTTTGTATATCCTTTCCCCATGGGGGTCTGTTCCGACTCACCATCCACATAATGCTCCCGAACTACAAGTCTTTCACAGCTTAGAAAATTCCTATCCGTCAAATTCAATCCGGGATTGGCGGCATTGAGTCGGTCCCGAAACGCCCTCCAGTCGAAAGCCGCATCCTGCGCCGCCTGCTCGACCGGCTGCCCCGGCAGCAACACGTTTAATAAGCAAATCGTCACAGCTAATAATTTAGTGAAAAATCGCATTGTTCTCATCTTTGACATTTGTCCTTTCAACTTTTTTCAAAAAAATGTTTAAATAATTTATCGTTATTTTCTTTTGTGTCAAGTGAATTTTTACCCCCCCAAAAAAAACAGCATAATAGGACACGACCACTGCCTTTCATTGCTCCAACAGCCTGCCGTTACAGAACTTTTTTCAGTCTCATTTTACGCAGAGGCTCCACACCATAGGAAATCGATTATTTTCCGCAAGTGTGGTTTCACAATTGACACGTGAGAATAAAATGCCACTAAAATCGCGGAGATTTCTTTTCACTGGTCAAATTGCTTGGGAAAATAACCTCCCATTTGACATTCCTTGTCACGCCATGCTTGACCAGCAATCCTTCCTTTTGCAGTTCAGAGACATACCTTTCAGCTGTGCGCTTTACAATACCCAACATATTGGCCGCCTCGGTGATGGAGAAGTGAGGATACTCGGCAAAAATGTCAAGTAAGCGCAACATATTCTTTCCTCGATCTCTGGACTTTATATCTCCATTGCCGACATTGTCGGTAATCACAGACCGTTCATTGGCCTGATTACCGACATTACCGCCATGAATATTGTCGGTATTTGCACCCGATATATCCGTACGATTCCCGACATTCCCGACATTCCCGACATTCCCGACATTGGAATTGTCGGTAATCATGGAATCTGATGCTTGGATGTATCCCTTGGCAAACGGGAAAGTGATACGAATGTAGCTATCCCGTATGTCAATGACGCTTTCGGGATACTTCTTCAAAATGCGCGGCAGCCCTGATCCAAGAGATTCTACAATACCGAGATCATGGAAAATGCGCATCAATTCCTTGTTTCGGGGACTTGACGTACCTGCAAGGAAATCCTCTCTTGTGACTCCTGGCGGAAGTGATCCAGAGGACGTTACCTCGATGCGATCATCGAACATCTCGACCTTGGGAGTTCCTCCGTACGCATATTCGTTGTGTAGGAGCGCGTTCAATACAGCCTCACGCAACGCTACTGTGTCCACAAGTTTTCTTTCAAGGCGACGTCCAAAAGTAATTCTCGCAAAAGTCTTGTTTTCACCTTTCAATCGCGTTTCAAGCTGATAGAATGACTTGACAAGGGAACACTGGCCATAGTCATCATTTTCTATCAAGGTAGCACGGTCAGTTCCTGCATATTTAGCGAATTTGACTGAGTTGCCGTTCGCATCAGCCATTAAATAAGCGGCGAAGTTCAACTTCCCATCCGATGTCAAAAATTCCAATGTCTTCAGAAAGCTGTCGTTCAAGACAATGCCTCTTCCGTTATAGTAAATTTTCAAATCTGTAAATGTCAAGTCATCTCGCGGAGAAATCATATCATGAAGACTATTTCTTAGCCTTGTTGCATATAGTCTTTCTATTTGTTCAGTACTCAATGATTCAATGGCAGTTCCAATGCGGATGGGGCATCCTTCGGGACACATCCCAAATTTCCGTAAATAATATGGCTTTTCCAAGCCGCTGGCGATATCAAGTCGTATGTAGTGCTTTCCTTCCTCCTCAAGTGTCAACACATCGAAGAGTCCAAGGCAAGATGGCCGAATATTATCACGAAGACGGTTTTTGATGGTCTGGGCAATCTGATCAATGTTCTTAACACCATAGATTTCTCCATTATTCTTTACACCGATGAAAATTGTTCCGCCTAAGTGGCAGTTCAAATAAGCCACGACCTCACGTTCTAATTCTGGGGTAAGTTCACGTTTGTATTCAATGTTGTGCAATTCCGTTCGCATCTTGGTATTTGAAGTTGTTTGAAACTTTCGTCTAATCATTCATGCTTGACCAGCTTTTTTCTATACCAATATTATAATAAGGCATAAAAAAGGGCTGCCGTTCGGCAGCCCTTTCCATTTTCTAAAATGGTGGAATCCAGATTTCCTTCACTCTGCTAGAAGTGAAAAATAAGGTCATGTAGACCCCAATGATGAATTGTTCAGAGTTCGAATCGTGGATGCCACCACCAATTAAAATACAAACGCCGCCCCATATTGCAAATGGAACGGCGCATTTTTTTTATTATTCCTCTTCTTCCGCGGCGGCGCCCGCTTCAAGCAGCCCCCAGTTCAAGGCCGAAGCCTTCTTGCGGGCCGCGTATTTCTGCAGTTCGCCGTGTAGCTGCTGCAGGAAGGCCAGGAGACGGCTCAAGGCCTGCAACGTCGCGGGAACAACCCACACGGGCTTGCTCACTTCGATCTGCTTCAGCAGTTCCGCATAGTCCTCCATGACCTTCTGGCAGGCCGTCGCGTAGCTCTTCTTGACCATGCCGTTGGCCAAGCCTTTCCGCAATTCGACCAACCATGCGAACGCCTTCGCAACCGCCTGGATGCGAAGCACTTCGCCGCGCAGACTCTTCAGGCAGGAGACCGCCAGATCATCCAGTCCTTCTGTTTCCAGCAGACGGACGTAGAGGGCGTCCGCCGCCGCCGCGTCTTCCGCGCATTTCTGCAAACGCGCGACGACGTCCACGTCCTCCGGCTGCGCCATCAGACGGTCCAACGCCTCGCCCGGATACGGTCGCGGCCACGGAACTTTCGTGCTGACGTACGTATATTGGTAGTTCAGGCAGATCGGATACATCGGCTCGCCGACCGCCTTCAACAGCAAGTCCTGAGCCTGCCAGTACAGATTCGCGTTGTCGCCGAAATGCATCTGCGACCAACGTTTCATCACCTGTTCACGTTTTTCGCCGCAGCCTTCCCACGCCAGACCGGCCAGCAGGGCTTCGTGGTCCAGATGGGACGTGTCGTGCACGGCGTATGAAACCGCGCCGCAACCGCCTTCTTCCGCGCCCATGCGAAGCATCATGTCGACGTTCAGCAGACGATAGTCATACGTGCTCCAGTTGAAATAGCACGTCATCGGCGTCACCCAGCCGTCGATGCCGAGCTTCTTGCCGACGCGCACGCGCGTCGTGTCGTTCAACTCTTTGTTGCTGTACCACCACCAGTCGATGACCAGGCGGTCCTTAAGTCCCGCCTTCTCAAGACGTTTCACGAACTTCGAATCAAATGCGGACATATGGCGCGTCATCTGGTCGTTCCACATGACGACCTTGCCGACACCTTTGGAGACCAGCATGCCGACCAGCCAGATGACATAGTCCTGCAGGTTCTTTTCTTTGGTATGCGCACGGCACTTTTCGCACTGGCACCACGGCTCGCCGACCTTCAGCGGATCGTCCGGCCACGGATAGTCCGGCCAGACTTCGTCCATCTGGACGTGGAAGTAGTCGATCCCATGCGGGAAATAGCGTTCGATGATGCTTGTGTAGAACTTCTCGACGAAGGCGCGCGTCTCAGGAGACGTGATGCAGTAGCCGACGCCCGTCGGATTGCCGTCCGCGTCCTTCGCGCTCAATTCAGGCCGCATCCGCGGGAAGAACGTGTTGTGGCCGAAGCTGTTCACATACGGGACGACGTTCACGCCGCGTTCGCGGCCGTAGTTGATGACTTCCGTGAACGTGTTGGCCTGCGTCAGCGTCGGCAGATAGTTCGCCTCCTTCCATTCGCCCTCCACGCCGCTGTACCAGCGGAGATGATGCCATGCGACCAGATCGTCTTCGCCTTCCACGGGAACCATCAGGAATTCCGTCGGCTTCGAAGGGCCTTCAAAACGGCAGCTTCCCCAGCAACCGTACAGGCTGACGCCCAACGTGTTCATTTTCATGGCCGAAAGCGTGTCGATCGTCTGATGCCAGTCACCAAGGCTCATGCGGTCCGGCCCCCATTTGTTCTCCATGAAAATGCCGCGCACGGGGAGGTCCGGCCAGTCGCGGATGAACAGGTTCGGAATCTCCAGCCCTTTCTGATAGCGCGCGAAAAGGCCGGCCAGCGTCTGGGAGGCCCACACCATTCCTTCCTGGTACGGCGTGCGGATGTCGATTTCGCTGCCATGGACTTTCAGTTCATAATAATCATGCTGGACGGCTTCCGGAATTCCGTCCAGATCAAAATCGGCGGGGGATTCGACGCGCGCGTTCACGACATAACGCTTCTTGTTCGCGACGACCTTCACGCCGGAGGCTGTCAATATCGAGCGGATCGCCTTCCTCTGCAACGGATACACGTTGTCTGTGACGAGACGAATGTCGTTCGACAGTTCGCTCATGCCTTCCAACTGCTCGATTTTCTTCGGTTGTGGATAAAGCTCGAGTATCTCAAACTTACGTCGTGAAACCATCCAAACCTCCTACATGCGCTTGAAGCAGAATTTGATGTCTCAACCAATCTTCCCGGCCGCCTCTCTTCATAGGCCCCTTATATAATATACCCTATAATAATAACAAATCAAGCCAACAAATGTTTGAATCAGCATTTTTCAATATTTCGCCGCCAACGCATTCCGGGATGTGTGTCAAAAGTCATAGAGATTCCTATAAAGTCATATATGACTTGTATTATTATATTTATATGATATATTATATGCCTTTCACTTGAACCCGTATCATCCCATGGAAGGCATTATGTCAACAACGGAATCCGGCATCGACCATATCAACCAACGGCTTCAGAAACTCTACCAGGCCTTCGCCTCCTGCCGTCCCGTGGCGGCGGACGGCGCGTTCTCCGTCCACGAACCGCCCGCGGCATGGAACACGGACCATACCGCCTTCAGCGAACATTTTCTCCAAATCCTTTGGAATGAACGATATCTTCTGGACGCCCTGTGCTGCCAAAACGGATCGTCGCTCCAAATCATCCATCAGGGCGACTGGAACGTCGCCGCCGGGCCGGACTTCCGTGACGCCGCGCTCATCATCAACGGAAAACTCGTCAGAGGCGACGTCGAAATCCACCAGCGGACGTCCGACTGGCTCCGCCATGGCCATCATCTCGATCCGCTCTACGCCAATGTCGTCCTCCATGCCGTCTGGGAGGACGACGGCCCCGTCGACCGCACGCCGTCCAACGTCCTCGTCCTGCAGGACTCCCTCAATCCCGCCTGGAAGCTGCTGCTTCACGAAGTCGAAAACATCTGCTATCCCTATGCGCGGCAGCTCCCGCCGGGCAAATGCGCCATCCGCTGGGCGTTGACGGACGATGTCAAAATACAGGAAGTCCTTGCCGCCGCGGGGCTTGCGCGATTCGAGGCGAAAACGGCCCGTTTCGCCCGCCAGGCAGCCGCGCAGCCGCCGGACCAGACGCTCTATGAATTTACATTCGAATCACTTGGCTATAAAAACAACAAAGACGCCTTCCGCCGTCTCGCCACGGAACTGCCGTTGGAACAGCTCCGCCATTTTGAGACGGAGGAGGATCTTGAAGCGGCCCTTTTCGGAGCGGCAGGACTTCTGCCGGACAGCACCATGCAGACTCTCCTGCCCGAAATGGAAGACCGTGCGCAAAACCTGTGGCATCGATGGTGGACGATCGGTGCCCCCAAGATCGCCATCTCATGGAACCACGCCTCTGCCCGCCCGCTCAACAGCCCCTGCCGCCGTCTGGCGGCAGGCGTCAAGTGGCTCCGGCTGACGGAATTCCAGCCGATGAGATGGCTGCAGAAATTCGCCGTGATGGCCCAATCGCCCAGACTGCTTCTCGAGGTGCTCTACCAGACGGACTACGACCTCCCGCATTGGCGCGGATGCCAGAATTTCCAGACAGCCGTCAAGCCGGAGGCGGCTCTTCTTGGACACCAGCGGATCGCCGACATCATCGCAAACGTCTTTCTTCCAGCACTATGCGCTTCAAACATCGCAGGCTACACGGAGGAGGCGGCCAGCCTCGCCAAAGCCGCCTTCCTCATGATGCCACCCATGCAGGGCAACCGTTCGTTGACGGAGGCCGCCCACCGTTTTCTCACGCCGCCCTCCCGCTCGAAGGAAGTGCTCAAACGGGCCTCCCACCAGCAGGGCCTTCTGGACATATACCATAATTTCTGTCAGAATCTCGGGCATGACTGCTCCAAATGCCCCTTCGCCAACATCGGCCAGCCGTCTCCGCCAAAACAGCCCTGATTTTCAGTTGGATACATTCTGCATGGCTTGCCAATTTCGGTTTTCGGCATTATCTTAATATATTGTTTTTTAAGGAACGGGAAATGGTGTTGAAACACAGGAGATGAACTTATGCCGAAAACATATCGCCTGGTCGTCGCCGCATGCGCATGCCTGCTGCTGCTCGCCGGATGCAAATACATGGCCTTCACCCATGAAGGCGCCGTGAAAGCGACCACGGAGGAATTCTTCCGCTATCTCGACAAAGGCCAATGGAACGCCGCCGCCGAGCTCATGGATCTTGAAAAATTCGAATTCTCCTTCGCGAACGGCGTGACATTCGGCCGCGGCTATCCTTCCAAAGAGGCTTATATTCAAAGTCTTGAAGCCATCCAGGGCCGCGCCGGCATGAACTGCGTCATCCACAAGGTCAAAAAACTCAAGAACGGCAACATCGTCGTCCATCTAAGTTGCATCGTCGCCATCACGGAGAATTCCACGACGCTATCCTTCTCCAGAGGGAAATGGACCGCCAGCTTCCTCTGGACGAAGAAGGACGCCGTCCATTGGCAGCTCCGCTCCATCCATGAGACCTCCCTCCGCGAAAAAGGCAACCAGACCTGACGGATGGACTTGATTCAGAAGATGTTCCATATCGCCCGCCTCGGGCATTCAACCATTTCACAATAGGAAAGAGAAAAGCATGAAAGACATCACACAATTTGCCGCATGGAAAGCCCTGCAGGCCCATTACGACGAAATCAAAGACGCCCAGCTGAAAGACCTCTTCGCGAAGGATCCGCAGCGAGCACAACGCTATGTCATTGAATTCGAGAACAATCTGTATCTCGACTACTCCAAGAACCGCATCACGGACAAGACGGTCGCCCTGCTCCTGCAACTGGCCGAAGAGGCCGGCCTGAAGAACGCCATCGAAGACATGTTCAACGGCGTCCACATCAACCAGACGGAAGACCGCGCCGTCCTCCATACCGCCCTCCGCGCCCCGAAGGATACGCAGCTCGTCGTCGACGGGCAGGACGTCATCAAAGACGTCCATGACGTACTCGACAAGATGGCCGTTTTCGCCAACAAAGTCCGCTCCGGCGAATGGAAAGGCTATACGGGCAAGCCCATCAAGAACGTCATCAACGTCGGCATCGGCGGATCCGATCTCGGCCCCAAGATGGCCTGCGAAGCCCTGAAGCCCTTCGCGCAGAAAGGCTTGCACGTCTATTTCGTCTCCAACATCGACGGCTTCCACATGATCGACACCATCACGGAGCTCAATCCGGAAGAGACGCTTTTCATCATCGCCTCCAAGACGTTCACGACGATGGAGACCATGACGAACGCCAACACCGCGAAGGAATGGATCCTCCGCGCTTTCAACAACGACATGGCCGCCATCGCGAAGCATTTCGTCGCCGTCTCCACGGCCGCGGATGAAGTCTCCGCCTTCGGCATCGACACCGCCAACATGTTCGGTTTCTGGAACTGGGTCGGCGGCCGCTACTCCCTCGACTCCGCCATCGGCCTGCCCATCATGATCCAGATCGGCACCGAAAACTTCACGAAGATGCTCGAAGGCTTCCACGCCATGGACGAACATTTCCGCAAGACGCCGTTCAACAAGAACATGCCTGTCATCATGGCCCTCCTCGGCATCTGGTACAACAACTTCTTCGGCGCCCAGACCTACGCCATCCTCCCGTATGACCAATCCATGCACCGCTTCTCCGCCCACCTCCAGCAAGTCGATATGGAAAGCAACGGCAAATACATCACGAAGGACAACAACGAAGTCAGATGGCAGACCGGCCCGATCATCTGGGGCGAGCCCGGAACGAACGGGCAGCACAGCTTCTACCAGCTGCTCCATCAGGGCACGAAGCTGATTCCCGCCGATTTCATCGGTTTCTGCAGATCGCAGACGCCCACGGGCGACCACCATCAGAAGCTCCTCGCCAATTTCGTCGCCCAGACGGAAGCCCTCGCCTTCGGCGGCATCTTCGAAGAAGGCGCCACCAAGAATCCCGCCTTCAAGCCGCACATGGTCTTCCAGGGCAACCGTCCGACCAACACGCTGATCGCCGACGAACTGACGCCCCGCATGCTCGGCATCCTCATGGCCCTCTACGAACAGAAGATTTTCGTCCAAGGCGTCATCTGGAATGTCTTCTCCTTCGACCAGTGGGGCGTCCAGCTGGGCAAAGTCCTCGCGAAGAAAGTCATAAAGGACTTCTCCGCCCACGATCCTTCCAAACTCGCGCATGATCCTTCCACCAACGCCATCATCACGCGGCTTATGGAACGCATGTGATTGTCAATTCATAATTCACAATTCATAATTCATAATTGAACGAGGCGCGGAAGAATTTTCATTCTTCCGCGCCTCATGCGTTTTGCGTTCCGCCTTTGCTTTCAGCTTTAAGCTTTTGGCTTTAAGCTCTTTAGCTTGAACAACGTGACTTCCGGTCGTGCGAACACTCTGAACGGCGGCCCCCATGTGCCCGTTCCAGGAGACGTGTACATTTTCAAGCCTTCTTGAAATTCATAAAGCCCTGTCCCCAAAGGATATTTGATCTTCACCAACAGCGTGAACGGAAACAGCTGCCCGCCATGGCTGTGCCCCGCCATCATCAAATCGAACTGTTTCCGCGCCACATCGTCCGCCTCCGGACGATGCTTCAGCAGAATCGAAAAACGCTTCGAGCATTTCTCCGCAACCTCTGTCGTCTCATATGAGACAGCCCCCTGTTTTTTCGGCGACATGGAATACCGATTGCCAAGCGCATCATCATCCACGCCATGGACATAGAGCCAGTCGCCGATTTCCTCCCCGCTTTCGCGCAGGACGCGGAATCCGCCCAATTCATGCAGCGCCTCGCTTTCCTTCACGCCGAAATACACTTCGTGGTTGCCAATGATGGAAAAGCTCCCCTGAGGGGCAAGCCCTTTGAACAACTGTGCCATCGACTGCTCACGCCGCCCCGCGCCGTCCAGAAAATCGCCCGCGTTCAGCAGAAGATCAGGCTTGGATGTTTTGATTAGGTCGACCGCCTTCTCCGCGATGCTTCGTCGCAGGCAGGGGCTCAGATGGATGTCCGTCACCAACGCAATCCTGTATCCGTCAGCGCTTTGCGGAATCTTTTCCGATTGGATTTCCACCTCCCTATAGCGGATATGGCTTGCTTCCACAAGCCCCCAGACGCTCGCCACAATCACGATGGCGATTCCCGCGACGCCCTCCCAGAAAGGATGGATGCCCCACGGCCTCCCGCACAGTTTCATGCCCAGATTCCACAAATCCATGACAGCGAACGCCGCGGCGAACCAGAAGTACCATGCGCACCACGTCCACATGACCACCGTGCACGAATCCGCCAGCCAGCCCGTGGCCTGCCGCCCGAAAACCAGCCTGCATGTCGCAGGCATCAACGCCAGAAAAAAGACGACGGCGAACAACGCGACCGAATACCATGGGGCCATCCCCTTGAGGAACGCGCAGCGCAGCCGCCACCACGTGTAGAAGTTGAAAAGCAATATGCTGACGATAAATATCATGCCGTTCCTTTGGATTGAACGCCTATTCCATTATATTATAGGGAAAAGGAATCCGCCGTGCGCCATGCGCGGCCTTTTCCTTCAAACACGTTTTTGACCGGCCCGACCGCAAAAAGTTGCCTGAAAAAACGTTATTTTCCGCGATAAATTAGAAAATCCACCTACCTTGCCTCTACTAGTTCAGTGCAAGCGATATTGCAAACCACAACGCCGTCGAGGCAAGGACACCATAATAATGAAAAAAGCATTGAACATCTTTCTACTGTCTTGTTTAACCTGTCTTGGAACCGCAACCGCCCAGAACGCGCTAGGCTGCATGGTCTTCCAGCCGGACAACCGCACGACAAACCTCTCCGCGGAGGATGTCAACACAATCTGGACGGCCATCGAAAACATGGCCTCCGCCTCCGCGACCGTCATGTCCAGGCAGGGCTTTCTGGAGTTGACGAACACGATCGGCCTAGTACCGACAGGGGCCAACCTTCGTAATGACAACAACATGCGCAACAAGCTCATCCAGGCCGCGCCGTCTTCGCTGATCTTCACCCGCATCACCCGCTGGGGCAGCCATTTCAACGTCTCCATGGAAAAAATATCATTGCCGGATTTCGTCCTGACCCGCGCCACCCTTCCGCTTTCCGCGAAAATCAGCACGTTGGAGCAACTTCTGGACAAACTGCCCGGTCTAATGAACCAGCTGGGGCTCGTGGAGAAAGTCACGCGGCCGCTGGACAAGCCGCTCATGCTGCTCATCCCGCCTGCGGCGGACAAACCGCTGCAGACCTTCTGCACGGCCCTTCAGAAACATCTCTCCGAAGCAGGCGTCGCCGCCGTCATCCGGACACAGGACGCCGCCGGCGACGGCATCCGGATTTCCGTCGTCATCGACACGTTTGAAAACAAGTCGCAGACGATGGACCTCCCCATGCAGAAACGCCAACTGGTCAAAACCGCCATCAACCTCTCCGGCAAGATGTCAATGACGGACGGCAACAAGCAGAACACGTTCAGTTTCAGCAAGTCAGACAGCCGGACAGGCGCCCCGGAAGCCTCCGCGCTGAATGAAAACGACGTTCTTGACGCCGTCGCCCGTGACTCCGCCATGCAGATCATCCGAAAACTCAATGCAAAATCATCCGCACCTTGAATGAAGCCATGCTTCCGCGACTCTTCATCGCCATCCTATTCTCCCTTGTCGTGACTGCACAGGACGCCCCCCCGCAAACGCCTGAACAGTCGCTTCGTCGTATTATCAGACAGTCGGAGCAATTGACGTCGGAGGAAAAAACGGCTCTCATGTCGCAAGTCCGCCAGTATCCGGACAAATGCGTCCTCTCCGCCGCGCTCTTCCCGCAGGCGGACCAGTCGCGGCTTCTCGTCGGCATTGCCGCTTCCATGGACGAAAAACAGAAAAAACATGCCCGCGAACTGCTTGCGGAGCTTGTCGAGACAAAGGTCAATACGCTTCTCTGCGACACCGTGCTCGACCAATTGGGACTCTATTCCGCCAGACGGCCGCGCTACGACCGCGTCATGGGCATGATGCTCGCCTACTCCCTTCCGGCTGATTTCATGGCGAAAACCATCTCGGAGACGACCGTCGAAGGCCTCCCCGTCTTCATCGCGAAACTGAACGACCACGACATCCTCCGCCAATTCCACGAGCAAGGCTCCACCGCCGATCCGACTGCCGTCGCCGTCAACCGCAACCGCCTCCGCAACGCCATCTCCAAGCAGATCGCCCGCGAAATGCTCGGCTTCCTCCAGCAGGGGAAAGCCAATTCGGAGCGCATTCAAGACGCAAAGCGTTGTCTGGACGAACTTTCCAAAATCATCAAGACACGGCGGGAAACCTTTCCGGACGACGACGCCAATGCGTCCAACTGGAATGCCAAGCCGTTCATGGACGCCGCCGCCTACTGTCTCGTTTTGGCTGAAAATCAGTCGGAAAACGCGCTGGAAGCCGCCAACGAGGCTTTCTTCACCATGACGGACTCCATCGCGGATCTTCCGCGGCCATGGTTCACCATCGTCCGCGAATACGCCGTCAAATACCATCGGAAACAGGATTACGACTTCCTGATGTCCAACTCCAACTAACTCCCTATCAATAACATGGATGCAACATGGCTTTCGTAACAGACCCCAACCTATTGGCAGATATCAAGAAAGGCGACAACGCCGCCTGGAATCTTTTCGCCAAAAAGTACGGCGCGCTCATCTGGCTCCGCGGATCGGACTACCATCTCACGCCGGATGAACAGGAACAGCTCACACAGGACGTTCTCGTCTCCTTCTTCAAGGCGCAGGACAATTTCGAATACGCCCCCGAAAAAGGCCGTTTCCGCGACTATCTGCGCCAAATCATCAAGAACTGCATCTTCCAGATCCTTCGTAAACGCCAGCAGGACAGCAACAACGAGGAGATCCAGGAGAACACCGCCTTCGATGAGAACGACGACGAGGCGAAGCAGAAACGCGAAGACGAAGAATGGATGGCGCACGTCTATTCGCAAGCCCTTGCCGAACTGAAACGCACCGTCAAGCCGCGCAAGCTCCAGTCTTTCATGATGTGCCGTCTCCAGAACAAACGGCCGGAGGATGTCGCCAAATTCCAAAAAGTATCTTTGGCGACCATCTACAACGACTGCAACGAAGTCATGGAAAAACTGACGGAACTCGTCAAGACACTGAAGGACGCATAAAGGAAGCAACCATGAAACATATCAGCGAAATCAATCTGCAACGGCTTCTTGACGACAATCTGTCGCTCGTTCAGAAACTCATCTGCAAACACCATCTGGCGAAATGCGACGAATGCGCCGCCAAGTTGGAAGCCGTCAAAACGCAGCGTCAGCAACTGCTGTCCATCGCAAAGGATTTGACGCGGCTCCAGGAAGCCGAAACCGCCATCAGCAAAACGTCGATTCTACGGAAGTAATTCTCTTTCATGTCGATACCTCCAGAAATATCCAAATGGCTGGAACAATCCCAGATCACCCCCGTCGAGTGCTGTGGCCATGGCGGGTATGGTGAAATTTGGCTTGTGAAGGCGCCGTTCGGACAGAACTGGGCCCTCAAGATCATCGACAAGACGAAGCTTGAATCATCGGCGTGGGAACGTGAAGTCCGCGCCGTCCAGAAATACCGCGCCGCCATCGGCCTCGAACTGAATTTGATCTACGTCCAGCAGGCCGGCGATCTCGACGACTATTTCTTCTATCTCATGGAGACCGCCGACAATCTGAACACCGGCAACGGCGGCCATTACAAGCCCGACACGCTTGAAAACCGCCTCCATGAACGCCGCCTCACGTTCCGCGAAACGCAGGACTGCATCCACGGCCTCCTCGACGGCCTCCAGATCCTCCACAAGCACGGTCTCATCCATCGCGACATCAAGCCTGCCAACATCTTCTTCGTCAACGGGAAACCGAAATTCGGCGACCTCGGGCTCGTCACGGAATATTGCCCAACCCTTTCATTCGCAGGCACGGAGGGCTTCTGCCCGCCGTCGTTGCTGAAAGGCGAACAGGTCGACGGCAAACTGTGGGACCTCTATTCGCTCGGCATGGTCGTCTATTGCTGCGTGACCGGCTACGCCTCCGCCTGCTTCCCCGAAATTCCGGAAGATCTCATGGACAATCCGACCATGCGCGCCCTCAACCGCTTCTTCGAACGCGCATGCTCCCCCGAACCGCGCGACTGCTTCAAGACCGTCGATGAATTCCGCCAGGCGTTCGATGAATGCTTCCGCCAGAAAACCGTCCATTGGCGCAACATCTTCGAAACCATTCTGATAGGAATCATCATCGGCGGCATTCTGTCCTTTGGCTGGATCATGATGAAAAAAACGCCCTCCAATCCGCCCGCGCCGCCGTCGACAACGCCTTCCGCGCAGAACACAACGGATTCGACGGCTCCCGCCGTCTCCACGATACAAGCCTTCAAACGCGGCTCCAGCGCCAAATTCTACGATCCGTTCCAATTTGGCCAAAAATCGGATTGGCTTGTGGACGTCTCCAACGCCCAGCCGCTCCAGAAGGTCGGTCTCGCAGGCATTTTCTGGAACAACGACGCGGCGGACGGCGCAACCAACCATCTCACGCTCGCCCTGCCCGATCTGTCGCTGCCCGTCAATTTCGAAATCGCATGGGAAAGCTTCGGCGACTTCGACGAATGCTCCCTTTTCATCGCGCTTTCAACGCCGGAGGACATCGCGGCGTCCGCACGGAGCACGACGCCACCGCAGAAAGGCGTCCTGTTCGAGCTGTTGAAACGAAACGGCAACGCGAATCTTCAACGCATCATGCTCAACGGCCAGGAGAGATGGAAAGCGCAAACGTCGGCCCCCATCGTCGGCGGCGACGAAAACAATGTCTTCATCACCACCAACCGGATCATCAAAGACGGCGACAATTTCACGATCTATCTAGACGAACAGGCCATGTTCACGATGAAGCTGACGCCGCAGGACATCGAGCTCCTCAAGAACGCACGTTTCTCCATGACCTACCAGACCGCCCATGCCGGCATCGCCGTCATCAAGAATTTCACGGTCTTCTATGTCCCTGGGATGGAATAAGCCTCCCCCTCTGGGGGAGGTGGCGCGAAGCGACGGAGAGGGATTACGTGTTGCCTTGCTGCACTTATGGGCAATGGCTGCTCCCCTTACGCTTTTAAGAAGTGGAATTTGTCCCATTTGTCCCTTTCGTCCCTTTTGTCCCTTTCGTCCCATCCGTCCCATCCGTCCCATCCGTCCCATCCGTCCCATTCGTCCCATTCGTCCCATTCGTCCCATTCGCCCCTTTCATCCCTTTCGCCCCTTTTGTCCCTTTCAGGACATACTACGATTTCACAATTTCACCTCTTCCCCATTGATTTTCACATCCTTGATGGAGATTTCGCCGAACTTGCTCCCCGGCTGCGGCTGGATGCTATGAGAAGGCCGCACCGCACCGTCATCCACCGTGATGTCGATGGCCTCCACCGTCAGCTTCTTGAACGTCCCGTACGGCTCGTTCACGACATCCAGCCCGATCGTCTTCGTGTACATGCTGTCCGCCGCAAACATTTTGTAATTAGAGACATCCAGCCATCGGCCCGACCACGGCGCTTTGCACACGACCTTCTGGTCGCGTTCCCGTTGCATGATGCTCTCCATCTCGCTCGCGTCGTATTCGATGCGAATATTGCGGAAGGTGATGTCGTCGATCGGCGCTGGGCCGCCCATGTGGACGCTCAACGCCGCCGCGTTGTTGTGGATCAAGTCGCAGTCTTCAAACACGATGCCGCGATAGTACGGCGCCCACGTCTCCAGACCGATCTCCAATGTCCGCCCCCAGCCGCACCAGCAGACGCAGCGTTCCACCTTCACATCCTCCACGGGATCCTTCCGGTCGAACTCGGGGAAGTTTCCTTTCAGGACGATCGTGTCGTCGAAGGAATGCACAAAGCAGTCATGGATGCGGACATGCTGCGAATTGCAGATGTCGATGCCGTCCGTGTTGTACCGCCACGCCGCCGTGATTTTCATGTGCGCGAACTCCACGTCGCTCGAATTGAACGACGTCACACACCAGCAGGACGAATCCAAAACGGTCGGCCCGTCGAAAACGACATGCTTCGAATCCATGACGCGCACGGCGAAATCCATCCCTTCGCGATAGCAATGGTCGCCCACGCGACGGTTCCGCGAACCGCAGATGATGCCGTAGCCCGACACTTTAACATCTTCCGCGCCATCGACTTGGAATGATCCCAGCACAAACGCGTCTTTGTCCAGAAGCACACGGTCATGGCTCTTCAGCTTCACGACGACGGGTTCGTGGATGCCCGGCCCGAAGACGATGTTCGCCTCCGCCCGCTCCTTCGCGAAGTCGCGTTTTTCATCGACGAAAATCTCCAGCGGATTGTGATAACCGTCCAATTCCAATACATAATAACCGGGCTTCGGCAGCGTGAAACGGATTTCGCCATTGTCAACGACAGGCTTCACGCCTGCCCGCAACGGCCGAACTTTCGCCGTCTTGAACGTTTTCGACGCCTTCACGACGAATTCCGTCGCCCCTTCCGCTTCGATTTTCACCATGCCCGCGACTTCCGTCTGATCCGCCGGCCGCTGGTAGCCCGGCGCCCACTGGTTGAACGGCATCGCCGACACGAGTATGGGCCGTACGAACACAGGCTTGCCGTCGACTTTTACATCATAGCCCGACTTCTTCGGAAAGAAGCCTTCCAGAATGCGGCTGGCGATCTCCGCCATGCCTTTGTCGCCCGGATGATATTGCACGCCAGTATGTTCGAAAAGCCCCAACGCCATCATCGACTCGTCTTTCGCGAGATCTGCCTTGACGAACGGCAGCGCGAAATCGCTCGCGGCATGCGCCATCATGTCGTCCTTCCACGCGTTCGGCCAAAAGACGCCGCGCACCACCGTGTTCGGTTTCGCGCGACCGCGCATGAAACCACTGAGCAACTTTTTAAACGCCTCGCGGAAGGCCAGCCGTTCCTCCTGCGTAGGCAGATCCGCCACGTTTTCGCCCAACGCGATGATCAGATAATCCGGATTGAAATCGATCAGATCCTTGTCGCGGCTGTAGTCGTATGTCTTGAAATTCCGTTCGAAATCCGCGAGATTCCGCACACGCACATCCGCCTTGCGGCCGGTCTCCGCCTCGATGCCGCGCGTCACGATATGGACATAGTCCTTTTCCAACGCGCTGGCGGCCATGCCCCACACATGGTTCCAGCCGATGTGCGGCGCCGCGCCATGAAGCGTTATGGAGTTGCCGATGAACACGATGCGCACACCGCCGTCTTCTTTCACGGCCGCCTCGGCCGCCGTGGCGTTCATCTGTGTCGAATTGTTCTTCTCTGCGTCGGATTGTCTTGCCATGATTGTCTCGCTTTATGGTGAATTGGTATGTGGATGATTCGTTCGCCTTCCCTCCACAATTACTATGACCGCCCATGATTGAAATGCAAATGCCGTGCAAAGCAAAAGTTTGACATCTTCCTGCCGGAAAGTAAATTAGGGGTGATTGATTTCTTATAGACAGTGTTATCGGACCGGATTCGCAAGTCAAACCGCTGAAACAGGAGCTTGTATGAAACGAAATAATCTGATTCCTGATTGCCATGAACAATCCGCAACGACAGCATGTTTATGCGGACGTCCGACAAGAAGGCTTTGGCTCCTTGCCGTTTCCGCTCTATTGTGCTTTTTGTTCTCAGGATGCGTTCTGGGAAGTGCAAAGGATCAATTCATAGGCAAGTGCTATACGGATATTGCCATTGTGGAGCGCCATGGAGATTTCTCAAATGGCAAAGACACTGTTTCCGTGTCATTGAGGACATCAAAAATATACCATTACGAGCCGTTCTGGAATTCAAGCATCACCACCCAGAAGCCTTTGCGGACATTCACATATTCCTTGACCACACCGCCTCCAGATGCGGAATTGTCCAAATGGATCATCGTGCCCGATGAGGCCGCCGAACGTTTTGTGGAAATTCGTCTTGACATAAAGGATGAAGATGCACGGTATTTCAAAAGTAGGTATTGGTTCCCATCTCACCGTTGGGAAGATTTGACTTCCGGCAATCCGCCAAGGCATGACAGCCCCCTGATCATTCCAATATGTAATCTACTAAAACAAGAACCATTGTCAAAACAAACTGAAAACAAGCAAGATAGCAAACAGGAAACGGCATTTCCCCAACAGGAAGACATTGCCTATCATGTTCATATCCATGCCGATGACATCCATTATCTGACAAAACCGTTCCTCTGCCGGAATGATCATCAGAATCCCTTTAAACTTCAAATACCATATAAAATAGAAGATGGAATTTTTTATCTGTATTCTCCCAAGGACTCTGAAAAAATGTTCGAGCCAATCCACTATGGCACTGAGAAGAATGCCGCCCGATATGCATGGGGTGTCATCCTCATTCCCCCCGCCATTGCCCTAGATATTGTCTTGCTACCAGTGTATGCAGTCGGTGGAGTGCTTTTTGGAGTTCTCATGGCTTCCGCATGGTAATCAAAATCACAACATGCCTAAGACAACTCTTACTCCAAAGACCGTCTGAAAAAAGCCCTCCCTTTCATCGCTTCTGTCGCTTCTGTCGCTTCTGTCGCTTCTGTCCCTTTTGTCCCTTTTGTCCTTTCCCTCAAAAAACAACACGGCCCCGCGCAATCCATTTCAAAATTGCTTCAAAATTGCGCGGGACCGTTCCACCTCGATGCCGCGCGTCACGATATGGACATAGTCTTTTTCCAACGCGCTGCTGCCATGCCTTATATGCGTTTTTAACCGATATGCGTTGCTGCCCAATGAAGTGTTATAGAATTGCCGATGAACACGATGCGCACGCGGCCGTCCTATTTCACGGCCGCCTCGGCCGCCGTGGCGTTCATCTGTGTCGAATTGTTCTTCTCTGCGTCGGATTGTCTTGCCATGATTATGATGAAGGTTTGTTGTTATTGTTAAGAACCATGAATTCTAAACAATAATACTATCATCAGACGAAGCAGAAATGCAAATTCATCTCACAAAGCAAAACCTTTTCCGTCTTCCCTCCCCTTTCGTCCTTTCTGTCCTTTTTGTCCTTTTTGTCCATTTGCACAACGAGCAATCATCATCAAAGATATTGCTGTTCCATGCACCACAATCTGTGGGACTACACCCCTCCATACAGGTTGGTAACGTCAAGTTTAAACCTCTATTCCTTTATTCATTAAATAAAATATCATAGACAAAATTGAGAATACACAATAAATTATTCAGTAATTTTATACCACCATTCAATTGCTTTCTTTTTGGTTTGTTCAACATAGGTAATCATTTTATTACATAAACCCAGTTTTTGCTTTGCTTCCATAAGCCCTTTTTCAGCAGCTTTTTTGTACCATTTCAATGCTTCAGCTTTGTTGTGTTCAACCACTTCACCATTATCATAGCAAATTCCAAGATAATATTGCGCATGCATATCCCCTTGTTCAGCAGCCTTTCTGAGCCATTTTACTGCTTCTACCTTATTAGTACTTATCCCTTCCCCCTTGTAATAGCAAATAAATAAATTATACTGTGCATCTATATTTCCCTGCTCAGCGGCCTTATGATACCACTTTACCGCTTCCGCCTTGTCCTGTTTAACCCCCTCACCTTTGTCATAGTAAGTACCAAGATGATACTGAGCCTCTGCACACCCCTGCTCTGCTGCCTCACGATGCCATCTCACCGCTTCTGTATAATCCTGTTTGACTCCCTCCCCTTTGTCATAGCAAATCGCAAGATTATACTGTGCACTAGCATCTCCTTGCTCAGCAGCCTCACGAAACCATTTTACCGCTTTAGCTCTGTCTTGCCCAACTCCTCTGCCAAATAGATAACATACACCAAGATCAAACTGGGCATATGTATTTCCTTGCTCAGCGGCTAGGCCATACCATTCCAAAGCAATCCCCATATCCCGCTCAACCCCTTCACCATTATAATAACAACGGCCAAGATAATATTGTGCATCCGGATTGTCCATTTCAGCCGCTACCCGAAACATTTTCACGGCTTCAACACTATTCTTGTCAACTCCGTCACCCAAATAATAGCACAAACCAAGATGAAAAGCCACTACATCATCTTGATTGACAACTTTACGAAACCATTTCAACGCCTCCGTCATATCCGCCTCGACTCCTTTGCCCTTTTCATAACAAAGACCTAGAAGGCGTTGTGCATCCTCATTTCCTTTCTCTGCAGATCTATGAAACCATTCAACCGCTTTCCTATAATCCTGTTCAACGCCTTCACCTTGGAAATAGCATTGTCCAATTGAAAATTGAGCACTAGCGTGTCCATGTTCTGCCGCTTCACGATACCAGTAAGCAGCCCGCTCTTTATTCTGTTCTACTCCCCAACCTTGCGAATAACAATCTGCTAGATTATTTTGCGCATCAGGATTTCCCCGTTCAGCAGCTTCCCTATACCACTTTACTGCAGACTCTTTATCCTCTTCAACTCCATTATTTCCATAGAAATAGCAATCCCCAAGAATATTCATGGCTGTTGTATCCCCACGATCAGTAGCTTTGTATAATTTTATCAAATTATATTTAAACATCTGAACATCCTTTTTTATATGATAGACTCTAATTGTACTATTTCATGACATTTGCAATCATGAATCACCACTAAGATATAGTCTCTAACATGCTGCTTATCGTTTTAACGCGCCTTCATCTTGTCATTAGCGATAATACAAAACCTTCATATCATAATATTACTTCTATATCAATTTTATATGAATAATTTTATCCGTAACTTTTAGCCAATAGGGTATGTATTTGCTTTTTTGAGTACAAGATAACCATTTTATACATACTGTAATGAACCTCTTTAGTCAAGGGGCGGCATTACATAGTCCGCGATTTTGATTCATCGGCTCAAATAAGGATTCCTTTCGAAGAATTTTCTTTGCCCGTGTGCTCTGTGGTTCAGTTCCGCAATTCCAGCGTTCCTCGTACTCCACAGGCGTGCAGTACTCAAGCGAGGAATGCGGAAAGACATGGTTGTAGTCATGCTGCCATTTTCCAAGCGCCTCCTTCAGTTCATCCAATGTTTTGAATTCGTTTATCCATAGCAGATCCTCCTTGATGGCGCGGATCACGCGCTCCGTGTCTGCGTCGCCCTTCGGGTTGCAGTGGCTTGTGAAGATGTGCTCGAGACCGAGGGCCTTCTCGTACTCCGCGAACGCCTTCGACGTCGGCTGGCAGCCGTTGTCGCTGACAATCGTCGGAAACAGCCTGTACGGGTCGGAACGGTCGATCCCGTCGGGGAACTGCATGTCCACGGCCTTGTCCATGGCCCGTATCCAGTCGGACGACCGGCTGGTCGGGGAGGCCTCCGGCGCGAGGAGCTTCCTGCTCCCCCGGTCGAGGACGACATGCACATAGGCCCATCCCTGCGCGGTCCTGGTCCTGGTCATGTCCGTCCCCCACACCGTGTCGGGCATGTCCGTGACCGGCTTGCGCGTCTTCGGCTCCCGTCTGGCGCGCAGGGCCGTGTTGCGGGGGACCGTCAGGCCGTTGTCCTTCATCAGCCGGCCCCCCCCTTGTGGTTGACACGCCTGTCGACATACTTCTTCAGGTATGCGGTGACCCGTCTGACGCCCCATGACGGATGCCCGCCCTTCAGCCTTTCGACTTCAGGCAGCAGGTCCAGGCAGAACTGCCTCTGGCGTCGCCTCCGCCGGGCTGCCAGTCGTTTTTTTTTAGCTCCACGTGGAGTTCGCCTATGGTCTCCTTCAGCTTCCTGTTCTCTTTTTCAAGACGTTCCCGCTCGTGGTCCACGCCGCCGCGCTCGAAGATCCGCGTTCCCTGCGTCAGCAGCAGGTTCTTCCACTCATAGTACATGGCCTGGGTTATCCCGTGGTCGTTGCACAGTTCGCTGATTTTCACATCCCCCCTGAGCCCCTGATGCACGATGTTCAGTTTCTCCTGGGCCGTCCATTGTTTTCGTTGTGCCATGAAGTCCGCTCCTTTTGGTTTTGATACTTCCTGAATTTAGCCGAGAATTTAAAGGGGTACAATATAATACTCTAAATTAGGGTATGTATTTAGAGCTTTTTATGGCTAATACATTCCCTTATCCTAAAAGTTACGGTTTATTTTGTTCATTCTGGTTATCTCCTATGCATTTATTTTATGAAGGATTTTGCTCATCTTGAATCAGAAGATCTTCAATTACTCCCCATAATTAACACGTTTGTATGCCAATTTCGGCTCCATCCCATGTTCCATCACATCCAAGATATATGGAACAAACACCTCGACCATCTTGGCGGGGGTAGTCGACAGAGAGGAACTATTAAATAAACTTGAACTCTCAAAGTTCACCGTCGGATAACATTGCTTCACACGAATCCGACCATCAATCATATCCAGCTCCCAATTGGCATGAGCTAGATTATGATTTACACGCATCAGAAATTCAGCAACTTTCTGCCGTTGTTCTTTCGGGCATTTAAACGGAAGCACAGCATACATCAATACGAAACACCTTCTCACATAAACACTCATATAAATAGATTGGCATGATTCGGAACCAGGCAAAATGTAGGAAAAATCATTGATTTCATCATCAAATTTGTAATCTATCCCCATCATACCGAGGAAGTCTTGGATGAACTCTATTGCAGGTTGACAAACCTTGCCTCCAGCATCCACTTCAATAGGATATTTGTACTCTGCGGCAAGATATTCCTCTGCATCGTCATCGTCTTCGGCATCGTCATCGTCTTCGGCATCGTCGTCTTCGGCATCGTCGTCTTCGGCATCGTCGTCTTCGGCATCGTCGTCTTCGGCATCGTCGTCTTCGGCATCGTCGTCTTCGACATCGTCGTCTTCGGCATCGTCGTCTTCGACATCGTCGATATCATCATCTTCAACGTCATCTTCTTCATGTGTCAGCACAGCCACTATTTCATGGATCGTGTCCTTGCGCAAGGCATCGCTAAGTTGCTCAACTTCAAGGGGAACAATGGCACCATTATCATCCCGCGACAACAAGTTCCGCAAAAGCAGAATCAGTGCAACTGTATCAAATCCCTGCTGGAACAAAACTTTCTGGGTCTCTTTTGACAGAACTGCAATATACGGAATATACCCGTTTGGAACAATGTTGCATATGCATTTTCCAAAATCCTTGGACAAGGTGACAATCGAATTTTCATCAAAATTCTTAATTTCCTTTAGCAGTCTCGTCTCCGCCTCATTAGGAAGCGACTCATTGAAAAACGGTTCATTTGCTTCATCAAAGTTCAAGACTTTGTCCGGGCTTATCCGAATGCTCACTTTCTGTCCTATGGGAGCTCCAATAATCGGCAACACCAACCTGGCTTCATTCGTCAAGCTCAAATAGTCATCCGTTCTAAAGACATCCATTCGCGTCAGTCGCACGCCATTTGCAACAGCCTTGATCACGCCTTCGCTGTCGTTCATTGAAACCAATTTTTCCAAGGTGTCCTGTGGAATGAATTGTGACATGTCGCTATCTCCTATGTGTATTTTGCCAGTTTTTTCTATGGGGTATCATCACAAAACAAGTTCCCCTCCCCCTTGATTTCCAACCACGTTTCCAGATTACAAGCATGTATTCTTCATGCATTTTTCATTGAGCATTTGGAGAAGGACCTCCTTCTCCAAATCATCATCAACCACCTCCGTGGCAAGCAAAATAAGGTTTCTAATATCTTCCGAGTCATGTGAAGCGGCAATCTGGATCTGGATCAAATCGGCTTTGTGTGTAAATGCCACCAGCCTACGGACCTTTGAATGTATCAAAGTAAACTTCGCCCTATCCTCCTCTAGAATTTGATTGACCGATTTTATCTCCTCCATTACCAGTTCTCGATCTTCGGGATACAAACATCTAGACAGATCGACACGCAACGGCATCAGTCGTTGCTGTGTCTCCCCCATCTCTTTTTTGATCTGTTCCAATTTCCGATAAAGAATATCAATGTTCTTCTTCCGTGAGTCAATGAATGCGTCAAGAAAGGACAGATCCTGAGCCCGTTGCTCTTCTTTCTCCTTATCTTGAAAGAGAGGCTTCCCCTTGTTCTCGTCTTCTGTCATTCTGCCATAGTTGTTAATGAAATCAGACAGCAAATCATGTAATGAAGTACATAGGCTCATGATGTGTTCTCCTTTGTTTTAGTAATACGTGACAGATTATTTCTACATTGAAATAAAGGGGAAGGCCATTCACTGTTTTTCACACGAATGTGTTTTTTTCTGAAAAAACTGGAAAACATCGCCCTGCCCGTCATCTTCGGACAGGGCGACATGCCGCTCATACGCCAGAATGTCCTCAGCTGGCGACCACGGTCGTTTCAAAAACAAGTTGTTCGGAAATCAGCTTGCCTTCCCGGAGTGCCTTGTCAGCAAAGAGTTTCTGGCGAATGGCGCCGCAGGAGCCGGTAATGAAAAGCCACCAGCAGTATGCGGTCGATACTAAAATCGGGGCAACATTCTTGAGATAATCCACCCCTTTGACGGAAATGCGCATGTCCTGACCTACCGCCTCAAAAACCATGCAGCAAGCCACCTGCAGTCCCAGCAATGTCTTGCCGTACGTACCAAGTCTTTTCCACCACTTGGTATGTTCGCCCGAAGTGTTAGCAATCACGACGATGGCCTTCCCATCCATCAATTGGAACACTTCCGTCGCATAGCCTTGCTTCTTGAAATGCTCCTGCAGCGTGTTAGCGGCCAGCGAGACCAACGTGCCTGCGTTCTGTACAATTGCCGTTCGTTTCATCATGCAATACCTCCTTTTATTTGTTTTATCCCCAAGCCCTTTCGGCAAAGGGCTTGGGAGTTTACATTCACATCATCATTAGTGGATACGATTGTTCAGCCGATCATGGTTCCTATCCATCAGGTTGGTCAGATGAGTGCCAGTACCCGTCTGATCCAGACGGATTGCATTCTCCAACTCTGACAACGTCAATTCGCCATTATGGGAGTCCTCAGCCATTTGTTCACGCCGGATTTCCTCCTCAATATCCGCCAATGTCAGGTCGCCTTCCCGGTGATTGCTGCTGGAGTAACCATTTCCCATAACACGATCAAGTTCATCATCGAAGTTTTGGAGCAGCTTCTTGCATGTGTCCAACTTGTTGATGACTGCCTGATTGTCATTATTGGTGTATGCCTCAAGCTTATTAACCTGTTGCTCTGCCATCGCGGCAATCATCTGCGTGTTCATCGCGTTGAACATGACCATAACCAAGCCATTCGTTCTCTCTTGGAATTTTGCGCATTCAGCATTCAGTTGATTGCACATTTTTAGAGGTGACAGAGCCATCATTTTGTATCCATGTTTGATGTACTCCTTGGCCAGCTTCTTATTATATGCCATTCTTTCCTGGAAATACTTGCAACGGCTCTCAATCATCAATGTCAATTGGTCGATGTCGCTTTCCGTAATGGTATAGCATGATCCTTTCGGCTCTCGTGGCATGGGCTTGGCAGGCTCTTTCGGAACGTTGTTGGCAGGTTCCTTCGAAATGCTGTTGCTTGCTTCGTTCTGTGCAGTCTCATTGATCGTACGGCAGAATTCGATGATGTTTTTCAGAAAATCCATTGTGCCTTCTCCTTTTGACTGTGTTTTGCTTTTGATGTTCTGACTAAATGAATGGAACGACAAATCGATCACATGTTTAGGAATTATGCCTTCCCCACGCTTTGAGTTTGAGCTCGTCTTCAGGTTTCACAGACGGATGAACCTGAGTCAATGCAAATTCAAACGCTTCGCGCGGGAGTGTGGCATGGAACTTCGTGTTTTTGTTCGTCGCCAGATAATGCTTGAACTGGTAGTAGCCGGCTTTCATGCACAAGGCTTCCATGTCAGCGTTGCTGTACCCTTCTGTAGCAGCTGCGACACACTTAAGGACGACAGGATCGGCGAATATATCATGCTTGTGGCAGAAGTATTCCAGAAACTGTTGACGGGCTTTACGCGTCGGCAGGCCGACATAAATCAGACTGTCGAAACGGCCAGGCCTCTGGAGGGCACGATCAATCCGCCACGGGCAATTGGAGGCCGCCAGAACCAACAGCGGTGTCTTGGAGGCCTTGCTTGGCAATCCATCCATTTGGGTCTTCAAGGCGTCGATGAACTTTACCTCATGCTGCGCCAAATTGGCCCCTGTATCACGGGATGCGCACAAGCCGTCAAACTCATCGAAGAAGATGACACCGCCTTTCTCTCTCGCCTGGGTGAAGACCTGCGCGAGATTCTTCTCCGATTCGCCGACCAGCGACGAAATGACATCACTGGAATTCACCGGGTAGAACGGCATCTCCAGTTCGCCGGCGATGCATTGCGCCGCGTACGTCTTGCCCGTGCCTGGCGGGCCGTACATCAGAATGCCGCCACCGACATGCTGGGCGCACTTGCGGGCCCATTCCGGATTCCTCATCGGTTCGATGATCTTTTCATCAACGGTCGCCTTGAACTCTTCCATGCCAACGAGATCCGAGAAATTAAGCGTCCCGTCAACAGGGGGCTGCTTGCCGGAAGGTGCTTCCGCTCTGCCGGCGGAAGATTCCGTGCCGTTAAGACGTGGAACGACAAGCCGATCCAGCGTCGTTTCCACACGCTTGCGTTCGGGTTCGACACGAATACGCGGCGGTTCGGCATGCGGAATCCGCTTCTGGATTTCCATGTCCAATTTCCGCAGTTTCTGTTCCTGCTGCCTATAGGCTTCCGCGACTTTGCCATCGCAGCTTCCAGACAATGCAATCAGTCTGGAAATGGCGCCTTTCACGCAATTCGACGCCTTGGTGAAATCTCCGGCCTTGTATGCCGTGGCCGCCTGTGCCTCCAGGCTTTGCTTTTCTTTAAGAAGTGTGTTCACCATGTCATGCCTCCGTGTATCGGGTGTTGAGATTCGGAACAAGCTGTTTGCTTGTCTGCACACCCAAATAAAGGGAGGAATGTCAGGGAGTTTTTCAGGAAAAATCAAAAATTCTGCATTTTTCCTGAATTTTTTCTTCCCTGCCGCCGGAAAGATGAGCGGCAGGGAATCAATCAGCAGGTTTATCAATCCTTTAACAGCAGTTCACCAGGAACAATATCTTTGCCATTACTTCTTATAAATGAGCATTCACCATTTTTAGCAGGTTGGAGCACCCAATCCATGAAGGCATCTTTGGTGATGAGAATCGAACAAGATTCCGCTTCTCCATTCTCATCAAACACTACAGATTCGCCATTCCTGATATCCAAGTCTTTATTGAAAATTTTAAGTTTTCCAGACAATGGAGAGCCATTTCCAGACGCAACATTGAAATCAATTTGAACTCGTTCTATCAATTCTCCTTTACTGACAGTATTATGTTCTTTTCCTAGATGGATGGTCAGAACCGCCTTCCAATAATCGTTATGTTGCTTCCTTATATTTGAAGCTTCATATATCATTTCAAAATTTGTCAACTCCTTTGCTGGAGCTCCCGCCAGAAGCAACTCTTCGTATTGTTCATCTTTTGCAAAGGGAGGATGCGACGGAAACTGCAAACCAAGCTTTTCCGGCTTGTCATTCTCATCTTCAAGCATGGCGTCCACATCCATGGCATCCTGAAACAGCATCGCCAGTTCAAGGTTTTTTCGACAATATTCACATTGGCGAAGATGCTTCTTTTCATCCTCGGTCAATATATTTGGATCACAGGCTATATCATAAATTCGGCCTAGAATAATACATCCATCGGCGGAGCCCCGTTCAGATTCTTGATATTTGTTGTTCATATATTATTTCTCCTCTTTGCTTAATAAATTAATGATTTTTAATATATTTTATATTCTTTATAAAAAGTTTTTATCTTGAATATCTTGATTGATTCTTCTACCATCCATAATTCCCTGTCCCTCCTCCAGCAATCTGGAGAAATTAGTACCATTTCTATAGACATTTTTGAAGGCGTTGACTATTGCTGTTTGTGTTGCTAGTTTTTGATCAATTATATTGACTTTTAGCCAATAAGCAAATACTATTTTTGCTCTATATTCCTCATGATTGTTATCTAAGTATGCATTATGGAATAATACTTGATCTTCTATTCGTTGCGCTTCGTCGGCGTTATTATCGTCTACAATTATTTCATCATCTGTCTTTGCAGTATCCTCTTCGTCATCTTTCAGTCTTCCTTCATCTTCTAATGGCAAATTGGGCATTTGGATATAGTATTTTTCAATTTTATCCAGTAACTCCTTTATGTGATCTCTATTAGCCTCATCAACCAATGTGTCAGCTGCAATAATAATTTCTTTTAACAATATTCTTGTTCTTATTATTCCATTCCTATTTTCCAAATTATCCAGTAATTTGTTCATTTCATGCCTAATTTTATCATCCTCGATTTTGTTAGAAATGAGCCTAAGTAGCCTAAATGATAGTTGTATTTTCTCCTGCGATAATCCCAGTATAGTGCATATCCTGTCTTTTATTGTCCGATACCTTCTGATAAAAATTGCTTCAAAATATTCAATATTTACATTATCTTCTCTATTTTCATTTAGCTCAGTTAAGAAATTTTTATCCGCTTCAGGGCGTCTATCCTTATATCTATTTCTTGATTTATTCAATATCTCCTTTATTCGATTTTTTATACTAATGTCTTCGATTTTTTCAACTTCTTCAAAGATTTCACGCAACAATGCTGTTTCTCTAGTTTTCCCGTATTTCTCCTTCAACTTCTTTAATATTGATCCTATTGCCAATTTTATTATATCGTCTTCATTTTCTGTAATATCTTCTTGAATCGTGCTAAATTTTACACGAGTTTCATTGACAATTTCATCTATATATTGACAAAACGCACCAAAACATTCGTTCTGTCGTTCAATTCGCTCTGAAGGTATTTCACTAATCCACTTTGCTAAAAATTTTGATCGATATAAAATCGGCCCACATGCTCGTCCATATAGCCATGCAGTAAAAATATTATTCAAGTTAGAATTAATTATCTTTCTTCGCGAATCTTCAGTTTTTTCCATCCACCATTTGCTAATTTCATTATTGTTCCGCAAACATTCATCAACTCTTTCGAACGAAAGCTCATCTATCTTTTCGTCAGATAAATCTTTGCGTCTAGCCCAGAGAATGAACATTATTGTCATGGGGCGCCTGTGAAGACCATCCAAATACTGCAAAATACTTAAGGCCATGATAGTCTTTTTGGCTTTTTCCTCTAGTTCTTCCTCTGATTCATTGGATATTTCTGCTCCTCCATTCAAAAAGTTCCCTATACTTCTATTACCAAATATCCATTCCCATGAACGACGTACATTATTTTGATTCTGTGCCTCAGCCATTTTAATACCTTTGATTTTTGCTGGTGTATTTTAGCTATCGTATCATCTGAACCGCACGAAGATCATGTTCTTTGAGGCCATTTTTCAAAATAGATGGCTTTAATACATCTCGAACATATTCATCTTCCATGTTCCAATGAATTATTTTTAGCGTGCTGCTTTCACGTGCAACCATACCAGAAGCAATGGCAACAACATTGACGAGGTTATCTTTCATGGTATAAATTTGGAAAATATCTTCATTGGAGTAGCCCCACAAAGATCCTCGGTCAACAGACATTGTGATGTTATCATCACCCAAGTTTCGAATGGCTGTGACTTTGCTTGCCAGGGGGTACTTTTTGCTTATTTCTTTGATTAGCCTTTCACATGCTTCGTCAAAAGCTTTGTTTACATCGATAATACCGAATTTTTCAGCGATTTCGTCCTTAATAGCATCCCCTTTGCTTCTGACCGAATTTCTACCGCTTGTTCCTTTTACAGTCAAAGCATCTTCCTCTACGCCAGTCTGCAAACGCCCAAATCGAACCATAAGGAGTACTTTGGCACCATGATGGTGTTCACCATTCGCCGTTCTTACAAGAAAATCAACTTGAGGCTTTACATTAACATCAACTTCAGCCATGTCTCTAAAATCACCTTTTCCTGTAAGAATAGTAAAACGTTTGACCTCAATTAGTTTGTTTTTCAGGTATTCAGTCATTTTCTGCATATCATAATTATCAAGTTTTACACCTGTAAATTTGATTTCGTCAAGCTTCAAACGAATCATATCCTTGTCACGATAGTCAAATCCTGACAGTAATTCAAATGGACTCTTGCCAGGGATTTTATGAGGATTCGTGACATGTGTCGTGACACGGGTCGTTCCCCCGGTGGTGTCACTAGTAGTTTCACATGACATGAGAAAAAATACCAATACAGTTGACATTAAAAATTTAATCGCTTTCATTTTATTCTCCGTAGGTTTTCAATATATTTTAAATATTTGTTGATTCAAATGTTGCGAAAAGATCCATTATCGCTTTATCTTCATCCGTAGAAATATTGTGAAGCTCAATGATAAAATTACAAGCTTCAATGAGCTCTGATACGACTTTTAGTGTTTCTTCACAACCTTGATAAAAAGCATCTCTGTTCTCTTTGCGATTTATTCTTGTTTCACTTTTTAAATAGCTTTTAAACTCATTATTGAGCGCTTGGCTAAATGCTTTTTCCAATTTGGGTTTTAATAGTTCAATATTCTTATTGACAATGCCTTTTACCTGACTGAAAAACTCTGACTTCTTGATGGTCGGCAATGCAGCCTTTAGCTTTCTACAATTTTCTTCCCCATTGCTTTCTTTTCGCCAATCCTCCCATACCCGCTTACAAGCATGTTCATAATCGACTCCTTTATTGGTGTAATTTTTCACGTTTTGTTTATATTGATGATAAAGATTAATTTCTCCAGACAGTGACATATTAATATATGGCTTAATCACTTCGTTGATTAATTGCTTGGAAATAAGACTCACCTCACCATTCAGTGTATCCAAAATTTCAATACCGGTCCTGACTGGTTCATACAATTCCATATCCTGGAAATGCTTCCACTGAGTTTCAAAGTTTCGATCTCCGGCAATGGCTTCATAACGGCTCTGATCCTCCACAATGACGCAAATCGGATAGCACTCATCAATTCTCCTTTCACAGCCATTTGTCAAATCATGCCAGCCTTTCCGAATAGAGTAAATTGGTTTGGTATGGATGAATTCATAATGGACTTCTCGACTGAATTCAGCAATTTCATGGCCGAGTTGACTTCCTGCTTCGGCAATTCCATCCCATGCATCTTCTCTAAGCGAGACACATGATGTCAGACTTACAAGAGTTACCAGACCAACCAGCATTTTAATCATACGTGCATTCATTCTTGCTCCTTGTTTATTTTACTTGACACTTTCTCTTTGTGTATCTATGAATATATAGGGTAACAATAAATTTTTCTTTTCATGTTA
>CACYQT010000014.1 GCA_902776645.1 uncultured bacterium | reverse complement strand
TCGAGCTTCATCGCGTCCTTGACGCTCGCTGGGATCTTGTCAACCCCGCCGAACATATCCTCGATAGCCTGCTTGAAGAGGTCGCGCACGGCGTTGTTCGCGTCGCGCGTTTCCTGGCGGCGGCCGACGTTGCCGATGAAGTCGAATCCGGTCTTCGCGACGATCGTCCGGCCCGCGAGCGGGCCGGTGCCGCCGACCGCGTTCTTCTCGTCGCTGATCTGCGCGATGGTCGAGCCCCCCTTCGCCTGCGTCGCAAAGTCGGTAAAGGCCTTGAAGGCGTCGTTGTATCCGTTGATATTGTTGATTGGCATTGCCTGTCTCCTGTTGAATCCTTCTGCGTCTCCGTCAGGCGGACTTGTAGATTTCGTTTGGTGTGAACGTCTGGGCGAATTTCACATCCGTGACTTCCGGAATATCCTTGGTGAGATCGATGGTGGACTGCAAGGTGACGATGGCTTTGCCGATTTTGTACTGGTCGGCAGGCGCGCCGAAGATCGTGAGGTCCTGCATGGATGTCACCGTCATGGTGGCGGTCTTGCCGTCTTCGGACAGCCTCAAGTCGTACTGGCAGTCGTTGGTTCTGGTTATCCCGTTGCCGTGTTTCACCAAATCGCGCGAGACGAAAAGATTTCCGCCCGGCAACTGGCAGAGGTTCGTCTCCGCTTGCGGATCCACGGTCTTGTAGAAGAGTTTCTGCAAATCGCTCTGGGTGCCTTGGTGGAAGATGGTGGAGATGGCTTTTCTGCTTTTGGAGTCCTTGACCGCGGAGCAGAATTCGCTTACGACTGTCTCCTTGCTGGAGCCTAGCGGAAGTTGCTTGCCGTTGATGGACCATGTGCTGCGGTTGGCATCGTCTTCCATTGCCTTGAACACATCGGGATTTGCCGATGAGAACTGCTTCGGAACATTGAAGTTTTGCCGGATGTAGTCATTCTGGAGTTTCATGAATTCCTTGCCGACTTCGTTAAGACGATTGTCGCCGAGGCTGAATTCGTCCCATGTCTTCAAGTCATCGGCGAAATCCCTGAGGATATCCTCGTCGAATTCGACGGAGGGGTCGCCCGCGCGGATCATGCTGTTGACAATGAAGTTGGAAAGAACTTGCGCCGACTTCCCAGGCAGGCCGTCGCCGTACTTCATGAGCAGCTGCGACGCCTTTGACGCGTCTTCCGGGTCCCCCAGGGCGAAGCCCAGCATGTTCTCGGACTGGTCGACCATCTGCCGTGCCTTGGCATCGTCGATTTTCACCGGCTGCATCTCCGCCTTCACGGCGTCGATGGCGACCTTGACGGCCATGATGCGGCGGGCGGACAACGGTTTCCCCTTGCCGTAGTCCTCCAGCTTCATCGCGGTCTTGACGGACTCCGGAATCATGGATTCTCCGCCGAACATGTCGATGATGGACTGGCGGAAGAGCTTGCGCACGGCGTTGTTCGCCTCCTGCTTGCTGGTGTTTCGGCGGACGTTGCCGATAAAGTCCCTGTTATGCGAAGGGACGATCGTCCTGCCGCCGAGACTGCCGCCGCCCTGCACGGAGGTCGTGTCATCGCCAAAGGCCGCGATTGTCCTGCCGTTGACGTTGGATGCGAAATCGGTGAACGACTTGTAGGTCGCGTTGTTTAAATTCAATGGCATTTTCTTTCTCCCTAATCAATATATATCATGTACTGGGGTATGGGGGGGCTTCCGGGCGGAGGCGGCGGGGCCACGGCGGCATGCATGCGCGCCGCTGTTCTGAAAGGTCACACCCGCAGGAAGCCGGTCAAGCCGATGGCGGGGGCTTCGTTTTTCGCCGCTTCGGCCGCTTCGGCCGCAGGGCGGAATTCGGCGAGAAGATTCCGCCAGTCCTCGGTTTGGTTCACGAGCTCTTCGAGGGCCTTGTCGAAGGCGGCGCCGTCGACGTCCATGAGTGGAAGACGGCGTATCAGGACATACTTGCCGCTATCCTGCGACTTGCCGAAGACGGCGTGCTTCTCGTTGAAGTTCGTCGCGAGAAGAAGGTCGGCGAAGTCGGCCCTGCCTTCGACGGGCGGTTCGCCGATTTCGGATATCATGGCGACTTCGTCGTCATCGGCGGCGATGAGGACCGGGATGCCGTCCACATTGAACGCAACTGTATTGTCTTCGGGGTCAATATGTTCCACGCCATGACGCATGGAGAAGTCGGAAATGAGCTGTTTGAATTCCATGTTTTTCTGAATGAATGTAAAGAGGATTTCCTGCAAACTGTATGTTATGACTGTTTTTGCGATGGCCCGCCTGGCTTTGCGTTGCGGGGGGGGCCGGCAGGGGCGAAGGATCGACAGAATATGTTCCGGAGCGGCCGGATATTCTGGACAATCCGTCAACGCCGGTGAGTCCAGAAGCTCCGGCCGATCCGGAACATCTTGTCCCGCAGAAGCATGTCCTTCCCGTCAGATGTGATTCTCCATCTGGCGTTCGATGGCCTTGCGCTCTTCGTATTCCTTTTCCTGCAGATCGATCATTTCCTGTATGGCTTCGCCCATGAGCTTCAGGAGGGCGGTCGTCATATCCTCCTCCTCCAGCTCGGAGAGAGTCAGATTGGCGGCCATTGTCGAATACAGGAGCTTGATTTTTTCCGTCGTGGCCGGCGGAAGCTGGCCGGTTTCGGAAAGTACGCCGCTCAAGGCATTTCCAAGAGTTGTCAACGTTGACTGCAGGGCGTTTGAGACATCGTTCGAGAACTTCTCGATGGCGTCCAGCGTGGTCTTGGGGAGGGACTGGAGGGCGGACGTGTCGCCGGCCATGACGAGATCGGCGAGCGCGGCGGCCTCGCCTTCCGAGAGGCCTGCGGCCTGCAGGCGGGCGGTCAGTTCGGCGGTCAGCATCTCCAAGGAGCTTTTGCCGGAAACGGGCTGGATGCCGAGATTGGCGAGGAAGTTGGCCTGGATGTTGGCGGTTGGATTCGCCTCCGATATCTTGTCGATGAAAATCGCGGAGGAGTTCACGAGTTCGGCGATTTTGGGGATGACGTTCGTGATATCGACGGCGTATGTCCCTTCGGCGATGATCTTCTGGGTGGCGGCGATTTTGTCCGTCAGCTCCGCGCCGGCCTTGGCGTCCGCCTGCGCGGCCGCCAGAGCCATATTGGCGCTGATGAGAACGGATTGCGCGTCTTTCAGGTTGCTGACGGCTTTGACGAGATTGTCCTTCGCCGTGGAGAGAAGATTGTTCGCCGTCGTCAGTGCGGCCTCGGCCTTCGTGACTTCCACCATGGCTACCGCAAGGGCGGCCTCCGCCTGGGCGAGCTTCTGCTTGGCCTCTATCAAGGCGGCTTCCGCGGCGGCCTTGGCTTGCGGATCGTCGCCGGCAGCGGCGACAGCCGCTTCGGCTTCGGCAACTCCCGCGGAAGCGGTTGTGACAGCGGTTTGCGCCGCCGCTGCCGCCGCCTGGGACTTGTCCACCGCGGTCGTTGCGCCGTCCACGGCCGTCTGGGCGGCCTTGACGGCGTTTTCAGACATGGTGACGGTGGTGCTGGCCGTGTCGACCGCCTGCTTGGCGGCGGCGGCGGCCTCCTCCGCTGTATTCAGGCGAGAGGCATAGTCGCCCAGCCCTTCCAGTTGCTTCTGGAGCTCCTCCAACGCGGCACGCTGGTTGTCAAGCCCCTTCCTCTTCGCCGCCTCAACGGCCTGCTCCGATTCGTAGGCGACTCTGGAGACGGCCGCCGAGTAGCCGATCAGGCCGGACAGCGACGCGACGCTGTTCAGGACCAGAGACATCGTGGCCATGTTCTTCGTCTGGGTGATAAGCGAATTGGCTTCGATTTTATTCTGGTTGGATTTGTAGGTCGTGTCCAGCACGTCGTTCCTGAACAGAGCCAGAAGCTTGGTCAGATCGACCGCGACGGCTTCGGACAAAGGCAGCGCCAGGGCGGGGCGGGAGGCACCCAAACCGATTTGGATGGCGCGGTCTTTCCAGTCAACGGTCAGTCCCTTTTGCGCTTTGCTGCCGGAGGACTGCTTTTCGACGGGCGTCGTGGCGTCCAGTTCGTCCATCTGCTGTTTCTGAACGGCCTGCTGTTTTTCAAGGCGAGTTTTCCAGAAAATATTGTCATCCAGTGAATTGGCCATGGTTATTCTCCTGTGGTTTTATTCCTGTGGAGTTGTGTTTAGATGCCGCGCATGATCTGGGCGTTTGTGTCCACTTCGTTTCTGTTCACGGCCTGCATGAGTTGGAGGATGGCGGTGAGCATGTCCTTGATGGCTTTGGTGAGGTCGGCCACTTCGTTGGCCGTTGCTTCCATCGTCTTTGTCTGGGCTTCGATGCGTTTGGCGTCCGCCTGTTTGGCGCCGGCTACGCCGTCGGCGCCGGCCTTCGTGAATTGGGCGACGCTGCCGACGCCCTGGCCGATGGCCTGGTGCTTGGTGGATATGGAATTGGCGGTGGACAAGTGAATGTCCATCTTCGTCTTCAAGCCTGTCATTTCCAGTTGCTTCGCCGCGATTGCATTCGCATCAGGCGCGTCCGCCGCTTTCAGCGTCGCCAGTTCCGCCTGCGCGGTCTTCAACTGTTCGCCGGTCGACTTGGCTTTCATAGTTTGCGAGACACCTCTGATGCCGCCGTATATGGAGAAAGCCGATGCACCCATTTGGACAAGACCTGAAGCAATGCCCAGCCAAAGGCTCCATTGCGCCGAGCTTGATATGGTGTCCGCTTCAGCCTGGATATTCGCGATGGCGACGTTTGTCTCCGCCTGCCGCATGACCTGCATGGACTGCTGCATCTCGTTCAGAGCCCTCTGCAACAGCGCAAGCAACTGGTACAGAATGAACAGGCCTTTGCTGGGATCGTCATTTGACAGATTGCCGAGCACGTTCAGGATGCTGTTGGCTGTTTCAGCCGCGTTGTAATTGCCGGCGGGGGGCGTGAGCTGCGGGGCGGTGGAAACCGTGGCACCGTTCTTCTTTTCGACCGTTTCAGTCATCAGCTGCCCACGCAGCCCTGTGCCTTTGGTTTCCTTCGTTTCTTTCGTTTCTTTCGTACCACCGACGTTGGTTCCGCCGTCGATGCCTTGCGTATTTCCAAAGTTGCCTTGAATAGGCTTGTTTCCAATTCCTTCTACCATGGTTATTTCTCCTTATTGTATGTGTAGCAAGGGCGTCTCGCCCCTTGTGATTTTTCCTTCAACGGCGTGACGCCGTCGTTGCCTTATGCCATTGACTGACCAAGATTGGCGAAGATTTCGGTTTCGATCTGGTCGTAGCTCTTGATCTGCTGCATGATGCCGCTGACGCAGTCCTGCAACATCTTCATGATCTCCTGGATGGCGTCCTGCTCATCCGCCAGACGCTGTTCCAGCTTCTCAAGGAACTGCTGGATCTTCTTCAGCTCGACCTGGCCCATCATCGCGTTGTAGTTGTCAATGGTCGCCGCGATGTTGATGCCGCCGCTGACGACGCCGAGAGCGCCGGATGCGATGGAGGTGGCGGCCTGGATGAGACGGCCGATGGAGGAGGCGATCGTGGCGGGGTTGCCGAAGGAGGCGAACATGCTGGCGACGGTGATGGCGATCGTGATGGCGAGCATTGCGATCTGGGCGGCCCTCTTGGCGTCCTTCCGGCTCATCGACGGATCTATCGCCTGGAAGACATCCGCCACCGCCCCTATTAATTTGTTCATGATGCTTGGCTTCTCCAGCATGGCCACGGTTGCCGCTGCGGACGCCACGGCCACACCCGCCGCGACAACGGCACCGACACCGACGCCGCAGGACAGGACGGCGCAGACCGTCGCGGCCGCCAGAGCCGCAACGGCGACCGCCAGAGCCGCGTAAGCGGAGATCAACGCGATCTTGCGCTTTTCTTCCGCCTTCTTGAAATCTTCGACGGACTTCTGGATGTTGGCGAGCTGCTGTTTGCAACGGGCGGCGATCAGGTCCTTCAACTGCTGGATGCGCTCCTGCGCGAGTTTCAGCTGTTCTTCGGACACTTCCATCTGCAACAGGCTGAGGAGTTTGGCGAGATCGATATCCGTTTCGCTTTCTCCGACGGGAATAGTGAGGACGTTGGCCATGCTGGTGGGATCGCTGACCTTGCCTTTCTTGTTCGTGCCTTCCGTCGACGTGGTGAGGACGGCGCCGAGGAGCTGTGCGAGACCGCTGCTGATCTCCTGTACGGCGTCCTGACGTTCCGCCTTGCTCTGTTCGACTTTTTCTTTGCCCTGGCCTTCGCTGATGCCGCCCGCGTACGGGGTGTTGGCGCCGACTGGTTTGTTGAAGTTGATTTCGCTCATGGTTGTTTCTCCTGTTTTTTGTTATGCTTGTTTTAGTTGATTGATGTTTTTTATTACTTTATGTTATTTTCCTTTCATCAGTTCGAGAATGGCGTTGGCCTTGTCGATGAAAGGCTTGTTGGCGGGGGTGGGTTCGCAGAGGACGACGACGGAGTTGAGGGCGGCTTCGGCCTTTTCCTTGTCGTTCAAGGCGATGTAGCATTCGGCGGCGTGGAAGGAAGGACGCGGGTCATGGCAGTTCATGATGGCGGCGAAACCGTATGCATTGGCGGCTTCTTCGTACATTTTCAGCATCTGGAGGGTGGCGCCCATTCCGATCCAGTGCTTGGGCTCCAGCTGGTCGAAGAGGCAGAGGGCGCGGAAGATCTTGAGGGCGTCGTCATACTTGCCGGCCTGGTAGAAGTTGTAGCCCATGGCGTAGAGGCCGTTCATCTGCTTGTCGTCGAGGCCGAGGATGTCGCGGATGGCGCATTCGCCTTTGCACATCTTCTCAATGAGGGAGGCGATGAGCTTGCCGTCGAGTTTCGTCTTCGGGTCCTTTCCCTTCGCGATTTCGTCGATGATCGCTGCGATGTCTTCGGGGGTCGCTTTCGCCAAGGTCTTGTTTTCGTCGTAGGTAGCCATTTTTATGATTCCTTATATTTTGTTTTGTTTTTGTTCTTGTTGCTTTTTCTTTTTTTCAGAGCCTGTAGGGATGCTTGAGCGCCCCGAGCTTCTCCAGGCGGTTCTGCCTGACGGCGTTTGGATCTTCATGGGTTTCTCCCATCAGTTCCTTCAGCCCTTGCTCCCAGTTCACCTGGTCGTCCATGAGGACCTTTTTCAAATCTTCCGGCAGGCCTTGGATGTTGCCCACATCCACGTTTTTGAGGCTTTCCGGATCGATTCCCAGTTCCTCGCATTTCTTCCTTGTCTCTTCAATCTTTCCTTTCGCGACCTCCAGAAGCTCTTTCGATCTCTGGACGGTTTTCTGGATTTCCTCCAGATACTCCTTTGTTTCCCTCTCGGTTTTTTGTTCCGTCATAGATGTTTCTCCACTTTTTTTTCATTTGTTACACCTCTTTTGTATTTTTTTGATTTTTTTCTGAAAAATTCAGCAGATCGAGCAGTTCCGCGACGATCGGCGGCTTGTCGGAAGAGCCTTCCGGCGGCGGTTCGAGCTCGGGGGCCTTGCTGTTGACCATGGCGCCGATCTGCCGGAGAAGCGACAGGGTGTCCAACGTTTCCAGAAGCCACTGGCCGTCCTGCGGGTTCGGCTGTTCTTCCGTTGTCAGATCAATGTCGTCCAATCCCAGGGACGCCAGAAATTCCTTTTCATTTAATTTATGGTTCTGTTCGGACATATTACATCGCCTCCTGCATGGACTCTTTCGCCATGCTGCGCAGTTTTGCGATAATTCGGCTGAGCGCGGTGCGCACCGCCCCTTCGTTCGTGTTGAGGAGGCGTGCGATTTCATCGTATTCACGGTTTTCGAAGAAACGCAGGCGGACGAGCTCCTGCGCCTTCTCCGGGAGTTGCGTCAGAAGCTGTTCAAGCTTTTCGCGGCGTTCGTCGTCTTCGCGGGAGATGGCTTCGGACTGGTCCTCCATGTTGTCCGCAAGCCGTTCCGATATCTCCGAATCGATGACTTCCGGATTCCGCCCGAGATTGCGGAAATAGCCGAGCACTTCGAATTTCGCGATGCCGAAGAGCCATCCCTGGAACGACTGTGACGCGTCATACTCGTCGTATTTCTGATAGGCGCACAGGGCGACCCGCTGGAGGACGTCCTGTGCGTCCGCACGATTGTAGATGGCGCTGTTCAGATAAAGCCTGATGACGCGCTCCGACGTGCTCCATTGCTTTGTAAATTGTTCTAGTTTAATGTTATCCATCCAAGTCTATCTTGTCATTGCCTAAGATGATGTTATGGGGAGATTCTGCTTTTTCCGGTTTGGGGGGATCTTTTGGAGATTCTGGATTTTCTGGAGATTCTGGAGATTCTGGAGATTCTAGATCGTCTAGATCGTCTAGATCGTCTAGATCGTCTAGATCGTCTGGATTGTCTAGATCGTCTGGATTGTCCAGTTCGTCCAGATCAAGGTCGTCGTCCAGTTTGATGCCGTCGAGTTCCTCTTCCTCCTGTCTGGTCTGCTTGATGTCTTTGATCATCTTCAGCAGTTCGACAAGCGGTGTGAACAACTCTTCCGGAACATAGTCATTGACTTTCACCAGCGCATACAAGGAGCGGGCGAGCTGGACGTTCTCCATGACGGGGATGTCAAATTCGGCGGCGTACCTCTTGATGAGCTCCGCGTCCGTTCCGGCGCCTTTGACGACGACTTTCGGCAGCGGCGTCTCGCCCGCCATGTAGCGGACGCCGACGGCCAGATGCGTCGGGTTCGTCACGACGACGGATGAATCCTTCACGGCCTGCTGTGACGGCGGATCGTTGAGGATTTCATTGCGGAACTGGCTCTGGGCCTGCTTGACTTCCTGCGAGCCTTCCATTTCCTTGTATTCGCGCTTCACTTCGTCCTTTGTCATCATCATCTCCTTCATGAAGTTCTTCTTCTGGAAGAAGAAATCCGCGAAGGCGATGACGATATAGCCGAAGCCCGTGTAGATGGCGAGACTCTTCAGCATCTTGCCGAGAACGGGAAGGATGCTGTCCTCCAGATCGCCGTAGCAGAGCGTCAGCAGGACGGGAATCGATTCCATGATGAGCTTGTAGATAAGATAACCTAAGAATGTGATTTTCAAGGTGTTCTTAAATAATTCAAACAAGTTTTTCATGCTGAAGATCTTCTTCGCGCCCTGCGCGGGATTGATTTTGTTCAAATCTGGCTTGAGCGGTTCGAACGTGAAGAGGAAGCCGATTTGAGCAAGCTGCGCGGCCACGCCTGTGACCGCCGCCGCGACGCAGACGATGAACGAATACTTGACGATGATGATGACCGTCTCTTTCAACCCCTCGTTGATGGCCGCCTCGCTTTCCGCGCGGAAGAGTTGCGACAGGAAGATGAAAAGCTCCTTCAAGTCCCGCATCAGCATGGGCGTCAATGCACCGATGATAGATAAAAGCACCAGTAGCAAGGCCGTGGAAGTAATGTCCTTGCTGTTGTTTACCTGACCCTTTTCGCGTGCGTCGCGCAGCTTCTTCGGGGTCGGCATTTCAGTTTTTTCGCCGCCTTCGCTCATAGGCTAATGAAAGAATTTCTGGACTGGCACGAGAATCACATCATCGGAATCGTAAATCATAAGTCTTAGGAGATATTGTAAATAGATGATCAGCATGAAGATGCCCAATGCGCTTTTGATGGGCATGGAGAGGAAGAAGACGTTCAGCTGGGGGGCCGTGCGGTTGACGAGACCGAGGCCAACCGTCGCCAGAAACATGACGATGAGAATCGGCGACGAGAGGACGAGCGTCTGTTTCATGAGGGAGTCCCCCATGCCGAGGATGACGGATGGCGCGTTGGAATTCGGCATGAGGCTGTTGAGGAACAACGGCCAGATGCTGAAGCTCTTGTAGAGAGCGCCTAATGCGACGAGAAACACGCCGGATGCGAAGAAGAGGACGGTGGCCGTCTGCGTGAAGAGAATGCCCGTGGTGGAGACCTGCGCGCCGCTCAGCGGCGAATAGACTTCGCTCATGGTGGAGCCGCGTTGGTTGTCGATGAGATTGCCGATGCATTCGGCCAGATAGAAGGGGAAGTTCGCGAAAAATCCAAGCATGGCGCCGATGAGGACTTCTTTAAGTGCCATGAAGACAAGGAAGAACGGATTCATGGCAGGGGTCAGTTGCTTGAAGACCATCGGCGCGACGATGACGGAGAAGGACACGATGATGGCGCGGCGGCATAGGCCCGGAATCATCGAATCCGACAGGGGTGACAGCAACAGGAAGAATCCCGTCACCCGCCCCATGGCGATGACGATTGAGAGAATGATGAGTGTGAAATTGGCGAAGTCGAACATGAAGAAGGTCTTGTTGAAAAAACCGTTGGTAGAATATCTACTTTTTGTATACTCTAAACTAATTACAATAATATGAATCGTTTGTTTTACAATTAAGTAATAAGAAAAAAGTGGCTGAAATAGAGGCGAAAAAGCGTGACAAAGCCATTGCCATTATATCATTGGCCTAAAAATTTGGCCAATATTCGTTCAAATTGGCATAAAAAACAGGCCAATATTCATGGAAATTGGCCCATTTTTCTGGCCAATTTAATCGATAGGCAGGAATATTTGCCTGTTTTTTGTTAGAAATAGCCTAATTGTATACAAGCCATGGGAGGGAAAGTCGCAAATGTCATGTCATTTGATTTTGGCGAGAACATCCTCCGCATTAGTGTCCGGCTTGACTTTGCGCATGATGTCCTGAATGATTCCCTCTTCGTTGATGATGAACGTGGTGCGGACGACGCCCATGGAAACTTTTCCGTACAGCTTCTTCTCCTGCCAGACGCCATAGTCTTGAATCGCCTTAAGCTCTGGATCAGAAAGCAATATGAACGGCAGGTTGTTCTTCTCGGCGAATTTCACATGGGATTCGACGCTGTCCTTGCTGATGCCGATGACCGTTATGTTGCGTTTTTTGAATTCGTTGTAGTTTTCCGCGAACCCAATGGCCTGTCGCGTGCAGCCCGGCGTATTGTCCTTCGGATAAAAGTACAGGACGACTTTGCGTCCTTTGAAATCCGACAGGGAGACAGTCTTCCCGTCTTTGTCTTGCAACGTGAAATCAGGCGCGTATTCTCCAATATTCATAATGTGTTCTCCATGATTGATTTTCCGTTCTTTCAACTGGAAGATTCTACCATCGGCGAATTCCTCCATGATCCCTTATCCAATATATGACGGTATGCTATCGATTTCAACCAGCCGGTGTTTTTTTCTTACTTCCTGTATTTCTTCTTTTGAAGGCAATGCTGTGAAAGCATTGTAGCGATAGCCTGAATACAGAATGTCTTCGGGGTAGGGCATAATGTCCTGAAGTGTCAGATTAAGAAAGAATTTATCGTCCGTCAGGTGGGAGTTCAAGGCGATCGCTAATTCTTCGATGAGATTTTTCTTTGATTTTTCATGTTGATCGTTCATATTATTGTTTTTGTATAATCTGACTTGTTGAATATGCATTGTTTTGCAAAAGAGAAAAACAGATGACTCAGAGAATTAATACATCTAGCACACCGCGTCCCATAAACATGCCGTCTGGGGGCATGGGAAGCATAAATCAACCTCCAGCGTCAACATCGAGTCCGCCGGCAGGTGGTATTCCGGTGATGTTTACGGCCAGACAGTTGCCTAATCTTCAGGATGCACGGAATCATACCAGGCAAAATGAAAGCATGAACGTTGGGCTTTTTGGAAGCATCAAGGCAGGTTTGTCCTCTTTCAAAGCCGCTATTTCGTCCATATTTACAAGGCCACCGGCCCCACCGCCCCTTCAGATACCCGCATCGGTTTCCGTATCGGTCAATGGACAGGCCGTCAATATTCAAAAAGAGCAGTTTGAGCCGATGATCATGAGTCTCCCGAAATCTGAACGGCAGGCCGCGGTTGCCAATCTTCAACAGACGCTTAATAAGCGTGTGGCTGATGGCCTCAGGCTGATGGATACCGTTCTCTCCAGCCCTACGATGCCGCAACCGCCTAGTAATGAGGATGTCGCCGCCATTGGATTGGCGCTCTATGCCCTTGCAAACCAGCAGGGGGACGCTTTTACGAATGGTTCCTTCTCCGTTGCGGATCCTGATGGGCGCCTGGCGAAGTGGCTGGATACCTCTCCGGATGTCTATATACGCAGTTCTTCGCATCTTTCAGCTTATCAGCACGTTTCGGTTGACGGGCATATGAACATGCAGCGCGGCATTGACATTCCAGAGGGTGTGACGACAGGTCTTCCGAACGGCCATCGGACAATGCTCTACGGGACGATTCCCGCGCGGACGCAGCCTGACGGCACCACCGTTCCACGCCGTCTTTTCGTCAAAACGGAATCGGCGGGATGCCGCCTTTCAAGTGCCTCTGGTTCGGATATTAATGCATCTATTGGTCAGAACATGACCATTCGCAGCTTCCATCTCTCCGATGTCGGCGAGATGTTTCACCATCTTGCAAGCTATATCACATCTCGCGGGCAGCAGGGAATTGGCACCGCTCGAAAGGAGCATTTTCCTTCTAACATAGCCACGGCATACGAAAACGCGAAAACGGAACTTTCACAAACCGCTGATGGCAAGAGGGCCTTGGCCGTACTGGAACAAGGATCTCCCAAAAAAGGCGGCGGCCTCTGCATTCTCAGAGATAATATTGCACTTTGCAGAAAAGAATTGGCCAATGGGCTTATGGCGTCCACAGATCCAGCCCAGAAGAAGGCGATCACGGATGTCCTTGACCGGCTTGAGCAGGAGATCAATACCCATAAGCCGCAGGAATCAGACGATCTGCGCAAGGTCCGCCTAGGCAATGAGGTCATCATTAATTACCAACCTGTTCAGCCCACTCAGCCCGTATCTCCGCCATCGCCACCTACCGTGTCTTCAATATAAAGCGGCACAATCGCTATTGTCAAACGGTATCCGTGTATGATGATTGATGCATTAACCATATAGAAGCAAATACTTATGACAAACGAAAACGAAAAAAATTTTGATGAAATCTCAAAAGCTCTCGCCACTGCGGCTGGCTTGGAGGAGGATTTTGTAAAGGAAGATGGGAAAATTCTTTTTGCCATAGATGACAATTTGGGCGTCTCCCTTATGGGAGTGGATGACGAGATTGCGGGGTGTGATGTGATTGTCGCTTCCATTGTTGTCGGCGCCGCCCCGGAGGATGCGGAAGTGCTGCGTGATCTGTTGGAGCAGAATTATCTCGGAGCAGGTTCAGGGGATGGTACCTTCTCCATTGAGCATGAAACGGGTGCTGTCGTCCTCTATCGTGCCTTTCCTCTGCCGATGGATCCAACGGAATTCGTGAATGCCTTTGCCCGCCTTGTCGGTGCCGCGCGTGCCGCGAAAGCTCGCCTGGATGGACAGGAGGGAGATTTTGATGTTATGGAGGCGCAAACGCTTATCTTTAGACCTTGAAGTTAGCAAGGAAATTGTTAAAAAGCATATATTTTATAACAGCGTTTTTCAGTTTTCCGAGTACATGATGGTCATGTCCCAACTGCGGGCATGGCCATTTACTTACAAGATGGGATATATCGTATTTCCCGTCTCTCATTATTGTATTTCAATATATTCATTGGCTGATCAATAGCAGAAAATGTTGCATTTTTCGCCTGAAAAGTGGACAGAATAGGCCTAAAGTAACGGCGTGTTTTCCTGCAAAATCATGATGATGGATTATATTTTATACAGGAAACGCTAGGTTTCCTTATGTTTGAAAGGATGTTGATGATGATGAAAATTGCACCTGCTGTTGAAAAAAGTTATTGCGTATTGGACGGCGAGCCGCTGACTGAGGCGGTCGCCATGGAATTGACCGAACTGAAGGGAAACGACTTGCTGGATCTTGTCTCCCTGGCGAATAAAGTTCGGGACAAATTCGCGGTGAAAAGCGAACCATGCTCCATCATCAACGCGAAATCCGGCGTCTGTTCGCAGAATTGCAAGTTTTGCGCGCAATCGGCGCATTACCATACGAACATCGAAACGTATGATCTGCTGGATGTCGAAAAAATCGTGAAAGCCGCGAAAACGGTCTATGACGAAGGCGTCCGCATGTACGGCATCGTGACAAGCGGCTATGGGTATCTGAAGGCGGATGATGCAGAATTCCAGAAAATTCTGGCGGCGATCGATGCATTGCGGGAGGCGTTTCCGGATCTGCGTGTCTGCGCGTCCATCGGCATCTTGAGCGACGAGACGGCGAAGGCTCTCGCCGGCCATGGCCTGTACCGCTATAATATGAATTTGCAGACGAATCCCGAACGGTATGCGGAACTGATTTCGGATACGCATACGATCGACGAGAAGATCCAGACGATCAAATACTTGCAGAAATACGGCGTCACGATCTGCTGCGGCGGCATCTTCGGTCTTGGCGAATCATGGCGCGACCGCGTGAAGATGGCCTTCGCCTGCCGTGAACTCGACGTGGACGGCATTCCGCTGAACGTGCTGCTGCCGATTCCGGGCACGCCATTGGAGAAGCATTGCATCATGGAGCCGTGCGATGTCGCGAAGGCGTTTTCCATCTTCCGTCTTGTGAATCCGACGAAGGTCATCAAATTCGCGGCGGGTCGTGAGACGACGATGAAAGATTTCCAGGGCCTGCTGATGCTTTCCGGCATGAATTCCTTCATCACGGGCGGCTATCTGACGACGCGAGGCCGTTCCATCGAGGAGGACAACCGCTTCCTTTCCAATCTGAAAGGATTCATGGGATGATTGAAATCGCCTGAATATGCTCTATAGTTAATTTCTGCCAAAAGTCATGACAGATGCATGGCTGGAGGGCAATCTGTATCCATGTGTTTCAAAGACAAGGAGATTTGCATATGCCGTTCCATTCCATGACGAACACGATCATTTTCAGCGGGCTGCTGGCGGTTTCCGTAGCGTCCGCCGCGACATATTATGTCGATGCCGGACATGGCGACGACAAGGCGGACGGTACGTCCGCCGCGACCGCGTGGCGGAGCGTCGCCCGCGTCAATGTCCAGAAGTTCCAGCCAGGCGACACGGTTCTGTTCAAACGCGGCGATGTCTTCCGTGGCGGCACGCTGCAGCTCGCTTCAGGCGAGCCTGGCAAGCCAGTGACGTATTCTGCTTACGGTGAAGGACATAAGCCGATCATCCAGCCGTCGCTTGATTTCAACGATGCTTCAAAATGGGAGGCTTGCGGCGAAAACCTTTGGCGGACGAAGACCAATCTGGCCAATGGCATCAAAGTCAACGGCCCGATGATTGATTTGCGCATGTCGAACTGGTCGGTCTATGTTGAGAAGCCCGCCGTCGTGACATGCGAATCCAAAACGCATGACGGGCAGAAGACTTATTCCATTTCCTATGCGAAACATGGCGAGCGGGAGACGAACGTGCAGCTGCTCGGCCCGAATCTGGAAAACGGCAGCGTCCATTATGTTTTCAAATACCGCATCCGAAGCGACAAACCGTTCGACATGAGCATCTTCCGTATCATGATGTCGCGTTCGCCATGGACGACATACAGTATTGAGTTCGGCAAGCATGTCCACGTCACACAGGACTGGCAGGATGTGGATTGTTTTCTGCTCAACAACACGTCCTGTGCGGAAGGAACGCTCATTCGCCTCAACAATTTCTTCGGCAAGGCGGCTCCCGATGGCGCTACGGTGGAGTTCGAGCCGATCAGCCTGCAGCAAGCGGATTTCATTGGCGAGAGGCCGCTCCTCAGCGATGTCGGCAACATCATCTTCAACCATGGCGAAGCCTGCGGCTGGAAACGGTGGAACATCGAACAGCTGAAGACGGAAAAGGACTACTACCATGATACGCGCGAAGGCGTCCTGTATATCCGTCATACGGGCAATCCGGGCGGAGCGTACAAGTCGTTGGAACTCGTGTACAAGACGCATTGCGTCAGCCATGGCGGAGCGCATGACGCCGTGGTGGACGGCCTGTGGTGCCGCTACGCGGGCGGCCATGGTTTCGGCGGAGGCAACACGCATCGTGTCACGATTCGCAACTGCGACATCTGCTACATCGGCGGAAGCGTGCTGTATGACACGACGCGCTATGGCAATGGTATCGAATTTTGGTGCGAGGCGCAGGACTGCCTGGTCGAAAACAACCATATCTGGCAGTGCTACGACGTGGCCATCACGAACCAAGGCAACGCTCCCAATCAGATTCAACGCAATCTTACCTACCGCAACAATCTGCTGCATAATTGCGAGCAGCATTACGAATACTGGCGGTCGCCTGAAAGCGCCTTGACGGAGAACATCCAGTTCATCCACAACACCTGCCTCAATGCCGGGGAAGTGTGGGCGCATTGGCAGCGGCCGAACAAGCATTCATGCCATCTGCTCGCCTATCAGGTGACGGCGCCGACACGCAATATCATCATCCGTGACAACGTCTTCTGCAACGCCATCGAGGCGCTTGTCCTGCACCATGCGGATCTGCGGAAGGTCATCGACTGCGACCACAACCTCTGGTGGCAGGACAAGCCGGACGGCATGCTGTTGCGCATTTTCTCCGCCAAATACAATTTGAAATTCAGTGAGTTTGAAAAATGGCAGAAGGACGACGGAAAGGATGTCCATTCGCTTGTCGGCAAGCCGATTTTCGTGAATGCGGATTTTGCAAATCCGCAGGCGGCGGACTTCCATCTCACGCCAAATTCGCCTGGAGCGCACGCCGCGTCCGACGGCGGTCCCGTGGGGATACGGTAGTGACGCGTGTGTCACGTCTGTGCCGTGGAAATGGCGAACGTCCCCATGGGGATACGGTAATTTAGAGAATCAGAAACAAAAGTGTCTGTAAATCGGCAACCAAAAGTTGACAGGTAGGTGAAACAATGTTTTTCAGCAAAAAAATCTTGATTCTTCTTGCATTGCTTTTGTTAACAACTGGATGCTGCCGAATCCTCATGGAGGTCGAAGCCTTTAATGATCCTAACGGCGGATACAATCCTGCGCAAGAGCCACCGGATCGTTTTCTCTGTGGTACGCGGGCAGCACTAGCATTTCCCCCTGCTATCCCGGAGGCACCATTGGAGCTTGTCGCCGACATCGTATGCCTGCCGATTGATTTTGTTCTTTTAGCATATTATCTGGCGGATCCCCCTCTGGCGTCGCTGGTGGAGCACAATCAACTGAACAGGCTTGAAAGGGCATTGAAAAACGGTGCTGATCCTAACAAGATTGACAGGCGTTTCGGTCCAGATACTCCTTTGTGGCAGGCTCGAACGTCCCACAATGCCAAAGCTTTTCAAATCCTTTTGGAAAATGGAGCGCAGCTGCCTTCCGAGTCTCAGTCTTTGGGGCTACTGCGACCCAGTGGATATGATAAGGCAGATCGTGAAATAACGCTTCTCGCTTTGCGGCATGGTCTTCCTGAAACTTGGGTGAAAGATCGGAATAGTAAATTCACAGTGAACGAGTGGGTTTCATATTGGATAAAAGAATGCAATGCTATCAAGCCGGATCTTCAGAAAAAGCAGCAACTTTTCGAAATCATTGAACTGTTGCTGAAACACAACTTCCCTGTTAATAGTCTCTATAGAAGTTCAGACGTTAATAGTCTCTATACAAGATCAGACTGCGAGAACGAGACGATGAAAACCGCTCTGGACCGTGTGCTTCTCAACTGGTATCTGTCTCCTGAGAACAAAAACAAAATGGCCCCGCTTCTTCGCGCGCATGGCGCCAAGACATATCTGGAACTGGTCGCGGAAGATCCGTCTTTGCCGCATCTCGACCTCAAAGGCATCAATGTCCCGCCGCAGTTCCAGTCAGTCATCGACGTGCTGAAAAATTCCGTTGATGCGGCAGGCTATCGTATTTCGGACAAGCATCCGACCATTGCCGGTCCTATTCTTGTCATCGACTATCTTCCTGCTAGTTCAGCGAAAAACAAAAAGCCGTATTTCGAAACCGTCCAAGTGCATCGGCGCAAGTCTCCAACTGAATGGAAGCAGGAACTCGAACCATTTGAAGTACCTGCGTCATGCCGTATCATCCTGACGGACAAGGGAAAAAAGTTTCCTTCCCAGCTAAGTGACGATCTGTCCAAGCAAATGGTGATATCGGAGCAGTGGTTGTCATTGCCGACATGTGAAATGTACATTATGTTCAATTCCTTCAGCAAATTTCGCACACCACGGGAGGACCTTGTGAAAATCATCCAGCCATTGTATCCGCCATCCATGAAATTTACTCAAATTGATTCTAAGATATCGTCTTTTTTTCCTCAATTAAAGGAACTTATAGTTTTCAACCGCTTTCTGACGGAGAAGTTGGAACCGCTTCACATCGAAAAATGGCCTAACGCGGCCAATGTCTTGAAACGCATTCAGGACAAGACAGCGGAAATGCAACTGAAAGGAGAATGGACCCTGCAGCGCCTTAACGAGCCTTTGTTCAAGAGTGCGATCATGGTATTCAACACGTGTCGTTCGTTGGATGAACTGCAAAAATGCCCGCGTCCTGTCGCGCCATTTCCGGAAGAACTGGTTATCGTGATCCTTATTCCGGATTTTTTGGAAGAGCACTTGAAATACAAATGGCCCGACAATGATCACATGTATATTGGTCCATTTCTTGGATATTGGCACTATGCTGGATACGGTGGTATCAACACCTCGAATGTGTACGTGTGCTACGGAGACGCCGTTTCTCGCGAGACTCTTGACAAAATCCCGCCAATCATCAAGACACTTTTCCCGCCCTGCAATCCGCCTGAACAGCCATGATTGGTGTGGCGGAGGCGTCCCGCCTTCGCAGAAGTTTGCGCGGGCTTTGCCCGTGCCCGACGGCAGGGCCGCCGCTGCGGCACACCCCCTCCCGCCGTCGATGACGCCGTCGGCATCGAAGAAGCCCATGTCGCCATGGAGCTTATTGTCGACGATGCCGCGGGCGTCATGGTTGGCCTTGATCGTGTCGGAGCGGAACTTCTTCCAGTTTCTCCTGAGCTCAGTTCACCGTCATGCGCAGGTTCTCTTTTCAGTTTAGGTTGGTGGAGAAGGCGGTGGTGGTAATCGGGGCGAGGTCGAACTGGAAGGCCGGCGGGAGCTTGTTCACGACGGTGCGAAACTTCTGCTGTGCGTTGCCTCTCATCTCCTGATTTGCCGCGGTGTCGTCGCACGTGGCGAAGTCGAGTTCGCCGAGGGCGTTCAGCTTTTCCGCGGAGAGTGTCAGCGTGAAGCTGGTGCTGATCGAGCTTCCTGCGCCGAGCGTGTGGAGATCCGGCCCGACGGTCAGGCAGGCAGGCCAGACCGTTGACTCGAGGCGGACCGTGATGCCGCCGGCTTTGTCCCTTTCCAGGTGGAAGGACCGGGTTTGCACCGGCCCGTTGGGGCCGTAGCCGAAAAAGAAGGTTGTAGTCGCGCCGTTCGGATTAAGGGAGTACGTTAGCCCGCTGAGAGCGGCAGTGATTGACTCCTGCGTGAGGAGCGACATCACGACCTGGACCTTGGTCCTCTCGGCGTCGGCGAGTTGCGCATATGCGGCATCCTGGCGCCCGGTGACGAAGCGCGCGAGCTCGTCGGCCGCCGTGGCGGGGTCGGTGGAGAGGCGGGTTCCGCCAGGGAGGAAGACGTCCATGTCGCGGTTGCGGTCGAGGCTGAATTGTGTCGAGGCGAAGTTCTGGGTGGTTGCGATCTGCTTGACGCCGTGGGCGATGTTGTAGTTGAGGGCGTTCGCGGTGGTATCACGGATGCGCGACTCGAGAAATTTCTCTGGATTGGACGGCTGGTGGGTGACAAGGCAATTGTTGAAGATGCCGCGCATGACGGCGGAGGCGGGGGAATTGCCGCGGAAGGTGCGTCGCAGGTAGGCTTCACGGGCGGCGTCGATGTTGGCGCGGGCGGTGGCGAGGATCTCGTTAAAGATTGCCTGGCCGCCGATGCGGGGAGGATTGAGCTCGTCCCCGAGTGGTGGGAGCTGGCCGTTGGCGTCCGCCTCGCCGAGGGAGCGGCGAACGATGCCGTAGAGGAAGCCCGCATCGCGGGAGAGGGAGGCGCTGAGATGGGAGACGTGTTCGCGGACGCCATGCACCATCTGGGGCATATCTTTGACTAAGCCGTTGGCGACGGCGTCGTAGAAGGCGACGGTCTGGACGGCGTTCTGCGAGGCAAGGGCGTCGCGGAGACTGCGGCGCTGGGACTCGGTGAGGCGCGAAACCATCGTGCGAAGGAGGAAGTGGTGGCAGGCGAGAGCCGTGTCGCCGTCTGCGGCGAGGCCGCCGGAATCACGCCCGGAGAGAATGGAGACGACGTTGCCGTTGAGCTGGAGGAGGGCATGGTTGATCTCGGCGGGGGTGGAGCTACGGCGGAGCTTGGAGACGGTGTCGAGGGGGGCGCGGCGGGCGGCATCGAGCATATACTTGATGTAGCCGGCCGGGGCGCGGCGCGTTTCGAGGCCTTTGAGCAGTTCCAATCCGGCGGCAAGGGGCTCGGGATCGCCCGCGGCGGCTTCGCGCACTTCCGCGAGGTTGGCCGCGACGTCCTCAATGATGCGCTGGATGGCGGCGGGCGTGCGGAGGCGGTCGACGCCGTCGCGGATCACGCGGCCGATGCCGCTTGTGACGATGGCGAGGAGATCAGCGTCGTCTTCGCAGAGGAGGACGGCGCGCGCGGCGGCGGCCTTGGTCTCCACGGACAGCGTCGCGACGCGGTCGAGGCGGTTGCCGGTGAGGCTGAGGAGTGCGGCTTCCCACTTGCGGCGGAAGTCGCTCTGCGGGTCGAGGACCATTTCGACCGCCTGGTCGTCCGTGGGACCTGACTCCTCGACCAGGTCTTCCAGGAGGGCAAGCAAAGGCAGGTCCTCGGGGGTGAATCCTGCGGCGAGGGCGCGCCGGGAGGCGGAGGATGCGGGGTTGGTGAAGAAGCCGCCGCCGCAGATTTCGTCGAGACGCTCGGCGAGGGCCTTCTCGCTCGCGGGCGCGGCGGCCTCGGAGAAGTCGAGGGACTCGGCGTACTGGCGCAGGCGCAGGCGGTCGGCCGCGGGGAGGCCGCCGTCGTATTTGGCGAGCGCGGCTTCCATGCGTTCGGCGTCGGCGGGAGGCAGGGCGAAGCCGCCGGCGGCGACGTGGGCCTGAAGAATCGGCGTCGCGAGCTCGCGCAGGCGGGCCGGGGAGACGCCGCCCGGCTCGGCGGCGATGGCTGCCGCGAGGGCCGTACCGACGGGGTGCGAGGGGCGGAGGACGGCCATGCGTGCGGCGACGGGGAGGGCGCCGAGGTCGGCGTCCTCAAAGGCCTTCATCAGCGCTCGGGCGTGGAACGGCGGCATGTCGGGCGTTCCGAGCGAGGAGGCGAGCGTGGCCTTGGCGTCGGGCTTGGGGAGCGCGTTGACGAAGCGGTAGGCGGCGTAGGCAGGGGTGTTATTGTTGTAAAAGTCATCGTTCTTCACGTCGGGGCGCGCGAAGAAGGCGTCGAGCCTGCCGAGGAATCCCTCGCGGTCGAGGATGGAGGTCATCAGCAGGACGATTCCGAATGTGCATTCCTCCTCGCCGCCGATATGCGTGCCCTGCGGGAAGAGGCCCACCAGGACGTGGGTGTAGTCGTTTACAAAAAGCCGCATCGCCTCGTAGACGGTTTGCTTGTCCGTGCCGGGAACGAGCGCCGCGTCGATGGCGGCGGCGCGGGCGGCGAGCCGGTCGCGGGCGGCCGCGATGACTTGGGCGACGTCTAGTTTTTGCGGGGAGTCGATGGCGATGACGTGCTCCAGCAGCGCATCGCGGAGCGCGGGCGGGATGTCCGGGATCCGCTCCACGGCGGCGATGGCGTCGGCGTACTGCGCTGCCCTCTTCTCGGCGAGTGCGCGGACGTGCGCCTCGACCTCCTCGTCGGTGGCGGCGGGGATTTCACCGCGGCGGATCTTGTTGCCCAGCTCGGAGACTTTGACGCTGAACTTGTTCAGGTCGAGCCCCTTGGCGAGGCAGGCGGGCGGGACGCCCAACTTTGCCGCGAGCGTGTCGCGGAGGAAGGAATTGACTTTGCGGAGGCTGCGGCCGACGGCGATGAAGCGCTTCGCGTCGGCGGCGATCGCTTCGCGGGACTCGTCGAAGATGGCTTGGACCTCGGCGGAGGAACGCGCGGCGAGCAGCCGCTCCCGGAGTTCCGGCCGCGTATGGCTCCAGTCGCTCCAGAGGCAGCCCGGGTACCGCCCGCTGCCGCCCGCGGCCACCAACGCGCGGGAGATGAGGCGCTTGGAAAGGTTCTCGGCGCACTGACTCTCCACGTAGGCGAAGACGCGCGCGCGGATGCTTTCTGGCGTGGCGCGTTCCGCAAGGTCCGTCGGAACAACCTGGTAGGCACCGCCCGAGCCGATGAGCTGGACGCCGGACTCGTGCAGGCCGATGGCGTCCTCCCCGAAGTGGCCGCGCACATGCCCGGGAATTTCGTCCAGCAGGGCCTTTATGTCGTGCGGGAGGTTCTCCGGCTTGTCGCCGGCGATGGCGGTGCGGATGCCGTTGTTCCACATCTCCGGCGACGTCGCGGGAATGGTGGCGCACTGGTTGCCCGGCACGTTGGCGGCGTGTTCGGGCGCCGCCAGGTTCGCGAGCGCCTGCATGGCCTGGTCGTTGCGCAGGGCGTCGCCGCGCAATGTGCCGTTCAGCTGCGCGAGCGACTTGGCGAGGCCGAGCGCGACCTCGTCGTCGACGCGGTTGACGGCCGAAAGCGTCTCCCAGTCGTCGATGCCGGCTTCGGTCAGCATCAGGACCACGGCCGTGCGGATCTTGAAGCCGGCGTCGGGGGCGTTGCCGAGGCCGTTGAGCCAGTCACGGCGCGCGACGGGGTCGGCAAGTGCTCCGAATTCGACGCGTACTTCGATGCCGCGCCGGTCGAGCGGCCGGTTTGAGGTGAGGCGGATGAGCATCTCGTCGAGCTTGCGGACGAATGCCGCCTCGCTCCGTCCGGTCGGGATGCGCACGTTCTGGCCGGTCGCGCGGATGCGGAATTCGACCACCGCCTCGCGGTTCGCGTCCGGACGGCCTTTCGTGCGCTGAAGGATCTGGTCGCGCTGGGCGCGGATCTGCGCGGCGAGGGCCTTGGGGGACTTACCGGCGTCGAAGTCCACGTCGCCGGCGATGACCGCCTCGGCCAATGCGATGCCCTCGTGCTCCTCCGTCCCGCGCGCCCCGGCGAGGGCGGCGTTGATCTCGTTGCGCCGTTCGACGCGATTCATCTCCTGAGCGTTGAGGCCATGGACCATGGCCGAGGTGGCGATGAACATCCGGTCCCCTTGGGCGGTCTTGGTCGAGTTGATCTTGGCGGCGTTGCGTTCGAGGATGTCGTGTACCTGCTGGCGCGTGAGCGGCTTGAGACTACGCTCGTGGAACGTCTTGTCAATTCCGGTATCCGCCGAAAGCCCGAGGTCATGGCGGACGCGGGCGATCTCGTCCTCGGTTACACCATGGGAGGAGAGCGCCTTCACGAAGGCGTTCTTGATTGCGAGAACCTCCTGATGGGAAAGAGTCTTGAGGTTGGAGCCCGTGAGGTGGACGTGGTGGTTGATCTTGCCGAGTTTTGTTTCGCTCACAAGCTTCACCTCGCCAGCGTTGTACTTGCCTGATGAGATGTCCTGGAACTGCTGGAGGGTGATGTTGATTTTCGAATAGTCGATGGCCATGGCTTTTCCTTGATTACACTATTTATGTCATATATTTTTGCAAAATATATGATTAATTTAGTTTGCATTCAAATCATGAAAACTCAAAAAATTGATATTTTTTGAAATGTTTTGGTGATGAATTTCTTGATTTAATTCTTCTTCTTCATTGAGTGTGGCTCTGTTCTGGACGCTTTATGATGGATGATGATGTTTTGCTGTATCCGCTGTTTTTACGCCCCCTCTTTCCGCTTCCCTTTATCTATAATTCTCCGCCATTCATGAAAATGTTACATGGCTTATGGACTATTTTTCATATTGACGTATCAATTTCACAATTCAAGAAGGGCAGGGCAGGTCGTGAGGACGGCAAAACAAAAAAAATTGCCCGTGTTCATCAGACCGGACTTTCTGTCAAGCTGCCACGGTAAGAGGCAACCGTCGCCACTGAAGATGCCGCCTCCAAAATCAAACATCATTTTCCTGTGCAGCCTTCCTTGAAAAACAATCGATGGAGATGTACATTTTGTCATAGCGTGTCTTATCCGTTATATTGTTTTCTAAGCTGTTATAATATAAAAACTTAGATGAAGTTTTCACTCTTTGCTGTCTTTTTTGAATATTCAAGGTAATACTCGATATACTAAATGAATAAACAACGAAACATATCACTCGACATTGCGAAAGCCGTATGCACGTTTATGGTTGTGTTTCTTCATGCAGGGGAAAACAATACCATAGAGACGTACATCAAAAGTATCTGCACATGCGCGGTACCGTTCTTTTTTCTGGTATCCGGCTATTATCTTTCGCTAAATGTTGCCAATGGAAAAGCAGAATACGCCTCCAGGCAACTCAAAAAGATAGGTGTATTGTTCATCACATCAAATCTCCTATATGCCATATGCGTGAGTATCCTGATGCTGATATTTCAGGATGATCTGGCCAATTTCTGGAAGGGGGCTTTGAGTTTAGAATCGATCATCAGCTTTATTATTCTAAATGAGTCGCCGTTTGCCTATCATTTGTGGTACATTGGTGCGTTTTTATATGTGTTGTTCGTTTTTAACATATTGATTTGCAAACATAAAATCAAAAGTCTGATTGCATATATGCCGTTGCTGCTGATTCTTGCGTTTGTCTTGGGCGCATATTCCAAGCTTTTTTTCAAGCAAGCTTTCCCGATCTATCTGTCGCGCAACTTCATAACGGTCGGATTCCCTTCATTGGCAATAGGCTACATGCTGCCGACTGTTTTGAACGGGAAGCATCATCTTAACAGATACGCGTTATTGTCGATTCTTGTATTCTCGGTGGCGATCGTCATGGAACGATTCATCCTGCATCGTCTAGAGATATTGTCGAAAGGCAGCATTTTCATCATGACCGTCCCATTGGCGGTTTCTGTATTCATGTTTGCTGCAACAGACGAGCATGTTCATTCATCGTCGGTTATGAAAATACTTGCGGACATCGGCAGATGTGATTCAGCGAATATCTACGTCTATCACATGCTTTTCATTTTAATTTTGAAATATGTGATTTCGACTGAAAACGCCATATACAACCATGGTGTGCCATTGCTGGTTTTTGTCCTGGCCTTGGCTTTTTCAAGAGGATTGCAATTTGCCAAAAGCTGTCTTTTAAAGCGCAAGCAATAAAAAATAAGAGAAAAAGTCGAGGTCATGGCGTGTTTTCACCATGGCCTCGTCAACAGACAGGGGAGAAAGCGTCGTATACCGCAGGCGGGACGCACGCGGGACTTCCCACCCGCAGGCGGGACCACTTAATTCGGGAAGGAGGTCATCTGGCCGTGATCACGCAGATAGGCGTTGCCGGCCGTGTTAGCAGTGGTGCCGTAATGGCCCGTTGCAGGATTCGTGGTCATGACCTTTTTGATGTTGGACGGCAACGCGTTGTAGAAGGCGTAGACGCTGCTGGGGAAGCAGACTTCGTCGACGAAGCCCGTGCAGACGAACGTGGGGCAATGGAACATCGGCGCGAAGTTGACGGCGTCATGGTAGGCGAGCGCCTGGGCGACGTTTTTCTTCTCCATGATCTTGGGGTCGCGTCCGGACAACACCCATGGCGACAGGCGGCCCGCTTCCGCCGCGTTGAATTCGCAAGCCGTGGGCACGTTGATCAGCACAAGCGACGCGGCGGGTTCGAGAGCCGCCGCCACGATGGCCTGGATGCCGCCCAGACTGCCGCCGCGGATGATCAGATCCTTCCCGTTCCATTCGGGGCGCGACTTCATGTAGTCCAATGCGCGGAGGACGCGCAGATACATGTCGTGGAAGACCCAATCCGTATTGGTGGCGATGGTGTCCAGCCCGCCGTTTTTGTAGAAGAGGTTGCGTTGCGTGGCGTACCATGCGGGTTCGTGGCCTGTCTCGAATCCATGCCATGAGACGTAGATCGCGATGGCGTGGTACTGCAGGGCGGCCTGCGCGGGCACGTTCGGCGACGCATCCGTCGTGACCATGCTCAGATAATCGGCGAGAATCGGCGAGCTTTTCGGCGCGGCGTTCTTCGGGATGGAAAGGTATCCCGTGACGGGCAGACGACCGAGGCAGTTGATGGAGAAGGCGAATGAATCAACCTTGTCGGCGTTCGGGGCGTTCGGCAGCGGCGTCAGCTTGGCGTCCATCGGAAGATCCTGCAGGCGTTTGCGTTCGGTGGCCCAGAAAGCCTCGAAATCCTTCGGACACGACGGCTTGGCGATGATGCCCTCCGGCTCGAACATGGCGCCGATTTCATACAGCAGATTTTTCTTCGGGCCCTGCCGGATCTGGCTGCCGGGATTCGGAACTTGCTTGCCGTTGGCGTCAAGTACTTCAAACGCCATGTAAAGCCAGCCAGGCTTGTCAGACGCGTATTCGATTTTGGCGGTGTCCGCCGTCGTCTCGACGGTTTCCTGCTTGACGACCTGCCCTTCCCATTTCAGCGTAATGCGGAGCTTTTCGCCGACGGCGGGCTGGCCGTCCTTCTGCAACTTGTAGGTAAGCGCGACGGATTCGCCGCGCTTGACGATGCCATCGGCGGGCGTCATGGTCGCCTCCAGAAAATAGGGGCCGTTTGCGGCGATCGCTTCGCTGGCAGCGAGCATCATTGATAAGATCATGGTGTTGAGTGCTTTCATGGTTTGTTGTCTCTTTTCTGGATATTCTGGAAGTTCTGGAAGTTCTGGATAAGATTTAGCTCACTTGCGAACGCCGCGCCAGCCACGGACGGCGAAACCGCCGTCCTTCCACGGATCTAGATTATGGAAGCCGCTGCGTTCGATGAGTTTGGCCATGTTCAACCGCCATGCGTACGTCACCTGCGGATCTTGCGTGAAGACGGCCATGTTCTGGACAAGGTCCTTTGGCACGACGAGCGCCTTTTCGGCTTCTTCCAGCCAGGCGGACTGCTCGGCGGAGCGGTTCTCCACAAGTTTCATGCGGCGGACGGCTTCGCGGAGGATGCAGTGGTAGGCGTAGTCCTCCAAGCCGTCGCGGTAGTTTTCGAGACGGATCGTCGGGATGGGGCGGCCGTCCTTTCCAAAGCAGAAAATGCAGCCGTCGCCGTGGTAGGTGGTCCATGAAACGGGATTCCACGTCGTGTAGGGGCCCGTGACGATGGGCTTGTTGTCGTTCCAGATGGTCATGGAGTAGTAGAGGAATCCGTCGGGCTGGTATTTGGCGGTCTGGGCGCCCATGAGCGTGCGGATATCCTGCGCGGGATATTCGACGAACCAGTTCGCGTACGGATGATGCGGTCCGCAGCAGATGTACCACCAGACGTAGCGGCCGGAGGCATGGGCGGCATTGGCTTTGGCGACGTCGAAACTCGGCGTGAGGGGGCACCAAGCGTCCATGGACTTGACGACGCTGTTCACGCCGTAGCTGTGGTCGTAGCTGGTGGTTATGAGGAGGACATCCGGGAAGGCCTCCTTGAGGGCTTTGGCGCATTTTTCCATGAGGGGGAAGTAGTCCGACTGGCACTCGTCATACAAATAGATGTAGGCGTATTTCAAGAGGTTGCGGCGCTTGGCCTCTTCGTAAATGGGACGCAGGCGTTCGATTTCGGGGGCAATCTTTTCCTCCGAGCGGACGGTGGCGTCGCCGAGGCCGAAGGTGGTGAGTTTTCCTTTGTCGTGGAGGTATTGGATGACTTCGAAATCCGGCGGTGTCGTGATGTAGATGTTGCCCCAGTCAAGCAGATAGTCGGTCAGGAAGTCCGCATAGACGAATTTCATCTTGGGCCAGTTTTCTGCTCCGCCTCGTTGCTGCATGGCGGTTTTTTCGAAGGACGGGTGGTTCCATGAGATGGCGGTCGGCAGCGGCGGCTGGTCCGGAAGAGCGAAATCGAAGACGGTGACGGAGAACGGAAGCTGGATGGACGTAACATTGTCCGCCTGAACGGTCAGCGTGCCGCGATAGACGCCAGGCGTCTGGCCGCGGCGCGCGTGGGCGCGAATCCAGAAGGACTGCAGTTCGCCCTGCTTGACGGCGACGGACGGGCAGAAATCGAGAATCGGATCGGGCCACCAGCCGACGTAATCGACCGTGTACGGCGGCGATTTTTTCGTCTCGACATAGCCGACGGTGTTGATCTGGACGTCCGCCGGCGGATAGACTTCATGCGTGCCGTCCTTCAGCAGCGGCGACAAACGGACGGAGACGTTCGTGAGGTCGCGGTGCAACGGCATGACGCTGACTTGAAGCGGTTCGTATTCATTTTGCGCGAGAGAGACGGCGCATTCGGAGGCGCCGCGGGCGGTGACGGGCATGTCCTTCGGCAGGATCTTTTCCATGCCGGTGGAGACGCCGACAAGCATTTCGCGCGTGTCAAGCCCGGCTTTGACACAGGATTCCGCGAAGGCGACGACGGAGACAGGGCGCTTGAAGCTTTCCGGTATGCGCTTCAATTCTTCTGTCGCCGTGACGAAATCCTGCGGCGCGGTTTGCGGATCGCGAAGCTTGGCGAAGAGCTCGTCCTGCTTGCGACGGCTGTCCGCAAGCAGTTTTTCGATCATGGCGCCCGCGCCTTTCAGGACGTCCGACGGGATGTTTTGCGGGACGAGCTTGTTGAAGGCGTCCTGCTGTTCACGGATGAGCGGTTCGACGAGTTCGAGGCGTCTTTTCAGCAGTTGCGCGTTCCATTCCTGCGGGACGTCGCCAGCCTCTTCGCCCGGCTTCAGGAGCATGATGCGGTCGATGTAGATGTCGATGTTCTCCGCAGGGCGTTCCGTGAAGATGTGGAAGACGCGTATGTCTTTGATATTGACGGTTTCCGGAAACTTCAGCGGGATGACAAGCCGCTGGCTGCGGCAGGGGAAGATCTCGCTTTGGCATTTGTGGAGGAATGCCTGGCGGACGGGCACCTTGCTGTCGGAAACATAGAACGACAGATACGGCTGGAGGATGTTGACGTTCGTGATGTCGATGACGATGCGGTCGAATTCCGTCCAGTCCTTCAACGGCGACGGGACTTCAAAACATGGCCATTCCGGCATGCCCGGCACGAATTTCTTCGCCTGATAGCGGAGGGAATGGGCGCCGGATGTGGCGTATTGATCCGACATTTCCATCCAATGCCACGCATTGGAATTTTTAGTCCATAACTTGGCGTCCTCCTCTTTTTCAAAGTCGAAAAGCATGTGTCCGCCGAGCGCCGTGCATGCCATGGACATGCTGATTGCCAACAGGAAATTCTTCATTGTCTTCACCTTGATGCGAATATGTTATTGTTTTGACCACTACTGCCGAACGCCAATCGTCATGCCGTCCTCCAGGCCTTCCTGCCCGGAGATGACGAAGACGGCACCCCTGAGATCCTGCGTGTTGACGACTTCCGTGAAATCGCCGTCCACGATGCCGGTGACGACCTGCACGCTTTTGGCCGTCCCGTCCTCCTGCGCGATGAAGGCGACGGCATGGCTGCCGTCGCCCGCCATGAGGGCGCTGCCGGGGATGCCCCAGGCTTCCTTTTCAAGCAGGATGAGCTTCACGTCGCAGGGCGAGCCGCAGATGACGGACGTGTTCTTCGGGATGGCGATTTTCAGCTTGAACGTCTGTGTTTCAGGCTCGATGGAGGGCGCCTTGTAGGTCACGATGCCCGAACATACGGACTGTCCGTTGACGAAGATCTCCGCCCGCGTACGGCCGACGGCGACTTTGTCATATTGCGAACTTTCCAGATTGCAGACGATTTGAAGGCGGTCGTGGTTTTCGATTTTCAGGATCTTCCGGCCGGGCAGGACGTATTCATGCGGGTCGGCGAAACGTTCCGTCACGACGCAGTCGTAGGGCGCCTTGTACATGGTGCGCTCCAGATCCCGCAGGGCGATGTCGAGATTGCTGCGCGCCTTCTGGAGGCGCGCCTGCGTCTTGATGACGTCGATTTTGGTGTCCGTGATGTCCAGCGTGGCTTTTCGGTAGGCGGTTTCGGCGGCCTCGTAGCTTGCCTGCGAATTGACGTTGGCGTCCCGCAGCTTGCGTTCGCGCTCATAGTCGCGTTCCAGCTGGCGGAACGTGAGTTCCGCCGTCTCCGCCTTGATTTTGGCGCGTTCGAGCATGGATTCCAGAATTCCGACTTCGTCCTTCCTGACGTTGGCGACGGCTTCCAGGCGGTCGCGGTCCGTGCAGAAGAGGACGTCGCCGGCCTTGGCGTAGCCGCCTTCCACGATGTTCATGTTGACGAGCATGCCTTCCGTCTGCGCGGAGATGACGGTGGAGTCGATGGGATGGACGATCCCCTTGACGGGAAGATGCTTCTGGAAGATGCGCTTCTGCAGTTGCGCGACCGTGACGACCGCCTGCGGTTTCTTCGAAGCGTCGCCATGCCTGCGGCAGCCGGCCATGCCGAAAAGGGCGGCGGCCGCCACCATGACGCTCAATAGTCTATGGAAAAAAAACACGGGATCTCCTTGTGAATGATGACGCCGAAATCAGTTTTTGGAAAATTTACTATAATTAATAGCAATATCAATCATTTTCAAGAAGGGTTTTCGGCATATTCCGCAAATTATGCCTGTGGCGATTCCGGCGACATGCGCCATGTCCGTCGGAATGAATTCTCTCGTGACGAAAAACGTGTGCCCTTCGTGGTATTCGACAAATGTCTTGGCGATGATGGCGGCCAGCGCCCAGAAGCCGATGGTTTTCGAATATCCGGCGACATGGAACGCCCATGCCACGAACAACGCGCAGTTGACGCCGGACAGTCCGCCGTAGGCCGTCATCTCCGGATAGGAATGCGTGACGACGATCGCGACGACGGGGGCGGACACGGCCAGGCAGGCGATTGTTTCCCACGCGGGCAGCATGGCCGCGATGATCGCGAAGCAGATTCCGTCGTAGAAAAGATGCTTCGCGCTCCAGTGGACAAGATGGCAGGTGGACATCCGCCACAGGAAGGAGGCGTCGCAATGGTTCGGCCGCAGGGCCGCCGCCTCGCCCGCCTCCGGACAGAATGTCAGGATGGCGGAGGCGAGCAGGACGGCGGCGATCAACAGGATGCGTGCGTGGTTTTTCATGGAATGTTGCAGGGACATAAGGGACTAAAGGGACATAAGCGACAGGGCTTATTGGTTTTGCTTGCCGTAGCGGGTAGTGATGGCGTGCAAGGGCGGGGCGCCATCATTACCGTTTCAAGGGCGAGACGCCCTCGTTACTCCTTTCTGTAGCGGGCGGCTACGGCGCCCATCGCGGCGACGATGATGACCGTCCAGACGTCCATGGCGCCGCCGCCGTGGCTGATGTGCGGCGCGTGGTACTGGAACATGCCGTTGCCGTGCCGCGGAGCGGGGCTGTTCATGGGCGCGGGGGACGCGGGGCGCTGGGCGTCCACGCGGTAGTTCTTGACGGGCTGCGTCTTGCGCTGCGCCTGGGCTCTCCGCTCCTCCTGGACGCGCTTCTGGTTGTTGCGGTCGATGCCGTGCTTCGCGTGCTGTTCGTCCGTCAGCATGACGAGGGACGTCTCATCCGTGACGATCTGGTATTTCAGCCCGATGTTGCGGACGATGTCGGTGTTCTCCGACTGGTTCTCCAGCCCCTGGTTGACCATGTCCTCATGCATTTCGATCTGCGCGACGGCGAACATGCGCTCCAGCTCCGGATTGTCCTCGTCCTGCTCGGGGAAGGCCATCTTGCAGGTGTAGGTCTTGTCTTCGCCGGACAGGCGTGTCTTCATGGTGACGGTCGCCTCGCCATGGCCCTGGTAGCGGCCGAACATGACCAGCTGCTGGCCGCGGTAGAGCTTTTTCACGCAGTTCTTCGTCACATCGTATGTCTTGACGCCGTCGATGGAGACTTTCACGTCGTGGATCGCCTCGCTCGTGATTTTGGATTTGGCGAGCATGATCTTGCCGATGATGTCGTCGTCGTTGGAGACGGCGTCGTAGAAACCGCCGGAGACGTCGCAGATCGTGCGCATCAGAGGCCAGTTGCAGCTATTGCCCATCAGGAAGCCGAACACGCGGATGTCGTTGCGGGACATCAGTTTGGCAAACGCCTGCGGATTGACTTCGCCTGTGTTGGTCACGCCGTCGGTCACGATGACCATGCTGGTGACGCGGTCGTCGTCGAGCTTGGACAGGGCGGTCTTCAGGCCGTCGTAGAGGTTGGTGCCGCCGCAGGCGTTGACGTTGCCGAGTTTTTCGACGGCTTTCTGGATGTTTTCAGGCGTGGCGGGGAGGTATCCGCGGGTGATGTCTTCAGCCCGGCTGTTGAACATGACGATGCGGAAGCGGTCGTTGGGGTTCATCTTCTGGATGGTCTGGGTGACGCCTTTCGCGAGGGTCTGGATCTTGCCGCCGCACATGCTGCCGGAATTGTCCAGAACGAAGACATAGTCCGCGCCATTGGTGACGGGCTTGAGGTCGATGCCGGGCGTCAGGACCATCATGAACGTTCCGTCTTCGCCGTTGCGTTTGAAGGGGATGACTTCCAGACGGCCGGGCAGGTTGTCGGCGAGACTGTAGTAGAAGACGAAATCCTTCGAGAGGCCTTCGGCCAGTTCATAGGTGATGTCGGCCGTGCCGTTGGCGAGATCGGCCTGTTCGGAGGCGACGGCTCCCTGCGGGGCGCGGTAGGCGGTGACGGGCCAGGCGGAACGGAGGATGACGCGGACGGTCGTCTTGCCCGTGGGCTTGTCGTTGCGCTCCCAGAAGCTCATGGCGCCGACATCGTCGGTGTTGCCTTCCTCCAGCGGGTACTGGTAGCGGCAGACGCCTGTGTCGACGGGCAGCGGCTGGTAGTAGGTGAAGGTGATCCGCGCCGTGTCCTGCGGCCCCAGATTGGCGATTTTGAACGAGAAGTCCTGATAGCCGTTCTTGTCCGCGACGCCCGCGTTGTTGCCGGCGTTCTTCTCTTCTTCATAGACCTGCTTCGCCTTGTCCTTCGCGACGACTTCGCCGTTCATGGTCTGCTCGCCGATCTGGACCTGGCAGTCCGCCAGCGAAGCGGACTGCGGGACGGGGAAGGAATAGACCGCTTCCATGACCGTGTCGTTGATGTTCTTGAACTGCTGGTTGACCTCCGTCTGCGCATAGCCGTTGTTGATGGTAACGACGACGTCGTGGCTGACGATTTCCGCCGGCTTCAAGCCGGAATTGGCGGGCGAGAGCGTACCAGCCGCCTGCAGGATTGTCGTGACGATGGTGAACATGGTGATGATCGTTCGTTTGATGTTCATGGTGAAACTCCTTTTTTATGCTTGCTTCAAATGATTCGTTTTTTTTGTTTTCTCTTGTCGTTGGCGCCGACAAAAGCTTTTAGCAAACACCGTGCCAACTCGAAAACAGGCTGAAAAAACCATGAAAAACCAAAAAAATCGGCCTCAACCTGACATTTTTTGTCAGGCAGGTTGACATTTTTTGTCAGGTGGATTAAGTTTTTTATCAAAAAATGCCACTGTGTCAAGCAAAACAGAAAAATCCTATGAAAACGGCCACATTATTCAACAAGGAAGAACGCCGCCTGGCGGAGGCCATCGGCGGCCTGAACTACACGAACCCCTTCACGCCGAAGCGGTTGGAGCAGGAACGCGCCATTCTGGGGCCAAATGCTGCCAGCTCCTATGCCGTGTGGCATAATCAAGACGGTAAACGGTTGGTGAATCGCAACATCAGCCCGATCTTCAAAGTCTGCGACGAACTTGTGAAAAAGCTCCTGTCGCGGTTGCAGACGCTGAAGAAGCCGCCGTCGGAGGAGGATATGCGCGTCTATGACGAAATGGTCCTGTACTGGCTGTTCGAGAAGCATCGCGTGGCCGTTTGCGAGCTTATGCAGACGCAGCCGCAGGAGACGCATTACGAATGCTACCAGGCATTTCTGGAGGATTTTGAAGCCGCGATCATGCGCCCGCCCCGCCGCCAGCCAAGCGAATTCACGCCGGAAAAGACGTTTTCCGTGATTTTCCAGATCCATCGCGCGTTCTACCATATTTTCGATTTCATCGCGGGCGGTTCGCTGGAGGCGGCGCAGATGCGGGCGGACATCTGGCAGTCCATCTTCACTTACGACATCTATCGCTACCACCGTCTGTTGTTCGACCGGATGAACAATGTAACCACTTTGATCACAGGCGAAAGCGGTACCGGAAAGGAGCTGGTGGCCCGCGCCATCGCGTTCTCGCAGTACATCCCGTTCGACGGGAAGACGTGCTGTTTCGCGGAACCGTATGCGGACTGCTTCCGCGCGGTGCAGCTTTCGGCGATGCCGCAGAACATGATCGAATCCGAACTGTTCGGCCATATCAAAGGCTCCTATACGGGCGCGATTTCGGACCATCAGGGCTATCTTGAAATCTGCACGCCCCATGATTCAATCTTTCTGGACGAAATCGGCGAGATTTCCGTGGAGGTGCAGATCAAACTGCTACGCGTGTTGCAAAACCGTACGTTCCAGCGGATTGGTGACGTCCATCCGCTCACGTTCAACGGGAAGATCATCGCGGCGACGAACCAGAATCTGCATCAGGCCGTGCAAAACGGCGCGTTCCGCTCCGATTTGTTCTACCGCCTGTGCTCTGACACGGTTTCGACCGTTCCGCTGCGGCGTCTCATCAACGGCAGCGAAACGGAGCTGCGGCAGTTCGTGACGATTCTCGGACGGCGGATTCTTGGCGCAGGCAGGGAGGCGGAGCAGTTCACGGATGAAGTCTGCGCATGGATTGTGAAGAATCTCGGGCTGGAATATCCATGGCCGGGCAATGTGCGCGAACTGGAGCAGTGCATGCGCAACCTGTTGATACGCGGCACGTACAAGCCGTCGGGAAACTGCGGGACACGGCCCTCCGCGTTGGCGGAGGCGCTCAATGACCGCGGCCTGACGGCGGATGCGCTGTTGAAGCAGTACATGCGCGTCGTTTTCGAACGGGAGGGCGGCAATCTGGCGAAGACGGCGGAGGCGGCGGGCGTCGACAGACGGACCGTCAGAAAATATCTGGGGGATGAATAGCGTGGTTGAGTGAAATCGTGAAATCGCATTATATTAGGTAAGATGTTATCCGACGGCGGAACACCGCCGGCACACCCTTCAACGGCGGGGACGCCGTCGTTACCAACGGCGGAACGCCGCCGGCACACCCTTCAACGGCGGGGACGCCGTCGTTACCAACGGCGGGACGCCGCCGGCACACCATCCGACGGCGGGACGCCGTCGCTACCAACGGCGGGGACACCGTCGCTACTATTATGGAAATACTTACGACAACAGGCATAGAAAAGCAGTTTCGCGGCGTGAAGGCGCTGAAAGGCGTCGATTTCGCCGTCGAGGCGGGGGAGGTCCACGCCTTGATGGGCGAGAACGGCGCAGGCAAAAGCACGCTGATCAAAATCATCACGGGCGTGTACGAACCGACTGCGGGAAAGGTGGTTCTGAATGGCGAAGAGTGCCGTTTCCGTTCGCCGCTGGACGCGGAGCGGGCGGGCATCAGCACCGTCTACCAGGAGGTCAACCTCCTGCCGGATCTGTCCGTCGCGGAGAATGTCTGCATCGGCCGCGAGCCGCGCAACCGCTTGGGCCTCATCGATAAAAAGGCCATGCGTGAACGTGCGCGGAAGGCGTTGGCGCGGCTGGACATCGACATTGACGTGTCGGAAAGTCTTTCATCCTATTCCATTGCCGTCCAGCAGCTTGTCGCCATCGCACGGGCGTTGGACGTCGATTGCAAGCTGCTGATTCTGGACGAACCGACGTCCAGTCTGGACGAAAACGAAGTGAACGAGCTGTTCACCGTCATGAAAAAACTGCGGGACGAAGGGATGGCCATCATTTTCATCACGCATTTTCTGGATCAAGTGTATGCCGTCAGCGACCGCATCACGATTCTGCGGGACGGCCAGAAGGTCGGAACATACAAGACGGCGGAACTTAGTCGCGTGGAGATGGTTGCGAAGATGCTCGGCAAAAGCCTTGCGGAGAATGCGCCGCAGGCGGCCGCGAAGCGTGAAACGGCGGAAGGTGGCGAAATCGTCTTGGATGTGACGGATCTGGGGCGGCGCGGCATGGTCCATCCAGTTTCGTTCCAAGTGCGTAAAGGCGAACAGGTTGGATTCGCAGGGCTGCTTGGCGCGGGGCGTTCGGAGGTGGCGCAGCTGCTGTTCGGCGTCGAATCACGTGATTCGGGCCAGCTGAAAATGCATGACAAACCGTTGTCGTCGTTGTTCTGGTCGCCTCGCAAGGCCGTGAAGGCGAAACTGGCGCTGATCGCGGAGGACCGCAAGGTGACGGGAATCATTCCGGATTTGACAGTGCGCGAGAACATCATGCTGGCCCTGCAGGCGTCGAAGGGAATCTGGAAGACGTTGAGCCCCAAGGAACAGCAGGATTTGACGGACAAATATATCCAACTGCTCGGCATCAAGACGCCCGACGGCGAGCAGCAGGTGAAGAATTTGAGCGGCGGCAACCAGCAGAAAGTGCTCATCGCGCGATGGCTGGCCACGCAGCCGGATCTGATGATTCTCGACGAACCGACGCGCGGCATCGACGTCGGCGCGAAGGCTGAAATCGAGGCGCTGACGAAGGAGCTGTGCGAAAAAGGCATGGCCGTGATTTTCATCAGCTCCGAGCTGGAGGAGGTCGTGCGGGACTGCGACCGCGTCGTCGTGCTGCGCGACCGCCGGAAAATCGGTGAACTTTCGGGCGAAAACGTTTCGCTGCCGAACATCATGAAAATGATTGCGGAGTGACTGACATGGGACGATTCCACCATCTGAAATGGCCGCTGGTGGCCCTCGGGCTGCTGCTGCTGTACAATCTGATATTCAAGCCGTCGTTCTTCACCATTGAAATGACGGCGGACGGCTATCTTTACGGAAGCCTCATCGACATTTTGAACCATAGCAGCAAAGTCGTCATTCTGGCCACGGGCATGACGCTTGTCATCGCGACGGGTGGCGTCGACATTTCCGTGGGCTCCGTGATGGCGATCGCGGGCGCGGCGGCGGCTTCGGTCATCGTCATGTCACGAGAGGTCTTCGTGTTCGCGGGCGACGGCGCGGACGTGACGGCGTTCATGCTGGCGATTCTGCTGGCGCTCGCAGTGGCCACGCTCTGCGGCATTTGGAACGGTTTTCTGACGGCGGGCTGCGGCATCCAGCCGATGGTCGCCACGCTCGTGCTCATGGTCGCCGGCCGTGGCATCGCGCAGCTGATCACCGACGGCACGATCATCACGTTCGACGACCCGTATCTGAATTTCATCGGCAATGGCCATTTTCTGACGCTGCCGTTCACGACGTGGATTGCCGCGACGCTGTTCACCACCGTGGCGTTGCTGACGCGGAAGACGGCGTTGGGACTGTTCGTGGAATCCGTCGGAAACAACGAGAAGGCAAGCCGTTATGCTGGAATTGAAGCGCGCGGCGTCAAATGGCTGGTGTACGCCGTCAGCGGATTCTGCGCGGGCGTCGCGGGGCTGATGGTGTCCTCCAACATCAAATGCGCGGACGCGAACCACGCGGGGCTTTATCTGGAACTGGACGCGATTCTGGCGACGGTCATCGGCGGCACGAGCATGGCGGGCGGGCGGTTCTACCTGTCCGGTTCACTGGTCGGAGCCGTTCTGATCCAGACGGTTGCGACGATGATGTACGCGAACGACGTCAATCCCGCCATCGTGGCCGTGCCGAAGGCGGTCATCGTCATCGTCGTCTGCCTGCTGCAGTCCGAGACATTCCGGTCGAAGCTGTCGATGGCGTTCAGCCGCAAGGCGAAAGGAGGCGTCGCATGAAGAAGCCGCATATTCCAGTCCGCTTCGTGCCGATCGGCGCGACGATTCTTGTCTTCCTGCTGGCGTACGCCATCGGCATCGCCAACTTTCGCAACTTCGGCTCCTTGCGCGTCTTCCTGAACCTGCTGCACGACAACGCGTATCTAGGCGTCGCGTCCATCGGGGCGATGGTCGTGATCCTTTCCGGCGGCATCGACTTGTCGGTCGGTTCCGTCATCGCCTTCACGGGCATGCTGATCGCGAAAATGATCGACTGCGGCGTGAACGCCTGCTGGGCGATTCTGCTGGCGATTGTTCTCGGCTCGTTGTTCGGCATGCTGCAAGGCGTTCTGATATCGACATTTGAGCTACCGCCGTTTCTGGTGACGCTTGGCGGCATGTTCTTCGCGCGGGGGTGCAGCTACGTCGTCAATGAACAGGCGATGGGCATCCTGAACAATCCCGTGTTCAATTTCATCGAAAACAAGCTGGAGATTCCTGTCGGAAGCCGTGGCCTGACGCTGGAATTCATTGACATCCTGTATCTTGTGTTGTTGATTATCGCCATCGTCTTCACGCAGAGGACGCATGCGGGCCGTTGCATCTACGCCGTCGGCGAGAACGAGCAGGCGGCGACGCTGATGGGCATTCCCGTCCGCCGCACGAAAATCATGGTCTATACGATCGCGGGCTTCTGCTCGGCCGTAGCGGGCATCGTCTTCACGATTTATCTAAAGAGCGGCAATCCGCTGAGCTGTGTCGGTCTGGAGATGGACGCGATTGCGGCGACGGTCATCGGCGGCACGTTGCTGACGGGCGGTGTCGGCTACATGATCGGCTCGTTCTTCGGCGTGTTGGTTCTTGGTCTGATTCAAGTACTTATCATGTTCCAGGGGAATATCAATTCTTGGTGGACGCGCATTATCGTGGGCGCCTTGGTGCTGGTCTTCATCTTCATGCAGAATCTCATCACGAAGATTTCCAAGAAGAGCAAGGGATGAGGCTGAAGGATTATTTATGCATGACAGAAAATAAGACTTGAATGACAGCTTGATGTCCATTTGATAGCGACTATATTATCGCTTGTCTTGTCATGATATGATAAAGATAATAAACATGGTTGTGTATCGAATTGAATAAGTCAATTTTGAAATAAACTCTTTTTATCAGATCAATATGGATAAACCAATGCACATAAAGAGGAATATACGCCGTTGTGTGCATTGGACACTCCACTTGGTTCCAATATCACAAAGATTTCAAGCAAAAATGGCTGTACTATTCATTGGGGAGGAAATCTAAGATGCGCATAGAGGATTATACAGCCGAAGAGCTCTTCCATCGTCTGAACGAGCTTGATGAATGTGATGTTGTTGAGGCCAAGGCTTTTTCAAAAGATTCGTCTCGATCGATTCTTGAAACAGTTTGCTCATTGTCCAATGAACCAGGGCTTGGCGGCGGTGTGATTCTGCTTGGAGTTGCAGAAAATCCGAAGGCATCGGAAGAACGTTATTTTGTGGAAGGCGTGGACGATCCTGACAAGGCGCAACTGGATTTCGCGACACAGTGCAAAAGTGTGTTCAATTTTGCTATCTATCCTACGATCAAAGTCGAGAAAGTTTTGGGCAAAACCGTACTCAAGATAGTGGTTGACGAACTCCCCCAATCGCGTAAGCCACTATACTTCAAGAAAGACGGTTTACCCAAAGGCGCATATCGTCGCATAGGCAGCGCTGATCTTGTTTGTACGGATGATGACCTCTGGCGTTTCTATGAAGATCCAGAGAACAAATATGATGAAACTCCTGTAAGATATTCGTCGATTTCCGATGTTGACGAGCGGGCAGTGCAACGTTATCGGCAGATGCGAAAGCAGGTCGATCCAGATGCCGTTGAACTAACATATGAAACTCCAGAATTGCTGGCTGCGCTTGGTTGCACAAGCAAGGACAATCCAAATGAACTCAACATGGCCGGTATTCTTCTGTTCGGCAAGGAGCTTGCGATTAAGCGTGCTTGCACGCTTGCACGAGTTGATTACATCCGAATTCTTGGAAATGACTGGCATGCAATGGCCGATCAGTTTGATGCGGTTGATACTTATGCGCCGATTTTCTTGATAGTTGATAAATTGCTGGGCATCATCTATGGAGAACTCACGACACGTCATCGTTTTCATAACGATTCCATTCAGCCGGAAACAGAGAAATTTCCTGTGGAGGTCATGCGTGAAGCATTGGTTAACATGCTCATGCATCGCGACTACCGCCATGGACAACTTACGCAGATTATCCGCTATAACAACCGTATTGAAATATGCAATTCCGGCTGTTCGTTGAAGCCTGACGAAATGCTAGGCATAAAAGGAAGTGTTCTGCGTAACAACACAATCGCCCGTGTTTGTCATGATACGAAACTAGCTGAAACGAAAGGCAGCGGCATTGACCGCATGTGGCGAAAAATGGTAGAGGCAGGTTTGTCCCGTCCGACAATGGAATCGGATCGTCTCGCGGCGACTTTTACAATCCGTCTTCTCCTATGTCATTTCTTTGATGAGGAAACTCTTGAATGGCTCAAGCGGTTCGCTTCATATGACCTCAATGACAACCAGCGTACAGCATTGGTATTTTTGAGGGAAGTCGGAGCACTTGATGCAATTGCCTACCGTCAACTCACTGGTTGTATCCCTAAGCTTGTTTCAAAAGAACTCTCTGGACTAAAAGACCAAGGGCTTATGATCCAGAAAGGTCGTTCCCGTGGCACATACTATGTCCCATCGGAAAAGCTGTTGGAATCTGAGGATATTGCACCAGTTCAGGGCGAATCTATACAACCTCGCGGTGAAACTATACAACCTCAGGGCGTTATATCCCAACCAACTCCAAAGGTTTTATTTACAGATAAGGGGATTTCATCAGTATGTAGCATAGTTTCTGTGGATATTGCACCAGTTCCGGGAGATATTGCACCAGTTCCAGGAGATAATGCACCAGTTCCGGGAGATATTGCACCAGTTCCAGGAGATAATGCACCAGTTCCGCGAGACATTGCACCAGTTCCGCGAGACATTGAATCTCTAGAACTTCCCCATCTTCTCAAGGAAAAGATTAATACATTGAATCGCCATGTCAAAGTTGAACAATTACAGGAAATCATTGTTGAGTTATGTCGATTATGTCCAATGGGAAAGAATGATTTGATGAAAATTCTTGATCGTAAAGAACGAACCATAAAACGACTTGTAACCCCCTTACTTGGCAAAGAACTTGACTACCTTTATCCCATGATGCCTCATCATCCGCGTCAAGCATATGTCGCGAAGAAAATCGGAACAACAATCAAAGAATCTCCATAATTTGATAACAAACAATATTTCTTTTAGATAGAGCAATCGAGAAACCGTCATTAAATTTTGTAAGTAATTATGAGCGAAGAATCTAAAAAAGAATATCCTAAAAAACAAGAACGTCTGATGTCATTGGACGCCTTGCGCGGCGCCGACATGCTTTTCATCATGGGCTTTTCCACGTGGATTGCTATTTTGTGCGGCATACTGCCCAAATGCGGCCTTACCGAATGGATTTCCACGCAGATGAGCCATGTCGACTGGCATGGCCTCCGCCACCACGACACCATTTTCCCGCTGTTTCTTTTTATGGCTGGCGTTTCCTTCCCGTTCTCATTGGCCAAACAGCAGGAGCAGGGCAGGCCGGCATGGCGGATATATCTGAAGATTGTCATCCGTGGTCTCTTGCTGGTGCTGCTGGGGCTGATCTATAACGGCATGCTTCAGTTTGAATTCGCCAAACTACGCTACGCCAGCGTGTTGGCTCGCATTGGACTGGGCTGGATGTTCGCTGCGTTGCTTTTCACCAGAATCCGCAAGACCTCCATCCTGGCCGCCATTGCCGCCGTCATTCTCATCGGCTACTGGCTGGCCATGTGGCTCATTCCGGGCGGCGACGATCCTTTCTCCTTCGAGAACAACTTGGTCGGCACCATTGACCGTTTTTTCTTTTCAGCCAATCATCTCTACAACAAGACGTTCGATCCGGAGGGACTGTTCAGCACGCTGCCGGCCATCGTTACCGCCATGCTGGGCATGTTCGCTGGACAATGGGTCCGTTGCACGAAATTTTCCGGCAACAAAAAAGCCCTCTGTCTTCTGCTGGCCGGCGTGGCGTTTGCGCTGATCGGCTGGCTGTGGGGCTTCGCCTTCCCAATCAACAAAAAGCTCTGGACCAGCACCTTCGTCTGCGCCGTGGGCGGTTATTCGCTCATCTGCTTCTCCATCTTCTATTATATAATTGATGTAAAGGGATGGCGTCGCTGGGCCTTTTTCTTCCGCGTCATCGGCATGAATTCCATCACCATCTACATGATGCAACGGATTGTCGACTGCTCCAGAATCAATCGATTCTTCTTCGGCGGCATCATCAAATGGTTTGAAGGCGACTGGAACAAGCTGGCGTGGCATACATTCTACATTCTCACCTGCTGGCTGATCCTCTTCTTCTTCTACAGAAAGAAGATCTTCCTGAAAGTCTGAACTTGTCACCACGGAGCCCAATGCTATAGTATTGTTGTTTATAGGCAACGGGGGCGTCCCCCCCTTGGCGAGAGGTAACGAGGGCGTCCCGCCCTTGGCGGTTTTGCGAAAACAGCATCCAGAGTGTTTTTTTGATAATCCATTGAAAACCAATCAAAAGGAGTAGAAAATGAAAAAGCTGTTGACATTGTTTGTCGCGATGATGATGGTTTTGGCGGTGTCCTGCAAGAAGCAGGAGGCGGCTCCGGAAGTCGGCCCCGGCGCCAAGATCCGCGTGGGATTCAGCCAGATCGGCGCCGAATCCGACTGGCGGAAGGCCAGTACGGTGTCCATTCAGGAAGAGGCCGCGAAACGCGGCATCGAACTGCTGTTCTCCGACGCGCAGCAGAAGCAGGAGAACCAGCTGAAGGCCGTCCGTTCGTTCATCGCGCAGGGCGTGGATGTCATTTGCCTGGCGCCAGTTGTGGCGACGGGCTGGGAAGACGTCCTCAAAGAGGCGAAAGCGGCGAAGATTCCCGTTATTCTGATTGACCGCAAAGTGACGGTTTCGGAAGACGGCCTCTACAGCTGCTATATCGGCTCCGACTGCACGGAGGAAGGTCGCAAGGCGGCCCGCTGGGTCATTGAGAACGTCGGCGAAAACGCTGGCATCGCGGAATTGGTCGGCACGGTCGGTTCCGGTCCGGCCATCGAACGGAAGAAAGGCTTCGAGGAAATCATCAAAGACCATCCCGGCCTGAAGATCATCAAGTCCCAGAGCGGCGATTTCACGCGTTCGCAGGGCAAGGAAGTCATGGAGCAGTTCCTGAAGTCCCCTGAAAAAGACCAGATCAAAGTCCTCTACGCGCACAACGACGACATGGCCCTGGGCGCCATCCAGGCCATCGAAGAGGCCGGCAAGGTTCCTGGAAAGGACATCGTCATCATCTCCTGCGACGGCGTGAAGGAAATGTTCAAGATGATTCTGGCCGGCAAGGCGAACTGCACGGTCGAATGCAATCCGATGATCGGCCCGCAGCTGTATGATGTGATTGAAGGCTACATGAGGGAAGGCAAGCCGATTCCGGAGCGTGTCGAATCCATCGAAGGCGTGTTCGATTCGAAGAACATCACGCAGGAAGTCGTGGACGGCCGCCGCTACTAAGTTTCTTTTCAACAACGGGATGCAATCATGAAAAGACGAATCATCACCGCATGCCTGACCATGGCGCTGATGCTGCCGTTGTTCGGCGACTATCAGATTCAGCCGAACCAGCTGATGACGCCGTGGGGCGAGAAAATGACGCCCGAAAACGCGTGGCGTGAATATCCGAGGCCGCAGCTCGTCCGCCAGAACTGGCAGAATCTCAACGGGTTGTGGCAATATGCCGTCAATGAGCGCAAAGCGGACCGGCCGAATGAATGGGCGGGCGAGATTCTCGTGCCATTTGCGATTGAGACGCCGCTTTCCGGCGTGAAACGCCTGTTGGAACCGAGCGAACAGCTATGGTACCGCCGCGTGTTCAACGTGGCGTTCAACGCCACGAAGGAGCGTGTCCTGCTCCATTTCGGCGGCGTCGATTTCCGCACGCAAGTCTTTGTCAATGGCGTGGAAGCGACGGATGTGCCGCATGAAAGCGGCAACCTGCCGTTCTCGCTGGACATCACGGATTTCGTCAAGCAGGGCGAAAACGAACTCGTCCTGCAGGTTTGGGATCCGACGGACGCCGGCGTCCAGTCCCGCGGCAAGCAGGTCCAGCGGCCCGGCGGTTGCATGTACACCCGCATGAGCGGCATCTGGCAGACCGTCTGGACAGAAGTCGTTCCCGCAACCTATATTACGGGATACAAGGTCGTGACGGACATCGATCAAAACACGGTTTCCGTGACGTTGCAAGCCACAGGTGATCTGATGAATGCGAAAGCGACGGTCGCCGTCTTGGATAGGAAAGACGGCAGTACGCTGACGAGAGGCGACGTGACGGCCTGGGGCCGTCCCGTCACCCTGAAGCTGGAAAATCCGCTGCTGTGGTCGCCTGGATCGCCGAATCTGTACTTTCTGGAGTTCACGCTGACGGCGCAGGACGGTTCGAAGGATGTCGTCCGCGGCTATTTCGGCATGCGCAAAATCGATTGGCGAAAGGACGAAAAAGGCGTTCCGCGTCTGTATCTGAACAATGAGAAGACGTTCATGATGGGCACGTTGGACCAAGGCTGGTGGCCAGATGGATTCCTCACGCCGCCTTCCGACGAAGCGATGGCTTTCGACATCGGTTTCCTGAAGCGCTGCGGTTTCAACATGATGCGCAAGCACATCAAGATCGAGCCATTGCGTTATTACTACCTATGCGATACGATGGGCATCATGCTGTGGCAGGACATGCCGTCCGGCGGCGGAGATGTGGAAAACCGCTATCAGCTTTACCGCCAGGAACTTAAAGGAATGATAGACTTGCTCCAGACCTTCCCGAGCATCGTCATGTGGGTGCCCTACAACGAAGGGTGGGGGCAGCCTGGAAAAGAGAAGACCAACCAAGTCATGCAGTGGGTGAAACGCTATGATCCGACACGCCTCGTCGATGGTCCCTCCGGCTGGACGGATTACGGCGTCGGAGACACGAAGGACATGCACCATTATTCCGATCCGCGTATGTTCCCTGTCATGGACGACCGTGTTTCCGTTCTCGGCGAGTTCGGCGGCATTGGCTTCCAAGTGAAGGATCATCTGTGGGCGGAGAAGACATGGGGCTATGTGAGCGATGCTTCGCCAGATGCTTATTTCGCACGTTACACACGCCAAATGAACAGCTTGGCCCGCATGGCACAGGAAGGCCTCGCCGCCTCCGTCTATACGCAGACGACAGATGTGGAGATCGAGACGAACGGCTTATTGACCTATGACCGCAAGGTCGAGAAAGTCCCTGCCGAAAAGTTCTTGGACATTCACAGCATGGTCTATAACGCCGCCAGATGGACGCTCATCCCCGTGCGGACGGTCATCATGCCATCGAGCCAGAACGAGCCGTTGGAATGGCGCTATACGTTTGAAAACAAGGCTGATAACTGGATGACGGCGGATTTCGACGATTCATCGTGGAAAACAGGCCAGGCCGGCTTCGGCAACACGGAGATCACCCGTGCCCACAAGGCGTCCCGCGTCCGCACCAGCTGGGAGACGAACGACATCTGGATCCGCAGGGCGTTCGATTACGACGGCGATCCCGCCGCCTTCAAGAAACTCGGCTTCAGCATGTTCTTCGATGAAGACACGGAAGTCTATCTGAACGGCGTGAAAATCGCTGAATTCCATGGTTTTAACACGAATTACGACCATCTCGACGCCCTGCCGGACGCCCTGAAGGCATTGAAGAAGGGCCGCAACGTCGTCGCCGTCCACACGAAAAACACGGTTGGCGGCGCATATATCGACTTCGCTATTTTAGGCATCAACTTCAAATAATCTTTGAAAGATCGGCTGTCTCATGGTTTCACAAGACGGCTCATGAAAAACGAACAGACGCCCTCCCTCCGCGTGACTGGACAATCCGCGGAGAAAGGGCGTTTTTTATGTTTGAAACGTCAATACAGAATATTTTTTCATTTTTTTCCATTATGTGCAAATGAAAGTCAGAGAAAATGGTTTCGTCAAACGTTATATTATATGATTATAATCATAAAACGCCGCTGGTGGTGCCGGATGGCCCATGTATGCGGATGCACACAAAAAAAGTCTGAAAAGCCGTTGTTCACAACGGAAGGCGGAAAAAATGTCAGCTGACGGTCAAGAGGTATCGCAGGATACACAGGAAAGGGCTCGGAATCTTAAGTTTCAGCCAGGCGATCGTATTGTTGGTCGTTACGAGTATATTTGCGAGTTGGCCCGTTATGGCGCGGGCGGCATTGTTTGTCTTTGCCGCGACACGAACGCGGGCGGCACGGCCATGGCTTTGAAGACCATGCCGGACGTCCTGCGGCAGAACGAAGCCGAATGCGCCGCGATCAAGAGCACGTTCCAGAAAGTTCTCAGCCTGAACCATGAAGGAATCGCGGCGATCCGCAGCCTGGTGGAGGACGATTTCCGTCAGTATGTGGTAATGGACTATGTGACGGGCTTTACGCTTGGCGAATATCGGAAGGAGCATCCGCATCTTGACACGGGGACTGTCAAGGAGATTGTCAAACGGCTGGCTTCGGCGCTCGACTACGCCCATGGAAGGGGCATGATCCATCGGAATGTGAAGCCGGGCAACGTCATGGTCGATATTGACGACCATGGAATCGTCCGCAACGTGAAGATTTTGGATTTCGGGCTCGGGCAGCAGATAAGGGAAAGTGTCGCGCGCGCGACTGGCAAGAAGGAGGAGGAAATCCCTCATGAGTATTTCTCGCCTGAACAGTGGAGCGGCACGAAGCTGAACGGCGCGACCGACCAGTATTCGCTGGCTGTTCTGGCATATGAGATGCTGTCCGGCCATCGTCCGTTCCAAGAAACGGGCGATGCGTTGAAGACGGCCATTCTGGAGGGCGTTCCGAAGGAGATTCCGGGCGTCCCGAAGTCGATAAACGATGCCTTGCTTAAGGCATTGTCTTTAAACGCTTCCGACCGTTTTGCCAGTTGCGGTGATTTCTCACAGGCGTTCAGCGGCCAGAAGATCGCCGCCCCCGCCCCCGCGCAGAAGAAGAGCAAAAAAGACGAAGATAACGGAAATGGCAAGACGAGCGGCCTGGTCAAATGGTTGGCGGTGGCGGCCGTGGTCATCGCGGTGGTTGTCGTGGCCATCCTGTTGCTTAAAGCAAAAGATAAAGATTTGGATCAGAAGGCCATGGAGGCGAGGCATCCCGCGGAGATATCAAATGTGTTGAAAATAGCCGCCGCAAAAGAAGCTGAGGCGAAAGAGGCGGCTAGGAGGAATATTTCCGATGAGGCGCCGAAATCAACGGAGATTCAGCTGACACCCGAGCAGGCCAAACAGAAGCAGGAGACATTGCTTTTGCGCAGTTCGTTGATACGGATGAAGAAGACGCTGGATGGCCAGATGCTTAACCGTGGCCAGACGTTCGGAACGCATCTGGACACATTTGCGGATCAGATCAACGCGGGCGACACGGCTATCAAAGACAACGATTTCGCCGTGGCCATGCTTTGCTTTGACGCGGCCAAAAAGGAATATGACTGGGTTCAGGCGGCCATCGGGCCGCGGAAGGACGCCATGGCGAAACTTGCGATGGCCGAAGAAGACATCAAGAAAACTGAAAAAGCTGATGCGATGAAATTCGCCGCCGCCGCCTTCACAAAAGCCAAGGCGGATTTTGAGGAAGGCCGCAAGGCGTTTGAATCAGCCGACTTCGCGAAAGCCTCCGGTTTGCTGGAGAGTTCGGCGAAGGCGTGCGAGGCCGCGTTTGCGGCATCGCGCGGTGCGCGTCTGGCGGAACTGGTGGCGGCGGCGAAGGCGTCCGAGGCCGCAGGGGCTGAAAAGGACTGGAAGGATGTTTTGAAGTTCGCCGCCGACATGAAGCCGCTGGATGCCGCTCTGGCTGCGGAGTGGGAAGCGAAGGCGGATGCGAAACTTCCTCCGACGCTGACAATTGTGACGATGTGCAACGGTCGTGAAGTTCCCGCTTCGATGGACGGGACGGATGTGATGACGCCGTGGAAGAGCCCTGTCTTGAAGAAGGGCGAGACGGTGTCGCATTATCTGGTTTGGTGGTATGACAATGATGAGTATGTGGCTGATTTCAGCACGACCGTGAATTGGAAAGGCAGCATGAAAGAGACTGTCGTTCTGCGGAAGAAGGTCGTGGATCTTCGCAGCGGTTATATCTTGCTTCCGCTAAAGGAGAAAATCGAACTTGTGAAGGTGGAAGGCGGTACTTTCGACATCGGCGGAAATGCGAATAACCCCCGTACTGTGACGCTCACCCGCGATTACTGGATCGGCAAGTACGAAATCTCCCAAGGACAGTGGAAATCGTTGGGCCTCAATAAGAAAGTGGCGTGTAGATGGGAAAACGACGGTTATCCTGTCGAAAATGTCAGCTGGAATGAGGCGATGGCGTTTTGCGAACAGTTGAACCAGCTGACAAAAGGGCAGTTGCCGAAGGGATATCATTTCACGTTGCCGACGGAGGCCGAATGGGAATATGCAGCCCGTGGCGGCGTCAAGAGCCGCGGCTATGAATACAGCGGCGGCAACATGCTTGAGAAAGTGGGCTGGTTCTGGCTCAACGCGGGCGGAAAGACGCATCCCGTGAAGGGGAAGAAGGTGAAGATAGGCAATGAACTGGGCATCTATGACATGAGCGGCAATGTTTTAGAATGGTGCCGCGACAGCTGTGACATCGATGCCAAGAATCTGGTGATTTCCGCCTTCGCCTTCTCGAACGGCGTGGAGGATCCGATCTGCCGGTCCGGTGTCGGCCGCGTTGTTCGCGGCGGCTCGTGGCAGAGCAGCCATGCCATTTGCCGCACGGCGTACCGCTTCGGCTACCTGTCGGACGACCGGAAGGACAATGTCGGTTTCCGTGTCGTCCTGTCGGCCATACGGTGACGAAAGCGACGGCTTCTCCGTCCGTCGTCTTTTGACGAAATCATGGCTTCCATTGGAACCGTTGCATGTCAACGGTTCCGTTTTTTTTGAATTGAACGCCTTCCGACTCCAGAAGGCGGCGTTGCGCCGTGAAATTCGGCGCCGTCCGGCCTGCATGGTTCACGACGCGATGGCAGGGATAGTCGCCATAGTCGTCCGCCATGGAAAGCACTTTGCCGACCAATCTCGAATTTCGTTCGCGTCCAATGAGTTGCGCAATCTGCCCATAGGAGGCCACATACCCTTCCGGAATTTCCTCCACGACGGAGAGGATTTCATAGACAAGTTCCTCGGACAGAATCAGTTTCATAAAGCGTTCCCCGTCAGTCTCCGAAATAGGCCACGCCGACCTCCTCGTCCGCGCGTTTGTGAACCGTCGGATTGGCGGCGTTGATGGCGGCATAGCATGGGCAGTCCTTCGAATGGTCGTTGATGATGCCGCACGCTTGCAGGTGGGAATAGACGGTCGTAGGTCCTAAGAACTTGAAACCACGCTTTTTGAGATCCTTGCTGATGCGAGCGGACAGCCCGTTGCTGACGGGTATCCAGCCGTCGGCGTGGCGTGCGTAGAGAATGGTTTTTCCATTGGAGAAGCCCCACAGGTAGTTGCAGAACGAACCGAATTCGGCGCGGATGGACTGGAAACATCGCGCATTGGAGATGATCGCCTCGATTTTACGGCGCGAGCGGATCATGCCGTCCGTTTCGAGAATCCGCGTGATGTCCTTTTCACCGTAGGCGGCGACTTTGTCATAGTCGAAACCGTCGAAACACATACGGAAGATTTCGCGTTTGAGCATCATCATGTTCCAGTTGAGGCCGCATTGCATGACCTCCATCATGAGAAACTCGAACTGCCGCTTGTCGTCATGGAGCGGGACGCCCCATTCCGTGTCATGGTAGCGGATGTTGATTTCCGATGTCGTGTCCCAGTCGCAATATGCCATGAAGTCTCCTGTGCTTGTTATCTGTTTTTTATGAATATTTTAACATGGAATTGCCTGTTTGCAATCAGATGGAGCGGAATACGGGTTGCCTTTCATGGAAAAATGCGGAAAGGATGTTACGTTAGAAATTGTAAAGATGTGTTTTGTGTTGATTTCTTGAATCCAAAAATGACAATTATGATGAAGCAATCTCATATTCTATGGTCGCTATTGGCGGCGACAACGGTTCTGATGGCGCAGGATGGCGGCAATCTCGCGTTCAACGGCGATTTCAAACAGACGGCGTTCGGCCATGCCTACGGCTGGATGTGCCCGCCCGCCCCCTATACGACGTACCATGCGACGGGCGGGCCGGCCGGCCTGCCGTATGTCGCGATGCGGCAAGGGGATGACGATACGTATGAGAACAAGCTGCGGATGAAATACATCACGCTTGTTCCAGGCGAGCCTTACCGCATCAGCGCATGGATCCGCACGAAGGATTTCTCCGCGAAACGCGGCGAACTGCTGCTTGTCAACAACCCATGGTACAAGGAAGTCGGCATCAAGAAGTTCCCCACGACGACGGACGGCTGGCAGAAATTCGAAAAGGATATCATCTGCCCGGAAAAGGACAGCGGTGGCGATTTTGACATCGTCCTGCTGATCATCGGGCAGCGCGGTGAACTGGATGTCGCGGATATCCGGTTGACGGCGCTTTCGGAGGTCGCCATTGAAAAGAGCCGTTCCACGGAGTCGGTCATCGTCAATGAGCCGCGTCTCATTCCATGGGGGCGTTCCTTTGATGAAATTCCTGCCTATAAGCCTGAAATCGAATTCATATGGTATGGACGGACCGATGAAAAATTCAAAGCGGAGGATCATCTGGCGGAGGCGGTCGCTGCAGATGGTTCCTTCACCAGTCAACATGTAAAATTTGAGGCAGGCAAGCCATTTGTATTAAATGTGAAAGAACTGCCCATTGGAAAACATCAACTGGCCGTTCGCATTGTGTCGAAAAAAGACGGAAAGGTGGCATATGAAGAGCCTTTTACCATCAATATCCGTGAGATTCCACGACCGGAAGATGTTACAAAAGGCATTCGTCTGAACAATCTGGCCGTCGAACTTGTCAACAAGCCTGTCGCCGCGGGTGAAGACGTATCGTTTACGTTGGAACATGACGGCTGGATATATCTGACCATAAAGGACTTGGAAAAGGATAAAGATTTCGGCATCATGCTGGATGGGCAGGCCATCGGCGTCGATACGTTGACGAATCTACTGGAAGCGTTCCGTCTTGTGACCGCCGGAAAGCACGTCGTGAAAGCAAATTGCACAGGACGGTTGATTATACGAAGCATCGCGGAGCTGTTCTCCTGCGGCATGGTGCAAGGGCCGGATATCGCCGTCTTTCCGCCGTTCGATTGGGAGTTCACGAAAAAATACGCGTTGAACGCCGTCACGACGCTCAACCGCGGTTCCTATGGAAGGAATGGAAAGGAAATGGTCGATGCCGCCCATGCCAACGGCCGCATCTGGCTGGAGGACATGTATGTCGTCAACAACAAAGATGTCGAATCCATGACGAATTTCATGGAGAGAGCCATGGCCAAGCTGGATTTCCGCGACGGCAACACGACGAACGAGATGAGCTACTGGTGGAGCCTCACTCAGACATACACGTCTGCGCTGAAACGTTGCAACTACAACCATTCCAAGCTTATCTATACATGGATCAACGATAACGCGCCGTTCATCCCGTCCATGCATCAGGACTTCATCGGCGCGTCGTTCAATGCAAGCGACGGACGCGGGAAGATCCTCTGCGAATCCTATAATTACACGCAGCCGACGGAAGAGGCCGCCCGCCGCCATGTGCTCGGCAGAATCCTGCCGTACATTGAAGATTCCTGTCGTTACTATCCGGACTACCTGCGGCGGTCCGGCGTGATTCTCGGCAACTTCAACCAGTTGAACGTCATCACGATAGAACATCATCCGCAGGTCGATTTCAAGTACTATCTGGACATGCAGATGAACATACTGGCAAACCATCCCGCTTTTGAAGGGCTGGGAACGGTCGGCTACTGGGGGACGCATTACGCGGACGAAGAGCTGTACCGCTGGAGCCACGCGCTGTTGCGGCACTATGTCGTCGAAGGACGCAAGGACATGCTGTCCAAGCAGTTCGGATTCAACTACATCCCCGGCCATATCGTCAACGGCGACTTTGCGGAAGGGCTTTCCGGATGGAAAGCGGAAGCGGCAGCCGATGGCGCCATCGCGGTTGAAAAATTCAGCGGCTATGCGAAACGCAATCAAAATCGTTGGAACGCTCCGCGAGGCTGCGGAGATACGTTCTGCGTCTTCAAAGCCGTTGAAGGCAAGCCTAATAAATTGTCGCAAATAGCGAAAGGGCTGACAGTTGGAAAGCCGTACATGCTGTTGTTCTCCGTTGGTGATTATGACGAATTGAAGGCGCAGAAACTGAATCCGCACCGCTACGGGCTGGAAGCCGTGTTGGAAAATGCGGAGATCCTGCCGGAATCGACCGTCTATATTGATAAACGCGAAAAAGGCAAATACGCTCACAACCACAACGTTGCGCGGCAGAACCTCCATCGCATTATTTTCATTCCGAAATCCGCTGAAATGACCGTCACGTTCACGGATGAAAATGCGCAGCCCGGCGAAAATCTGATGGTCAACTACATCCAGCTGAAACCATTTTATCCGAGTGAGTAAGAAACTAGATTTCTCATAAATAATGATTCAAAAACAGGAGGAAACAACAAATGAACAGAAGCCTTTACAGCCGAATCATCTGCATGCTGATTGTCTTCTGCATGCTGTTTGCTTTTGTGGCCTATTCAGAAACGGCGTATGATGTGCATTTTCTGATGCAGAATGTACGCAAGATCCATAAACGCAACACCTATTTCAAAGGCACGCAGGCGGAAAAGGAGAAAATCGAGAAAATCTGCAAGCAGGAAATCGCGACGATGATGAAGGTAATCGCGGAGACGTCCGATGTCACCATTCTCAAGCCATTGCTTGAAAACGCATGGGTGTTCTACCACTGTATTAAAGACATCGTGGCGGAGCAGGAGAAACTGCCGCCGGAGATCAACCACAAGATCATGGATTTCATCATCAAGAATGGGACGGCGGAAGTCACTGGATTGTTGAACACCATTGCTGTGTTTTACACACGTGAACTGCTTACCCGTCAGTTGCCTGAGGCGAATCTGTCGCCGGCGTTTTTAAAATCTGCCACGGAGCTCTTGTTTTCAGGCGAGCTTCGTTTCTGGTTTTATTTCCTATTGCCTGAAGCCACCAGAAAAAGCGTGCAACCAACGTTGCGGAATTTATCCAAGACATTCGGACCGGAAGGCAAACATTATTTATGGGCAGCATGGCTGCCGCCCATGGCCTGCCTCGCATTCGATGGTGATGAGGAGGCGACGACACAACTGTGTCTTTATCTTGACCATATCACGCTGGAAGCTTTTGACTTATGGGATGCGATCGACATCTGCGCTTTGTCGAAACAGCGGAAGGTCATCGACAAAATCATCCATATCATGAAAACGGACATGCGGGAAAAAGTTATAGGCGCTGATGTCATTCCAAACGTGACTGGCCCAAGACGGGCGGCGGCGAAAGCGCTTTCGATGATTGACAAAAACTTCCCGCGATATACATATAAAGCTATGAAAATGCGTCCTGATCCTGAAATGGAAGCCTGTCTCGAATGGCTGAAGACACATGAAATCGACCTAAAGCAACCGTTCTATCCAAGAGAATTTCACTTAACTGTGGATTTTCAAAGATGTTTGGAGTGACAATGTCTCTGTTTGTTTTCAGCCGCAGTCATGATGATTATCCATCACATTCACGGATGAAAAGGCGCAGCCAGGCGAAAATCTGATGGTCAACTACATCCAGCTGAAACCGTTCTATCTGAAGAAGTAAAAGAAAGCAGAAAATTTTTCATGTTTTTTGAAAAAAACATTTGAATTTTGCAAGTGGGATTGTATTTTACCTTCTGTTCAGCTTTATGATTTTTGGGGATAAACAACTAAAATCTTCCATGGAGAAAGCCGATGAACAGATTATTATGTATGACCATCCTGTTTGTTCTGCTGATTCAGGCGGTTGTTGTCGCGGATCAACAGCCAATCGATGATTTTGCCAATCGCTTCGATTCATTGAAAACCAAAATCACCGCTGATTTTGCCAAGGAAATCGAACATTTCCGTAAGCTTGACAGAAGTGATTACAGTATCGCCCTTTGCAATGCGGCGATAAAGCATCGAGATGAATTGCAATCGCTTGTGACGACCGCGCTTTCATTTCCTTCCCTTTGGGGAACGGATGAAAATGGACATAAACAGCCATTTGCCCTTATCGCCGAACCGATTTTCATCATGAAGGACGAAAAGCTGAAACTGGCGAATCCCATGTTCTTTATGTCCATGAACCGCCTTTTTGAGTCAAAAAGGATGTCGGAAGCCAAAATCCATGACGAAACAATCGCCCGTCTTATCGAGATGACCGATGAAGAAGATTCACAAGCCTTGGGTGAATGCTCATGTACGGTAAAGAAGCAAGCAACCGAAAACAATAGATAGACCGCCAGCACTACACTATTCCGAACCAAAGACCAAAAGATAAGCATTTTG
>CACYQT010000013.1 GCA_902776645.1 uncultured bacterium | reverse complement strand
GACGGCACCCGGCAGTTCCGGGAGCACAAGCTGGAGAAGGTCGTGGACTCCTTCCCGGAGGAGTTCAAGGTCAAGGCCGATTGCAGGATGGACTTCACGATGAACCTGATGCCGACCGTCGAGGAGGAGATCGCGCAGCACGTCGGGGGGCCTATCATCGCCTAGCGCGATTGCCAGAAATATATGGAGACAAGTAAAACATGGAACTCAACGAACTGATACCCGCCTTCGCGGCGAAACTGGAAATCGTGGGGCTGGAGGCCAGGAACGGCGCCTGCGCCTTGGAAATCGACGGCATTCCCCTGGAAATCGTGGAAACGGCTGGCGGCAAGGCGCTGGTGACGTCCGCCATCATCGGGAGGCCGCCACTCGATAGGCCCGATGCCTTCCTGAAGCTCCTGCTGGAGGCGAACACGGAGACGCTCGGCCCGCAGGGCGCGGCCTTCGGGATGCTGCCCGACACCGGCGAGGTGATTCTCCAGTGGCGCGTCACGACCCGCGACCTGGAGCTGGACGCCTTCTGCGCGGAGCTGGAGACCTTCGTGAACCAGGTCGAGCAGTGGCGGCTCGCGCTGGAGAACTTCCGGCCCGCCGCGGAGGAGGCCGCCAGCCGGGAAGAGGAAGCCCCCATTCCGATCATGGGGCTGGGCGCCTCCGGCTTCATCAGCGTCTAGAGGCCTTTCAACCTTTCAACCTTTCATCCCGCAAGGAACCCCGCCATGTCTTCCGTCAACCTGGCCAACGTCAACATCTCACTGAACGAGTTTCAGCGCCTCTCGAAGGGCGACCACAACGCGGGCGAAGTGAAGCTCGCGGGCGAGGCCAAACTCGCCAAAATCAACAACCACGTCCACATGACGGGCAGGAACGTCGTCGCGATCCCCCACGAGGAAGTGTTTGCTATCAAGAAGGCGTTCGTCACGGCGCTCGCCGATGGCGGCGTCGGGGCGGACGAGATCACCCGCATCCGCAAGGATTTGGGGCTCGCGCCGGACGGCGCCGTGGACCGCTCCCTCAAGAGCCGCAGCGTCCGGCCCCTCACACGCCAGCAGATCCGCGAGATCCTCGACCGCAACGCGGCGACCCTCAACGCCTTCGCCGAGGAGCACGGGACTGAAACGCGCATCCGAACGTCGGAGCAGCTCTACGGCGCGGGCGGGATGCGCGCCGACCGGGCCGGGCGGCGAGACGCGGTGAACGCGGCGCTCGCGAACGACCCCCGGCGCGGCCAAAAGGCCCGCATCGCCGCCATCGCGATTCTCTACGAGCGCGGCGTCACGGACTACGCGACGCTCAATCTCGCGAACCGCCTCTCCGACGATGACGCGATCGCCCTGGCGCGGCATCTCGCCACGCTGCCGGAGAACGCCACCGCCGGGGCGATCGCGAACGACGCGTTCCTCAAGGCCCTTGCCGAGAAACCGCCCAAGCCCGTCAAAGAGGCGGACCAGGCCTATGTGCCGGCCCTCTCCAACGAAGACTTCAACAGAGGCATCAAGGAGTCGTTCCTCAACAACAAGCTCCTCCCGGGCTATCGCATTCTCGCGGCGCAGACGGCGGATATCGTCCGCGGACGCCTGGGCGCCAGAGGGCTGCCCGACGGCAAAAGACTGAACTACATCGTGGATTCCAGCTTTATCGGCTCGACAATCAATGCCGCCGCGCTTGCCGCCGGCGGTCGCGTCACGCCCGAAAACCTCCGCGAGCAGTTCCTCGCCGCCGCGCTCCGCTGCGGCGCGGAGCGGATTGTCGAGGGCCTCGTCGTCGCACGTCTTACCGAGCTCGGCCGCGACACCAGACTCCCGTCGGCAATCGTCAAGTCGTTCGTCGCACGCAACCCGCAGGCCGTGGAACGGCTCGCGGCGGCGCAGTCGCCCGCGGAAGTGGAGGACATCATCGCCGACATCCGCGCCGACGTGGCCGAGGCGGTGCGCATCAACGGCGACCTCAATGAAGTGTACGCAGGCCTTGAAGGCCGCGGACGAGGAACTTGAACTGAATGCACGCCTGGACAACCTGCGTGAGGAACTGCTTTCGGGCAGGCGCATCGACAGCCACGAAAAGGCGTATTCCCAGTTCTTTGACGTGCGTGAAACACCGAAGCGTGGAATATCGGTGAAAATCAAGGAGGAGGCTGTCCGGGAAGCCAGAATGGAGCATGGCTTCTTCGCGCTGGTCAGCAACGAAGTAAAAGATCCGGTTGAGGCATTGAGCACATACAGGGGGAAGGACGTCGTTGAAAAGGCTTTCGGCAACCTGAAGGAACGTCTGAACTGCAGAAGACTGCTCACGTCTTCGGAGGAATCATTGAACAGCAAGCTTTTCGTCGAGTTCGTCGCGCTGATATACCTTGCGTATATCAATAGAAAAATGCAGGAAAAAGGCCTGTATAAAGACTACACAATGGAAAAACTGCTTCTCGAGTTGGAATCCATACAGAGCATCTGCGAACCGGGACGGTCACCTCTTGTATGTGAAGTTTTGGAGAAGCAGCGGAAGATTTTTGAAGCCCTGGAGGTTATGCCGCCACAATAAGATTCATCGTTAGGCGTTCACGGGAATCCAGGCTATAAGCAATCACTTGCGAGGCATATGGGCACCTGTTACGCTTTTCTGCAAAGATAAATGCAACAGGGTACCATGGCGTTGGGAAAACACCGCAAAAGCGGCATTGCAAGGAGTGCAAGACCATGCAGTTGGTGAATAATATATGGCATCCTTTTGGAATAATAAAAAGGTGTACGGTAAAAAAAGCTTGGACAGGTACTATGGTAATGGTGTTGAGAAAAGGTGTTTTTTCACATGTTTTGGAGGAGTTACAGTTTACCTAAGATTTTTAAATACGACGAAGAAAGAAATCTGCCCCATCGGCACCTCTCAAACTATATTTCCCGCCAATCCGCAAAGAGAATCATCGAGAATATGAAGGAGTTTCAATGTTTTTTGAATTCAGTCATATCTTTTGTGCTACAGCTTCATCATCAGATGCAGCTTGGAAACTGATTATCGTTGGACTTATTGTTTTAGCCATTATTTGTGTAACTTGTTATTCAAAAGGAAGGGATTCAGGATATTCACAAAGAGAACAGGAAGAGAATGATATATATCAGAAGAAACTTCATGCAATATATGATGTTCAGCAACACGCATGCGCGATAGAAACATTTCGCAAAAATTGTAGCGAATGGATTTCCAAGTTTGGTGATCATAGAATGGCTGGACGTGGGGCTTTTGAAAAGATACAAGCGGATGCATCACAAATCATCAATGCAATAAATCAAGATATATTAGAAAAAAAGTTTTCATTTTCTCTTAAGATTTTCACAGATGATCTAGATGCGAGAAAAGAGGCATTTACACATTGGTGCCAAGACGAACGGTTAAAACTAGATGCCTCCATAAAATTGAAGCAGGAGAAAATCAATGCATTGATGAATGAAACAGAAAATGCAAAAATCAAAGTTGAAGAACAAATTATCGAGGCAAGGAAAATTGCTCTCAATGAATTAAACCAAGAAATAAATAAATTGCTTGAATCCGCAATATCCGACCATCCTAGCAATGCCTACATTGCAGGCGTCCTAACAATGATAAGCGAAACTTTGGCTGCTAAAGCAATAGCAGAAATCAATGAAAAATATAAATGTCAGGCTCCTATTACTGCTTCAAAGGCAATCCATGCAATCCACAAAAAATTTAATGAAAGCGTGAAACAATGGCATTATGAGGCGATATATTATAAATTTCAAACAGCCCTTTACGAATCCCTCTTCCCACAATTGCTGGAGTATTCGACGATTGGTAATAATTCTGATGGCAATATGTTGCCGGCGACAACAAAAACTACTGAATACGACTGGTTGTCAAATGAAGAATATGCAACTCTTTCCTCTCGAAAGAAGAGTCAGTTAGCTCTTGATAGATATATTCAAAGTCCAAAATCTAAATGGCAAGTAGGACGAGATTACGAATTGTTTGTTGGCTATAAGTACAGATGCGATGGATGGAAGGTTGAACAATTTGGCGTTGAGAGAAAGCTTGAAGATATGGGACGAGATTTGATTTGTCGAAAAATAATACATGATCAAACAGGAAAATTTTCCAGTGATTTATTTGGCGACATCGTTGAGATTCAGGTCATTCAGTGTAAGTTTTGGTCATCAGAGAAAATTATACACGAAAAGCATATTGCCCAACTATTCGGTACTACTATTGAATACGCGATATCACTTGGCTGGCCATACATAGACAAAAATGGTCATTTAACTGATTGTATAAAACCTGTATTTGTCACAACGGCATCTTTATCTGAAACCGCAAGACGCTTTGCAGAAGCACTGTCTGTTGAAATAAAAGAAGACTGTACATTTGATCCATCTGATTCTAAAGCTTTTCCAAGAATAAAGTGTAACCTCGGAAAAGACGGAGAGAAAATATACCATCTTCCTTTCGATCAGCAATATGATGTCACAAAAATTGATTCAGCCAATGGCGACGAATGCTGGGCATTTACCGTTGACGAAGCAGAAAACAAAGGCTACCGAAGAGCCATGCGATGGATGGGGGATTAAAAAGGTTGAGCTTTTCATAATAAGTTAAAGAAAAAAAAGCAACCAAGAAATCCGAAAAAACAATGGTTATTTATATCGGTAGCCAATGCGAAAATGAAACAATGTTTTGATCAATAGGTTGCTTTTCTTGAGGCCATGGCGACATTGATGAATGGCCGCACCAGTTTTATGATCGCCCATCGTCTATCCTCGATCCTAGACGCCAACGTCATCCTACATGGAGAACGGCGACATCAAAGAAGTCAGCGACCACGATGCGTTGATGAACCCAAACGGAAAGTACGAGGAGCTCTACAACAGTCAGTTTGCCTGAAATGACGATTAAGCAACCTGTGGACCAATCAGCTGCATGCTGACAAAAACAGTTGTATTTTTAAGCGTTTTTTAATAAATTCTTAATTTTTTACTTGTCTTTTTTGAAAAAAATGGTATAATATAAGATAGAATAAAGTCAGCCGAAATGGCTGAATTATTCTAAATCGTTGTAGTCCATACGATTGCAATGATTTTCATGTTCCGTGAGGGACATGTGGCAAGTCTGTTCAATAACAAAAAATCAATATAAGGGCTTCCAACCAACAAGAGGTTCCCAACATGGCAGGTCTTACAGTCGAAACAACACGGTACATTGACTTCTATCAAATGCAGGACAAATACGGGAACAACTATGTCCAGCCCCATCTGCTGGGCGTCATTGACTCCAACGGCATTTTGACGGAATCCCTCGTGAAGGCCGATAATCTGACGGACGCCCAGAAATCCACCATGGCGACCTATGGCATCAAGTTCGACAAATACGGCAACGCCTACTATGAAACAGAGAACCTCTCGCGTTATCTCCATTACGGCGTCGATTCCAACGGAACGCTTTACGCCTACAATTACACCGGTGAGAGGGTAAAGGTCGACCTCGACGGCTCGTTCTTGGATCCCAATCCCGACTTCGATGGTAGATTACCCAAAGAGAAAGCCAATGCATTCCTCTCCGAAATCAAGGCGACATACAATCTTGACTGGAACGACGTCTCGGCGACCGGCCTTTCGCTCTCCCGCGTCATCATGCTGGTCACGCTCATCCGCGCCGAACTCATCGAAGAGCAGCTCATCGAACAGATGGACGAACTGGCGGGACGGACCGCCCTGCTCAACGGCTCCGCGGACGCCGAATCCTACATCCTGGAGAACCTGAGCAACACCATCACGAACAACACGTCGTTCACCTACACGGACGGCACCGGCCAGCATACCACCACTATGAAGGCCTATCTGACGGATGTCCTCAAAATCAATGTCTCGTCCGACACGTTCCCGACCACCGACACGACGGCGTGGAGCACGGACCAGAAGAACCAGATCATCTCCGCCATCCAGACGAGACAGGACCAACTGAACACGATTTCGCAGGAGACCTCCATCAACATCCAGTCCCTCATCAACAAGCGTGACCAGGCCTACCTGCTCGGCACCAACGCCATCGCCCTCTTCTACAGCGGTCACATCAGCGTCGCGAGGAACATGTAATGGAAAACATTGGAGTCACCAACGTAACTGCTTGGGACGCAAACCCCAAGTCGCTTCTAGACAACGATCCGCAGCTCGTCGCGACGAGCCACACGTACTCCCTCAACTGGGAAGGCGTCCAGTACAAGGATCTTTCCGTCGGCCGCCTGCTTCTGCTCATCAGCATCACCCGCGCGGAGACTTCGGAAGCCATCCTGCAGAACGAAATGGAAATGCTGACCCGCCAGACCGCCCTGCTGGAAAGCTCCTGCAAGGCGATGGAGCTGCTGGTGTCCGGTTCGACCGTGCAATACAACACGTCGTTCACCTACGAGGATGTCAATGGCTCCCATACGACGACGCTCGGCAGCTATCTTCAGAACGTCCTGGCAATCACGGTCGATAACTACTATCCGGATGTCACGCCATGGGGCGAGCCTCAGATCACGGCGATCATTTCGGGAATCAAAACCCGTCAGGATGAACTGAATACGATTTCCCAGAAGACCACCATCAACATCAAGGATCTCGTCACGAAGCGCGACCAGGCCTATCTGATGGAAACAAACGCCCTCAAACGCCTCCTGAAGGACGCCGAAAGCACCGCCAACAGCATCTAACCAATTTCCTTAAAGGAGATAAAAAATATGGCATCATACATCACCTACACGTCTGGCGCCACTTTCAACTACGACAGTCAAACGTACAACCATTCCTTGAACCTGCAGTTCACGAACTACAAGCTGGACAAGTATGGACGCAAGGTGGACGGCGGCAACGACGATTTGAAAGTCCGCTCCTACTACAAGGTAGACGGCGTCGACACAGGCGTCAACGGCATGCCGTTGACCATTGAAGATCTTGTCACGCTGCTGGCCGTGAAACGCGCCAACATCCTTGAACGCGAAATCACGCCGATGGCCTCAATCATCGATGCCCGCAACAAGCGGATCGAAGACCTCGGCACCCTGCTCGCCTCCGTCGCCCAGACCCAGTCAAAACTGGAATCACAGGAAGAAGGCGACGACGATTCCTTCGCCTGCAAAGGCCTTTGCTACTATTTGAAAAAGTATTTCACCGATGATGAATTAAGAGAAGCGAATCTGCTCGACTGGTGCAACAGCCATAATACTGAAAGCGACAACTGCTCCTCCAAGAAGTCAGACGGCTACATCGCATCCGCCAACCAGCTCATCAAGGCCAAGATCGACTCCCTCAACAACGACGCGCAGTCCGATCTTTCCCGCATGGACAATCTCGTCTCCAAACGCGACGAGGCCTACACGCTCTCCACGGACTTGCTCAGCAAGTTCTCCGACGGCCGTTCCTCCATCCTCAACAACATGAAATAAAGAAGTTTAGGATAAATAAGTGCCCCTTCTCACGGAAAAATTCATGCGCATCGTCCGCTATCCCGAAGCAGAAGCTTCGTCGGACGGCAGGACGATGCTTGTGTTTGACGGGCAGCCCGTCCTTTTCCATGAAGAGCACGGCGCCCTGACGCTTCAGATGGAGCTTCCGCCCCTGCCCGACGAAGCGGACAAACGCCATGAAACGCTTCTGAATCTCACGTCATACGCCATGGGCCGCAGTCTGAAAGACGACGCGATCCTTTCGTATGACACAAAAAGCAAGAGACTTCTGCTGTGGCAGACGCTGAAAGGCGTCATCGATGACGAAACGCTCGTCTCCACCGTCGAGTCGTTTCTCTCCACCGGCGAATGGTGGCGGCAACGGCTGCAAGCCCCGCAGGCCGTTCCCTCCGCCGCGCCGCCGTCCCATACGATGTTCTTCCGGCCATAGGCCGATTTATCATATACCTCAATAATAGAAAGCAAACCAACATGTCATTGCGGCTTTTTCTCATCATATTGACCGTCTTGCTCGTCTGGCGGCCACTTGCCGTCCAAGCGGCTGAACCATCGCAAATCCCATGGAAGACCGCCACCTACTCCTATACGGCGCGGCAAGCTCCCGTCAGTGAAGTGCTGACGAATTTCGCCGCCGCGCAGGGCATCGGCCTGAATATGCCGCAAGGGCTTAAATACGTCGTCAGCGGCAATTTCCATGAATGCAAGCCGCAGGAGTTTCTTGAAAAGGTCTGCGGCATCTGCAATCTCGTCTGGTATTATGACGGTGCAGGCCTCTACATCTGCACGCCCGCCGAAATGCGTTCGTCTCTTCTTGAACTGCGCTACATGAAAGCGGACGACGTCATCGAAATCCTTCGCGAACTGGATGTCGAAGATTCCCGTTTCCCGATGGCTCGCACGAAGGACAACGCCTTGATCAAAATCAGCGGCCCGCCGCGCTATGTCGAACTGATCCAGGAACTTGTGGTGAAAGCGGACAGCCTCCGCCGCAACCGCCTCTCCCGTGACGAAGAGGTTCGCATCTTCAAATTGAAGCATGCCTGGGCGGACGACGTGACGCTCGGTTCGGGAGACGCCTTGAACGGCTCGGGCGGCACATCCGTCCGCGGCGTCGCCAGCATCCTGCAGGAACTCATGGGCGTCAACAACAGCCGCAGCCGTCTGCAGACGAAGGAGCAACAGGAGAACGCCAAGAGGCCGGAAGACATGACGGCCGATGAAAAGGCGAAGGACGAACTGGAACGCCTTTCCAACAACGGGGCGCAGATTCTGGCGGACAAACGGCTGAACGCCGTCATCGTTCGCGACTCGAAGGCCCGCATGCCCTATTATGAACAATTGATCCAGGAGCTAGACGTGCCGATCCGCATGGTCGAAATCGCCGTCACCATTCTGGACATCGACAAATCCGCCCTGCTCGACTGGGAGCTCCGCCTCAAGGCCTTGGGCGGCAAACGCAAGACGCGTATCGGCGGCGGTTTGGACGTGGATAATCTCGCATCGCCCGAAACGCTGACCGGCCTCGGCCTGACCGGCGCCCTGACGTATGTGAACAACACCTTCTCGCTCGCCACCAGCATCGCCGCCTTGGAGGAAAAAGGAAAGGCGCGCACGATTTCACGGCCAAGCCTCCTGACGCTCGACAACGTGACCGCCACCCTGCAGGACACGAAGAGCTACCACGCGAAGGTCGTCGGCAAGGAAGTCGTTGATTTGACGCAGGTTTCGACAGGCATTGTCCTGACGGTCCAGCCGCGAATCGTCGATTTGCCCCGCCAGGAGGTCGAAGAAGGCATGCCGATGCCGCCGTCATATGAAATTTGGATGACGCTTCAGATTCAGGACGGCGATTTCGAAACCGTTGCCGTCGATGATCTTCCGATGTCCCATGACAGCACGCTTGAGACGCAGGCCGGTGTGCAGGAAGGCCAATGCCTTCTCATCGGCGGCTACATGCACGAAAGCGTCGTGGAAAAGGCGTGGGGCATTCCGTTCCTCCGTTCCATCCCGTGGATCGGCTGGTTGTTCGGCGGCATCGGAAAGGACAAGAGCATCATGCAGCGCATGTTCCTCCTGTCGCCCCGCATGGTCGTCTTCAACCATCTGAGCAGCGATCCGATCGAATCGTCCGTGAAACAGCGCGATGTCCGCATCGAAAGCGATATTCAGGACGAATTCCGCCGTCGTGACCACCAGCGTGATGTCGACGAACAAGAGCGCGACGAACTCCGCAAGCAGGAAGAGGAGGAATGGCGTCAGGAGGAGAAGCAGCGCATCAAAGAGCGCCGCGAGGCTCTGAAACGCCAGAAGGAACAGCTTAAAAAGGAGATGGAAGAAAAGTAACGACGGCATGCCCGTCGTCGCTACCACACGCGACGGCGGGACGCCGTCGTCACGCCCAGTTCCGCGCCTTGGAAAAAGACGCGGCCGGGCCCTCTGAAATCAAGCGTCAGCGTCTCGGGCAGCCGCGGCAGGAAAAGGTCGCGGAACCGCAGATGCGAGCAGAAGGCGGTTGGCTTCGGGCAGCCGCTCCAGGCGACGAGAGCGGACGGCGAGACGTGAAGCGTCTCGCCATCCTCAAGACGGGCCTCGCTCAACGGCGAAGCCGTGCAGACGACTGGCGACAACGCCTCTTCGTCTGGTTGCAACTCGGTCAGCGTAAATGCCTTGCGCATTGAACCGGGCACGAGCCGCAAACGGTCGCCGCAGATGCGCTGCGAGAGTTTCGCGAACAGCAGGAACTCGCTCCGCACCGTCACAGGCTTGTCGGCGGACGGCAATGTCGTGACATATGGGCGGTTCTGGAAACCGAGCCAGAGCGTTCCTTTCATGATTCCATGACGGAGCATGAAACGGTCCGCTTCAAAGACGCGGCCCAGCCAGTTCCAGCAAGTCCCTTCGCGCAGCGGCGGAAGGCCCGTACGGATCTCTCCGGAATAGGCCATCACGCCGCCAGGCTGAAAAATAAAATCGTATTCGCCGTCAAGGCGGATCGATCCATCGACGATATCCAGTTCGTTTTCCATTTTAACTCCAGTTGTTGACAACTGATAAAATAGCACTATGACCATCGATTTCAATGCAATACGCCAAGCTATCGCCAGAGAGGCAGGGCCCTCCCTGGAAGGCTCGGGCATATTGCAGGGAAGCGGAGGTGTCGAACACGGCCAGGCCATGGGCTTCCAGATAGAAACGCAGCCGGACGCGGTCGCCATGCTGACCGATTCGCTGGAGGAGATTTCCGCCATGTTCGAAGAGACGGAAGTCAAGAACATGGGCGACCGCGAAATCGGTGACAAGCGGAAGACGGAGAACCGCTACACCGCACGAGTCCGTTTCTGGACGAACAAGCTCTCTGACATGCCGAATTCAGACGTCATCGCGCGGATTCTGAGACGGATCCGCAACGCCGGCATGACCACGCCCGAACAGCTGATGCGTCTGCTGCAGGACGCCTCGGAAGACGTCACCCATCAGTTCGCCATGCTCGAATGCCTCGAAGAGGCGTTGGCGGAAAGTCCTGAAGACGCGCAACTTCTGGCTACCGTCCGCCAAGCCAGGCAAGAGCTCGAACGGACGAAAGGGCCGGAAATCCGTGTTGGCATCAACTTGGCGGAACTGCTGCAGGAGCATGGCGGCGACGCGGAGGAGATGCAGGCCAAACGCGATCTCTACCGCGGCGAAATCCTCGGCTTCGACGATCCGCAGACCTGCTTCAAGTCGCTCCTGGCCAGCCAAGGAGCCGACAGGCTTGGAGAAGCCATCGACTTCCTCATGACCGCCTGCTCCGTCGACATGGCCGCGGCGACACCCTCCACACAGCCGGAGGAGCTCCGCCGAATCATCGTCGATCTGCAGAGCGTGGAGGTCCTGAAGACCGTTCTCGAACGCTTCGACAAGCTGGAAATGCGCATGGACAAGATGTTTGGCGAAAGCCTGCTGATGTCCGGCGAGAAGATGACGGGGGAAATTCTGGACATGACGCACCAGGCCTTCCTGAACGGCTCGATCATCGAGGCGTTTGTGGCCGCCGTCGGTCTGAAGAAGCTCTATCCGAAGATGGACTTCATGCGCGAGTTGTCCGCCATCATCCGTTCGATGTCCATGCGTTGTTTTCCGGACAACGAAAGCCGCCTGCGGCTGATCGACGGTGCGCAGGAATATCTGGACGAACTCGTCCGAGAAGACGAGGCCAGCCAGGAGGATGGCGAAGAGGAAATGGCGAAACTTGTTTTATAATAAGGATTTAAATGGCACCGGATTGGCTAAAGCAGATGATTCGCGATTTCGGCTCCCGAATGGGCTTGTCCCGTTTCGAGCTGAACGAACGCGACGCGGCCGGCTTCAGGGCGGAAAACGGCCTCCGCTTCCAGCTGGAATACCGTGACGACCGGCTGTTCATGACGCTCCTGTTCCCCATGACGGAGAGCACGGAGAATCTCGAACAGCTGCTCGAAATGGTTCATCCCGCGCAACGCCTTCCGTATGCGGTCCATGCGGCCTGCAAGCCGCAGATGGGCGGCATGTTCATCATCGCGGCCCCGATCCGCGAACTGAACCAGCCGGAACTAACCGGCCGTTTTGAATGTCTATGGAAACTGGCGGCCACCGCCAGCCAGAGATTAGCCTGACAAAGTAACGACGGCGTCCGCGCCGTTGAATGGAATGTAGCGACGGCGTTCGCGCCGTTGGAGGTAACGACGGCGTCACCGCCGTTGAAGGTAACGACGGCGTCCGCGCCGTTGAATGGAATATGGAAAACAGAGTCACCAACTCTATCAGCTTCAACACGAACGTCAAGACGACGGAGCTCGACGAAACGCCGCAAATGGCGTCCATGCGCCAGAATGAAACCGCGCCGCTGCTTCCGTCAGGCACGGCCGTGACGGAGCAGATCAAGCAGGTCTTCAACTTCAACACCGTTGAAGCGGAACTGCTCCATTTCATGGAGACCGCCTGCCAGAATCCGGCCCTGCGCTCCGCGCAGGAGTTCCAGCAAGCCCTCCGCAAGACATTCGAAAATCTGAAACAACAGCATGGCGACCACCCGTCGAAAGCCGCGCAAGTCCTCCAGCAGCTGCTGGAAGACAAGCAGTTGCTCGATTGGTATCGCGCCATGATCATTGATAACTGATGATGAATCCAGATGACAAACAAGTCCTGCTGATGCTGTCATGGCTATTCCTGCAGCATGGACAGACCGCCAAGGCCGAGGCCTTGTGCGAGGAAATCCATGAACAGGAGCCCGACAATCCCGTCGCGGCCGCCATTCTCGCCAGCATTCATCTGCAAAACGCTGAACCCCAGCAGGCTTTGGAGGTTCTGAAAGCCGCCAGTTTTCCGCCGGACATGGCGCGTCCCGTCGCCCTTCTCGAAGGGCAGGCGCTCATCGCCCAAGGAAGGCAGGCCGAAGCCAAAGCCCGTTGGCAGAAATATCTAACACAGAAACATGTCTAGTATCACCAACATATCATCCAACATCAGCCGATTCGGCGACATCGTCCTCGCGGCGCTTGTCGTCGCCATCGTCGGCTTGCTCATCATCCCGCTGCCGACGCCGGTCGTCGACCTGCTGATCGCCATCAACATCGGCATCTCCACCGTCATGCTGATGCTCTCCCTCTATCTGCCGCGGGCCCTCGCCTTCTCCACGTTCCCCAGCATGCTGTTGTTCACCACATTGTTCCGACTGGCCCTGAACGTGACGACGACGCGACTCATCCTCCTGAAGGCCAACGCCGGCGAAATCATCTACGTGTTCGGTAACTTCGTTGTCGGCGGCAACTTCGTCGTCGGCGCCGTCATCTTCCTTATTATCACGATCGTGCAGTTCGTCGTCATCGCAAAAGGTTCGGAGCGTGTCTCCGAAGTCGCCGCGCGATTCACATTGGACGCCATGCCCGGTAAGCAGATGAGTATCGACGCCGATATGCGCGCAGGCGCCATCGACATCGACCAGGCCCGCCAGCGCCGTGCCGAACTCTCCGCCGAAAGCCAGCTGTTCGGCGCCATGGACGGTGCCATGAAGTTCGTCAAAGGCGACTCCATCGCGGGTCTCATCATCACCGCCATCAACATCATCGGCGGTTTCTGCATCGGCATGCTGATGCGCGGCATGCCCGCCGGAAAAGCCATCCAGACATACGCCATCCTGACCGTCGGCGACGGCCTCGTCTCCCAGATTCCCGCGCTGCTCGTCTCCATCACGTCCGGTGTCATCGTCACGCGCGTCGGCGCGGAAGACTCCAAGCCGCTGGGCGTCGACATCATCAACCAGTTCTTCGCGCAGCCGAAATCCATCATGCTCGGCGCGGTCATGCTCGTCTTCATCGGCTTGATTCCGGGCTTCCCGAAAGTGCAGTTCTTCTGCCTGGCCGCATTGGTCGCGCTCGTCGCCTACAGTCTGATGATCATGCAAAAACGCAAGGCCGCCGCCGCCGAACAGGCCCAGGAGGATCCGCTCCAGACGAAGGCCTCCGTCTCGTCCGTCGATACGGAACGGCCGAAACCGAAACAGCCGCAGAAGGAAGGCGACGACTTCTCGCTTGTCGTCCCGTTGATGGTCGATATCGACGCGAATGTGCGCCAAGCGTTGACCTACAACGAGTTGAATGAAGAGATCATGTCTGTCCGCCGCGCCCTCTACCATGATCTGGGCGTCCCGTTCCCCGGCATCAACCTACGGTTGAATGAAAACCTTTCCGACGGCCGCTATCGCATCATGGTCCATGAAGTTCCCGTCTCCGAAGGGCAGCTCCGCCTTGGCAAAGTGTTCGTGACGGAACAGGCCGAAAATCTTGAAGTCATGGGCGTCCCATGCGAAAAGGACAAGCCCTTCCTGCCTGGTTTCGACACGATCTGGACGGACGAAGACAAGACAGCCGCCTTGGAGCAGGCCGGCGTCGGTTTCATGAAAATCGACCGCGTCCTCACCTATCATCTTTCGCATGTCCTGCGGAAATACGCCGGCGAATTCATCAGCCTGCAGGAGACGAAGCTCCTGCTGGACCATCTGGAGAAGACCTGTCCGGAAATCGTCCGCGAAGTCATGCGCGTCCTGCCGTTGCAGAAGCTGACGGACGTGCTGCAACGCCTTGTGTCCGAAGGCATTTCCGTCCGCGACCTGAAATGCATCATGCAATGTCTCATCGAATGGGGCCAGAAGGAAAAGGACACCGTCCTGCTCGTGGAATACGTCCGCAGCTCGCTCTCCCGCTACATCAGCTACAAGTACTCCGGCGGGCAGAATCTGCTGGCCGCCTATCTGCTTGATCCCGCCTTGGAGGAGAAAATCCGCAAGGCCATCCGCCAGACGTCCGGCGGCAGCTATCTCGCGCTGGATCCGTCGCAGGTCCGCAAGCTCATGGAATCCATCAAGAACACCGTCGGCGACATGCGGAAACTGAAGCTGAAGCCCGTCATGCTCGTATCCGTCGATATCCGCCGTTATCTCCGCAAAATCATCGAATCGGAGTATGCTGAACTGCCTGTGCTCTCCTACCAGGAGCTCTCGAAGGAAATCAACATACAGCCGCTTGGAAGAATATCGTAAGCTGAAACTATGCCGAAACTCCTTAAAATACTGACTGGTCCGCAGGAAGGCGCCGAGCTCGAGCTCGACGCGGGCATCGTCTTGCGCATGGGCACGGACGACTCCTGCGACATCGCAATCGTGGACGCCATGGCGCCCGCACAGGCTCTCGAAGTCGTTTTGGAAGGCGACGACGTCTTCGTGACGGCCGCCGCGGAACGCATCTTCGCCGGCGACGCGGCACTGCCCGTCGGCGAAAAGACCACCCTGCCGGACTATACGATTCTGACCATCGGCTCCACCCGCTGCGCAATCGGCGACGCCGACAAGCCATGGCCTCCTCTCCGCTGGATTCCGTTGGATGTCCTTCTTGCGGAAAAGCCTGAAGCTAAAGAAGAAGAGAAACCGCAGGAGCAAAGTCCCGAACAAACGGAGGAGGCGCCCCTCTCCCGCGAACAGGTGGAGAAACTGGATGAACTGCAAAGCAAGCAGCGCGCCAAACGCAGCCGTGGCTTCGCCATTATTTCATGGTTGCTGCTGATTCTCATCTGTGCCGCCGGCATGTGGTTCACGGGACGGTATGTCTGGAAAATCGCCGCGCCGAAGGAAAAGGAAGAGGCGAAGGATATCGCGGAAAACGCCCACAAGACGCGTCTTGAAAGGCTTCGCGAAAGGGCTGAAACCCTTGGCTTGACCATCGAGGAAGAAGAGGACGGCAGCATCAAACGCATTTCCGGAAACGTCCCGAAAACGTCGCAACGCACGCTTATCGAGCAGATTGTCAAATACGACTGCCCGCAGGTCATTTGCGAAATGACGGACGACGAAACGCTCGCGCGCTCCGTCAAGGAGCTTGTCTGGGGACTGACGGAAGGCCGTCTCCAGCTCGTCAGCCTCAAAGACCGCGTGGCCAGGCTCATGGGCATGACCAACAGCGAAGAGGAATGGAACACGATCGTCGACAACATCCGCCACGATGTCCCGCGTCTCGCGTCGGTCGAAAGCGATGTCGTCTATGCGGATGTGATGGCCGCGAAGCTCCGCGAGGCCCTCGCCAAGACTGGTTTTCAGGATGTCCGCGTCGAAATCCTGCCGGGCGAACTGCAGTTCGTCGGCTACGCGCCGAAGGAAAGCAGCCAGACATTTGTCAAACTGGTGGAGGAGGCGGTCAAATACTTCCCTGAAAACGCCAAATTGAGCAATTTGGTCAAATGGAAGGACTCGAAGACGGCCATCGAAGGCGAAGAACCGATTGAGCCGAAAGCGCGTCAGCTGCCCATCACGGGAATCGTCGTGCATCCCTATCCGTGCGTCATTCTGGCGGACGGACAGCGGCTTGGCCCGGGAAGCCAAGTTGGCGGCTATACGATCGACGAGATCTCCCTGACGGAGGTCTCGCTGAGCAGAAACGAAGAAAAACTGACATGGCGGCCATAAAAGCAATATGGAAAAGAAAGCGGAACTGAAGCTCCTGGACATGGAGCACAATCTGGCGGGCGACAACGCCGAGGCTTATGCCAAGAAGTACGACCGTACGCTGCTGCTGCTGAAAAAGCGCGCCCAGGCGGCCGTCGACGAAGGCATGGAGCAGAAGGATTACGCGAAAGCGCAGGCCTTGCTGGACGCCGTCGATACCGCGCGGAAAATCATCAAGCTGACATCCATGAAAAAATAGGAGGTCCCGCCGGCGTCCCGCCGTTGGGCGACGTTCAATAAAAAAGAAGCTATTTATTTGAAAAATCAATATTTTTAAGTATGTTTTAAGTTTATCTTAAGGAAGAGAATAATGACATTCATTCTCAACGGATGAAGAAGGAAAAAAGGAGGCTAAAAGGCAGAAAAAAACGTTTTGTTCGTCAAAAAGTTTGAATTGTTTTTGTAAATTAAGTAGTTTGTTTTTTTAGTGTGCGATTTGCACGGAAACCAACCCCAAAAGGAGTCACAACAATGGCCGTTACCACGAACCTAGCTACGTATCTTGAAGGAAGACTGCAAGACAGCCCCGCCAACCACAACCCGTACTTCAGCGGCACCTACAACAAGGTCCTCCATCTCGACGACGTTTATCTCGCGCTGATCATCGCCGCCCAGAACACGGAACACCGCGTTGAAGAATCCCTCGAAAACTACATCGAGAACCCCGACGTCCAGGCCAACCTCCAGCAGCTCCAGTACGACCTGCAGGCATGGAACTTGGCTCTGACCACGTCCACCAACATGCAGAAGAACATGTCCGACGCCCTGAAGAGCATCGTCTCCAACTTGCGCTAATTGATCATGTTCGACTTATCCACGGAAGAAGCACAGCTGTTGCTGGAAACGGGCCTCATGGCCATCGGTCAGAATCGCTTCAAAAGCGCGATGAAGATCCTGATGGCCTTGGAGCAGTATCGTTACGGACATGAGTCTCTGGACGTCGCAAAAGTGATTCTGTGCCTCTCGCAGTTCCAAGGCAAGATCGCCCTGGAATTTCTGGATAACGAAGCATTGCCTCGGCATCCGGACAGCCGGATGCTGAAGGCGTTTCGTTGCATGGCCCTGATCCAGCTGAAACGCGGCGAAGAAGCCCGCCCCGTCCTCTGGGAACTGCAGAACGGCGACGACAACGCCGCCGATTTGGCGAAGGGCATGCTGGAAAACTTTTAAGGTGTGTCGGCGGCGTCTCGCCGTCGAATACGCTGATATGTCGGCGGCGTCCCGCCGTCGAATACGCTGATATGTCGGCGGCGTCTCGCCGTCGGAAGAACTTAACCATTAACGGAATCTCTCATGAGCGATTTCATCGTAGAAGCAATTCAAGCGGCCATGAAGGCCTCGGCGACGCAGGCGGCGGAAACCGTCGAAGTCGTCAAGCCGCCAGACGCCGCGGCCGTTGAGAAATTCAACGAAATCATGGCGACGGCGGACATCCGTCCGGAAAACCAGATCGTGCAGGAACCGCAGCCCACGCGCGTGCCGTTCGCGGACCGCATCGGCGAGGCGTTCCATGCGGCTGAAGCGCGCCAGTTCGAGACGTACGGCAAGCTCCACGAACTGATCGATGTCAGCAAGACACGTACGCTGTCTGTGACCGATCTGATGGAACTACAGTACCAGGTCGCCAACCTGTCCATACAGCAGGAACTGGTCGCCAAAGTCATCGACCGCGGCAGCCAAGCCATCCAGACATTGTTCAAAAACCAGTAATCTCCCAGCCAGTCTCCTATCATGAAACTTTTTGCGAAATCGTTGTCGATCCTGACCTTCATCCTGCTGCTTTGCGGCTGTGACGAAATGGTTGTCCTGTTCAACGCTCTGGACGAGCAGCAGGCCAATCCCATCATGGCCCTCCTGCAGGACAACCATCTTTCCTGCCAGAAGAACGCCGGCGAGGAAAACACATGGAAGCTCATGGTCAAACAGCGCGATTTCGCGAAGGCCGTGGAACTCTGCCAGCAGCATGGCCTGCCGCAGCAGATCTACCATGGCGTCGGCGACGTCTTCAAGAAGACAGGCATGGTCTCGTCCCCCACGGAGGAGCGCATCCGTTTCATGGACGCCCTCGCGCAGGATCTTTCACGCACGATTTCCGAAATCGACGGCGTGATTTCGGCGCGCGTCCACATCGTCCTGCCGAACAACGACCCGTTCGCGAAGAACGCCCTCCCCTCCTCCGCCGCCGTCGCCATCCGCCATCGCAGCGACAGCGATCTGGAAGACCACATCCCCGAAATCAAGAATCTCGTCATGAACGCCATTGAAGGCGTGGACTACGACAAAATCACCGTCACGCTCTTCAAAGTCATCGTCGCCCCGAAGGATGCCATCACGGGACAGCCTGCGGCATCCTCCCCGAAGATCAGCGACGACATGATGCGCATTCTTGTAACGGCCAACGCCTCGCTGGCCGTCCTGCTGGCCGTCGTTCTCGTTCTCGTCATCATGCGTCTCATCATCGGCAAACGCCAGAAAGAGGCGCCTAAAACTGCGGCCAAGTGATGACAGAGCAAGCCACCAATGATTTTACGCGACAGCAACTGCAATTTCTCGGCAACCCGCTGGATTTTGCGGACGACGGTCGCGTGGCGGAACTTCTCAAGCCGTTCAGCCCGGACAGCATAAAGCCGTGTCCGCAGGCTTGGCTCCGGCTCCAGCCATGGGCCGAGCAGCAATGGCAAGTTCCGCCGGAAATGTTTGATTTCCAAGCCCATCTGCTTGGATGCTATCTGCTCGCGCCAATCGAGCAGACGCGTCGCATGGCGGAATGGCTTGGCGCGTTGGCGTATTATCCAATCATACGCGTCACGCTGAAAGGCGAAATCCTCAACGCGCTGAAACACGAACTGCCGAACTGCTATCCCGACGTGCTCCGCCACGCCAGGGCTTTCCAGAAATGGCAGTCGTCGCTGAGCGCGTCTGTCACCGATAAGACGTTGTCGCCAAGCAGGATCCGAAGCCATGGGCTCGGATTGCTGCTGACGATGTTCGTTTCCATTCCATCCAGCATCATCCGCCGTTGGAAACTCCGGTTTCCAGCCGCTGAAATCGATGATGTCGAACCAGTCGCATGGCCCGCCGACGCGGAGACGGACAAGCAGCTGCTGGAAGAACTGAACCACCGTGGTTTGTTGGGCGTTTAATATATGCTGATCATCAGACAGGGAAATCTACAGATTGAAACGACGGGGCGTCTCGTGAAACGCGCCGAAGCGCAGTCCATCGCTGAAGCGATGGACGTGCTGTCCGCCGCCCAGAAGGAGGCGGCAGACATCCGCCAGCAAGCCAGGGAGGAATTCGAAGCACAACGCAAGCTTGGCTATGACAAGGGCTTGGATGAAAGCAAGGAGGAAATCGCCATCCAGAAACTGGAGCAAGTCGAAAAGTCCATCGACTATCTCAGTTCGATGGAGAACAAGATTGTCGAGATCGTCCTGACGGCGCTGAAGAAATGCGTGGCGGAGATCGGCGACAAGGAGCTGATGGTGCAGGTCGTCCAGAAGGCCATGCAGGCCGTCGTCCGCAACCAGCAGCAGGTTGTCTTGAAGGTCAGCCCGGAAATGCTGCCGACCGTCAAGGAACGCCTCAACGAAATCCTTTCCAAGTTTCCGGGCGTCAACTACATCAATCTCATGGATGATCCGCGCATCAAAGGCGTCTCCTGCATCATTGAGACGGATGCAGGAAACGTGGAAGCCTCGTTGGACCACCAGCTTGCCGCCATCGAAAAAGCACTTGGCAAATGCTTTGACCAGTAAATGAACAGAACCGCAAGATTTGAATATATACCAAACACGCTGATGCAGGCGCTTGACGACGTGCCTTCCTATGAAGTGAAGGGCAAGGTGCTGCAGGTCGTCGGCACGATCGTCCGCGCCAGCGTGCCCGGCGTGAAGGTCGGCGAAATCTGCATCCTTCGCAATTCATGGGAGGATCTGGAGATTCTCGCGGAGGTCGTCGGTTTCGCCAAAGGCGAAGTGCTGCTGACGGCCCTCGGACGGATGCAAGGCATTTCGACGTTGACGGAAGTCATTCCGACTCATCGTGTTCACCGTGTCGGCGTCGGCCCGGATCTGCTCGGCCATGTGGTCGACGGTCTTGGACGTCCGATTGACACGGATACGAAAGGCGTCTTCTATCCGGAAACATACTATCCCGTGTTCGCCGATCCGCCCAACCCGTTGGAACGCAGAGTCATCAAGGATCCGTTGCCGCTGGGCGTCCGCGCCATCGACAGCATGCTGACATGCGGCGAAGGGCAGCGTCTCGGTATTTTCGCTGCGGCTGGCGGCGGTAAAAGTACGCTGATGGCGCAGATCGTCCGCAACACGCAGGCGGAAGTGACCATTTTGGCGCTCATCGGTGAACGTGGCCGCGAAGTCCGCGAATTCATCGAACGCGATTTGGGCGAGGAAGGCATGCGCAAATCCGTCGTCGTTTGTTCGACATCGGATCGCTCCAGCATGGAACGTCTCAAATCCGCCTATGTGGCGACGGCCATCGCGGAATATTTCCGCGACAAAGGCAAAAAGGTCCTGTTGCTCATGGATTCCGTGACGCGTTTCGGTCGTGCGCAGCGTGAAATCGGCCTCGCGGCAGGCGAACCGCCGACGCGGCGCGGCTTCCCACCGTCCGTCTTCACAGAGCTCCCCAAGCTCATGGAACGCGCGGGCAATTCGTCTAAAGGCTCCATCACGGCGCTCTACACGGTTCTTGTGGAAGGCGATGACATGACGGAACCGATCGCCGATGAAACACGATCCATTCTGGACGGTCATATCATCCTCTCCCGAAAACTCGCCCAACAGCACCACTACCCCGCCATTGACGTCATGGCTTCCGTCTCGCGATGCATGCCGGCCATTGTCACAAAGGAACATTCCGAGGCCGCCGACAAGGCGCGCAAACTGCTCGCCAAATACGCGGAAATCGAAATGCTTCTTCAAATCGGCGAATACAAGCAGGGCAGCGATGCCGCGGCCGACGAAGCAATCGCCAAGAACAAGCAAATCAACGATTTCCTTTGTCAGGGGCTGTTTGAGAAAGTACCTTTCGACGAAACGATTAACAAGCTGATGGCTATTGTTTGATCATGGCGAAGTATGTACTCGAACCATTGTTGGACATCCGCAAGAAACGCGAGGATGAGCTGACACAGCAACTGGTAAAGGCGCGAAACGACCTCCAGGTGGCTGAAGACGCCCGTGACAAGGCAAAACAAGAGCTGGAAGACTACGTCGCGGAGATGCCGGAGAAAAAGGCACGACTCTATGCGACGGTCATGAACACGGTCGTCAAGCGCGAACAGCTTGACAAGCTGAAAGAGGCTTTGGCAGATTTGGAACGGCAACGGATGGTTCTGGCTGAAAAGCTGGACAAAGCGGAACAGAATGTCGTTCAAGCGCGTCAAACGCTTGAGCAGACACAAAAAAACTTGTTGGCGGCTACTAAAAACAAGATAAAACTGGACACTCATAAAGACATCTGGCTTGAAGAGGAGAAACGAATCGAAGAGGAAAATGCGGAAAAGGAACTGGAGGACTTGCACAACAAGGTCTCTCCTGTAGGCGATGATGATGATTCACTTTGACATAGACATTCCAGGCGTTGATTTGCAGAACTTTTCTGCAGATGCAATACCATTTTCCCTATGGCCGGAAGAGGCTTCTGTCTCTCCCGCGCAGGTGAATTTGTTCACGTCGCTGATCCAGCAGGCGGAGCAACCATCCGCGATATCTCCCGCCATGGAAAACACCACGAAACCACATTCTTCGGCTTCACATGCTCCCGAAGGAAATATAGCCACCCCCAAATCCTTTGTATTCAGAGCGTTTACATCCGCTCCACTGCCAGCGGAAACGACTGCGGCGCAGATTTCTGCGCCGCAAACACAGATTGCAGAAACTACCGCCGCACCACAGCCTGCCACCGTGTATGCTTCTGCTAGAAATCTTGAATCGCTAGAACCTCTAGAGAATCTAGATGCTCCAGTAAGCCAGATATCTACAGTTGCGCAAAAGCCTATTGCCACAGCTACTCAATTTCCAGTGGAACACACTGCGTTGCAGAGTCCTGCGCCGCAACCGCAGGCTGCAGCTACTATAGCGCAGAGTCCTGCTCCACAACCAAAGGTTGCAGAAACCATAGCCAAACCACAGCCCGCCACGGTGTATGCTTCTGCTAGAAATCTAGCTTCTCTGGAATCGCTAGAGCCGCTAGAAAATCTAGAATCTCTAGAATACCAAGCCGCAACGGCTACGCAAAAGCCTCTTGCCATGGCTACTCAAATGCCTGCGGAATTCACTGCGGCGCAGATTCCTGCGATGCATGCACAGGCTGAAGCTTTTGCAACGCAAGAGCCTTCACTGCATGCGCAGGCTGCAGTTACTGCAACTAAACCACAACTTTCCACGGTGTATGCGTCTGCTAGGAATCTAGAATCGCTAGAACCTCTAGAGATTCTAGAAGCTCCAGAATACCAAGCCGCAACGGTCGCGCAAAAGCCTCTTGCCATGACTACTCAAATGCCTGCGGAATTCACTGCGGCGCAGATTCCTGCACCGAATGCGCACGTTGCAGTTACTGTAGCTAAACCACAGCCCGCCACGGTGGTTGCTTCTGCTAGAATTCTAGAATCGCTAGAACCGCTAGAAAATCTAGAACCGTTAGCAAGCCAAGCCGCTACGGTTACGCAAAAGTCTGTTGCCACGGCCAATCAAACGCCTGCGGAGTTCACTGCGCCGCAGAGTCCTGCGCCGCAACCGCACGCTACAGCTACTTCGCCGCAGCCAAAGGTTGCAGAAAACACTGCTAAACCACAGCCTGCCACCGTGTTTGCTTCTGCTAGAAATCTTGAATCGCTAGAACCTCTAGAGAATCTAGAAGTTCCAGAATACCAAGCCGCTACGGTTGCGCAAAAGCCTCTTGCCACAGCCACTCAAATTCCAGTGGAACACACTGCGCCGCAGATTTCTACGCCGCAATCGCAGGCTGCAGCTACCGCGGCGCAGGTTTCTGCGCCGCAAACACAGACTGCAGAAACCACTGCCAAACCACAGTCTGCCACGGTATATGCGTCTGCTAGAAATCTAGCCTCTCTAGAATCGCTAGAACCGCTAGAGAATCTAGAATCTCTAGAAAAACAGGCCGCTACGGCTACGCAAATCCCTGTTGCCACAGCCAATCAAATTCCAGTGGAACACACGGCGCCGCAGTCTCCTGCGCCGCATGCGCAGGCTGCTACTACCGCGGCGCAGGTTTCTGCGCCGCAAACACAGACTGCAGAAACCACTGCTAAACCACAGCCTGCCACGGTGTTTGCTTCTGCTAGAAATCTAGAATCGCTAGAGTCCCTAGCGGATCTAGAAGTTCCAGAATACCAAGCCGCTACGGTTGCGCAAAAGCCTATTGCCACAGCTACTCAAATTCCAGTGGAACACACTGCGCCGCAGACTACAGCGCTGCATGCGCAGATTACAGCTACTGCGCTGCAGAGTTCTGCGCCGCAGACAAAGGTTGCAGAAAACACTGCCAAACCACAGACAGCCACCGTGTATGTTTCTGCTGAAAATCTAGAATCACTAGAAACGCTAGAAAACCTAGAATTTCCAGAACACCAAACCACTACGGTTGCGCAAAAGCCTGTCGCCACAGCCAATCAAATTCCAGTGGAACACGCTGCGGTGCAGATTCCTGCACCGCAAACACAGGCTGCAGAAACCACAGCTAAACCAACGCCTTCCATAGCATATGCCTATCCTAAAAATCTAGCCTCTCTAGAATCGCTAGAACCTCTAGCGGATCTAGAAGTTCTAGAATACCAAGCCGCTACGGCTACGCAAAAGCCTGTTGCTGCGGCCAATCAAATTCCAGTGGAACACACGGCGCCGCAGATTCCTGCGCCGCAAACAAAGGCTTCAGTTACTGCGCCGCAGATTCCTGCGCCGCATGTGCAGACTGAAGCTACTGCAACGCACAATCCTGCACCACAGCCAAAAGTTGCAGAAAACACAGCTAAACCACTGCCTTCCACCGTGTACGCGTCTGTTAGAAATCTAGAATCGCCAGAGCCTCTAGCGGTTCTAGAAGTTCTAGAAAACCAAGCCGCTACGGTTGCGCAAAAGCCTCTTGCCACGGCCAATCAAATTCCAGTGGAACACACTGCGCCGCAAACAAAGGCTACAGTTACTGCGCCGCAATTTTCTACACCGCATACACAGGCTGAAGCTATTGCAACGCAAGAGCCTGCACTGCATGCGCAGACTACAGCTACTGTGGCTGAATCACTGCCTTCCACCGTGTACGCTTTTGCTAGAAATCCAGAATCGCCAGAGCCTCTGGCGAATCTAGTAGTTCTAGAAAACCAGGCCGCTACAGTTGCGCAAAAGCCTGTCGCCACAGCCAATCAAATTCCAGTGGAACACACGACGCCGCAAACAAAGGCTACAGTTACTGCGCCGCAGATGCCTGCGCCGCATGTGCAGGTTGAAGCTATTGCAACGCAGGATCCTGCGCCGCAAACAAAGGCTACAGTTACTGCGCCGCAGATGCCTGTGTCACAGCCAAAAGTTGCAGAAAACACAGCCAAACCACAGCTTGCCACGGTGTATGCTTCTGCTAGAAATCTAGAATCGCCAGAGCCTCTAGCGAATCTTGAATCTCTAGAAAACCAAGCCGCTACAGCTACGCAAAAGCCTGTCGCCACAGCCAATCCCATACCCATGGAAACCGTTGCGCCGCAGATTCCTGCGTCGCAACCGCAAGCCACAATGGTCAAGATGATGCCACAGGCCGCTCCCACGCCAAAGCATGCCGCTGCCGTCCCACAACAATCGGAAACCGTTGCGCCGCAGCGCAATGCCATGCCCGCGCCTGTAGATCCACAACCTTCCACGAAGCATGTTTCCGCCAAAGAGTCCAAATCACTGGAAACCGCTGCCGCCACAATCGCACCTGCCGCCCAGCAACAGACAGTGGCACAGCCTCCTTCGTTGGATTTGCCCTCCATCATGTCGGCAACCATCTCCAAACTGGCCATCTCCCCAAATGAAATACTTGCCTCCGCACTCAATGAACTGACCTCTGCCATCATGGTGAACATTGACGAAAGCGGCCATTTAGGTGAAATTCGTCTCGTCCTCAATCCAGACGTACTGGATGGTACGACCATTCTCCTAAAGTGCGATCAAAAGCAAATTTCCGTCACCTTCTTCCCTGGCGCGGCAAGCGCCGAACAGCTGCTTGTGGCCAACCAAAGCCGCATCGTCGAAACCTTGGCCGCAACCGGCCATCTGCCTGTCCAATTATCCATCATCACGTCGGAAGGACGCCGTCAAATCCGTAAAAGCGTCGCTTGAAAAAGCATAAAGAACCATGACTCCAAACGAACTGCTAACATCTTGGTTGGGCGATACTTCCATCGCTTCAGAGCAAATATTGAAAGCTCCCGGACTGCAAGTCCCCACAGCATGGGGGCGTCAGCAGGCTTTCATCAATTTCTCCAAGCCGAGCCCGGACATCGTCTTCGCCGTCCAGCTTCAGTACAATGACCAGACGGCCTATCTCGGTTTGTCGAAGTCATCGGAATGCAATGACTTGTCACTGCTTGCCGCCAATCTCCGCACATCCCCGAAGGAAGTGCTTCTGGCCGTCTTCGAAGCTCAGATCCAATATACGCTGGCCGCGCTGTCGCAGCCGATCGGCATTTCGCCGAAAATCGTCGATATCGCGCCAATCGACGGCGACATCTGGAGTTCCGCCCTTTCCTTTACGTTGGCAACCGTTGAAAAACAAGCTCTTATCGCCAATGGTCTGTTCGTCCTGCCGCAGCCGCTCATGGAAAAATTAGCCCTGCTGGACTACGTCTCCCCGCTGGACGCCTCCATCGTGCCCGACGCGCCGCAAAAAGGCACGGCCATCGTCGCGCATTTCCCTCTGGAGCAACCGGATGCGACGCTTGACGGCGGCGACTACCTGATGCTTCCGGAAATCACAATGGACCAATATCCATGGCCCGTCGTCCTGCTGCTGGACAATAATATCGCCCTTACGGCGGAGCTTATCGACAGCCAGACGCTCCAGTTGAAAGGCGTTCTCGACGAAAGCCCCGTCCAGCCGGACGAACTGGCCGTCTCGCTTGGCGAAGTGTCCGTCCGCTACACCGATCTGGTCGCCCTGATGACCGAACAGACGCCAAACCTGCCGTTGGCCGACTCCCAGCAAGTCATGAAAAATGGACAAATCGCCGCCAGAGGCCATATTACTTCTTTTTACGACAACACCGCGTTTGAAATTGAAGCCTAGGAAACACACATGCTCGGAGCAGATCCATTCTCATTAATCATCCTGCTGGTCGGACTCAGCCTCCTTCCGTTTGTGGCGATGATCACGACGTCATATCTGAAGATTGTCGTCGTCATGTCATTGATCCGCAACGCGATGGGTATCCAGTCCATCCCCCCGAACATGGTCTTGAACGGCATGGCGCTCATCATCTCCCTGTACATCATGGCCCCCACCGTGGAAAGGACATGGACCAACATGGAGACCGCCTTCGCCGAAAACGCAAAAGCGGAGAACAAACGCCCCAACAGCGCCATCATCTTCGAATCCGCCGAACCGTTCAAAGCCTTCCTCAGACATCACGCCAGCGCCCGACATGTGAAATTCTTCGTGCGGTCGGCGGAAAACCTTTGGCAGACGAATCCGGACGAACCGGTCGTCGTCGATGAAAACAGCTTCTTCATTCTCATCCCCGCCTTCGCCGTCTCCGAACTGACGAAAGCCTTCCAGATAGGCTTCCTGATCTATCTTCCTTTCATCGCCATCGACATCATCGTCTCCAACATCCTGCTCGCCATGGGTATGATGATGGTCTCCCCCATGACGATCTCCCTGCCATTTAAACTGCTTCTGTTCGTTCTGGTGGACGGCTGGACGAAACTCATCCAAGGCTTGATTCTAAGCTACACGCTGTAAGGAGGTTCCCATGGATCAAGCTGAAATTCTCGATTACGCGGTCAAGACGCTCGTCATCATTCTGGAGCTGTCCATGCTGCCAATCGTCGTCGCGACGGTCATCGGTATTCTCGTCAGCCTCATCCAGGCCCTGACGCAGATCCAGGAGCAGACGCTCTCCTTCGCCATCAAGCTCATCGCCATCAGCGGCACCCTCCTCCTTGCCTCGCAGTGGATGGGCGGCGAAATGATCCGCTTCACTCAGAACATTCTGGAGCGATTCCCCGGTATCACAAAGTAACCCTATTGCACATTAGGAAACATCATGGAAATCATCGATAAATCATCTCTCTTCAAAATCGCATACGGCCTCTATGTCATCACGATGAACGACGGATCACGCGACAACGGCATGATCTGCAACGCCGTCATGCAGGTGACGAACGAGCCGCTGCAGGTCGCCGTCGCCATCAACAAGGCCAACTACTCCCATGAAGTCATCCAGAAAAGCGGCCTCATGAACGTCAACGTCCTCTCCGAAGCCGCGCCGTTCTCCGTCTTCCAGAACTTCGGTTTCCGCAGCGGCCGCGACAACGACAAGTTCGCGGACGTCCCGTTCACGCGTTCCGCCAACGGCCTGCCCGTCCTCTCCCATGACTGCAACGCCTTCTACTCCCTGAAAGTCGAAAGCTACATCGATCTCGGCACCCACGGCATGTTCATCTGCAGCGTGACGGAGGCCCAGACGCTTTCCGATCTCAACACGATGACCTATACCTACTATCAGGAGAACGTCAAGCCGAAGAAGCCAACCACCAAGAAGAAAGGCTGGATCTGCAAAATCTGCGGCTATGTCTATGAAGGCGATGAACTTCCGCCGGACTACATCTGTCCGCTCTGCAAGCATCCCGCATCCGATTTCGAACGGCTGGACGATGTTTCCGCCGCTCCTGCCGCCCCGCAGGCCGCAGCCGTCGAAGAGACGGAATCGGACGACCCCAAGATGCAGAAATACGTCTGCGACATCTGCACCGCCGTCTATGATCCCGCCGTCGGCGATCCCGAACACGGCATTCCCGCCGGAACGCCTTTCGAAGACATCCCCGACACATGGGTCTGCCCAATCTGCGGCGTGAGCAAGGAGAATTTCAGGCCTCTCAAAAAGGCGAAAAAAGTGAGCGATCCGACCACGCAGAAATACGTCTGCAAAATCTGCACCGCCGTCTACGATCCCGTCGTCGGCGATCCCGAACACGGCATTCCCGCCGGAACGCCCTTCGAAGACATTCCCGACACATGGGTCTGCCCCATCTGCGGCGTGACGAAAGAAAACTTCAAACCGTTGGAAGAGTAACGACGGCGTGGTGTAACGACGGCGTCCCGCCGTTGAAAGCGCAGAACTCAAAGCGTAAAGCAAATACAGTCCCATCAAAAAGCCTTGCCATCAATTACTAACGGCAAGGCTTTTTTCGCACTACTATTGTTCATTTTCTTGGTTTTGCGCAAAGAATTTTCGCATGACATTTTTCTTCCACGCGAAGCGCTTTCACAACCGCCGAGCAGACGGAGGCCATCATGATGTTTTTCATTCTGCGTGCTCATGACGGGACAAAATCAGCAGCAGTATGGCCGACGTCTGCGAGGCTTTCTGTTTGTTCCGTGTTTTCTGTGGACTGAAATTTCGTGTCTTTCGTGCCTTTCGTGGTTCCAAATCAATGGTTTTGCAGCCAATCCATAAGACACATCCGTAAATCATTTACGGAACAAGCCGTATATTCCGGCTTCGCCTCCGCTATCGCGTCGTTCTCGCCGTATCCGTAGAGAACGGCGCAGGCGGGCAGGCCGTTTTCATGCGCTCCTATGACATCCAACGCGTGGTCGCCGACCACGATCGTATTGTCCGCCCCCGCCTCCGGACAGATGTCCAACGCATTGCGGATGATGATCGGTTTCCTGCTCGTCTTCTCGTCCATCGTCGCCCCGCATACGGCATGGAAATATTTCGCCATGTCGAAATGGTCCAGAATTCGTTCGACGAACAACTGCGGCTTGCTGGACGTCACAACAAGCTTGCATCCAAGTTGATGCAATTCCGCCAAAAGCTCCGGCATGCCCGAATACGGCATATTTTCGAATATTCCTTTCTCACGAAAATATTCACGGAATAAGTTGACGCCTTTTTCCGACTGCTCCGCTGTGAATCCATAGTATTTTGCGTATGAATCAGATAACGGCGGTCCAATGAACGGATAGAGCTCCCGTCTATCCGTCACCTCGATGCCGAAATGCCGCAATGCGTACATGACGGAATTCGTGATGCCTTCTGCCGGATCCGTCAGCGTCCCGTCCAAATCAAAAAATATATATCTGTTTATCATTTTGCAATTTGATTAAAAAGCGACAAAAGCGACTAAAGCGACTAAAGCGACATTTTCTATATAATAATTATGCATTATGAATTATGCATTATGAATTATAACATTTCCCTCCAGCCAATTGACACCGTCCGCAAACACCAGCGGATTCGCGCAGCGAATCGCGTATTCCTGCCGTCCCGCCAACGATTCCGCCGCATCCGGCAGCGCGAAACCAATCTGGTACTCCCCAGGCGCCATGTCCGGAGGCAAAGCCGCCGAAAGCTTCAGCGTCTGCGTCGCGCCGCCGCCGCTCCAACGACGGACATCCGTCTTGAAATCAAAGCGATATGCCGCCTCACGGCCTTTCAGCACAAGCTGCACGGGACGCGGGTTGACCGGCGCCGAAAAACCATGGTTGCGCAGTTTTACCGTCGCATGAAATTCCTGTCCCGCAGCGATTTCCGAATCGACTTCTGCCTCCTCCAAAACAATCCGGTAGCCCAGATGGTCGCGGATGTATTCATAGTAGCTCCGCCAGACATGGTTGCCCTTCTCATCCGTGAAATACTCCTCCTCAAACGGCAAGTTCTTCTGACGCAAAAACATCGGATCGACTGGCACCCGCGCCCACACGTCCATCGAATAGCCGTCCTTCCCTTCGAACAGCGCGTTGCCATGAACCATGCCAAACGTGTCGTAGTGCCAGCGGCTGAAATTGACCGCCGCGTCCGCCGGCAGCGCCATGCCGGACAAATCACGCCAGAACAGTTCGCCGTCCATCGGAAGGAAATTCGATTCCTGCTCCAGATAGGCCATTTCCGCCTCCTTCGGCACGAGGCTGTCGCCACGGCTGAACGTCCCGCCGTGGTTCGGCCCCGCCATGAAACCGTCGTTGAAATGGCCGATCCGCGCGGCGGCCGTGACTGAAAACGCATCCGACGCCGATATCGGATCCGTTCCATAGACCGACATCTTCAAGGCGGGATATCGCATCATTGTATAGCGGTCTTTCGGCAGGACCGACAGCACCGTGTCCAGCAGCTCCCGCCTGAACGGCACGTCGTCCTGCAGCGCATGGCAGCTGTTGTGCCATTCGCCGAACTTCCCGACAAAGCCGCATTGCAGCACGTAAATCACGTCTTTGTTCCGCTGCAGCAGCGGCGCCAGCTGGCGGATATGCTTCAACGTCGTCTCCGCCGTCGGCCCCGTCAGCGTCGGCGACAGTTCATACGCAAAACGCAGCAGCAGTTTCACGCCAGCCGCGCGAACTTTCGCGAAAAACGCCTCGATGTCGTCCAACTTGCTCTGCGGCAGATCGCGGCCGTCGTCGTAGCGGTTCAAAAAACAATAACTTTGCATAACGGACACGCCGTCATACGCGAGAAAGTCGATTTCATCCTGCCACTGCGCATGGCTGAATTCGATGCCGTCCAGACGGTTCCCGCGAATCAGATGCGGCACACCCGGCACGTCAATATTCTGGAACACAGGCATTTCCGACCGACCATCCAATTTGTTCCGTTTGCTATGGCACGAGCATGTTCCCGCGATTTCCCCTGGAATGCAGCTGAAATACATCTCCGTCCGGAAGCCGCGCTCCGGATTCCTCAGCCCCGCCCTGCCATGCAGATCATCCGGCCGTATGCCGCGAAATTGCTGTTTCATTGATTTTCCTATTTTCATGAACGATTGTTTTTTGCTAATGTACCGCCCTACGATAGCTTTTCAATACGAAAATTGAAAATATTAAAAAGGGAGATTATTTTATCCAATGATTTTAGACCAGAATGTAATTGAACATAATTGCCCTCATTATCCTCACGTCTCACGTCTCACGTCCCACGTCTTTCATCTCAAGCCACTTACCATAATATAAAGCAATCAAGGAACACCACAATGCAGAAATTCACACTCGCAGATCACGAAGACAGCCTCCTCCCCGACGGCAATTGGAAACTCGTCTGGAACGACGAATTCGACGGCACCGAACTCGACCGCACCAAATGGGACTTCCGTATGTCCATGATGGGCAAACGACACTACGCCTGGTCCGACAAGGCCGTCCATCTCGACGGCAACGGCAACGTCGTTTTCGACATTCTCATGGAGGACGGCCATCCCGTCAGCTCACAGCTCCAGACTGGCTACAATTTCATGGACGAGCCTGTCCAGCAGACGACCTTCGGTGTCGACCATCTCCAGTGGCCCATCGGCAAGCTGAAGAAGAATCTTTTCACCCATCTGTACGGTTACTACGAATGCCGCTGCCGCCTCCAGCAGCGCCCGGAAGGCTGGTGGAGCGCCTTCTGGATGCAGTCGCCGATCATCGGGGCCAGCTTGGATCCCGCCGTCACGGGTACGGAACTCGATATCATGGAATGCTTCAAAACCGGTGAAATCGTCCCCCATAACGCCTTCACGGGCGGCTACGGGCTGGACATGACACGCGCCAAGACCGGCGGCGTCAATGGCCTCGACCAGACCGTCTTCCATCGTTTCGGAATGCTTTGGGACAAGTCCGGCTACACGTTCTACATCGACGGCGTCGAAGACGGCCACATCTCCGACAACGTCTCTCACACCCCTGAATTCATTCTCATCTCGACAGAAGTCAAAGGCTACCGCGGCAAATACCACTACCCCTGCAAGGCATCCTACGACATCGTCGGACAGGACCAGTTCATCGTCGATTACGTCCGCGTGTTCGACAAAGTCGAAGCATAGGTAACGACGGCATCCGCCAGTAGCGACGGCGTCCCACCGTTCTGTTTTCATGCCAGTCACCTCTTTTTCAGAATAATTTTGTTGCTTTTTTGATAACAATCGTTATCTTATAGGTAACAATTATCTACATGGAGGTTTGCATGTTGCAAAAACTGCTAGGTTCACAGGCACGGGCTGAAATCCTGAAAAATCTGTTCACACAAGAACATAAAAGCATTCACTTGAGGGAATTATCGCGTCTGTCCGGATTGAGCGCTCCAGTCCTTCAGCGCGAACTGCGCCAATTGGAAGCACTTGGAATCGTTACGATTCAGAAGGATGGGAATCGCGTCAAATTCTCGGCCAATGACGACAATCTGCTTTATCCTCTTCTGTGTGAACTTGTTCTGAAAACAGAAGGTCCTGCGGGAATCTTGAAGGACGCATTTGCCGATAGTCCTGCAATTTTCGTTTTCATCTTTGGTTCAACCGCCAATGGCACAGCCCATGCCGGCAGCGACATCGACTTGTTTGTCATCGGAGACTGTGGCCTGCGTGACGTGACAAAGCGCATCCATGCGGCCGCTGGCAAGATCGGACAAGAAATCAACCCTTATGTGATTTCGCAAAATGATTTCACAGAACGCCTCCATAAGCAAGATCATTTTCTCAATGAAATCATCTCAACACCTAAAATCTTTCTGAAAGGAGACGCGGATGAGTTTGCAAGACTGGCGGAATAATGGATGGCTTGTTCCGCATGTAACCGACAGGCAGGAAATGTCCAATTTGCTTGCCATAGCGGATCGTGACATGGCGGATGCAGCTGCAAATGATATTTCGGACGATTGGAAATTCGGAATCGCATACAACGCGGCATTGAAGCTCTGTACCATGATGCTTTATGCGAACGGTTTTCGACCGGAAAAGAATCAAGCCCATTATCGGACTCTGATGGCGATTGAATTTACGATAGGCCCTCATAGGCAGGAGGATGCCATCTACCTGAATGCATGTCGTGCAAAACGGAATGCAGTTGAATATGACAACATTGGCGGTGCTTCCAAGGCAGAAGCGGAAGAATTGCTTGACTTTACCAAAGAACTACGAACAGAAGTTCTTCAGATTTTAGCCGCACGTTTTCCAGAGTTATTGCCAGCCAATCCGTGAACTCATAATCGTTTGCAGTGGATATGTGCCTTGTGCTTTTCGGTTCTCACTCCACCACCGCCGTCGCCCCGAAACCTCTAGCCACGAGCGCGATGCGCATCGTCTGGTAGTCAAACAGGCAGATCTGGTCATCGTGCAATTCGAACAATATGAAATCCCCAGGTAACTGGATGATGTTGCGGATGGTCCAGCTCAAAAACGGCATCTCCAAAGCTATCAACTTTTTGCCGAATGTCCATTCACGCCACGCAAACCCGTATTGATCATAATCGAGTTTGTCTTCAGGCGATTTCTCCCGCTCCATCAAGTACATGCCTTGCTGAGGCCAGAATCCTGTCTGGAAACGTACGTCAGAGTCTTTCGCCACCCCCAATGTCCTGCCAAGCCACTGCCATTGATAATGACGATATACTCCCCGATCATCAGGAAGCTCCAGCAAGGCCTTGCCAGCCTCCGCGAAATTCGGCAGAACTGTGCCGATTCTAGGCTTTTTATATGTTCTCCTGTCATCGACAACGATGATTTTCAATGATGCCATCGTGTCTTCAGGACCGTCTGTCATGGCCACTAGTTTCGCTCGAACAGGTTCATGGATATCTATTTCTGGCTTGGCGATGGCGGTATCGTCATCCTGCCCGACATGCAGACGGTGGACGGCATCATCCGATTTTGCAAAATAATAGATACAAATGCTTTCAGGAAGCTTGATGTCGGCCGCCTTCACGACGGTACATCGCGTCAGCAACGTGCTACTACCGCATAGCAGATACCATCCCACCAACACCATATAGGAAATGGTTTGAACGACAAGCGATCCATTCAAAGCTTTTGTCCATTGTCTGTTCTTCCATCCGAAAATAAACATCACAAACGGATATTCTAACAATACACTAACCAACCAACAAGCGATAACCAACAGGCAAAGATAGCTTTTCGCATTTTCAATCGTCCATGGAATGACAAACTCGCTGAATATTTGCAACCCCAAGAAACCAATCCAAGCGGAAAAGAAATTGGCTAAAACCATTGCCTCGATGCATCTTCCTTTCCTCTCCAATTTGAACAGCTTGTAGAGCAATATCCCTTCCACAAGACCAATCAGCACATTGCCTCCGGTTAAATGAAGGAACTCCCCCCATATCAACGGCGTTCCCGCATTGGCCTGTGCGACACACGGCCACAACAACAGGACCGTTACCATCATGAACAAGCTGTTTCGTCTGTTACTTTCCATTGCCCATCTCTTTTGTATTCACCATGAACCAGCAATTGTTTCTCATAAACATCACATAATCTCCAATTGATAATAGCTTGTAAGTCGCCGGAAGCCAGAGAAATGGCGATTTTTCAGGGGCCGATGTTTTGACACAAAGCGGAAAGAAGTGGCCTTGAAACAACCATCCGTTTTTCACAATGAATTGATCAACTGTCTTGTAGCCAGAATAAGGGATTTCGACATTTCGCCGTGTTACCGTGACAGTTCCTCCATTAGGTTTGAACATGATCCTGTCCGGAGTCTGGGCAATCATGTCCAATTTCCATTTATCAATGTCAACCCGATAAATGATGCAGTTCTTATTTTTATTATAGTCACCAGCCGCCGAAAGCAACGGCCCTTCACCGTCGTCATACAGGGCATAGTACCTGCCATATGGTAGCCGGATGCAGCTTTTCAATTCGGAACCGTCTGAATTGCAGGTCCATATTTTCCAGTTGCCCATAAACATAAGATGGTCATCAGGAAGTATATGCAAACAAGATGCTTGTCCTTTCTTGTCCATTTCCGATTGTGCATCCAGTCGTTCCGTATCAAATATCATCTGTCTATCCTCGCCTTGGAAATTCATGGACATCAACCGTGTCGGACTTAAAATATACAATCGTTCATTCGTCATGGCGATTTCCATGTTCGTAGTCACGGGAATCTGAATCGTTGCGGTTATCGCATTTGTCTTCCTGTCAAAAATCCATAGAACTGAACGATTTCCAATAACAATGAACGATGGATTGCATGCCATTTGGCAAACTTGGTTCACCCCAAGCCCAGCACCCCAATAGAGGCTTTGTCCGCCGTGCTTCGATGCATTCTTTGGCTTCGATAATATAATCGGATTCTTAATGATGTCGCAAGTCAAATCTGGATGCAAAGAGATCAGGGTAAACTGTTTGGGCTTCTGTTGATCAGGTCTGTCCATGATCCGACCATTGGTCATTATCCGTTCATTTTCTATTTTCTCCAGTAGCAATAGCAGATTGTCGCCATCACGACAAGCCTGATGAAGGATGATATCGTCTTTCGTCTTCAGAAATTCCGAATACGGGCCGTATTTCAATTTGGCATCTTCATTGACAGCTTTGAAGAACTCGTCCTTAGGCGGTGTCAAAATTGGTCCCATGCCGCCGCTTGGAGGCTGCATGGAACTATTTGGATACGGATTCATCCAAATGGAATTCATTCTACTGGAATTCCAGACAGCCTGGCCCATCAGCACCAGCAAGTCATAATACCCACCCTCATCCATCAGATACTTCATGACATCCCGCTTGAACTGCGGGACATACGGCATCAGCTTCTTCATGCTTTCATCGTTGCCACGCGAGGAGATGACCTCCCGAATGGCTTTATCAATGTCCACGGGCTCTTCATTGCCTGACGATTCAGAAATCTCTTTCTTCAGACACTCCCATACGAAATCCTCTGACAAGCCATGTTTCCGTGCAACCGCTGTCATCACCATGAAAACGATTGTTTTCTGATAATAATGTTTGAAGTCTTTGTCTTTTTCAGTTTTACTGAATTTCATCGGATCTTTTTTCCGTGCCGTCGCCAGCAATTGGCCAAAAACCGTTTTTACATCCTCCTGCTTTTCCGCATCTATCCCCTTGATTAAGAAATCCAGCATAAACGCTTCAACAAATATACTGTTTTTTTTCACGTCCACTTCATACGCCGCCAGTTTTTCAGCCAGCTTGTTCTCCTTCGCGAATTTTAAAAAGTCATCTATGCAGGCAGATGACGTCATGGCACTCCATGGCAATGGATACAATTCCACTCTGTCATTACCAATGAGTCTCTTGGCTTTCTCTGGTTCCAGCCATGAATTCAGAGAGTGGAGATAATCATTTGCCTGTTCCTTTTCATCCACATAGAAACCATATCTGCCATATTCATAATATAGGTTTGTATGATAGATGATATAACCAGAGCCTAGCTTTCTGAAACCGTTTGGTCTCACTTTGCCATCATCGAAAGCAACCCGTTCTCCTTGCCGCAGAAAATCCTCCATGACATACGGCCTATACTTGCGATAGAAACCATCCAACGCCACGAGAGTCCTTTCCATCTCGTTGACAATTGCCAAATGTCCACATCTCTTATGCTCTTCAATCCTCACTTGCAATTCACTGGCGGCCAACGCCATGGAATAAATCTGAGAATGCGGAAGATAATCAATATTAATGTCTGGGAAGTCACGCCTGAATTTGAGTGCCATCTCCCAAGCGAGATTCGCCTTTTTGAGCCACTGTGCATTGACAGGATCAGGCCTCACATCAAAATCGGCCAGTTCCTGATAACGGTAAACCGGATTGTCAGGATCCAACGCCACGGCCGCCGCAAGAGCCCATGGATTCTTCCGTATGTAATGGTGGGCGTCAAACGTGTTGTACATCTTGAAATATTTCGCCGCCTCCGCCTTGCGGTCCCTCCCTTCAGTCGCCTTGTCAATGACTAATTTGCTCAATGTTTGCTCAAATTCGACAGCAAACTCCGCCGCCGTTTTTTCCAATGCTGTCAAAATATCTTTTATCTCCACCGCAAATTGTTTTTCACCAGACACATCCATGCATATCAACTTGCAGTTGATTTCGTCTTTCCGACCACGTCCTTCAAACTCCAAACCGATCAGATGGCCGGAACTGTTCAAAGCGTAGGCCTGTTCCGTCAACCGTCTTTCAGACAACACGATATCCAATCTCTCCCTTTCCAAAAGCTGTATCGTTTCCTGCCGTAACAAATTCTGTTCGAACAATTGCCGCCATGCATTGCATTTTCCCTTCAAAGAATCCATGACATTGACGAACCGCGTCTCCGCCAAAGCCAGATAACGGACGCCGTCCATCGTCTGCTTCGCCGCCGCGCTTTGGACCTCTCCCGACAGTTCGATGACATGTTCGTATGGATTGCCATGCCAATTCATGTCCATCAGCCTTGCTCCGTTTTTGGCGTTGAACGCCAAAACGCGCCCCACCTTCCCCTTGTTATTTTCCGACAACACGACCAATACATCCGTATGCGGAAACTCCTTGGACAAATTCTCCCAAGACAGTTCGGCCAATTTCCGCTCCTGCATGATTTTGTCGATTTCCCTGCGTTCCAGTAATGCAAGCTCTTTCAATTCAGACAGTTCCGCCTGCAACAAATCAACCAGTTGTGCAGGCGATCCAAGCAACGCCACATGGATTGGTTCCGCTCGCAACGCCAACATTGATAACAATATGCAAATGACAAGCAACTGTCTGTTCATGAGCAATCTCCGTTATTTTCTCAATGCTTCCGGCGGCGGAAGCCGCCCCCTTGTCTTGTGCTGACAGCGGAAACTGTCGGGCGGAGGCAAAGCCTCCGCCAATTTTCTGAATTATTACATCCTTTTTATATATGACGCTGAAAAAACTTTTTTCTTAGCGCCTTTCAGCATTTTTCCACGTATATTCCCCTTGTTTAAAGACATACACTTTTCCGTCCTCCGCGCCGATGAGCATGTCCTTCGTGCCATGGCCCGTCATGTCGGAGAACCACGGCGTCGCGCAATGCGTGTGGAAATTGAACATTTTGCCGTCCACCAGCGTGATCGGCATCGGATTCGCGAAGACAGGCCTCTCGTTCGTTCCGACGTTCCGCAGCAACACGGGCATCGCCTGGCCGCGCGGAATCACCGCTCCCGGGCGTGAAATCGCGGGATGGCAACTGCCGTTCGTGCCGAAAACGATGTCCCATGCGCCGTCGCCATCCAGATCGACGACGGACACATGGACGCGGCCCCAAAGGCCACAAACACCGCAGAGCCTGACGGTTGCACCATCTTCATAACGCAATTTCATCACGCTTTCAAACTCCATGCCGCCTGCGACAGCAGGAATGCCGACCGCCGCGTCGCCGTCCCAATCGACGAACAGCAGCGCGTTCCGTCCGCAGTTTGCAAAATTCAGCTTGGCGGGAATCATGTCCGGCCGCGACCGCCATGAGACGAGAAGTTCCTTCCCCTTCCAGATGAACGGCTTCGGCGGATCCAACGCCAGCGGATCGTCCCCAGCCGCACGATGGTACAGCAACGGCTTGCCGATGATGTCGTTCACAAGCAATTCGTTGACGCCGTCGCCGTCCCAATCAAAGGCGGCGACTTTCGTATAGCCCCAGCGGCGTTCCATCTCGCCCTGTATCGAGCCGTTTGGCCCGGCCTGATGGAACACAGGCGTGCCGTTGACGGTAAATGGCTGGGCGGGAAGATATTCCAGCGGATTGGCGGTGCCCTTCCAGAAAAGGACATTGCCCGCCGCGTCGCCTGTCAGCAAGTCCGCCAGTCCGTCGCCGTCCCAATCGACGCGGCATGGCGCGACCAGCGTGTCGCAGGCCACGGGGCCGCCCGCCATCATCGCGCAACCGATTTCGCGGTAATCACCCGCCTTGCTTCCTTTCATGACGGGAATGCGGCCGATGTTGCCGTCCGTCAGAAGTTCGTCCTGTCCATCCAAATCGATATCGACGAACGACAGCCGCCGTGTCAAAAACGCATGGCGCAAGGTTGCATGGTCTTTCAGGAAGAAGTCCGAATTCCGTGCAATCGCCTGATCCCCATGGACTTCCAGATCCAGACAGCGCACTTCATCCAAATTCCCCTGAATCAACAGCTTCAATTGATTCCCCTCCCGATGGACCGCCAGCGAACTCATCGTGTAAGACTTCCACTGCAACGGGAAGCCGGGCGTCTCCAGACAGATGTTCGTGAATTTTCCAAAGCTCAGCCGACCGTTTTCATCGCGCTGTCCACGCGCCATCTGGAATCCGTAAATCGTTTCCGTTCCAAGCCATTTGCCCGTCAGATCGTAACCGCGGCCAGGCCCCATGTTCTCCAGCTCTTTGTTCTGCCACGGATTCTCACCATACGGCCAGCCGCTACCGCCCTTCCGGGCGATGATACAGAACAGATCCGGCGTTCCATCTCCTTCCACATCAAAGAGATGCCATGAATTCGGCAACGGCCCGGACAAAGGAATCTCCTGCGGCTTGCCGAATTCCATCGCGTCGCCCTGCCCTGTGATTTTCCGTTCGACAAGACCAACGCTACCAGCAGATGTGTATTGTCCGTTGCTGAAAAGCGACTGCGATCCGTCTGGCCAGCGATAGGCTTGATGGCGACCGCCTGTCAGCGTCAACAATGTCTTGCCTGTGTCATAGACAGGCATGCCTGTCTCTTTGTCAATATACAAGAATTTGAACAGCGCCGTACGGATGCCGAACAGGCCATCGCTGGGCGAATAGGCCAGCAGATCGCGCCCATGCGGATCGAACCACGCCAGCGGCGTCACATTCACGTCATGCATGTCATGCCATGTATGCGGCAGTTCACCGACGACTTTCAGCGACGGATACACGCCATGGCGATTCGGTATATTGATTTCATGGGGTGGCCGCGCGGCGATCTCCTGTGGGCATTTGGCAACTATTTCCTTCTCATCCAATGCATTGTGTGAATACCAAAAGTTTGCGAGCTCCCCGCGGAAACGACGCTGCTTCCAATGACGCCCACGGAAGATTCGATTAAACGGTCCTTTCAGATAACCGGACTGCATCACCAATTGCCGACGGCCATTCAGCCACGCTTCAAGACGCGTCCCTTTTACTGTTACAACCACTTGGCATGGTTCATGTTCCAGAACGATTTCAACTCCAGCAACTTGCTGCAAATCCGACCCTTTCTGGAAGATGACGACCTCCAACTTCTTCTTGTTCAACCGCATGAGAACGGACGGATCATAGCTGTCTCCAACCACTTGGAAGATCGATAACGGATTGTCTTTGTCGAACACGCCCATGCCGCCGTCTGGATATTCCGCCACGCGGAAATCGCAACCCACCGACCATTCCTCCGCAAACGGTTTATCCAGCCGCACCTCCCCCGAATCATCGAACACAGGCTCCACCGCCATCAAAACAGGGCAGCAAAGAATCGTCATCAATGGAAAAAGTCGTTTAATCATAATAATCGTACTACTATCGTTCTTTTTCTTGTTTTTTCACAAAGATTTTCTCTATTACTATGAGCTTCCGCATGATACCGTTCCCGCCTCGCGTAGCGATGACAACCGCCGAGCTGCCGGAGCCGTTGATTTTTTACAGCATTCAGAATTCATTATATACAAACAAAATCTATTGGAGTTTGTCGGCCCGGCGGCGAGGCATTCTGTGTAATCTGTGTAATCTGTGGTCTCCCCAAATTTCGTGTCTATTCGTGTCTATTCGTGGTTCAACTTCAAGACAAAACGAAAGATATCTTTGTTGGCTTTCAGTGTGATGCGGCCGTCTGTCGCATCCGCCATGGGCTTCGTTTCGCCATTCTGCATTTCCATGGCTATGGAAACGCGTTTCCGCCCATGGAAAAGTTGATCCAAATCCACATCAATGTCAAACGGCGGAAGCCCCGGAGCGGGAACGACTTCCCATCCGTCTTCCAGCTTGTGCAGACGGCAGACGCCGTCCGTTTTCAGCAGCCCGAAATCCAACGCCGTCCGCGCAGGATTCACATGGATCTTCAGCGGCGGCGGCAATGTCACAGGCTCCAGACGAAGCTCCTTCAGCTTGCCGTCCGCTGCACGCTCCACATACAGCGTTCCCACATGGGCGGTTGTCGCGACACGGTCGTTCAGCCTCATGGGAATCAGCCGCAATTCGCGTGTGTAGAGACCGACGTTCATCTCATACTTTTCCTCCGTCAGCTTGTCGTCAGCGGGGCTGATTGTGCGTTTCTCCACGACTTCGCCATTCGCAGGCCATTGCGTCGGAAGGATATGCGACGTATGATCATCCTGAAAGGCGATGTCGCCCTTCGCATTGCGGAAATGGACGTATGTCCGCCAATTGTCCGTTGTCGGCGCCTTGACCTTCCAATGAAGCTCGTATGACAGGCTGCCGTTCTGCGACAGCGTCAAGCCGCCGAGCATGGGCTGCGCATCCGCGAATAGATCAGACTTGATGTTCATGTATTCGGAACGTACGTTGCAATAGAGGCTTGTGGCCGTTTTAGAATATTCGCGGAACAATCCGTCCACGATTTCCAACGCCACCACGCCACCGTCGCCGAACTCCGCATAGTAGCCGTATTGCGGCAACGTGTGGCCATTGACCGTCCAGTTTGTTTCGCCACGATTCACCCAAATCCGCGCGCCATTGTCCCATTCGACAAACTGCCGATGGATGTCGCCGTCTGCAAACTCATGTCTGGTCATTTTGCGCCCCGCGATGAAGCGGATGAATTCTTGCCCAAGCCAATAAGTACGAACGGCTTGGAAGCCCCAGTCACCGACATCGACCATCAGGCTGTGCCCCGACAGCAACACGGCAGACAAATAGTCGTCCGAACCGCTGCCGTGCTCTTCGCGTGTGAGGAAGCCAGATGCCTGATATCGTGTCGAATAACCCACGCCTTGCCATGCGAAACGGCTGTGGTTGACGGCGTCGTTCCATGGAACACGCTCCCAACTATCGCATGGGAAGTGGTTTACGAATCCGCCTTTGCCATTGATCCCAAGCCATTGGCAATCCGCTCCCGCCAGATAGCCGATCAATTGATCCGATCCCGCTTCGGAGGTCGTCGTCGTGTTTTCGCCGAGAATCGAGCGGATTTCGTTGAAAATATCCCGCCAGGCCTGCCGCGTGTCCAACGACGAATGGAAATGGCCTTCATCGTCGTAATATTCGATGCAGCTGACGGATGTAAGCACATCGACGAACGCATGCGTCGGCCGAATGGCCTTGCGCATCTCCGTATAGTTCCGTCTGACAAAGGGATGCGTCGCGTCCGGACGGAACCACATGGCCTGCGCGTCGCGCCCTTTGTTGTACCATCCTTTGGCGGGAGCGCCGTCCTTCTGCCAGAAGAACGTGCGTTTGATGGAAAAATCATCCGCGTCCGGATAGAAATCCGTGCAGTTGTCATGAAGCCCCCAGAGGATGCCGTTGTCGTCGCAAAGCTTTCCAATCGCCTGCAAATCAGCAACATTGCCGACACGTGGATTCGGCGGCCAGATGTCCGGAAGGCGGTAGTCGTAGCCCCACCGCTGCCAGTTATGCATCGTCAGGACGCTGTCTGTCAGGCCGTATTTGACCGCCGTTTTCATGTTGGACAAAATACTGGCGAACGAACCACCCCAGATGTCGAACAGCATGCGGCCGGCCAGTCGTTTGAATGTCGGCGCGGCCTGCTTGTCCATCAGATCTTGATAGCGGATCGCCGCCTGAAACGCCGTCGGAGCGGAGAGAACGGTGAATGTACAGTTGTCGGAAGTGACTGGCGTGCAATGGTGTTCAGTTGGATTGACCAACAGGATGGATGGCGGATTGTCAACAGCGACCAATACGGCGGGACCTTCACCGAATTCCATGCCGATATGCGACGATGCGAAATTGTGGCCGCCGAAACCGAGGCGTACATCGCCCGGCTTGCGGATGACGTAACCATGTCCGTAATAGAGCGTTTCGACGCTGTCGCGCCAACCGCCAAGCCATACTCGTGAGATCCGCATGCCATCACAATGCAATTGATATCTCATGCCGTCATGCACAGGAATGCGGCGAATGTCAAAAACCGCCGTTTTCTCTTCTCCTGCAATATGATAGCTATGGACAAGGATATCACCTTCCCGTAACTCCTCGAATTTGGAAATGGACAATTGCGAATCATCGCTATTTAGTGAAAGTTTATCTAATTCAACTTCAAAGCCATGGAACGCAATATTCTCCAATACAGTATTCCAGTCACCCAGCATGCCGGAAATGTTTGTCTTTTTCACCGTCTTCACATCGCCTGCATGCAGGACTAGCTCCCCCCAGTAGTTGCCGTCCGTATAGACATTCTTGTTCGGGCCTGGATGGGATTCCAGCCGCAGAAGAATCGTCTTTCCAGCGAATTCGGACAAATCGGCCTGCCCCGCCACCCACTTCTTGCTGTCCGTGAAATTGGAATACAGGCATTTCGGTTCGCCGCCGTCGGCGGTGGCCCACACACGGTAGAGCACGCCGTCGCTGGCCGTTTCATCAGGGCGGTTCATGCGTTCCGCATGGTGGAATGTCAACGATAAAGGCTTCTGGTCAGGCAACTTGACACGAAAATCACAGCAGACGGGACCGCAGTCGTACAGCTGGCCGGGATGGTCGCGATACGGCGGATGGACGGAAATGGTATGGCGCGACACGCCGTCGCATGTCGCGCTCGAAAAGTTTACGGATGCCCGTGAAACCGTATCATGGCCTGTCCAGCCGACGGACCGATAATGCCATGGCTCGTCGAAGAACTGCCACGCCACACGGACGAAGTCACGTTTTTCCAAAAGCCTCATGCGACTGTCTTTAGCCAATGTCAAAACAGGCATTTCCGGCGGTTCGTCATACAGGTCCGTTGCTTTTTTGATATTCACGGCAAAGATGCGCACCGCATTGAGGACGCATGCCTCCTGTCCATGGATACGTGCCTGCACATGAACAGGATACGGCATCGAATAGACCTTCGGCCCTGAAACGATTTGGAAAACGGCATCCACGCTCTGCTTTGCAGGAATATCGATTTCACGCTCCGCTTCCCCCGCCACTTTCCAGTCATCGGCGAGCTTGTGAACCTTCACCGTGGCGCTGACGGGAAGCGGCGATTTGTTGGACAACGTCACCGTCACGTCAAACGGCTTCGACGGATCATTTACTTCTGCAACTTCCGCGATGTCAAGGCCATAGGCCCCTTCTTTCACACTATATCCATTCCAGCCAAACGCCGCCTGAAGCAGACATAGAACCGTCAAAGCAATAATCCGTCGCATTCCGATAATCTCCTGTTGTATTTATGCCTACCCCTCTGGGGAAGGTGCCGCTACGCGGCGGAAGACTATAGCCTCCCCCTCTGGGGGAGGTGCCGCTACGCGGCGGAGAGGGCCTAAGGAGCCAAAAGCATTTTGACATCATCCGCCTTGAGCTTGCCGTTTTCACAATCAATGACATTGATGCTACGCTGACGGCAAATATCTCTCACAACGTTGTTTCCGTTGCAGAAACGCGCGCTCTTCCCCTCGATCGGCTCCAAGACGAACGCATAGTTGCCGCCCCGGCTCCTCAGATTTTCGCAAAGATCCGCCACGAAAAGTTCGAAATTCGACAGCGACATCGTTTCGTAACGGGACGTCACGGCGATCAACATCAAATCCGGTTTGTCGATTTGGAGTTTCATCAAATCGCTTTTCGTCCGCGACGACAGCCCCGCCTTCATGAACGTCGTGTTCTTCTCACCGGCCATCTTCCGGACATCCTGCAACAGAGCTGTGTTTTCCGCTCCGAAAAAGGCGATTTTCGCTTGAATTTCCGCCGCTGTCGCATCGACCTGACCAGTTTGCGCTACAGTCTTTTCTGCCGCCTTCGGCTCCGTCTTCACAACGGATTGCGCAACGGGCTGCTCTTCTTTTTTCTCTTCAGGCTGCGCCGCAGGCTGCTGGACAGGCTGTGCTTCAACTTTCGGTTCCGTCTTCACAACAGCCTGCGCCGCAGGCTGTTCCTCGATTTTCGGTTCCGTCTTCACAACAGCCTGCGCCACAGGCTGTTCTTCGACTTTCGGTGAAAGTTCCGTTTCGGTCTTCGAAGGTTGTGGCCCAGTCGGTTGAGGCGTTTCAACGATTTTCTGAACATCATTTCCACCGTTGTCCGCTGGCGTTTCGATGTGATCGGAAGGCTTGTTCGGCTCCTTGCCGCCTTTCATGATCATTGCCCCGCCAACAATCAACAAAAGTCCAACTGCCGCGCCGCCAATGATCATCATTTTCCGTTTGTCCATTCCGCCGCTTCCAGAAGACGGCGACGGTGTTTCCGCCGTTCCAATGGCGACAGTTGGTTCAAAAGGTTGGCTTGCAGCAGGTTCTGAAACTTTTTGAACCGTCGGCGGGGGCTGCGCAATCGTCGCCATCGTCTTTTCCGGCTGGGAGGGGGCAGGCTGTGGCTGCGACGGCGCAGGCTGCGCAATCGTCTCCATTGTCAATTCTGCTTGCGATGGAGCAGGTTGCGGCTGTGGCGCAGGTTGCGCGACCGTCTCCATTGTCAGTTCCGCCGCCTGCGCGGCGACTGGCTGCACAATCGTCGCCATCGTCTTTTCGACTTCCGGCTGTTCCGCAACAGCCTCCTCCGAATTCTCCATATTGCTGAGAATGACATCGATGCGCGAAATCAAATCGGACGGCGACGCAATCCGTTTCCGTAAGTCCTTCGCAATCATGTCGGCAACTAGAATTGCCACGGATTCAGGGATTTCCGGATTCAGCGTCCGGACATCCGGAGCCGGCGTGTCGCTGATGACCTGCGTCAGTATTTCGATCGTGTTCTCCCCGGCGAAGGGACGTCGCCCCGTCAGCATCTCAAATAAAACGATGCCCAGACTGTAGATATCCGCCCGAATATCCACCTTTCGCGAATCCCGTGCCTGTTCGGGGGACATGTACGACGGCGTGCCGAACACGGCCGCCTCGACGGTCAGATTGGCGTCATGGTCGCCTGTCGCCTTCGCGATGCCAAGATCCGCCAGTCGCACGACGCCGTCGCCGTCGAACATGATGTTGTCCGGCTTGATGTCGCGATGGACCATGTTGTGCTGCAACGCCGCCTCCAACGCATGCCCGACTTGTCGGACGATTCCAAGTGACTCCAACACAGATAGATGCACTTGCTTGCGCAATTTGCTTCGGACACTGCCACCGGACACGTAGTCCATGACCAGATAATACATGCCGTTGCTTTCGTTCAGCCCTGCGTCATAGACGGCGATCAGATTTGGATGGCGGATGCGGCCCGCCAGTTGCGCTTCGCGGATGAAACGATCGACAAACTGCTGATCTCGTTGCGCGACACCGGGATACAGAACTTTCAAGGCGAAATTCGTGTTGATGACACGATGCCGCACAAGATATACCGCCCCCATGCCGCCATGGCCAAGCTCCTGCTCGACCGTATATTTCTCAAACCCGTCTCCCGGATGCAACAGACTGTTTTTCGATTCAACCATCTATCTTACCTCTTCCCAACGATTAAAACGCAGGCAACGGCATTCCGAGCATGGCCGCCTGTTCGGCAAACGTCGGCTTTTCCTTCAAAACGAACCGACCATGGATTTTGCCTTCGGCGTCAATGCTTTCCGTCTGCCATTTGATTAAATCACGTGTCTGGTATTCGCCGTTCTTCAACGGCAGCACTTCCGAAATCGCGATCACTTTACGTGAACCGTCTGACAGACGGGCCGTATGCACGACGGCGTCGATCGCGGATGCGACCTGCGACCGCAACGCCGTCAGCGGAATTTCAATGCCGCTCAGCAAGGCGCATGTCTCAAGGCGGTACAAACAGTCCAACGGCGTGTTCGCATGGATGGTGGACATGGATCCCGCATGGCCCGTGTTCAACGCCTGCAACAGATCCAACGCCTCGCCGCCACGGATTTCACCGATGACCAAGCGGTCAGGCCGCAGACGCAGCGATGACACGATCAAATCGCGGATGGTGACCTCCCCGTTGCCGTTTTTGTCAGGCTTGCGCGTTTCGAAACTGACCACATGCTCCTGCTGCAGCTGCAATTCGCTGGCGTCTTCGATGACCAGAACACGTTCGTTGTTCGGAATGAAGCTGCTCAATGCGTTCAAAACGGATGTCTTACCAGATGATGTTCCGCCGGAGACGATGACGTTCTTGTGCAATTTCACCAGCGCTTCCAGAATCTGCTTTGATTCCGGCGACAAACTGCCGTATGACAACATCTTCTCAATGGACAGCGTGTCTTTTTTGAACTTGCGGATGGCGATGACCGTCCCGCAACGGCTCAACGGCGGGATGACCGCATGGACACGGCTGCCGTCCGGCAAACGCGCGTCCAGACGCGGGTTGTTGTCATCCAATATGCGCTGCACGGATTTCGCGATGTTCGACGCCGCGGCGCGCAACGCAGGCTCGCTGACGAACTGCGCATCCGTCTTCTCCAGCTTGCCGTGCTTCTCAACGTAGATCTGCTTCGGCCCGTTGATCAGAATTTCCGACACGTCATCGTCTTCCAGATAGGCTTTGACCGGAGCTAAAAACAATACAAGAAATGAACTGCTACGCTGTTGTTCCATTTTTATTCTCCTCTGGAATCGAACTTGTATTCGCCGAGAATCTCCATGCTTTCATCCGTCGCTTTCAGGCAGGTCACACGATAAGTTTCGCCGCCTTTCGGAACGGTGATGACAACATGCGCCCCCATTCCTTTCACTTCTGGCGCAATATCTTGCATGAACGGTTTGTCGGCAGCGGATTCGCAACGCTCCTTCGGAAACACCGTCGGAAAATGCGTCCGCGGGCCTGGATACAGATTCCGATCGGACAACCGATCCAAAACATGATCCAGCGTATGCAGCTGATCCCACACGCAGGCCAGCCAAATTCTTGCCGACAACGCCGACACGATTTTCGCAGGCATGGAATTATGGCCATGGTGGTTGATTTTCGCCGCGTCGACCTTCGGCAACTCCGCCGCCAACGCGTCTTCGATTTCAAACGGCTGACCGTCTTCGCCTGGCACATGGTCGGAAAAATCACCAGCGGTATAGAAGGAGAATTTTCCATAGCGGATGATCATGCCAAGGCTCATGCCGTTTTCGTTGATTCCGCCGGGCGTTTTCAACCGCTCTTCATACAAGTTCTTGATGCTTCCGTCTTTGCACAGAATCTTGCCGTTGGCTGTGATGTTCGTGATTTCAAAATCCTTTACGGATTCCGGAGCATGCAACGGAACAATCTGGTCCTTCGCGCCAAGGCGGAATTTTTCAACCTCCAGACCGTCGCGACGATGCAACGCCTTGTAAATGCGCATCATATGGTCAAGTTCCTCTCCCGAAATCGCGCCCGGCCGCGGATCGTCGTAATACGGCCAGCCGCGGTCGATCGCCTTTCCGAACGCAAGTTGTTCCGCCGCAAGGGCGAAACCGCTCCGATGGCAGCCGGGCAACCCTTTCCGTTCACGATTCGTGCAGACCCATACGGGAATGCCGCAATGGTCCGAATGGAAATGCGACAGCATCATGTAGTCGATGAGCGGCAAATCGTTTTTCGTCTGATATCCTTCCGGCAGAACACGTTTGACATAGCGGGCAATCCAGTCGCCGGCCAGCCGGCCGGGATTCGGAACGACGGGAACCGCCAAATCAAGCCGCGTCACGGCGGGATGGTCGCCGCAATCCAGCAACATCGTCGTCCCGTCCGGAAAAATATGCAGGATGGCTTCCGCCACGCCTGTGCAGATGAAATGAATCTGGTATTCGCCTTCCTGCCAGCCTTTCCAGATTTCACCGACTTCTCCGATGATATGTTCGTCCATTTTTCTGTTCCGTTATGCCTTAATCAATTGCATGTTCAAGAGTCAATCAGAAAAATGTAGCACGTCAATGTTTTTTTTCTTCTTATGAATGAAGGTTTATCAACAAATCATGCATCATCATGAAGGCTCGCGATCGCCTCCACGCCTTTCAAGGCGCGATTGAAGACGGAAATACTCCGTAATCCTCCTTCTAACCTCCATTCCCGTGCCCAGTTGAAATGCCGCAAATACGGATTCAATCGCACGAAACCAAACTGGCGTTCCTCCCCGCCATCCAGAAAACGATCATTCGCATAGAACGACACAATACACGCCAATGAATCCACAACAACCGAAACGGCTTTCGCATCCGCAGGCAGCCTTGGAGATTGCAGCGATTGGGAAGTCCATGGATCATAGATATTTAATGATAGATGCCTGTCTTCGTCCATCATGAATTGGAATCCATATTGGTTGTCGTTCAAAGCCGCCACCAGAGTCCCTTTGCTTTCTGGCGAAAACCGCAATGTGAACGTGACGCCGCTCATCCGTTCCGAAACAGCGTCGTCACGGCGCACCAGCGGAGCGATTTTCAGCGCCGCGCAGCTTTTTTCACAGACAAAATCCGGCTGGACATCCGGCCACTTCCCTTCCAATGACGACCACATCTGCTCCAGCAGGTTTTTATCAATATGATGGGAGCGGGCGATGTTTTTCTGCGTTTCCGTGACATAGTATTCGCCGCCGTCTTCAATCAAATCCGGATAGCTCATCCGGACAAATGGATCCGCGTCATAAAGCAGAATCTCCGGATCCGACCAGCGGATGATGCGCCCTTTCGGCGAATCCGCCTCAACGCCTGCGCAAATCCATGCGGGATTGCGGTCGTCATAATAGGAACATCCTCCGCTGCAGGCCTTTGGATTGTCCCACATGTCACGAATGAAATGGCCGCCATGGTTGTGGAACCAATACAAGTATTTGCCGTTCGAGCATTTCCACATGAAATTCGCCGCACGCGGATGTTTCATCAAACGTCCGTCTTGGAACCTTTTGTAATATGGCGACTCCCATGTGCGGCCGCCGTCGCGGCTGTATGTCTCCACTGGATAACCGTCAATGCTCCGATAGGTCGCGCAGATGGATGAATCAGACAACACGACGTACGAATGCTCTTCCGAAACAGGCCCGCCGCCTTCTGGTGTCCGCAAGCCGAACATCCCTTTTGGAAGTGTCTCAAACTGAATCTTTTCCGGATCGCTTTCCGTCAGCATGTTCGAACTGCACAGCAATGCGCCTTCCGACTGCGCATAGAAACCGTCTCCCATCTTGCCGACCTTGCTCAACGGGATGAAGGCTTCGCCATTGCGGATGAACGGCTTGCCGACGTTCCAGAAGAAACGGTTTTTTCCGCCATAGACGTTCTCCAAATCACATAGGAATGAACGGACAGGAATATCATATCGCTTTGAAGACCAAGTATTTCCATTATCGTCTGAGTATTTGAACACATAATGGCCCTGGCAGTCGACACGGTTGAAACGCGTCTTGCCGTCATGGGAAAGAATCTCCCGCGTGTTGTCGGTGTTGTGGCAGTAGAAAATATACACGCGGCCGGATGGCGTCTTCAGCATGACGGCATATGAATTCTCCAACGGACAGTCCGACTCGACGGCGACAGGCTTCGACCATGTCTTCCCCTTGTCGAAACTCTTCATGGTTTCGACATGCTGCCCCATCGCACCTTCCACGCCTGATCCAGTCGTGATGCAGCAAAGCCATCCGCCGTCATCCGTGATGACGACATACGGCTGGTCGCAGTAGTGGTTGCTCGGAATCACGTTGCCATTGCGAATATCTCGCCAATCCTTCATTTTGCCCCCAATTGTTTGATGTCATTCCACAACGTCACGATTCAATCATCTGGCTGTGTCCGTCGCCTGAGTTCCGGCGGTAGGAAAATTGGATGATGGTATTGATGTGTTTCCACTGGAATCTTGTAAAGCGTCTTGTCTCAATTCCCTGTCTTTTCATGATCCAGATAAAGCCCAAGCAGAAGCAACAGCACATCTTTCACGAAAAGGTCTAGATTTTCCATATATCTCTAAGAAGGCTGGTATTTGGAATATACTGAGTTTTTTCATTTGAGCGTCATCAGCTTCAGTTCTTAGAGACACCTGTTATGTTATTTATGCTATTCGTAACCAAAATCCAATATAGTATGCCATATTTTATTTGCAAGTATCATGATTTGTGTTGAAAAAAACTTTTAAGAGCTTTTGATAGACGGAGTTCTGTTATTTTTCCCTGCTTTGCACAATTAAATGCATTATCCATAGTATTTTCAGTTTTTAATAAATCTGCTTTCACAGTATAAGGCATAATCGAACATTATCCAATATGCTTCAAAAAATTTCATTCAATGTTCATACCCTATATATTACAGAACTAATATTGAATAAGGTATAGTATATAACGTGCAATCCATCATGACTATAACTTCTGGGAGGCAAACCTCCTGCTTGTCCAATTGAAAGCATACTCCAATCCCATAATAAAAGGTGGAAAATACTCCCAAGGATATAATATCTGAAGATTATTATTGATACCTCTCAAAAATGCAAATACTCAATAGGTTCTTGCAAAAACAAATAACTACATTATTTTAATATTCATCTTATCGCCTTTGGATTGCTTATATCCGATATACCTTTCAAAAGATGGTTGAAACATCCTCTTAACGGCTGGAAAATTATGAAGAAATCTCTTTTGCCTGATGCAAGTATCTGCAATGGATGCGCAGCATGTGCTGTCGTTTGTCCGGTAAAGGCGATTCAGATGACGCCAAATGATCAGGGATTCGCATATCCTCAGATCGATGAAGAGCATTGCATTACTTGTGAAAAATGCATCAGAACATGTCCTGTTCTGACGCCACCGACACCACAGTTGGTCCAGGAGGCTTGGGGAGCAGTAACCAACCGGAAAGAGGAGCTCATGCGAAGTTCTTCAGGTGGTATCTTCCAACTTCTAGCGTCCAAAGTATTGACTCGTGGCGGTGTCGTTTTTGGTGCCAGGTTTGATTCTGATTTCAATGTCGTGTTGGATTGCTGCGAAGATATTATTGAATTGTCTAAATTCCAAGGATCTAAATATGTTCAATGCAGTGAGAATGGGGCTTATGTGAAGACGCTGGAGTATTTGAAGACAGGTCGTGAAGTGTTGTTTTCCGGCTTGCCATGTCAACTGGCAGCTTTGAATAATGTGTTGGGTAATACAAGCCACAGTGCAAAACTGCTGACAGTCGGTTGTGTCTGTCATGGTATTCCTAGTCCTAAAGTTTGGCAAAAATACCTTCAGGAACGTAGGGAAATATCTGGCGAAGAAAAGATTATAGGAGTAAATTGCCGTGACAAATGTTTGAGTTGGTATGATTATTCAATGTCAATTATGTTTTCTGAAGGGAAAAAATATTCATGTATTTATAAGCACGACCCATATATGCGCGGATTTCTCCAGCATTTGTTTCTCAGACCGGCATGTTTTCATTGCAAATTTAAAAACCCACACTGGATCCAGGACATCACACTGGCGGATTTCTGGAAAGTCAGAAAGTTTTTGCCTCAGCTATTCGAAGAGAAGAAAGATGGTGTATCTTTGGTACTAGTTCACTCAACTGAAGGAAAACAACTTCTGGAAAGTGTAACTGATGACATGAAATGTTTTAATGTGCCAGTAAATAAAGCAATGGTTTCCAATCCAGCATCAATGAATTCTGTGAAAAACGCCCCTTATAGCAAGGCTTTCTGGCAAGACTATAATAAATATCCGTTACTAAAACTTCTTCGTTGGTATAACTATAGGAGTTGGTGGAAATCATTTATTAATTTATTTCCCAAATGGCGTCATAACCATATAAGAGATATGGTGCCAGATAGCCGTCCACAAAGCAATCATTAGATTCATTCCTTGATAACTCCTAATAACATTAATGATCAACAATGAATATTGGCATTCTCACATTACCATTATTTTCAAATTATGGTGGCATTCTTCAGAATTACGCTCTTCAACAGGCACTTCAATCTCTGGGACATGAAATCATCACATTGAATCTACCATTTCCTCCAGACAAGAAGAGCAGATCGCAGAAATCCTCAGAGTACGAGAAGTACCAATTACGGCTAACAAAAATCCAAGCATTCATAGAGAAATATATCAAACGAACGACTTGTTTGCATTGGCCTTTTTCATTCGAACAGATCAAAGGGCTAAATTTGAACGCTTATATCGTTGGCAGTGACCAAGTCTGGCGGCCAACATTTTCCAAACGGAAATTTCTGAAAGCAATGTTTCTTGATTTTCTTCCTAACGACTGTGATGCCGTTCGGCTTGTTTATGCGGCATCTTTTGGATCTGTACATTGGTCCTTAGGACGAAAACTTGTTTATAGAATGGTCTTGGCACCATACGCCAGGAAATTTGCACAAATTTCTGTCAGGGAAGAGATTGGATCAGAGTATTGCAAACGTTATCTAGGGCAAAAAGAGACTCCAGTTGTTCTTGATCCTGTTATGTTATTGCAAGCAAAGGACTACACGGAAAAATTGCATCTCACAGAATCACCTAGCACAAATCTTATGTGCTATATTCTTGATCCAACAATTGCCAAAACATCCTTCATAGAATCAATAAGCAGTAAATTAGGTCTAAAAACAGAATTTTCCTTCGGCAGTTATGATTCCACAGATGGTGTAATGCCATCACCCATAGATTGGTTAAATGGCTTTAAAAATTCCGAATTCGTCATTACTGATTCTTTTCACGGAACCGTTTTATCCATTCTTTTCAGAAAACCATTCATCGTCTTTGCAAACGAGGCACGAGGGCTTGAACGTTTTCAAACTCTGTTGCGCCTATTGAATTTAGAGTCCCGTCTGCTGATCCTGCAGGGCAAAAATTATGAACTACCCCAGAAGTTTGAATATACAATTGATTATCATCAAGCCAATAAAAAACTGGAGGAGCTTCGCAAAAAATCCATGGATTTCCTTACATCAAATTTGAAATAAGACAGCAATCAGCATAGATATGCTCCTCAATTAACCTCTGGGCAAACCATACTCCAGGCAAAATGACCGTCTGGATCAACGAATAAAGCCGAACAAAAGCAAAAAAAGAAGGGCGCTTCCAATCGGAAGACGCCCTTTTTTATTGAACCGCACGGCATGGAGACGCACGGGCTCCGCCCCGCGCGCAGCCACAAAAAAAGGCCCCCAGCCTCTGTCGAGAGGCTGGGGGCCTGGAGAAGAAGACCGGCGGCGCGCTGCTCTCCCACGCTCCTGGGCGTAGTA
>CACYQT010000012.1 GCA_902776645.1 uncultured bacterium | reverse complement strand
CTAGAAAACTAGCCTCTCGTATTCTAGCAAAAAACAAAAAACTTATGAATCCCGTATCCGTCATCATGCCGCAGAACGGCGACATCAACACGGCTCCTACTTACTTGTTCGACCACAGCGACTTGTATAAGCAGGACCCGCGCGAAGCCGCGCTTGCGTGGTTCAAGGAGGCCCGCTACGGGCTGGGCATCCACTACGGCCTTTACTCGCTGATCGGAAAGGGCGAACGCGCCCTGATGGCGGGCGCGTTGACGGAAGACGAATACCATGCTCTCCCGAAGTTGCTGAAGGCGAATCATTTCGAGGCGAATGACATCGTCGAGTTCGCCATCGCCAACGGGATGCGCTATCTGAATTTCAGCGTCCGCAACGCGGACGGCTTTTCCTTGTATAATACCGCCCAGACTGATTTCAACATCGTGAACACGCCCGCGCATCGCGATCTGCTGGCGGAACTGGCGTCGGTATGCGAATACCACGGCATCGGCCTCTGCCTGCACTACGCGCTTGGCGAAGACTGGCATCATGCGAAAGGGCCGCGCAAAGGCTGTGAACGGAGCAAGGAGGACTTGCTGGAATACCGCGAATTCATCATGGGGCAGCTGAACGAACTGCTGACGCAGTACGGGCCAATCGGCGCGGTCTGTTTCCAGGAGATCGAAGGCGTTCTGGGCCATGCGGACGGCGAGGCGTTCGACTGCGCGGACTTGTACCGCTATGTCCGCCATCTGCAGCCGCAGACGCTGGTCGCGTTCGAGCAGGGCATCCATGGAAGCGAAGATTTCTTCAGCTGCGTGAAGGCGATTCCGTCGGAGGACGCGCCCGACGAACTGCAGGGCTTCATTCACAAGCAGGCCGACAAGACGCTGGAAATCCGCATGAGCCTGACGCCGAACGCATGGGGCTACCATGCGGAGGCCGCGGGGCGCCATGAACGGGAGGAGGCCGTGTGGGAGCAGTTGCGCTATGCGCAGCGCGCGAACTCCAATCTGCTTGTGAACACGGCGCTGATGCCTGACGGCTCTTTGGACGCGGAGGATATCAACACGCTGCTGGAAATCGGGCGGCGCATTGAGCAGGGCGGCTATCCACAGTGACGCGTCACGCATAAAATTGCGAAAAATTGCCGTATTTAGTGGAAAAACGAGATTGGACGGCTATATTTATATTTTCACCGTAAAAACATTTTAATAACCATATAGCAAGAGGGCAACACCATGGCAACCAGTACCTTTAGAAACAAGAACGAAGTTCGTCCGAAAAAGCAGGGCGCCGCGAAGCGCAAGCGCATCAAGGATCAGAAGAAGCGCCTTGTCAAGCTTGGCATGACGGAAGAGATGGTCGCGAAGATGCAGAGCAACGACCTCCGCGCCTGGTTGAAGCGCCCGAAAGTCGTTCAGGAAATGTTTGCGAAGAAAGACGAGGCCGCCGAGGCCTGATCTGAATTCCGCGTGGATTTCTGAGAGCCGCCTGAAGCAATTGCTTCGGGCGGCTTTTTTGTTTTCTTGGGAAATGGAAAATCATGTTTGAAAAGTCTTGAAAAAATGTTTCCAGACATTATTTTATTAAGAAAAAAATGTCTGGAAACACTTTTTTTATGCTTGGAAGTATGAAAAATGCCTAGTTTTAATATTTTGGATTTAGTAACCAGTTTTCAAAGAAGACTCAATCATGTGCCAAGAGTTTTCAGCCGTTTTCTCCTAGGAAAAATCGATTGGGGTGACCGTCTGATTGGCATCCGCGGGGCTCGTGGTTGCGGCAAGACCACTATGCTGCTTCAGCGGATTCTCGGTGAAGACACGGAACAGCATAAAAGTCTTTATGCTTCACTGGATCATCTGTGGTTTTCCAATCATTCTTTGGAAGAATTGGCGGAATATCACGTTGCGCATGGGGGAACGCATTTGTATTTGGATGAAGTTCATCATCTTGACAATTGGCAGACCTCTTTGAAGAACCTTTATGATGATTTTCCTGAACTACAGATTGTCTATACCGGGTCGTCGCTTTTGAAAATTGATTCTGCCGGTGGTGATTTATCCCGTAGGCAGATTGTCTATGACTTACCGGGGCTGTCCTTCCGTGAGTTCATTGAATTGGAAAATGGTATCCAGTTCCCAACGTTTTCGCTTGATGATATTCTATCTCGTCATTTGGAAATCGCCACCGGTATCAGCTCGAAGATTTCAATTATGGCGATGTTTGACAAATATTTGAGATATGGGTATTATCCATTCTACAGAGAAGTGCGGCGTGGGTTTGATCTGCGTCTACAGCAGATTGTCAATCAAGTGCTTGAAAGAGACTATCCTGCGACAGAAAGTGTGACGGTTGCGACCATCCGCAAGACACGCAAGATGCTTCAAGTGCTTTCTGAAAGCGTTCCGCAGACTCCTAATCTGAATGAACTTTGTGTTGAATTGGAGACAGACCGGAATCAGGCATTGAAGATGCTGGATGCTTTGGCTCGTGCAGGTCTGCTCGGTCTTCTCATGAAGGCGGCGAAAAATCTGAAACGTCTGGGCTGGCCTGAAAAGATACTGATGCATAACACGAATCTTATGTATGCCTTGGGGACGTCAGTCGTTGAAGGAACATTGCGTGAGACCTTCTTCCTTAACCAATTGCAAGTAGGTCATCAGCTTCATTTGCCGGAAAAAGGTGATTTTCTGGTGGATGGAAAGCATCTTTTCGAGGTAGGCGGGCGGCGCAAGTCATTCAGGCAAATACAGGACATTGCGGACAGTTATTTGGCGGTGGATGATTTAGAAATTGGCTTTGGCAACCGAATTCCATTATGGCTGTTTGGTTTTTTGTATTGAAAGTCTGTTCCCAAAAAACAACGGCGGACGGCTTTTTTATTCGCCATTCGATAGGAAACGACTATATTATACCTTTTATAATTGTAAAATGACAGATTGAAGAGAAACGATCATGAAGGACGATAAGGAACGCATTGTCATCACAGGAGTAGGGCTGACGTCGCCGAACGGCAACACCCTGGGCGAATTCCGCGCGAATTTGCTGAACGGCGTGTCCGGCATCGTGCCGTACAACATCCGCTATTTCGGCGACACGTTCGCCGGCTTGTGCACGTATGATGCGACGAAATACCAGAAACGCAAGGAGATACGAATTGGAACACGGGCTGGCTCGATTTCCATTTACTGCGTGTGCGAAGCGTTGGCGGACGCGGGCGTCGAGCTTGGGCGCGACTACGCGAAGGATCGGACGGGCGTGTTCGTCGGCATCACGGAGCACGGCAACGTCGAGACGGAAGGGCAGGTCTATGAGATCAGCCAGTACAACTACGACACGAAATATTGGTCGCACTACCACAATCCGCGATCCGTCGCGAACAATCCGGCGGGCGAAGTGACGGTCAATCTTGGTATCACAGGGCCGCACTACACGATTGGCGCGGCGTGCGCGGCGGGCAATCTCGGTATCGTTCAAGGCGTGCAGCAAATCCTTTTGGGAGAAGTGGATGTGGCGTTGTCCGGCGGTGTTTCAGAAAGTCCGCACACGTTTGGAATCTTCGCGGCGTTCGCCAACCAGACGGCGCTGGCCCATCATGAGGATGCGACGAAGGCGAGCCGTCCGTTCGACCGCGACCGCAACGGCATCGTGATCTCCGAAGGCGGCGCGATGGTTGTTTTGGAACGGCTTGACCGTGCGAAGGCGCGTGGCGCGAAGATCTACGGCGAAGTCGCCGGATGGTGCTACAATTCGGACGCCAGCGACACGGTGCTGCCGAATTCGGAACGGCAGGCGGAATGCATCCGCCGCGCCATCGAACGGGCGGGCCTGCAGCCGAAGGACATCCATATCGTGAACACCCACGCGACGGGCACGCCCGCCGGCGACATAAAGGAATGCGACGCGTTGCGTGCCGTGTTTGACGAAACCTGCAATGAGACGTATTTTAATAATACGAAAAGCTACATCGGCCATTGCATGGGGGCGGCGGCCGCGTTGGAACTGGCGGGCAACCTGCCCGCCTTCGACGACAAGATCGTCCATCCGACGATCAACATCGACAATCTGGATCCGGCCTGCGCCCTCCGCAATCTTGTGTGCAACAAGCCTGTGAAGGTGGACAAGGTGGATGCGATCCTGAACAACTCGTTCGGGATGATGGGCATCAACTGCGTTCTCGTTGTCACGAGATATGAAGCTTAAAGCTAAAAGCTTGAAGCTGAAAGCAAAGGCATAAGACATGAGACGTGAGACGTGAGACGTGAGACGTGAGACGTGAGACGATAAGACTAGAAAGACAAGAAAATCTTTTTTGCGGTATCGTCTGGGGAAGAGCATCTTAACTTATGTTTTCGCTGTTCATGCCAAAACCGTGCAACGGCAATGCCATTGCGCTTTATGTAAAATCTAAACAACAGTCAATATAGAAAACAACAAAGGAAAAAGGAACAAGATGTCACGCGAAGAAATTTACAAGGCATTGATCGAGATTGTCACCGATATCAATCCGGATGAAGACTGGACGCAGCTGAAGATGGACGATCCTCTTCGCGGCAAGCTCGAGTCGATGGATTTTCTGGATGTCGTGATGGAATTGCGGAAGCGCTACGGCGTGGAAGTGCCCGAGGCCGATTACGGCAAGCTCAGCACGCTGAATGCCTGCGTCGACTATCTGTTCCCGAAACTGAACAAGTGAGGAGATTTTCAGGATGGCAGAGAACAATGTGAACATTCCTCCGACCAATCATGTGAAGGTTCTCGGAGGGCAAGGGTGGATCGGCCTTGTCGACCGTCTTGGAACGGAGACGAGCATTGTGAACGCCGCCCGCGTCTCGTTCGGCAAGATTCGCACGGAGATGGACGACCGTGATGCGGCGCTCGTGCGGTATCTGATCAAAAACCACCACACAAGTCCTTTGGAACACGTGGTTTTCACGTTCCTGGTGCATTGCCCGCTGTTCATCCGTTCACAGTGGCACCGTCACCGCACATGGAGCTACAATGAAATTTCACGCCGCTACACGGATGTCGATATCGAATTCTACACGCCGCCGGAACTGCGCGAGCAGGCGGAGAGCGATCGTCAGGCGTCTCGTCCCGCGGAGCATCTGGATCAGGCGGCCTGCAAGGCGTTGATTGAAGAGCATCACAAACGCTCTTTGGACTTGTACCACAAACTGTTGGAACAGGGCGTCTGCCGTGAGCAGGCCCGCGGCGTGCTGCCGCAGGACATGATGACGACGTTCTGGGCGACGGTCGATTTGAACAATCTGCTGAAGTTCCTCGAACTGCGCGACAGCGACCACGCCCAGTGGGAGATCCGCGAATACGCCATCGCCATCAAGAAGCTGATCAAGCCTGATTTCCCCCATGTGGCGGAAATCAAGGGATGGTGACCGCCGTTGGCGGAGCTAAAAGCTTAAAACTGAAAGCTTAAAGCAAAATGCGAAGGCTGGAGTTTCTAGAAAAACTAGAAGCGCTAGGCGGAGCTGAAAGCTTAAAGCAATATGGATTTGAAAAACAAAAGCCTTGCCGTCGGTTGGCGGCAAGGCTTTTGTAGTTTAGTGAATTGGAACAAACGAGCCGTGGCGGCCGCGGGAGGTGGGATCATCGGCGTCGAAGGCGAGCTTGCCGTTGACGAAGACGAAGCGGACGCCTGTGCAAGGCGTATGCGGCACCTTGAAGTCGAAGACGCATTGGAAGTTGTCCGGATCGAAGAGGACGAGATCCGCGCGGTATCCGGGCTTGATGACGCCGCGTTCAGGGATGTTGAACATGGAGGCCGTCAGGGAGGTCATGCGGCGGATAACCTGTTCATCCGGAGCGCTTTCGCGGGCGAACTGGAAGAAACGCGGGAACGTGCCGAAGGCGCGCGGATGGGCACGGCCGACGGTATAGTCGTAGGCGTTGGCGGAGGCGTCGCTGCCGGCGACGACCCAGTCTTTGGCGAGAATGCGATGCATGTTCTCTTCGCTCATCTTGCCGAAGGCGCCTTGCGGCGTCCCTTCGGAAAGCAGCTTGATGGTCGCTTCCGGCGGCGTGAGGCCCATCATTTCGGCGTTTTCCTTCATGTTGTTGCCGATGTAGGGCTTGTGGGATGCCACGCCGGAATCCGTCACGATGACGCGCTCCCAGTTGGGGCCCTTGTCGCCCAGTTTTTCAAACGCCTGGATGATTTCCTGCTGATGTTCAGGCGTTTGCAGAAATTCGCGGATATTGGCGATCAGATCGTAGGGGGAGGGCACGACCATGCGCAATGACGTGCAGGAGAAGATGTACGGATAGCGGTCGGCGAAGATGGTCATGCCGTTCCGCTTGCCCTCTTCGATCTTTTCGAAAGCGGCGTCCAGCTTGTTCCAGTTCCGTTTGTTGGAGGTCTTGAAATGGGAGATTTCCAGACGGTTGGCGCCGGCGGCGGCGATTTTCATGGCTTCGTCGATGGATTCGAGAAGGCCGTCGCCTTCGGAACGCATGTGGGTGGCGTAGGGCTTGTTGGTTCCTTTCAGGACGGATGCGAGTTCGACGACTTCCTCCGTCTTGGAGTATTTGCCCGGCAGATACCAGAGGCCGGAGGAGAGGCCGGCGGCGCCTTGCTTAAGTGCTTTGTCCAGAATCTCTTTCATCTTGTTCATTTCGTCGCGGGTCGGTTCGCGGTTCTCATAGCTCATGACCATGGAACGGATGGTGTTATGGCCTGCGAGAGCGACGATGTTGACGGCCGGCTGGCGGAGGTTCAGTTCGTGGGCATATGATTCGATATCGCCCCAGCAGGCATGCTTGGTAAGTGTCGCGGAGGAACCGCAGTTGCCGATGACTTCTGTCGTGACGCCTTGTGAGATTTTGGCGTCCGCGTTTGGATTGTCCATGATTTTCGTATCGGAATGGGAATGCGCGTCAACGAAGCCTGGTGCGAGTGCAAGACCATTGGCGTCAATGGTATAGACACCTGACGGATGCATGGTTCCGGCCTTGGCGATGGCTTCGATGCGGCCTTGGTTGACGCAGACGTCCGCCATGAAGGGGGCGTTGCCGAGTCCGTCGTACAGTTTGGCGTTGAGGATGATAAACTGGGAGGGGAGTTCTTTGATCATGGGTGTTTCCGATTAAATGGATGGTATTTAGAAGAATTGGCTTTATATAGAGTTGATTTTCAACGGCGGGACGCCGTCGTTACAGTGTTTTTCGATTAAAAGGGACTAAAGGGACTAAAGGGACTAAAGGGACTAAAGGGATGGTGAGAAGGTTGTTTTCAGCCGTCTGATTTTGGCGGCGGGGCGATTTTGTATTGAAGAAGATTGTCGTCTTCCACCTGATGCGTCGGATTCGGGACGAGCGCAAGGTAGCTGTCGCGGGAGATTTTGCCTTCTTCGTAGAGGTTTCGGAGGGCGCGTTCCATCGTGATCATGCCAAGGCTGGCGGACGTTTCCATCATGCCGGCGATCTGGTGGGTCTTCTTGTCGCGGATCATGGCGCGGATGGCCGTCGTTCCAAGGAGGACTTCGAAGGCGGCGATGCGGCCCTTCGGCTGGTCTTTTCGTGGCAGAAGACGTTGGGAGATAATGGCTTCGAGACAGGCCGCCAGCTGTGAGCGGATCTGGTTCTGGCGTTCCGCGGGGAAGACGTCGATGATGCGGTCCACCGACTGCATGACGTCGTTCGTATGGAGCGTCGCGAAGACGAGATGGCCTGTTTCGGCGGCCGTCAGAACAGTGGCGATCGTTTCCGGATCGCGCATTTCACCGACGAGAATGACGTCCGGATCCTGTCGCAGGACGTATTTCAGAGCATTGGAGAAACTGATCGTATCCGCATGGATTTCACGTTGTTCGATGAGAGCCATCTTGTGGTTGTGGACGAATTCGATCGGGTCTTCGACGGTGATGATATGGCATGCGCGAGTCGTGTTGATGCGGTCCAGCAGGGCGGCGAGCGACGTGGATTTACCGGAGCCCGTGGGGCCGACGAAGAGGACGAGGCCTTGACGGCGCGTGCTGAGGTTGGCGACGGCTTTCGGAATTCCAAGTGCCTCGATGCTCGGTATTTGCGTCGGAATGATACGGAGCGCGGCGGCGATGGCGCCTTTCTGGTAGAAGCCGTTGACACGGAAACGGTAGTCGTCCTTTTTGCCGCCACCTGTGTCCAATCCTTTGACGGAAAGCGCGAAATCGATTTCCTTATTTTCTTCGAAATCAGCGCGTTGCGTGTAAGAGAGGACGGAGTAAAGGAGCTTCTGCGTGTCCGCGGGCGTCAACGTCGGCATGTCGAACGGGCAGAGTTCGCCGTCTATTCTAATGACTGGTGCTGAACCATTTGTGAGGATGAGATCGGATGCGCCGTAGTGGATGGCGTCACGAAGGAGCTTCTTGATGGAGAGGCCGTGGTCCGGATCGGCGGAATAGCTGCGGAGCGTGTCGATTCCCGTCTCCATGCCTTGCGCGAGGAGGATGAACTCCTCCTTGTTGGACGCGGCGGCGGTAGCGGTTTCAAACGTGATGAGATCGTCTTGGAACAGCTTGAGGATGGAGCGGTTGAAGGTGATCATGCCTTCGTTGTAGCCGGCTTTGATGATTTCCGGAATCGTCTCGATTTCGCGGTTGGCGACGAGGCGACGGGCCAGCGGTGTCATGCGCAGGACTTCGAAGGCGGCGACGCGGTCCACGGCGTCTTTTTTTGCGATAAGCCGTTGGGAGACAATGCCGACGAGCACGAGCGAGAGATCCTGCGCGATCTGCGGCTGCTGGTCTTCGGGGAAGTAGTTGATGATGCGCTCCAGCGTCTGGTTGACGTCCATCGTGTGCATGGTGGCGGCGACGAGATGGCCGGTCTGGGCGGCGTTGATGGCGGTCTGGACGGTCTCCAAATCACGCATTTCCCCAAGGAAGATGACATCCGGATTCTGGCGGACGACGTGGCGGAGGGCAGTCTGGAAGTCGTTTGTGTCAGTGCCGATTTCGCGTTGGTCAATGACGGCCTGGATGTCTTCATGGACGAATTCGATTGGATCTTCGATCGTGACGACATGCTTGTGGAAATGCGTGTTGATGTGGTGGAGCATGGCGGCGAGCGTCGTTGATTTGCCGGAACCCGTTGCGCCCGTGATGAGTATGAGGCCGCGCTGCTCCTCCGCCATTTCAAAGACGACATCCGGAATCAGTAGTTTCTTGGCGTCGACGGCTCCTGACGGGATGCGACGGATCGCCATGGAGACGTTGCCGCGCTGGTAGGAGAGGTTGAGGCGGAAGCGGCCGAGCGGGGGAAGGCTGACGCCGAGATCGAGGTCCTTCATCTCTTCGAAACGCGATGTGACGCTCAACGGAAGGTGGCGTTCGAAGAAGGCTCGCACGTCGTCGTTGGTCAACGGCGGCTCCTGCAGCTCCTGGATGGCGCCCGCGATGCGCATGGCGGGGCGGCGGCCAACAGAGAGGAAGAGGTCGGAGGCCTTCATGGCGTCCATGGAGGAGCATAGGCGGACGATGTCCAATGTCGGTGCTGTTTGCATGGGCTTCAGTAGTTTTGGGCGGATTTCTTCTTGATGAGGACGGTATGCTGGTCTTCCCGTTCACGATCCGTTTTGGGAACGTGGATGGGATTGCCGTTAAAGTCCTTTTCTGCGTAGAACATTGCGGTTGCGAGAGTTCCGGGCGTCGGAATGAAGCATTGGATCTGCTGTGGCTGCCAGCCGCGTTTTTTGAACCAGTTGGCGACGGTTCTCATGTCCGACATCTCGCAGCCCGGATAGGCGCTAATTATATATGGTATAATATACTGCTCTTTGCCGTGTTGCGCACTAGTGGCCTGAAAAATATCGAGAAAACGCTCGAATTTGTCAAAAGAAGGCTTCCGCATGAGCTTGAGGACCTTGTCGGAGCAATGTTCGGGGGCGAGTTTCAGATGGCCGCCGACGAAATTGGCGACAAGCCGTCTGGCGGCTTCTGGCTCCCGCAGGGCGGCGTCATGGCGGAGTCCGCTGGCGACGGAGATGTGCTTGACGCCTGGAATGGCCTTAAGCTTTTGGAGCATATTGACATAGGCGTTCAGATCCAGCACGAGGTTGGGGCAGATCTCCGGCGTGAGGCAGCTTGCGCGATGGCAGTTCTGATAGCCAGCCTTGCATGTTGAGCCCCAGAGGTTTGCGGTCGGTCCGCCGACGTCCGAGATGGAGCCGCGCCATTCGGGCATCTTCGTCATGCGGGTGATTTCCGCGACAAGCGATTCCGTCGATCGCGATGTGATTTTGCGGCCTTGATGCTGCGCGATGGAGCAGAAGGCACAGGCTCCCGCGCAGCCGCGGACGGCGGTGACGCTGAAACGGAGCATGTCCAACGCGGGAACCGGCTGGTCGTATTTCGGATGCTGACGGCGTGTAAACGGCAGGGAATAAAGGGCATCCATCTGTTCCGTCGTCAACGGCGGGGCGGACGGCTCGATGACGACAAACTGGTTGCCGTGTTGTTGGACAATCGGTGTTGAGCCGTTGTGGTAGTGGTCTTCCAGCTGAAGCGTCGCCTTGATGAGAAGCGATTTGTCCTGTTGGATTTCTTCGAACGACGGCAGCCGCTGGGCGTTTTCCGGCGGAACGCCGACGCGGGCGGTGCCGCGGATGCCGTCCAACGGTTCGTTGGCGTCCAGACGGCGGGCGATTTCGATCATGGCGAGTTCGCCCATGCCGTAGACGAGCAGATTGGCCTTGGCGTCCAGAAGGATGGAACGGCGGAGGGCGTCCGTCCAGAAGTCGTAATGGGCCGCCTTGCGAAGAGAGGCCTCGACGCCGCCGAGAATGATCGGCAGGCCGGGAAAGGCGGCCTTGGCGAGATTCGCATAGACGATGGAGGCGCGGTTGGGGCGTTTTCCCGCGACGCCGCCGGGCGTGCATGCGTCGTCGCGCCGTTTCTTGCGGAAGGACGTGTAATGGCAGAGGAGGGAGTCCATGGCGCCTGCGCAAAGGCCGCAGAAGAGCCGCGGACGGCCCATCCGCTTGATGTCGTCCGGCGTGTCCCATCGTGGCTGGTCGATGATGCCGACCTTGTAGCCTTTGCTTTCCAAAAGCCTTGCCAGCAAGGGGATGCCGAAGCCCGGATGATCGACGTAGGCATCTCCTGAGACGAGCAGGATGTCAAGCTGCCGCCAGTTTCGGCGGGCCATTTCCTGTTGTGTCGTCGGGAGGAATTCGTCTGATTTGGGCTGTGGTCTATGTTGAAGAGGCTGTCTGGACATGATTGGAGAGGCGTTGGCGGTTGACGATTGAATGCTATAAAATAATAGCGAATTTACATGTGATAAAAATGGCGATTCAGAAAGATGATATTTTTATGTTTTTGGTGTCCAATGTCTTGGATATTTATCGAGCAAAATCTATTTGACAAATGGCTTGAGAGGTGCATTGCGGGGGGCGAAAAAATGTGAAGTTGTTAACAGGCTGTTAATAACTTTTTAGTTGTTCGTAACGTCAAAGACTTAAGGAGACGGGCGGTTTTGCGGGGTGAAAAAAATCAGTCGCGCTGACTTGCCAAGTGGCGGATAAAGATTAATTTTATTGATATGAAAAAAATCGGGGCGTGAAGTTCTTTGTGCCTGTTCGTGGGCATTCTTTGTCTGTGTTCGGGAAGGGGAATTGAAACTCAGTGGCATTTGCGATATGATTGACATAAACGAGATTTGGTCTAAAGCTTCAGAAGCGTTGAAGGCATCGATGAATGCGGACACGTATGACCGCTGGATAGCGGGCATCGTTCCAGTTCGCATCACGGAGAAGGAACTGGTTCTGGGCGTTTCAAACGACATGTTCTGTGACTGGCTGAGCAACCATTACAAGGATGTGATCTTGGAGACGCTGCAGAAGACGTCCGGGCTGACGCGTCGGCTTGTCTTTGAGAGCGGCCATGAGAAGCCGCGGGAGACGGTGTCGACGGCGGCGGTCGTGCCGTCGCTTGCCGTTGCGGCGCCGTCGGCGCCCGTCGCTCCGTCGCGTCCGTCGACGGAGCTGAACAGCCGTTTCACGTTCGACCGTTTTGTCGTCGGCGACGGCAACCGTTATGCGTTCAGCGCATGCACGGCTGTGGCGGCGTCTCCCGGCACGGCGTACAATCCGCTGTTGATCCACAGTTCGATCGGCCTTGGCAAGACGCATCTGCTTCAGGCGATTTCGCATGAAGTGCTGTCCCGCGATCCGAACGCGAAGGTGGAGTACCTCACGAGCGAGGAGTTCTGCAATCAGTTCACGAGAGCGTTGCAGCTCAACAAGTTGCCGGAGTTCCGCGAGCATTTCCGCGACATCAACGTCCTGTTGATCGACGACGTGCAGTTCTTCGGGACGAAGACGGGATTCCAGGAGGAGTTCTTCCACACGTTCAACGCGATGCACGCGAACCATCGGCAGATTGTCATGGCGTCGGACCGTCCTCCGCAGGAGATCAACGGTCTTGAGAAACGGCTTGTCTCCCGCTTTGAATGCGGCGTGACGGCGGAGATACAGCCTCCGGATCTGGAGACGCGCATCGCCATCATCCGCAAGAAGCAGGAAGAGCAGTCCGTCAAACTGAGCGACGACGTAATAAATTACCTTGCCGCGCACTTGAAGTCAAGCGTTCGCAGGTTGGAAGGGGCCGTTTTCAATCTGGTTTCCCATGCCAGCCTGACAAAACAGACGGTGACCATCGAAGTGGCGGAGAAGGTGTTGAGCAACATCTTCCTGGAGGAAAGCGATACGCAGGTGACGGTGGAGCATATCCAGCGGCTGGTCGCGGAGCATTACGACATTCGCCTTGCGGACATGACGAGCAAGCGCCGCCCGGCCAGCGTCGCGTGGCCGCGGCAGATCGCCATGTATTTCGCGCGCCGTCTGACGGATCTGTCCTTCCCGGACATCGCGAACGAATTCGACCGCACGCATGCGACGGTGCTGCATGCGGTGACGACCGTTGAGAAGAAGCTTGCGTCGGATCAGAACTTCAAACGCGAGATGTCGATGCTGGAGCGTAAACTGAAGAGCTGACGCATCCTTATTCCATTATAAATCAAGAAGTTGTTATGCCCTGCGGCTAGAAGCCGCAGGGCTTTTTTTTTGCCTGAAAGCACCATGGGATCATCATTTGGATTCCTTGTGACTTTGTATGACTTTATATGATTTGATATGATTTTAGGAATAAAATAATAAATATTCATAAATAATCATATAAAGTCATTTTAAATTATATGAAGTCATAATAAATGTATAATAATTACTTTAAAAAGAATAAATAAACCATCATAAATATTTTTATGGTGGATTTGAAAATGAAATAATGGAGGGTATAATAATGAAAAAGTAGCAATCAAAAAAGGAGCAAACTATGAAAAAGAGCCTTGTCGTGTTGTCGTTGTGGATTGGAATAAGCCTCCTGGGGATGGAGGCGGCGTACCGTCGCGGCGTGGAGGCCATGCTGGAGAAAGCGAACGGTGGTCATGGCGTGTGGAGCGCGGAATACGGAGTCGGCGTGCTGCGGCGCCATGGCGGGGCGGCCGGTGAGGCGGCCGCGTTGACGTTGGCGATGGCGTTGATGCAGGATGAAAAAACAGGGGATTTGCTGGACGGACTGCGGGAGGCGGTCTGCGGCGGCGGGACGGCTGTGCTGTCGAATTTGGAAAGTGTGCAAGGCGGCTGGGCTGTGGAGGCGGGCGGATGTTCCGAGATGTGGGCGACGCTTTTGGCCATGGAATGTCTTTTGGAGTTGGAACAGCCGCCCGATGCATGTGGGCGCGGATGGAAGTGGCTGGTGGAGCGTATGTTGGCCGATGAAACAAGCCTTCCTGCTGATGGACGGCGTGACTGGAGGACGGCCGGACAGTTTCTATCCGTGGCGGGACTGGCCAGACGTCATGGCTGGGGGCTTGACGCAAAAAGCCGCGAAATTGTCGATGGCGTCATTGGCTTGGTGGAACGGGAGGTTGTTGCAAATGGAGAGCAGGCGGAGTGCGGATGTGTTTCAACTTATGATTCTGCTTTGATTTTGCGTGGGTTATGCCTGCTAGGAAGGCACACGGAATGCGGACCGTTGGCGCAAAGGCTGGTTGAAAATCAGCTGGATGACGGCGGGTGGCATGATGGAACGGCGGGGGATGACTGGCTGGTGACTTGCGCCGCCGTGGAGGCGTTGGGCTGTTTTCTTGCCGCGAAGCGGCAGGACGACGGGTTAACGGTTGAGTTTCAGACGGTTGAGGGGAAAGAGCCAGGTTGTTTTGGCGCAAGGGAATATGTGCAATTGGCGTTGGACGGCGTGGAAGACGGGACAGTGGTGACGTTGGAGATCCTGAAGGATGCGGAAGTCATCGACTATCGGTACGTCGGGGAGCCGATTGATGGCGGTTGCAGTTGGTTTACTGGAACTTGTGAGCCTGATGACTACGACTTGCGAGTCGTCTTCTGGGATGGCGGCGAATTATCATGGCTGGGGGAGGTCGGTCTGGAGTTTGAGATCAAGGCGGATGCGGCGTGCCGCAACGTGGCGTGGGAGGAGCCGATGCGCGACATGGTGTCCCATGGCGGCGGTGACTGGTGCGCAACTTTGTGCATGGCATGGGATTATGATGGAAATGTGACGGAGACGGCGGTATTGTCATGGCAGCTTGCTCTGGATGGCGAAATCATCCAGAGCGGAGAGACCTCGGCGGAACTGACGCCGTCCAGACGCCATATGCGAGCCGTCCTGCAGGAAGGCCCATTTACAGCACCCTCATCACCAGGCGGTTATGTATTGACAGGGCGGCTGACGACATCCAGCGGCGAATATTCCTGCAATCGACGGCTGACGGTCGTGTCCGGAGCGGTCTATGCCGTTGAGAACGACGTGTCACCACGGCAGATCACATTGGGGGCGAGCCGTTTGCATCATGCATTGAGAATCTTTTGCGTGGAGGGCGATGTGAATATGGCGGCCGCCGGCTTCACGGTGGCGACGGAGGACAGGAGGATCGTCGACGAGCCAGGAGGACGCCTGATAGTGGAATTGACGGATATCCATGGCATGGACGGAGCGTTGTTGGAGGACGGGTGGCTGGCCGTCCAGTCGCATTATGGTCGATGCGAAGGGGATATGAATCTTGGTGCGGCGCGCGTCGAAGGCTTTTTATGCGGTGTGCAGGTGACAAACGGATGTGCGACGTTGACGGTTGAGGCTGAAGGACATGGGAAGACCGGAACGTCGGTTGTGTCCGTCTATCAGCTTCATGGTGAGACGAATGAAATCGGTGGAAAACTGGGGCAGTTTGAAATTCATTGGCAGGAGCGGAAATGATGGAGGGGAATATGGTTAATTTGTTGAAAATGATGGTATTAAGTTGTTTTATGGCATGCACGTTGTTTGGGCAGGCGGTGATGCTGCTTCCACAGGAAATGCTATTGGCAGGCGAGACGACGACGCTGTGGGGCGTGTTGGCGGGGAGGCGATGGCATGACGAAACGTTGAGCCGACAGTGGGAGGAACAGAAGGATGATTTGCCGATTTTGGAGGAAGGGGAGGTCTGCTCATATGTGTGGGAATACGATTGCGGGGCGGGCGTGACGATGGACGACTGTTGGCCATGCGGGCTTGTCCGTCCATTGGCGGATAGTTGGCATCTATTTGATACCCAGTGCTTTAAATTGGAGGATGGGCGGATGGATGGGGAGGTCGTTGTCCGATTGCGCTATTGGGACGACAAGGGGAAGGAATGGATGGCTACACGGCGGATGAAGGTCATTGCGCAATCGGAATGGAGTGACCGGACAGGCGTGGATATTCGACGCAAGATGGCTGTCATCCGTGGCTTGCATTACCTGCAGCGGCGTCAGCGGGAGGATGGCTTCTGGTGGGACGGCGGAGACGAATGCTACCGCGCCTCGACGACAGGGTGCGCATTGTGGGCGTTTGGCAATCATGGTTATGGTATTGGAAATCAAAAGGATAATCCATTCTTGTCATGCGTGGAGGCTGGTATTCGGCGGTTGGTTTGGCTGGGGGATGTCTGGCCGTTGAATGGACAGATGGGGCGGTTGGACGGCAACCGAAACGGCCGCGCGGTACGGCTTGGCGAAGGCGGTGAGAATTCGAACTATGTCCATCCGATTTGCCTTTGCGGGATGATGGCGGTCGGTCGTCCGGATTACGAAGTGGAACTGTCCGGAGAGATTGGTCACTTCGGCGGGATGCCGCCTGGTTCGCCTATACCTTGTACATTAGGGGAACTGGTGGGAGACGGGATCGAATATATTCTGATGCAGTTATCCACAAGTGAAAGGAATTCATGGGCTTATAATTTCATGGACAGGACGGACGGGTATGATTTGTCCATCGCGGGATGGAATTATCTGGCGTTGCTGGCGGGAGAAGGATGGGGGATTGATGTGGATGAAGCGGCCAAGCTGAAAATCCAGTCGTTCATGGAAACTGTCTATCATGATGATTTGCAATTTTTTACCTATACTCCATCGAAAAGTTCATTTCATACGGAATCATTGGACGCGTCTGGGCTGATGGGATTGTTGCTGATGTCTGGTCGTGGCTTGGGGGAGGATGGTTTTCAGCGTTTTGCAGGAAGCGGAAATGGCATTGGAAGTGCCTTGCTTGACGGTACTAACCAATTGTTCGAGTGGGTAAGGCAGTCTTCCGGACGGAGCGTCGGATACAGTTGGTGGAGCGTGGCGAAAGGGCTTGGTTTGACTGGTGTGAACAGCAAGTGGATTGACGGGAGATTGTTTGATTGGCGATATGGCTGGAGTGACGGCACGGATGGTGGTTGGCGAAAGATTTTGGAATGTCAGGAGGCCGATGGGCGGTGGACGATTGAGGATGAAGCACATGCCAGTGGTTTGACGCGAGTTGACCCGCGGCAGACTTGCATGGAGACGGCGATGATGACATTGGCTTTGTCCGACGATGTGCTGCCTGAATTGAAGGTGGAGGCAAGTCCGGTTGTAGTCCAGTTGCAACTGCCTCATAATGTGATTGATGGAATGGAAAATCTTGTTTCCGGTCCTGAAATGGTCTTGGATGATGATGGCGTGTTGCTCTCATGGATGCATGCGCCCATGGCAAGCGGTGACGTATGGGATTTGAGCTTTGACTACTGGTTGCCGACGGAGGAAGAGGAAGGTACGGAGACGGTCCAGATTGGAGGAACGGTGGTCTGGGAGGTGGCTGGAAATGAACGGAGCATCCGGCTAGGGGAGCTTTCCGTGGAACGCGGCGGACGCAATTATGAATTGGAGGTCGAATGTGAAGAAACGGTCACATGGGGGGAGGAAATGATGATCGGCGTCTGGATGTCGTTGCCTCTCGGAGATATGTCCCATGTTGTGCAACTTGCTGAAAATGAGACAATTCTATGGGATAGTCCTGGCATGACGACATGGCTGGCGGCTGATTTGGGCGGTTTGCGGAGAGGGGATGTTGAGTTTGCCTGTCTGCCGGACAGACGGATGAGAACGTGGGTTGGGATGGACGTGGCGGAAGCGGATGGCAGGTTGCTGAAATTCAAGGAGGGCGTTTGCGGACAGCGTTTGAAGGCATCGCTTGCTGATGTTTCCGAAGGCGGGACGATTGTCGTATATGGCAATGAAGACGTGATTTATGCAAGCGTATCCATGGAACAGGCGGGAAGCGGAAAGACATGGACGGTGGAGGAATGGGAAGTGGCGGCTTCTTCGTTTGGCGGCATGGAAGATATAGAACTATCGTTTGATTGTGTGGATCTTCAGCCAGGGACATATCGTTGCCATGCAAAGATTTGGAAAGAAGGAACGGTTTTGGCCGAGTCATCATGCCCGCTGGAGATTGTTTTGCCGGAAGGCCGTGACGACTGGCTGGCGGAACGTCGGTCTGAGCCGATTGTGGAATTGGAATTGGAAGACAAAACGGAAATTGAACCAGAAAATCCAGAGAATCCAGACGATCCAGACGATCCAGACAATCCAGACAATCCAGAAGATCCAGACAATCCGGAAGATCCAGACAATCCGGACGATCCAGACAATCCGGACGATCCAGACAATCCGGAAGATCCAGAGAATCCAGAGAATCCAGAGAATCCGGAAGATCCAGAGAATCCGGACAATCCAGACAATCCAGACAATCCGGAAGATCCAGAGAATCCGGAAGATCCAGACAATCCAGAGAATCCAGAGAATCCAGAGAATCCAGAGAATCCAGACAATCCGGAGAATCCAGAGAATCCAGACAATCCGGAGAATCCAGACAATCCGGAGAATCCAGAGAATCCGGAAGATCCAGAGAATCCGGAAGATCCAGACAATCCGGAAAATCCAGACAATCCGGAAGATCCAGACAATCCGGACAATCCAGACGATCCAGAGAATCCAGACAATCCGGAGAATCCAGACAATCCGGAGAATCCAGAGAATCCGGAAGATCCAGAGAATCCGGAAGATCCAGACAATCCGGAAGATCCAGACAATCCGGAAGATCCAGAGGATCCAGAAGAGCCTCCTAAAGAACCAGATAAGTTAGAAAGGCATGGCGTGCATTTTTTGAAAAGGACGGTGGAAAATGGCGGCAAGGCGGATTCAGATGAAAATACCCTGAAAAATGTTGTCGTGCAAGCGGAAAGGCCATTGCGTCAGGAAGAGGAGAACAGCCAGCCGCAGAACAGAGCTGAAGTCATGTCGCAACCAGAGAGAACGATACCGGGAGCATGGGCCAATACAGTTAATGCGAATGGGTTGGGACTTCGTTGGGGGAGGATTGTGACAAAGCGCGGTCCATATCCATGGGAAGTGGAACGCAGCATAATCGTTGTTCCCGTAAAAAGACCATTGTGTTATCGTTCAATATCAGTTATCTGTAAGCATTGCAAGCAGTTGCATTGTCTTGTCGGCTGGTGGTACGAGTCTGAAAAAGAATGCTGTATTTATCATATGGTCAATCACAGAAATTGGAGGTTGAAATGAAACGAGTTCTTGGTGTGGTGATGATTTGTGCTAATCTGTTGTTCGGCAGTATCTTGGATATGGTATGCCAGTTCCGTGACGAACTGGTTCACCGCCCCGGTTGTGGATGGGGCAGGACGGAGGCCACCGTTTGGCGGACGGGTGGCGGAAGCATGCTCGATTTGGTGATGGCGTTTCGTGAAAATGCTTTACGTGAAGGAGTTGCGACAAAAATAATCTTAGGGCGCGTTATATTGAGCGAAGCGCAAGTGAAGGCATGGCTGCCATGGAAGTCGGGAACGGTGGATGTCTTGTTGGATGATTTCGGTGGTGGCGGCAACGGTATTTTGACAGAGGACGGCCGATATGAATTCGACATGGCATGGTTGCGTTGCGAGGTCCATTATGCACCGGATTTTGGTACATTGGATATGATGGAAGATTCTGGACACCAATGGATTGACGTGTTTCCAGCCCTGCTGGGCTGTGAAAAGGCTCGAACCATTGGAGAACCGCTGACGACGGCGGATGTTTCGGCATGGCGGCAGGAGATTGAAGCGGAAAGTTGTTGTGAAAATATTGATGGAAAACAGACGTGCACAAAGTTCCCGTTGGAGTGTTTGCTGGAACGGCGGCGAAGCACGGTGGAGCGATGGATGAACGCGAACAACCGTTTTGCGGTCGTCACGGATGTCCAGCCGATGCCTGGTTACGCAAACCGTCGGTTGTTGGGGACACGGCCTGTTGAAATTCTGAGGGTGTACGGTGAATATGATGAATTGCCGTCGGAATACATGTCGCAGATTGCCGTCGAGATTGTCCGAAACGACAAAATTGTATGCCAATTGATTGTACCGCAAGTGGATGCGAAAACCGTTTCACTGACGTGGTCCAGAACACGTGACGGAGATGCCATGGCGTTGGAAAAGGGAATGCAATGTTCTGGTTTAAAGGCATTTCCGCAGTTGTCAACAGGGGAGATGCTTGCGGTCGGGCAAGGGCCGTTTGTTTTTGGCGAGACAGTGACGGTGCGGTTTCAGAGACGGCTGGGGGGCATGTTGCTTGAAGAAGTGACAGATTGGCTGAATGCTTGCGAACACGTTAGTTACGGTGTTTCCTTGGGGCATGGTGAATGCGAATTGGCGGTTGAAGCGCTTGTGAGAGGGGAGCGTGTGGCTGCATGGTTGCGAAGCCGTCATGACGATCTGCGGCAGCAGGTCATGGGGCTTTGGGGGCGTCATGATGAAACAGGCCTGTGTGTCAGCAAGATCATGGAAGGTATTCGTGTAGTTGGAAGTGATGGAACAGCCGATTGTTACATTTATGGCGCGGGGGAGCTTGGGGAGAACCATTTGATTGAAAAGACATGGGATGACGGCTGGCGATGGGTGATGAAGGCGGCGATGAATGATGTGTCGTCAGCATTTCTGGAAACAATATTGGCTGGCGAAGCCGCCAAATCACCGTGGGAACAAGTGGTGGAATTGGCGGCGGCAGGGCGGATGGTCATTATTGAAAAAGGCGAAGATCTGTTTTCTGAAATGGAATACTTTGGAAACAAAGAAGTTGTCCTGTTTTGTGAAGATAACTTTGCAGGTGGAAACAGCGGTATGCTGAAACTTGATGGAATAGCTATCGCTTGGCAGATGGCTGTTATTGAATATGGTGGAAATAAACGATTTGAGAATATTGAATTGCCACAGGCGGATTCTGCTATGGATGATGTGTCTGGCCAAGTTCTGGGGATGCTTCGATCGCTGGATGGCGAAGACTCTTGGTTGGAGAACGGCATGGCGGGAAGATTGACGGCTTTGGCGATGTTCTGTCGATTGGAGGAATTGCGGGCGGCCTGTCCGCGAATCGAGAGCTTTTCATTGGAAAACGAATACTTTACGCTAGATATGGCAACGGCGGAGCTGAAAGGTTCAATCGGTGAGTCATGGATGATTCAAATCGTTGATTCCAAAGGAACTAAAGTACGGTCTTACCATGGAGACGGATGCAATGGACAAGTCTTGTGGGATGGTCGAAATGAACAGGGCGAGCTTTGTAGCGATGGAAGTTATCGATTCATCGGGAGTGTGGTGAATGGTGAATTTCGGGCTAGTCGTGAAATCAGCGGTGTGATGGACACACAAGCTCCTTCCGTCCAGTTTGTTGCTTGGCTGGAAAAACAAGATGATGGCAATTGTGTGCTACATGGGGAATATCTTGTCGAAGAGAAGCATGTCAAGCTGTTGAATGCTGGATTACAAGAGATTGTATCAGGAGGAATGTTGGAAGAAAGGACGTTGGAGAAGAGCCATGACAAGCTTTCGTTTTCAATTCAAGGGGATTCAGATGGTGTTTATGAATGGACTGTTTTTGCAGAGGATTTAGCTGGTAACAAAGGATTTGCGACTTCTTCTGTGAAATCCGGAGCTTATGTTTCCGGAGACGTTTGGTCGATGCAGAAGCCAGATAGGGAAGAAATGAAGGCTGACGGTGTCCAGGCGGAACTAGTGGAACCATTTGACGGAGCGGAAATCGATACGGAGATCGTCCGTGTCATGGGAACAGCAACGGCTGGAGGTAGTATGCAATACATGTTGCGGCTGTGGGACATGGAAGGCCGTCTACTGTCCTGCCAGTCAGAAGGAAGAGAGGCCGGCTGGTTGTTGAAGTTCATTCAGAATCGAGCGGCGGATGACAACCAAATTTACAAGATTCCGCTGAGGCATAGGGCTGTAGTGGACGGTCTTTTGGGGATATTGGATGTCAGCGGACTGGAGAATGGCCGTTATCGGTTGGAATTGGTGGTCATGGGGGAGAGCGGGACTTCCAATTCGTTGCGGGACATCTATTTGGAAAAACGTGTCCGTAACGGCGTATTTGAGTTTACGGAAACGGACGGCACGGTGTCCGTCGGCGGGATGGAGATGAAATTGCGGCGGTCGTATTCCAGTGGCGAACTTCGCGACGGCGAATTCGGGCATGGATGGACATGGAGCTTTTCCGCAACTGGCGGCGTCGTGGACGATGAACGGAAGACGATGCTGGATGTTGTTGGAAACACGGTGTCTGTGCGATGTGGCGGCAGCCGTGACGTCACATTGACATTGCCTGACGGGCGGCGTTGCACGTATCGGTTTTCGTTGGAGGAGGGTGGTGGCTGGTCGTTTGCGTATTACGCCAACTGGACGGCGCCGTCCAATGTGAAGGCGACATTGCGTCCGACGGTTTCCAACAAATTGATGGTATTGCCTGGAATGTCGCCTTACTGGGAGGCCGCGGGAACGGAATGTGATTGGGAACTCTTTGATTTTCCGGGCTTTGTGCTGAAGGATGTCGATGGAACGGAATACGAATATATTCGGGAGCCGTTGGGGGAGGCGGCTTTGATCGGAGAGGACGGCGGCTCCAGTCTGGTGGAATGCTATGGCGATTTGAAACTGTCATGCATCCGCAAAAAGAATGGTGAAAGTTGGATGTTGAATGAACGGAACATCTTGCATGTCAAGTCCAACGGCGATACAGAAGAGATTTTGCAGATGGAACGCGACGCGGCTGGACATGTGACGAAGATGTCACAGAAGGATGGTCATGACATTCTATATGATTATGACGACCGGGGGAATCTCAGTCGCGTCGTCAAGGTGAAGAATGGCGGGGAGGTTCTGTTTCGTCAGTATGAATATGCGAATGAAGCATTTCCGCATCATTTGACTGGTGTGATGGATGGCCGTGGCGTCCGTCTGATGTCGCTTGAATATGATGAATTTGGCGGCTATTGTGGAATGCGCAATGCGGATGGCGCGAGCGCGTCGGCGATTCGTGACGCCTTGGATCAATTTGAATTGCAGACGGATAGCTATGGTCATGAGACATTGTTCGGATTTGACGACAAAGGCCAGATGACATTGAAAATCGAAGCGGACGGCGGGAGGACGCAGATTGCATATGATGAGGCTGGACGAGAAGTCAGAAGGACGGATCCGTTGGGGCGAAGTGTTACGCAAGACTATGATTCTGAAGGAAATCTGTTGTACCGTAAGGCGGCTGGAGGTGGCTTGACGCGTTATTCTTACAATGCTGATGGCCGATGCACACGACTTGTGGATGCCGCCGGACGCGTCATGGAGGCTGAATATGACAAAAGCGGCCATGCGAACAAGATTGTGACGCCAACTGGAAGTGTGCTGAAACGGCGTTTTTCAAAAGAAGGCCTTCTGGAGGCGGAATTGGATGAGAATGGTGAGGAACTTGCTCTGTATGAACATGATGCAGAAGGACGCAGGACGGCCGTGACGGATTATGCAGGGGGAACACGGCAGGAATTTTCCTACGATGGTCGTGGCAAACTGTCTCATCTGGAACAACGTCGTTTCAATTCGGAGACCGGTGACGTAGAGACATATGGTTTGTTCTATGAGCGGGATGATGACGGAAATGTCATTTCCACGCATGATTCGCTGGGGAATTGGATGCAGATTGTTCGAAACGTCTCAGGGCTGGTGGCGGAAAAACGGATGTCCAATGGTCTGCATCAACGGTATCGGCATGACGTGGCGAATCGTTGCGTGGAGGAGGTGGATGTAGAACAGCAGAAGGTGACACGAGTCGTGTATGATATTGGGGGACGGGTGGTTGCGCAGAGTGCTCCAGAACCTGTCATAATGGTTGGCGGCAAAGTTCCGGAGACCATTGTGTTCAGCACGGCGTGGATGTTCAGTTATGACGCGGTCGGACGGCAGATTGGCAAAAGCCAGCGGACGAATGTCTCGATTCGACTTGTGAAGACGGCGGAGGATTGCTATTGCTGTGAAATTGCGGATGACGGAGAGGTTTTGCGGGAAGAACAGACGGAGCACGATCTGGCGGGGCAAGTCACAAGAGAGGTGTCACCATTGGGTTACGAGACACGGTATCTTTATGATAGCAATGGAAATTGCACGGCGGTGATTGATCATTATGGGCATGCACAGCGTCGCGAATTGGACAATCTGGGCAATGTCGTGTTGCAAGTCGATGGATTAGGGCATGAGACAAAGATGGAATATGACGAGAGCGGTCATTTGAGCAAAACGAAATTTCCGGACGGAAGCGAATGGACCGCCGTCCATGACAGGGAGGGCAATCCTGTCGTCCGAACGGATGGCGAAGGGTGGACGACGACGATCGAATATGCCTTCGGCAACCGGCCGTCCAAAGTCGCCCTGCCGGAATGCAATGGAGCAACTCCAACGTATCTATATGGTTACGACAGCAATGGCGGTTTTACGTCGATGACGGATCCATTAGGGCGTGTGAGACGTTTTGAGCGGGATGCGTTGGAACGCGTGTCGTCGGAAACATCGCCAGGCGGACGGATCAAACGCTATCGGTATTTGGAACATGGCGGACAATTGCTGTCGCAGACGGAGGGCGGTGGGCGCCATACGGAATGGCAGTATGATGAATTGAAACGTGTTGTGAAACGGCGCATGTGGATGGATTCACAAGAGTCTGAACCAGATGCTGTTATCGATTATTCATACGATGACTATGGACGCCTGTCGTCGCTTGTTTCTGGGGAGGAAAATCTCAAATTCGCCTATGATGCTGACGGTAGAATCATTGGCAAGATGGATGGTGATGCCGTTTTGTGGGAGGCTGATTATGATGCGGAAGATGCTCTGATTCATCTAGTTGGGGAGATGACGGAAATTGGATACGCCCGTGGGCAGCATGGGCGGTTGAACGGGATGGCTGTTTCGGCATCGAGCGGAGAAGTTTTTCAAGAGCCATGGGGAATTTCATATGGTTATGATGCCAACGGGCAGGTCGTTCATAGTGAAACTTCAGACGGATGGAGCAAGGACTATGGATACGATGCCTGCGGACGTTGTGTGGAAGTAGTTGTCCGGCAGGGGAATGAAGATATCTATCATGTTCAATACACGTTGGATAAGAATGGACGGCGAGTTTCCGTCATGGAGACGGACGGCGATGGAGAACGAAAGCGTTTTTGGACATATGATGAAGTGGGACGCCTTGTGGAGGAACGTGTTGAAACGGCGGACGGGAAGGAGATTCGTGGTTGGACAGGCGGCTATGACGCGGCGGGAAATCTTCTGGAGGAAAAATGGCGGACTAATGGAACAGATTCCGCTACAAGGAGTTGTCAAGTAGATGACGACGATTGTCTTGTGGCTGCGTTTGATGTGTCAAAAGATGGCCGGAGCGAGACGCATTATGAATGGAACGGCAATGGCGAATTGGTTAAAGCTGTGACGACAGGAAGCAAAAGCGAAACGCGTGAATGGTCATGGAATGCGGATGGGCGGTTGGCAAGCGTGGTCATCGTTACGCCATCCAGCCGTGTCGAGGTGACGTATGAATATGATTTGGAAGGGATTCTGAAACGGCAGATCATTCATCGCCGTGAAGGAGGGCGTGATGAAATAGTGAATCGTGAATTCCGTTTTGAGACGGTGAGTCATGGCGGCATGGCGATGCTGCTGGAAATAACGGAGGAACGTGATGGCATTCGCACGACACGGAGTTTTCTGCATGGTCATGAACTGGAAGGATGGGTGGAGAACGGGCTGATCTGTCATGCATGGTCGGATGGAGCAAGCGGAATTCGCGGGATAAGCCAAGATGGTGTCACCACGCAGTTTGCAACCGATGCATGGGGCGTGGGAAAAAACGTTCATGACGGTTTCGGCTATGCGGGGGAGTGGCAGGATGAAGCCAGCGGGCTGGTCTATTTGCGCGGTCGTTTCTATTGGCCGGAAATTCGCCGTTTCATTTCAGCGGACCGGCATCCGGCTGACATGGCCAATCCGCAGGGCTGGCATCGCTATGCCTATTGTCTGAATGATCCTGTGAACAACCGCGATCCGCAAGGTGAGTTCGCATTGACTTCCACCTTGGGCATGACCATGAGTTTGGTGGCATGTTATACAGCTTTCTCAGTATTTACAAAAGCAATTTATGATTATCAACATGCTGATATGATGCAGAATTTGGTGACGATGCGGAAACGATATCATGTGAATGCTTCTGTTATCGTCCATGGCGTTACGGATCATGAAGTTAATTGGTCTGAAGAATTTGCTGACACATTGGAAAAATATTCAGGTAATCAAGACATGTATGAATTTTTATGGAGTGGTTTTCAGAGTAGTTGGCTTGTATTGTTTTATCCGAATCGGATTTCACATACCATCGCATCAAAAAGTCTGGTTTGTTTCTTATGCGATTTATACATTAAAGGGTATACAAACATCAACGTAATTGCTCATAGCTGGGGTACTGTCTTATCACGTGATGCAATGAACAGCAGTGGGTTGTCATTTGGACTATGGGCAACAATGGGATCGCCGCTAGGATTAACCTATCCAAAGTTCAGTTATAAAAAGTGGCAGAATTACTATGCACCAGGAGATCGTATTACTGAATTAGCACCATTGCTTTGTGCGATGTGGTATTCAGACAATATTGTCCAGTTGTATTTACAGACAAGAGGTGTCGAGCAACATAGGACTCTATGCAAGAATCCGATAACTGCCCACTCCAGTTACTGGACTGATCCAACGGTGTTCAATGATCTGCTGACTGTGCTTAAATATCAATGACACTGATGCCTAGAGCATGATGAGAAGGGGATCATTTTCCTGACGTCAGGAAAATGGTCTAGGATCGTAAGATGTTTAAAATAAATTTCTTATGAAATCGTAAGGAGGTGAGTGACGTCCCAAACCACCGAAAAAAGGGATCATTTTCCTGATGTCAGGAAAATGATCAAGGATTGTAAGATGTTTTAAATAAGTTATTTGCAAGTGCATGAGGAGGTGGTTGACGCCCAAAAACACCGAAAAAGGGGATCATTTTCCTGACGTCAGGAAAATGATCTAGGAATGTAAGATGTTTAAAATTAGGTTATTGCAAAGTTGTGATGAGGTGAATGACATCCCAAACCACCGAAAAAGGGATCATTTTCCTGACGTCAGGAAAATGATCTATGGTTGTAAGATGCTTAAAATAAGGTTATTGCGAAGGCGTGAGGAGGTGGTTGACGTCCCAAACCACCGAAAAAAGGGATCATTTTCCTGACGTCAGGAAAATGATCAAGGATTGTAAGATATTGAAAAACAAATAGTTATATGTCTGATTGAAGGTGGATGGCATCCCAAAAACACGGAAAAAAGGGATCATTTTCCTGATGTCAGGAAAATGATATTAGCTAGTAATCACTTGGAACACACAAGGATAGAAAAATGAGGACTAAAAATCAAGGGAAAAGTTAGGGCGGATGACTTCGGTTAGGTTGGCGGAAGACAATTTCCTGTAATGGGGATGATAGTCTTTCATCGTATAATCACATCAAGAGAAGGAAACAATTATGGACAGGAAAAAAATCGTTACTCTGAAAGAAGCTTTTGACAATGTTGTACAGGCGGTTGAAAAGGAACATGTGGAGTTCTGGTATGCCAGAGACATCATGGTGTTGCTCGGATACTCAAAATGGGAAAATTTTGATATTGCTGTGAAGCGTGCTATGGAGTCTTGTGAAACTTCAGGCGGTAATATAGTAAATCATTTTCGTTCATTGGTAAAGCATGTTATTTTGGGAAAAGGCGCCCAACGCGAGATTCAGGACTACATGTTGACCCGTTATGCCTGTTATCTCATTGCGCAGAATGGAGATCCGCGCAAGGAGGAGATTGCGTTCGCGCAAAGTTATTTTGCTGTACAGACACGACGGTTGGAGCTGATAGAGGAGCGTGTCGGAGCCATTGAACGCCTCAATGTCCGTGAACAGTTGGCTGAGGCAGAAAAGCGACTGTCTAAAAACATTTATGAAAGAGGTGTTGATGAACAGGGGTTTGCAAGAATTCGTTCGAAGGGGGATGAGGCTTTGTTCGGTGTCCGGACGGCTGTCATGAAAGAACGTCTTGGAGTCAGAGAAGGGCGTCCATTGGCGGATTTTCTGCCGACGTTGACAATTGCCGCCAAAGGCCTTGCCACGGAAATGACAAGTTATAATGTGGAGCAGAAGGACTTGCAAGGGGAACGGCCGATTACGAAAGAACATGTCCAAAACAATACCAGTGTTCGTAACATGCTGGGGCAACGTGGCATAAAACCAGAGGAACTGCCGCCTGCCGAGGATATCAAGAAACTGGAACGGCGTGTCAAGGCGACAGAAAAGAAGAATGTGGACAATGCGGGGGGATTGCCGTGATTCCTGAAGGCGATTCAGTCAATTCGCCTACGTTAATTACTTAGAATAAGGATATTGCTCTGGCGGCATGGAAGGAAGAACTCCTTTGGAGTTACTGTTCAAGTGGCACGATGAGATCAGTGGTAGGGTAGAGTTCATCAGGCATGATGCGGAATCCATGTACCTTCATGGGATTGTCGTCATTACGGTTACGCATGATTTCCATGTCGCCATGTTCGTAGTCGAAAGGCTTCCCGTTGATGGAATCGACGGGAACCTCTCCAAGCGCCTCCAAATTTTCAGGCAGTTTGCCGCCATGTTCATGCTTGTATTCCATCACCTGCCAGGCGAGCATGGCCATGGTCCGCAAATTTTTGATTTGTTCATGCTTTTTAATGAGTTTGGGAATATTGGGCATAAACATCTTTGAAAAAAAGGCAGAACGGTATTTTGACTTTAGCTCTATCTCTTTGAAATCATGGTTTTTGGCAAGCGTGAGCTGGATGATCCAAGCAGTGTCTTGCCAGCTGAGCAGCAACTCCATGTCCAGCAAACACCCCCAGACTAGACGGGACAGGCAGAAGATATGCCATCTGCCAGGTGACTCCCCGCCAATTGTCGTTTTTAATTCATGGGGGTTCTTCGACAGAAAATCGCGGGCGTTTTCATGTGACAACGCTTCATCCGCCAGTGCGCAGGCACAATGATAGTTCCAGTCGGGCATTTCACCAAGAAGCGTCTCCCATTCCTTTTTTGTGTAACGGGCATGTCCCAATGTGTATCCGATGGCATCCAATCTGATGGCCTCTATGGCGATTGCAACTAGTTTTGAAAACACTGTGGGGGAACTTGTTTGAATCCAATTCCGCAAAATCATCATTTTCTGATTGCATGATGAAACGGTTTCTTTGTTGTCTGCATTGGCTTTGATTTCCAAGGCAAGATATTTCGCGGCTTGTTTGAAAACAACCGCTTCGGGCATTTGAATCATATAGGCCAATTCATTCCATTCGTGTTGAATGGCTTGCGGCGGCAATTTCACTGTCTCATCAACCGCTTGGATGAAAGCTCCATGTTGTTCTTTGAATTCCATCCATGCCTTTTTGATTTCGCTTTGCTTGCTGGTTGCGTCAATTTTTGGCAACTGAATGTCATCGTTTCCCATGAGAGTCTTAAGAGGCTCTTTATCAACTGGATAGCCATTCTCCCATCTTTCCCTGGCCCCCTGTTGTGTTACAGGATAACGAAGCAGGGTGGTCATCTGTTCTCTGATTTGCTCAAGCTCCTGATGGATTTCCATGTTATGACGCCAGAGCAGAAACAGGAAGCATAAGCCAAAGAAAAAAGGAATGATGGAAACAACGATTTTTTGGGAAATGCGTTTTTTCAGCAGAATCAGTCCGATGGCCGAAAAAACGTATTGTAAGGTATATATGATGGAATTATATGGGTAGAACCATACGCAGAACTTAAACCAACTTAGACAATACAGGCATGTCATCAGAAACGCCATGGCGAAACACAGAAGCGGAAGACGGCGTTTTCTGTTGAATGAGAGCCATATAAAGGATAAGTTCCCGAGCAGGAAGAAGATAATAACACTTTGACGCCACCTCCATTTATGAATTGCCCGCAATCTGAGCAGATTATATATTGCGAAAAATTGGATATTCAAGCTAGAAGCGCAAAAGAAAAGCGCAATGATAAAAAGTATTTCAAAGTGATTACCGAAACAGCAGAAGGTAAGCCACAGAAAAAGCGGATGACACATCCAGGCCAGCATTTTGGCAAACAGAATCACCGCAAACAGTTTGTTTCTGAAGACAATGTCCACAAACTTTTGCAACCATCTGTCCAAAAGCTTTAGCAACAATGTATCCTGCATTGTATCCTCTTGTGGTATTCAGTGATGGAACAAAATCTATTGCACGGTGGAAAACATTCGAAAAATCAACCATGTACATAATATATATATGTTTTATTTTTTCAAGACATAATGGTTCAAAAAATGCGTGGCAGTTTTGAACTGAGTCTTGTGAGTATGTATAGTAATTATCATAAAGTTTTACAGGGAGAATATGTGGCATAAGGCGGGAAGTATGAATCATGAAAGACCTGTAGTGCTTTTTCTATCAATATGTTTGCTCCATGCAGATGCGGCGGAATTGGAGGAATACAAGAATGATCCGTATCGATGAATCGAAGTGCTTGAAATGCAAGGCGTGTGTGAAGGACTGCATTGTAAAGGTTCTGACCATTGGTGAGAACGGCTTCCCGCATGTGCGGCCAGAAGACGAGCGATTCTGTTTGAACTGCCAGCATTGTTTGGCGGTGTGTCCCGTCGGGGCGGTGGAGTGCCACGATGTCACGGCGGAGAAGGCGGCCCCCGTCGGGCCGTTGCCGACGGCTCAGACGATGATGAATCTGCTTTGCCAACGGCGCAGCATCCGTCAATACAAGCTGGAGGATTTGGATTCGGAGACGATGGACGCATTGGTGAAATCGTTGGCTTGGACGCCGACAGGCTGCAATGACCATCGGCTGTTTTTCGCGGTCGTGCGGCGTCGGACGGAGATGGACTTCTTCCGCGACAAGATGGTCAAATCGATGCAATTCCTTGTCAAAACGGGTATTATGAGGCTTCTTTATCCGAATTTCAAGCGCTACAAGGATGACATCATGGCAGGCGAAGACATCATTTTTCGCAATGCGCCGCACATGGTCGTGGCTTGCACGCCGAAGAACGCGCCGTGCAAGGAGGCGGATCCATGGATCGCGTTAAGCTATTTTGATGTGATGGCGCAGTCGTTGGGCGTGGGAACATGCTGGTGCGGTTTCGGCGTGTATGCCTTCAAGTTTGTGAAGGCGTTGCGCGAACGGATCGGCCTGCCGAATGGATACAAGGTCGGGGCGGTAATGCTGTTCGGGTGGCCTGATGTGGAATACAAACGCCAGACGGCTCCGAAACAGTTCCAAATGAAGCTGTTGTAGATGAAATCACGGTTTGCTTGGGCAAATGAATTGCACAGTCTGAAAAGGCCTATACATTAGATTCAGATGATGGTTTTCCAATGAAAATGTAAACATGGTGAAAAGATGAAGAATTATTCGAAATGGAAGTCGCTGCCGTTGGGCTCGATCAAGGCTGAAGGATGGCTGCGTGAACAGTTGGAGCGCAATCGCGACGGCATGGGCGGCCATCTGGGCGATTTGGAACCGCAGATGGTCTGGGATCCCTACACGACGAAAAAAACGGATGACAAATGGGGCCTCGTGAAGACTGGATGGGGAGCGGAAATATCTGGCAACTACTGGTTTGGATTCATAGGGCTGGCGTTCACGCTCGGTGATGAAGGATTGATCAAAAAAGCGACGGAATGGGTCGATACCGTTTTGAAAAACGTGGAGCCGGACGGCTATCTTGGCGCGTACAAGCCGGAGGACGACCGCACGGAGGACTACAACGCCTGGGGGACGGCCTGCGGCATGAAGGCGATGCTTTCCTTTTGGGAGGCGACGGGCCGTCGGGATGTCTTCGACGCCGTTTACAACTGCATGCTGTGGTTCTGTAAGAACTGGGCGGGCGACAACAAGTCGCGTTATGCGGGGGCGTACATCATTGATCCCATGATGACCTGCTACTATGAGACTGGCGATGAACGACTTCTGAATTTCTGTCTGGAATACGTGGATTTCTTGGAGCGCAACGATTTGTTCAGCAATTCCTTAAGCGCGTATCTGGCGCCGAAGCTCCAATACAATTCGAACCATACGGCCGCCTACGTCGCGCAGTTGCGCGGTCCCGCCATGATCTACTGCGCCACGGGCGACGAACGCTTCCTGCAGGCCAGCGTGAACGGCAGCGCGAAATTGCGCAAGTCCGGAACGCATTCGACGGGCGCTCCTGTGGCCAACAACGAATATCTCGCCCCGGTCAGTCCCTACGCGGAGACGGAATATTGCGACATGGCTTTCCTGACAACGACTTACGGTATCTTGAGCCGCGTGACGGGCGACACGCTCTACGGCGACTATGTGGAGGAAATGATCTACAACGGCGCCGAAGGCGCGCGCAAGAAGGACGAAAAAGCCATCCAATACAACAGCACGCCAAACCAAATTTACATCTCCGACAATTCGTCGCACTTCGCTGCCGTGCATCATCTGTTCGCGCCGATCCATCCCGTCTCCTGCTGCGCGGTGACGTCGGTCGGTACGCTGCCGGAATTCATTCGCTTTGCGGCGTTGACGGACGATTCGGGCAATCTCCACATCAACGCGTATGCGCCGTATTCCATCCGCCATCACGGCGTCGTCATCGAGAGCCAGACATTGTATCCATTTAGAAACACGATTCATTACGTCATCCATGCGGATCAGCCGCAGACGTTTGAAATCTTCCTCAAGAAGCCATATTGGTGTGAGAAATACACCGTCAGCGTGAACGGTATTGAAGGCGCGAGTTTGAACCGTGCATGGGCGGACGGCGACACGATCGACGTCACGCTGGAGATGAAGCCGCGCGTCTCCCGTGTGAACGATCTGGCGAAGAACTACCCGTTGACAATCCAGTGGGGCGCGCTGACGTTCTCGCTGCCGATTCCCGAGCAGTGGATCAACATGGGCAACGGCCATGCGCGCACGCCGCTTCCGGAAGGCTGGGCGTGGTACGGCGTCAATCCGGTCATCCATGAGAAGCCGACGCGGATGTTCGAGAGTCTCGGATACCGTAAGCAATTCATTTCGTGGAACGTGGCGTTGGACGAAAATGACGTGAAAGTGACGGTTGAGGAGACGGAGCCGAACGGCTACGTGTGGGAGAATCCGCCTGTGAAACTGCACGTCAACGCCTTCAAGGCGCCGTTCGCCTATGCGCCGTATCCGAACAAGACGTCGGAAATCTATGAGGCGGAACTGGATGTGACGTATCCGCTGGAAATCGAACTTGTCCCATACGGCTGCACGGCCCTGCGGATCACGTATTTCCCGCGGGCGAAGCGGTGATTGATAAAAAAAACTAGCCTTCTAGAATCCTAGAAATCTAGAAGGCTAGAAAACTGTGGAAATCGGAGAGGCTCTTTTTACTTTTGCTCCGGCATGTCTTCCGGCTTGATGACATGCGTCGTGTTGCAGAACTGGCAGGTGATGCGCAGTTCGCCGTCCTTCTTGAAGGCTTCGTCCAATTCCGCCTTGCTGAGGGAAGCCGCCGCCGCGATCATGTTTTCCTTCGTGCAGTTGCATTTGAACTGCGGCGAGACGGAATGCTCCATGGAGAAGGTCGGTTTCTCCACGATGCCGTCGGCAAGATATTTGACGATGATTTCAAACAGATTGTCCGTAACGACAGGTGGCGTCAGAAGTTGTTTGCATTCATCTGATTCCAACTTCTTGCGGACTTGTTCGAAAACGGTGAGATCGCAACCGGGCAGGGCTTGCAGCATGACGGCGCGGGCCGTGCGGATCGGACGGGACGGATCCGCGTTGAAGACGTTCTTGCAGACGATGGCGGTCTCGATCTGGTCGCTGACGGAGAAGAAGAAGGCGAGATCCTGCGCGAGATCGCGGAAGTTGGCTTCGACCGTTCCGGAGTTGAGAATTTGCGTCGTCGAAGACTTGATGACGGAGACGGAGCCTTCCTTCCCCCAGATGTCCGCTTCCTCCTTCGCGGAGTAGGCCAGATGCGGATTGGAGATCAAGGCGCGGACGTGGCCTTGCGCGTCGCAATCTGCCATGACGAGTCCTAACTGTCCGTCGTTTCGCCATTTGAGGGTGTATTTCTCATCTTCCGTGAGCAATGACGAGACGAGCGCGGCGGATGAAATGGCGTTCGCGAAGATGGCGGCCGAGACTGGATCGCAGTCGTGTTTCAGGATGATGTCGTTGACGGTCTGCTGGCAGTCCGCCAGAACGAAACGGATGTTGAGTTGGTTTATGATGCCACGATACAAAAGATCTTCCATGATGCAGTACCTCTATAATGTAAATCGACGGTCGCCGACAGGCAGATCCTTCAGGGGATGCTGGGCGCCCGTGTCTGGATTGACTATGACAGCGGATTCCAGACATTGTTTCACGAGATTTTCCACATCCAGGGCCTTTTCTTCAAAAAGGACGAAATCCAGTCTCGCGGAGGTGGCGGGATCGTCAGGAGCGAAGACCGTGCAGGAGTCCGGAACGTTCACCGCCGACAGGTTGAACGTGCCGATTTTCTCCGCGATGGCGACTGTTTCAAGCTTTTCGAACGTCAGCAACGGCCGCAGGACAAGCATGTCGGACGCGTTTTCGATGACGGACATGTTGTCCAACGTCTGGCTGGCCACCTGCCCGAGATTCTCCCCTGTGACGATGGCCTTCGAACCGAAAAGCTTCGCAAGACGGTTGGCGATGCGCAGCATGAAACGGCGATAGAGAATCGTGCGGTAGCGGGAGCGGCATTTGTCACGGATTTCCTTCTGGGCCGGCAGAAGGTTGACGGCCACTAATCGTCCACGCGGCTGGTAGTTGTTCAACTGACGTGCGATGGAGGTGATTTTCTGGATGTATTCCGGCGGCGTGTACGGTTCGCTGTGGAACGTGACGTAATCGACGGAACAGCCGCGCCGCATCATCTGGAAGCAGGCGACGGGCGAATCGATGCCACCAGAAAGCAACGCAAGCGTGCCACCGGCCGTCCCGACGGGCAGGCCGCCCGCGCCGTAGATGCGTTCAAAGGAGATAAATGCCTGGTGGTAGCGGATTTCCACTTCGACCAGCAGGTTGGCCTTTTTCAAATCGATGGACAGTTCAGGATGGTTGCCGATGACCATTTTCGCAAAATACCGTTCCATTTCGTCGGTGGTCATGGGAAACTTCTTGTCCGCCCGTCTGGCTCGCATGGCGTAGGTGAGAGCAGGGCGGGGCGACTGCGCCATGAACGCCTCGAAGACAGTGTCAAACCATTGACGCATAACGGCTTCGATGGCTTCCAACGTCGGTTCCACATAGAAGCCTGGCGAGAGGGAGGACAGGCCTGGAACGGTCGGCAAAACGTCCCGCATGAGCTGGATGTCCTCCGGCGTGAAATGCGGCTTGTATTCCGGCAAAAGGAAAAGCCGCCCGTGTTCGTTGAGTATTTTCAGTTTGCCGACGGATGAAAGGACCCGTTGCAGCGATTCGCCGAGCGCCTCTTCAAAGGCGAGGCGGTTGCGGCCTTTCGTGCCGATTTCATTGTAGCGGACGATGAGTGCGTTATAGGGAAGAAACGGTTGCCAGATCATGGAAACAGACGTCTTGGACGTTGAATTTTGCCATATGGTTTACGGAAAAAAAACATACCTTATTTAATATAGTGTTCCATTGGCAAAAGGAAAGAAGGCGGCTGGGGCCATTCGTGGTTATCAATAGCTTGGATGGAGGCCGTCCCAGACGATGCGGCGGTAGTTCGCCTTGTCCGTGTCGCCTTCCGTGGAGATGCAGAGGATACGGGAGGAGGCGTCCAGGCGAAGCTGTGAACGGAGCCAGTCAAGGCTTTCATTCTGAAGGATTTCCGCGACGAGTCCCGTCGTGGATGCGCCGCTTTCGCCGGAAATGACGCGTGGATCGCCATTTAGCGGGTTGCCGAGAATGCGCATGCCTTTGGCGGCGACGTAGTCGGGCATGGAGATGAAATCATCCGCGTAATCATGGAGGATGTTCCATGCAATCGTGCATGGTTCGCCGCAGCAGAGGCCCGCCATGATGGAATCCATCGGGCCTGTCACGGCGTGGAGGCGGCCATCGTTCGCATATGCGGTGCGATAGAAGCAGTCCGCCTTGTTCGGTTCGACGATGACGATGACAGGACGTTGGTGTTTGCCGCAGTAGTTTGCGAAAAAGGCGGCCAAGGCGCCGGCCATGGAACCGACGCCCGCCTGCAGGAAAACATGCGTCGGCAAATTCCAATTGAGTTGATGGATGGATTCCAGCCCCATGGTCAGATAGCCTTCCATGATGTGGCGCGGAATCTCCTCGTAGCCGTCCCACGCGGTGTCCTGCACGAGAATCCAGCCGTTTTTCGCGGCGTTGTCGCGGGCGAGACGGACGCAGTCGTCATATCCGAAATCCATGATGGACGCGTCCGCGCCGAGCTTGCGGATATTCTCAAGTCGTTCGTTGGCAGTGCCTTTCGGCATATAGACGACGCATTTCTGGCCGAGGCGGTTGGCGGTCCATGCGACGCCGCGGCCGTGGTTGCCATCGGTCGCCGTGACAAACGTCAGTTCGCCAAGCTTCGCCTTGACGGCGGGACTGGTCATGCGTTCGCAGGAAAGTTCACCAATGTCCATGCCGAGCGTCTTGGCGATATACGAACCGATGGCATAGCTGCCGCCGAGTACCTTGAAAGCGTTCAGGCCGAAGCGTTTGCTTTCATCCTTGACATGAATCGACTGGACGCCAAGCAGTTGTGCGAGCTCCTTGAGTTCCGCCAACGGCGTGGCGGCGTATTCTGGAAAACTCTTGTGGAACGCCATGGTTTTCTCAGCCGTTTTCAGGCCGAAACGGCTGATGTCATAGGACTTCCCGTCCTTTTCATGGGACAGGTGGGCAGATTTAAAACATTCTTGCATATTTTCAATTAACAATTTACAATTTACAATTTACAGAGGCAACGTGCATTTCCCTTTTGTTTGGAAGGATTTTTTTGGAAAAAAAGAGAATTCGAACATTTCATTTTGGAGAACAGGATGACGGACGGAATCATGGCTGGTTATCCATTGTCTTTGTGTTATCCGTGGATTTCTTGCGGTAACGCTGATGCATGCTGTTGGGTTTTTCAGGAATCGTCATTTCAATTAAGCCCCATTTTAATGCAGGTTGCAAATAGTACTTAAGAAAGTAAACTCTATGCTGTAACCCTAATTTATCCAAAAGTTCATTTCTTGTGAGGCATTCATTTCCCAAGGCTTGAATTAATTTGGCTACTTGTGCGGTGCCACCTTGTGCGGTGCCACCTTGTGCGGTGCCACCTTGTGCGGTGCCATCTTGTGCGGTGCCATCTTGTGCGGTGCCATCTTGTGCGGTGCCGTCGTGTATGGTTACTTGTCCTCCTACTTGTTCGGTTTGCCCTGCTACTTGTTTGGTTACTTGTCCTGTTTCATCATGTCCTGTTACTTGTACATGTTAAAATTTAGTTTTTATAAAACTATTCTACTACTACTTCATACAGCAGCTGGGCGCCGTGGGGGCCGCGGATGTCCAGCGGGATGCGAAGGCCGTCGGCGGTGACGGCGGCTTCAAGCTTGCTGAGGCGTTCGCCGTCGGTGCGGAGCCGCCAGACGGTGGCGTTCTGCGGATTCTGCAATTTCACGGTGATTTCGGCGCGGCCGTTCTGGACGATGTGCGGCATGTGGCCCCACGCCTGGAGGACTTTGCGGCGGATGTCTGCGTATTTCATATCCGTGTTCTGCAAATCCGTCAGATGCGTGATGAGAAGGCGTTTGCTGGAGGCGATGGGTTGGTCGTCAACGGCTGAAATCCAGACGGTTGCGTCGGAATCGAGAATCTTGATCTGCGCGGCGTCCGTCGTGATGGACTTGCCCGCAGGGGCGAAGCCGCCGGCGGTTTTCGGCGTGTTGAGGACGAGAATGTCCTCCGTGCCGTCGATGACGCACTGTCCGTTGGATGATTGCGTGTAGGGCTTGCCCATATCGGTCGCGTTGTCGGCGGACAGCCAGCCTTTTTGTCGGAAAAGTTCCAGCATCTTGCCGCCGTTGGCGCCGCTCAGCGGCGAATTGCCGTCGATGGCGATGGTGGCTTTGGGGGCGTTGTCGGAGAAGCCGAGCGACACATCCGCGTCCGCCTTCGAGCCTTCTTTACCAATTAAATAACCGACCTGCGCGATGAGATTCAGCTTGCTCCAGCCTGGAACATGGCCTTGGCCGGGCTGGAAGTCTTTGTCCAAATATCTGTCTTCCAATGTGATGGCGACTTTCTGCGGGGCGGGGGCCATGTCTCCGCGCAGATAGAGGCAGAGGATGGCGCGTTCCGCGCATTGGTTGAGCGGATCGGACGCGAGATCGAAATAGCCTGCGCCGCTGGGATTGAACATGTTCCAGTTGCCGTGGGAGTAGGCGAACCGCCAGACGCCGCCCCAGTCCTGCAACGCCGCCAGGCAGCCGGTCATGATGCCGCCGACGCCGCGGAAACGGCCCGGGCCGGAGAAATTGTATTCCGTGATGGCGAACGGCTTGTCGAGAAGCCGTGTGAAGGCGACGTGACCGCCGCCGGGAGTGCCTTTCAGAACGGGACTTGTGTTGTCGCATTTGGATGGCAGTTGCCATGATTTTTCGATGAACTGCGGGTGGTCGATGTAGAAATGGTCATCAATGTAGTCGAACTCTTTGCGGGCCATGGTGGACCATGTGCGGTTCGTCCACGAGTTCATGTCCGTCAGCAACGCCTTGCTGCCGAGCTCCTTGTAGAGGAAGTCGCGCATGCGGCGGAGCATGTCTGTTTCGACGTCATACTGGAAGCGTTCGAAATCGCGGCGTTCGGCGACGGTGCCTTTTCCGTCCGGAAGGAACGTGATCGCATAGTCTTGCGCGGTTCCCCAGGCGGCGTTGCGCTTTTCGGCGGAACCGTATTTCTTCAGCGTCCAGTCGTTCCATGCGCGGAGCCATTCCTTCCGCGTGCGGTCGCGGAGGCCACCGAAGTAGTTGCCGTAGTTGCCTTCATTGATGAGGCTGATCCACGCGACGGCTGGATCCTGCGCGTAGGTGAGTCCCGTGTAGGGATTTAGATGTCCTAAAAATGCACGGCAGAAGCCCTTCCAGTTTTCGAACATGCGGTCGTTTACGGGCAGGAGCATCTTGATTTCGTTCATGTCGAGATTGCCTTCCTCTCCGTCGAAGATCTCCTTCGCGAAGACGGTGCGGGAGACGAAGGTGTCGGTCGTCACATAGATGCCGCGCTGGCGGAGCTGGTAGTGGAGGTAGTCCAATCTCTCTAACTTTTGTGGATTCAAGACGATGGACGAGCCGGAGGAACGGTCTTGCAAGTTGCCTTCATAGTGATGGTAGCGGACGGTGTTGTAGCCGAGCCGCCACAGGCGTTCGGCCAGCTGCTCCGACTGTTCATGGGAGAGGTCGTGGGCGCTGAAGCAGAAATTGACGCCGTAGAAACGCTGCGGCACGCCCGGCAGTTTTTCGAATTCGAAATGCGGGCCGTTGGCGCGGATCCAGCCGTATTTTCCCGCAGGGCCGTCGGCGAATTTGAAGACAGTGAAATCAAGAGCGGAACCGGGCTTGACGCCGAGGCGCGTGTCCAGAATGGACCAGTCGTCATTCGCTTTCAGCACAACTGGTTCCATTGTCGCGACTTCCATTCCGGCGTCCCATTTCAGCGTCATGGCGAGATTGAAGCTTTTTCCGCCTGGCCATGGCTCGCCCTGCGGCATCTGGGGGCCGATTCGGACTTCCATGCCGCCGCCCCACTGGCGGTTGTCCTGAATCATGACATAGGCGTTGCCTTCCAATGTGGCGGAAAGGACGCCGTCGGGCGTGAAGAGTTCGAACGACTTGCAGTTGGCGTTCGCGACCATGACGTTTTTGAACGTCATGGGGAAGGCCGCCTTTTCCTTGTCACCGAGCTTGTAGGCGATCTTCGTGGAATAGACGGAATCGAAATTGAGATTGACATGGAGGGAATTGAGGACGACGTCTTCCTTCGGTGTGAGGGCGTAGTCGAGTTTCAGCGAACCGTCCGGAAGCAGCGTGCGGACGAGAGCCATGGCGATGGTCTTGCCGGAAGTCGTTCCCGTCGTGTGGGTTTCGCCAATGGCTTTGGCATTCTTGTCATTGGCGAAACTGCCGAAACTCCAGTTGGCTCCCGCGAAGCCGGGGGCGACGGTGCAGAAGACATGCGCCTTCGTGCCGATTTCGCCGCTGCCGTTTTGGTTGGACCAGTAGGTCACGGGGGAGGCGGCCATCGCGCTGACGGCCATTGCGCATAAGACGGTCTGAAGTCGCATGTTGTTCTCCTGTTGATGGTTGGGTTTATATCAGAAAATCTTGCCGGGGTTGAGGATGCCGTTGGGGTCGAGGCCGTTTTTGACGGCCTGCATCATCGTGAGGAAGCCTTTGTCCGCCAGTTTGAGCATGTACTTTTTCCGCTTGTGGCCGATGCCGTGCTCGCCGGAGATGTGGCCGCCGAGGGCGATTGTTTGCTCGTAAAGATCCATGAGCAGGGCGGGGAGCGTCTCCTGCCATTTTTCAAGCGTCCATTCGGGCGGCATGACGGGCGTGGCGTGGAGATTGCCGTCGCCGGCATGGCCGTAGCACGGGATGAGGACGCCGTATTTCTTTGATATGCGGTCGATTGCGGCGCTCATGTCCGGAATGGAAGCGATCGGGACGACGATGTCTTCAAGGCTCTGGTTCGGCGAGAAGACTTTGAAGGCTTCGGCTACGGAGCGGCGGATTCGCCAGATGCGTTCGCTGTTCGCTTTCGTGTCGGCGACATAGACTTGCGTCGCGCCCGCCTTCAGGCATTGTTCGCCGATGACGTCGTAGTCGTGTTCGACTTGCGCGGCGTCCGCGCCGTCGATGGTGATGAGCAGCATGGCACCGGAATCCTGGCAGGGCAACGTTTCATTAAGGTATTGGCAGGCAGTCTGGAAGGAGAGCTTGTCCATGAATTCCACGGCGGTCGGGATGACGCCGCCTTCCGTCATGATTTTCGGCACGGCGCCGATGGCTTCGCCGATGGAATTGAACAGACAGAGCATGTCCACGGACGCCTTCGGCAGCGGCAGCAGTTTCAAAATGATTTTCGTGAAGACGCCGAGGATGCCTTCCGAGCCGATCATCAGCTGGAGAAGATTGAGGCCGGAGACGTCCTTCACGAGCTTGCCACCGAGCATGACGATGTCTCCCGTCGGCGAAACCATTTCCAAACCAAGGACATAGCGTCCTGTGACACCGTATTTGACGGCCTTGCCGCCGCCTGCGTTCTCCGCGACGTTTCCGCCGATCGTGCATGTCTCAAGGCTCATCGGATAGCCTGCGTAGAACAGGCCGTGCGGACGGAGCATCTCGTTGATTTCGCTTGTGATGACGCCGGGCTCGACGGTGACGGTCATGTTCGCCTTGTCGACGTCGAGAATATGGTTCATGCGGCAGCAGTCGAGGACGATGCCGCCGTGGATCGGCACGGCGCCGCCGGAGAGGCCGCTGCCCGCGCCGCGGGCGGTGACGGGAATCTTCTCACGGTTGGCGAGTTTCATGAGCTGCGAGATTTCCTCCGCCGATTTCGGGCGGACGACGGCTTCGGGAACGCGTGTCGCGCAGCCGGCCGCCTCGTCATGGGCGTATGGCTCAAGTCGTTCCGCGTCATTGTAATAGACGTTTGCGGCACCGAAGATGCCGATGAGTTCCTGTGCGATGGATTCTGTGACTTGGTTGTATTCGGGCATGGTATGAACGATCCGTTTGAGTTATTGTGCGGGAATGGCTTTGGGATTGACGAGAAGCTTCGCGTAGGCGTCCAAGACAAGCTTGCCGAGGACGGAATCCTTTTGGATTCCAGAGACTTCCGCAAGCGTGGCCTCGACGCCTTTCTCTTTGATCTTCGCCTGCAGGGCGGGGGCGCTGGGGTCGTCCGCCGGATTGAAGAGCAACGCCGCCGCGATGCCCCACGCCAGATGGACGGGCTTGCCGCCGCCTTCGACGGCGAGATTGGCGGCGCCGACAAGGCGGTCCTCCGCCGCGAGCTTGCGGATCGGATCGCGGCCAAGACGATAGACGGTGTCGCCCAAGCTTCTGTTGGCGAAGCGTTTGAGCAGGTCATCGACATGGGCGTACAGCCAATCACGATCCGCCTTGAATTTCGCGCAGATGCCATCGACGCTTTCGCGCAGGCCGGCGAGCATGAACGAGCGGATCTCTTTGTCCTCAAGTGCCTCGTAGGCATATTCATAGCCACGCTGATAGGCGACGTAGGACATCAAGGCATGGCCACAGTTGTGGACGTAGAGCTTCCGTGCGCCGAACACGTCGAAATCGTCATAGGGAGTCATGGCGACGATGTCCGGAATCGGTCCAACGAAGCCTGAACGCTTGACTGGCAGCTCCTTGTATGGTTCGACTTTGATCCAGCCGATGTCTTCCGCGCGCATCTCAGGCGTCGGCGCGGGAACCATACGGCCGATGACGGTTTCGACAAGACCCGTCTTTTCAGCGAGATAGGACTTCGCTTCCTCCGGAATGCTCTGTTCCAGAAGGCCGCGCAGATATTCGGGCGCGCCGTGGAGGTTTTCGCAGACGATCACGTTGATGGGCGGCAGATTGCGTTTCGCGCGAAGGGCGAGGCCCGCCGCAAGATTCGGCGCGACGAATTTCAATACATTCGCGCCGACGGCGGTCGCGCAGATGGAGGCCTCAGCGACCGCTTCCGCGACGGCGGCCTGGTTGCGGCTGTCCACGCCGCTGACCGGGCCGATGGAATAATCCTTCGAACCTTCGTTGCTGACGGTCTGAAGGCGATAGTGATGCTCTTTGTTGAACAAATCCAGCAGCTCCTGGACGACATCGACGAAGACGACTTCGTATCCGGATTCGCTGAACAACTGACCGATGAAACCGCGGCCGATATTGCCGGCCCCGAACATCACTGCTTTGCCTTTCATTTTTGCTCCGATGTTTTTTCTAAGGTGTTTTGGGTGAACGTTATGGCGATGACGCCGTTTTCAATGATCTTGCATTTGGAAGTCTTGCGCATGTCCATCGGCCGCTGCCTGGGCGGCTGGATGGAGCAGACGATGCCTTTGGGAAGCGTTTCGGGCTTCCATGAGAGAGTAAGCGGTTTGTTTTTCTCTAGTTTGCAGTCCAGCAGCCATGTCTGCGGAAGTTTGGCGGAACGGATGTCCTTGTAGAGGATCATCTGTGACTGGCGGTTCAGGAGGAGCCCCGCGATGGCGGTCCCCATGGACATGGGCGGCGCGTAGACATCCAGCCCTTTGTCGTATTGATCCGTCGCTTTGGCCGCGCAGCCGAGAATGACTTCTTCAATCTGCGCGTTGTCCATGCGAATGCGAATCGTGAAATCGTCGGCCATGGCGGCCAGCGACAGAACGAACAGGATGGACAGAAGGCGTTTCATATTTCCGTGAAAAATGAATTGGACAATGTTTTTCTATCAAAATAACGCAGAACAATAGGGAAGTCAAGCTATATTAATAATAGTATTGCGAAAATGGACGGGAATGGGTGGTCATGGAAGAGTTTTGGGCTTGAACAAAAGGAATCATCATGCTGAAGAAATATGTGTTGCTGCTTTGTCTTTGCGCGGCGTTATTTGGAAAAGACTGGCCGATCTACAGAATCGGCATCCATGAGAACGTGCCATATCTCGAGAAAGGGCGGAACGAACTGCTGGACGTGTATTATCCGGCGGACGCGAAGCCGGAGGATCGCTTTCCAGGCGTCGTCATCATCCATGGCGGCGGCTGGACGGGCGGCCAGCGGGACGCGGCGCGGGAAATCAACATCGCGTCCAATCTCGTGCGCATGGGCTATGTGTGCATCAGTATCGACTATGTGTTGAGCAAGAACGGGAAAGGAACATGGCCGCGCAATTTCATGGACTGCAAGACGGCCGTCCAGTGGATGCGTGTGAACGCGGAGAAACTGCATGTCATTCCAGACAAGATCGGTTGCATCGGCGGTTCGGCGGGCGGCCATCTGTCGACGTTGCTGGCGGTCGGCGGAAAGGACATGGGCTTGGAGCCGACGTCGCCCTACGGCAATGTCGACACAAGCATCCAGGCAGGCGTCAACCTGTACGGAATCATGGACTTGGCGAAATGGCGCTATATGCAGAAAGACGGCACGCCGATTGACGGGAAATACAGAAAGCCCGCGTTCGTCGGCGCGAAGATCGAAGAGGATCCCGAACGCTGGAAATTCGCGTCGCCAATGTACCAGCTGGACAAGAACGATCCGCCGATCCTTCAGCTGCATGGACTTGCGGATACGACGGTCGATTGGTGGCAGGCTCGAGACATGAAGGCGGCGTTGGACGCCGCCGGCATCGTGAACGAATTGATGCTGATCCCCGGCGTCGGCCATACATTTGCGTTGCAACGGCCTGGAGATGCCAACTATCCAAAGGAAATCCGTCCGGCGGTGATCCGTTTCTACGACAAATATCTAAAAGGATTGGACGACGCGGCTTGCAAGGAGCGCTATGACGCGTTATTGGCCTGGGAGGCCGCCCATCCGGACGATTCGCTGTATTGGATGCTGAATATCAATTCCGGAAAGCTTGTGAAGAATCTCGGAAAGGGCCGCTGGATCGTGGAGCGCGACGGGAAGGAGATGGAAATCCAGTTGAGTGAAAAAACGACCGTCAAATCCGAAAAGGAAGTGACCGTCGCGGATATGGCGGACGGGCAGATCGTGAACGGCTACGGCAAGCGGAACGACGAGACGGACGTCACGCTGGACAAGCTGGTCATATTGGACAAGTCATACGGCCGCATGGCGTTGGGGAATATTTCATTCTTGAATTCGACGCTGAAGAGAACGGAAAACGGCTGGAGCGTGGAAACCATCCGCAACGGCCAGCAGCAGAAGACGTTGTGGCCGTTGAAACTGTCGGAGAAGTTTAAGGTTTACCGCCGCCAGTTCGGGACGGTCGACGACCTGCAGGTCGGCATGCGGATTGTGCAGATGACAGGGAAAGCCGCAGGCGAGCTGCGGCTTGTGAACACGATTGTGCTGGAAGGGAAATGACAGAGGTGGCGGCGGCGGTTCTCCGCCGTCGCTACAAACGCTCGACGGCGTGGACGCCGTCGCTACCTTCACGTTACAGCAGTTCGGCGATTTTCTGCGGGAATGTGCGGTAGTCGTCGACGCAGATGAACTTGAAATCGGATTTGTAGACGGCCTCGTCATTGCCGCCGAGGCCGTAGTCGTCTCCGCAATAGGCGAGTTCGTCGTGGCTTAGGCCGTTTTCCTTGCAGTACAAATCCAACGCATAGCGTTTGTCGTACGGCTTGGGGGCGAAATCGAAAGAGGAGGAGCCGCCGATGAAGACGACATAGTCGCTGAACGTCTTGACGACATCGTCGTAGAATTTGCGGCGTTTTTCACGCGTGGGATCGAACGCGAGCTTGTCCTCCTGCTTGGCCTTCGTGCCGATGAGCGGGAAAGTGACGCAGCCGGACGGATGGTATTCGACGCTTTCGCCCGCGTATTGCGTAAATCCGTATTTGACACGGAGTTGCTCAATACGATTGGCGACGCTTTCACGGTCGCAGGGGAGCGTCAGATCGCGGACGATGTCCATCTGCTTGGTGGCGTGGTTGTATTTGCCGAACTGGAGGCCGTAGTTGCCGATGATGTCGATCGGAAAGCCGCCCATCTGGTTGAAGATGCGCATGACCTGTCCAGCACCGACCATCAGAAGTTTGTATTTTTTCGACAGCTCCTCCAAGGCGTGGCGGTTTTGGTCGTCCAGCGGCGTCTTGTGTTGCGTGAGGGTTCCGTCCAGATCGAATGCGATGACTTTCAGCATGGTTGTTCCTTTTCTTGTCTGATTATATGGTTTCCTGATGAAAATTTAGGCGATTTTCAGAGAAAGTCAATTCTTTATGGGATGAAGTGAAAGGGACAAAAGGGACAAAAGCGACGAAAAGGAAGGAAAAATGACCGATGTTTTGTCTTTTTCCGTTCTTTTTTCCATGAAATTCTTAAATGATGTTTGTTTTTTATAGGATGATGGATTTTATTATAGATTTTGACATTTCATCTTTAGATGAAAAAGTGTCATGTGTTTTGGATCATTTTGGGCATTGAGGACGGTTTATGCATCACCTGCGTTTCAGACAAGTTCATTTGGATTTCCACACTTCTCCGGCGATTCCTGGAATCGGACTGGCCTTTGACAAGGATGAATGGCAGAAAACGTTGAAGGCCGGCCATGTGAATTCCATCACGCTGTTCGCGAAATGCCATCATGGCTGGCATTATCATTTCACGGAAAAAGGCCGCCTTCATCCGAAGCTCGGCTTCGATCTGCTTCGCGCGCAGTTTGACGCATGCAAGGAGATCGACGTCAACGTGCCGATCTATATTTCCGCCGGACTGGACTGCATGATTCTGGACGAGCATCCCGAATGGCAGTGCGTCTATGTTGATCCGAATACGCTAAATACTTCGGTCGCAAGTCCTTTGAAGGCTGGCTTCCACCGCGTCTGCTTCAATTCACCCTATACGGACTATCTCTGCGAGCAGATCAAGGAGACCGTCCATCTCTTCCCGAACTGCGACGGCATCTTCTTGGACATCATCTCCCAGCCGGAATGCTGCTGCCCGTACTGCCTGGAGGTCATGCGGGAGAACGGCCTGAATCCGAACGTCCAGAAGGACCGCCAGCGCTGCTCCGAACTCGCGTTGGAGCGCTACTACCAGATGACGACGGCGGCGGCGACGTTCGAGAATCCGGACATGCCGGTCTTCCATAATTCAGGCCATGTGACGCCTGGCCGCCGCAAGCAACTGAAAGATTACTTTACACATTTGGAACTCGAATCGCTGCCGACGGGCGGTTGGGGATACGACCACTTCCCGCTATCCGCTAAATACGTGAAGACGTTGGATTTGGACTTCCTCGGCATGACAGGCAAGTTCCATACGACGTGGGGCGAATTCGGCGGCTACAAGCATCCGAACGCGCTTCGCTACGAATGCGCGGCGATGATGGCCTTCGGCGCGAAATGCAGCGTCGGCGACCAGCTGCATCCCTCCGGCAAGCTGGATGAAAGCACCTATGATCTTATCGGCCAGGCTTATGCGGAGGTCGAACAGAAGGAGCCGTGGTGCGACAATGTCGACAACGTGGCGGAAATCGGCCTGCTGACGGCGGCCGCCGTCAATGCGTCGAGTTCGCGTGAGATTCCGGGAGACATCGGCGCGGGACGCATCCTTCTGGAAGGCCATTTCCTGTTCGATGTCATTGATTTGGATGCGGATTTCAAGAAATACAAGCTGTTGATCCTGCCGGACGACATCCATATCGATGCCAAGCTGAAGAAGCGGCTCGACACGTATCTGGGCCGCGGCGGCCATCTGCTGCTGAGCGGCAAGAGCGGATTGGACGACGACGGCAAGTTCCTGTTCGACGTCGGCGCGGAATGCAAAGGCCTCAGCCCGTTCCGCCCGGACTATGTGCGGCTGGACGAATCCGTCCGTCCGGACTGTGTGAAGAGTCCGATGGTCATGTATCTGCCCGGCTACCGTATTAAGGTAAAGGACGGCAAGAGTCTGGGCGATGTCCATGACACGTATTTCAACCGGACGGACTACCAGCATTTCTGCAGCCATCAGCATACGCCGTATCGCCTTGAGGCGTCGGGCTTTGCCGCCGGCGTCATGAAAGGCGGCGTCATGTATCTGGCCCATCCTGTCTTCAGCATCTACCGCGGCTGGGGCTGTGTTCCCGTGGCGGAATATCTGCGCAAGGCGGTCCGCCTGATACTTGGAGAAAGTTCCATCGAGACGAACATGCCGTCGACGGCCCGTCTGAATCTCATGAACCAGACGGAGAACAAGCGGTATGTGCTGCATCTGCTTTATGCGAACACGGTTGCGCGCGGCGGCAACATCAACGTGGACGGTGTGACAAGCCGCGGCATGATCGAAGTCATTGAAGACTTGAATCCGCTCGTAGACGTCCAAGTGGCCGTGAAGACTCCTAAGGAAGTGAAATCCATCACGTTGGAGCCGCAGGGAACGCCGTTGCCGTTCGAAAAGGACGAGCAGGGCCGTGTCGTCATCAAAATCGATCGTTTCACATGCCACCAGATGGTGGTCATGAACTATTAAACGTGGTAGCGACGGCGTTTCGCCGTCGTGAAATCAAAGATATCCACACCCTTCAGTGTGAAGGGATTGCGAAAATAATGGATGATCATAAAACAGAAGAGAAGAAAACGACGGTCAACGGCGTCGTCCTGCCGGAACGGCTGGCGGCGTTGGCGGCCTTGAAGTTGTCCAACGGCAAGCCGCAGGGTCGTGGCCCCGGCGGGCCGGGCGGCTGGCATCGCCAGTTGGAGCAGGCCCATGATACGAAGGCGACGTTCAAGCGGCTTCTTGGCTTCCTGCGTGGCCGTCTGTCGCTGATGATTGCGGTGGCGGTTCTTGTGCTTCTTGGGACACTGCTCGGCTTGGCGGGACCATGGCTTCTCGGCCAGGCGGTCGATTCGCTGAAGGTATCGGTCGGCGGTGTTCAAGTCGATATGAATCGCCTCGTGAAGATTCTGGCGGTGATGGCGTTTGTCTACGGCTTCAATACGCTGGTGCAGTTTTTGCAAGGCTGGACGAGCGCGAAAATCGCGCAGGACACGGTAAGGTTGTTGCGCCAGAAGCTCTTTATGAAGCTGCAACTGCTTCCGCTGACGTATTTTGACACGCATTCCCATGGTGAAATCCTTAGCCGTGCGACGAATGATATCGAAGTTGTCGCACAGGTGCTGTCCCGCGGCGTCGTGAATTTCATCGGCAGCATCATCACGGTGTTCGGTTCGTTGTTCGTCATGCTGAAGATGAGTCCGCTGATGACGGGTGTGACGTTGCTGACGATACCGGGCAGTTTTTTCCTGACGAAATTCGCGTCGAAAAAGATCCGGGCATGCTTTCTGGCCCAGCAGACGATGGTCGGTTTGCTGAACGGCCATGTGGAGGAAGTTGTTTCCGCCCGCAAGACAGTGAAGGCGTTCAACCATGAAAAGCAGGCACTTGGCGATTTCACGATTCTGAACAAGGAACTTTGCCGCGTCTGGCTGAAGACGCGTTTTCTCATGGGCTCCGTCTGGCCGCTGATGTCATTTTTGAACAACATCGGCTATGCTTTGCTGGCGGGCTGCGGCGGCTGGCTGGCGAGCCGTGGCTCCATTTCGGTTGGCGTGATTGCGGCGTTCATCCAGTATTCGCGGCAGTTCACGCGACCTGTTTCAGAAATCGCGAATCAGTATAATGAAATCCAGTCCGCCTTGGCCGGTGCGGAACGCGTGTTCACCGTCTTGGACGAACCGGAAGAGGAGCCGGTCAAGCCGGAAGGCCGTCTGGATTCGATAAAAGGCGATTTGGTGTTCGACCATGTGGAATTCGCCTACAAGCCAGGCGAACCCGTCTTGAAAGATTTTTCATTCCATGTCCTTCCGGGCCAGAAGATTGCATTGGTAGGCACGACGGGCGCGGGCAAGACGACCGTCGCCAGTTTGCTGATGCGATTCTACAACATCCAATCTGGCAAGATCCTGCTGGACGGAAAGGATTTGACGGATGTGCCGCGGCGCGACGTGCGCCGTTCCATCGCCATGGTGCTGCAGGAGACGCAGCTTTTCAGCGGTTCCATGCGGGAGAATATCCGTCTTGGACGGCTGGACGCGACCGATGAAGAGGTGGAGGCCGCCGCCAAATTGAGCGGTGCCGATTTGTTCATCCGCCGCATGCCCGACGGCTATGACACGGTGCTGAGCGAAAACGGCGGCAATTTGAGCCAAGGCCAGCGGCAGTTGCTTTCCATCACGCGGGCCATTCTCGCCGATCCGCCGATTCTGATTCTCGATGAGGCGACATCCAGCGTCGATACGCGTACGGAACTTCTGATTCAGCGCGCGATGGTGCAATTGATGAAAGGGCGGACGTGCATCGTCATCGCCCATCGTCTTTCGACGATTCGCGACGCCGATTCCATCATGGTCATGGATGGCGGCCACATCGCGGAGCAGGGAAAACACGCTGAATTGGTCGAGAAGCGCGGCATCTACTGGACGTTGGAACAGAGCCAATTGGGTTTAGTGGCCAGTAATTAGTGGTTAGTGGCTAGTGACTAGTGGTTAGTGGCTAGTGGTTAGTGGCTAGTGGTTAGTGGCTAGTGGCTAGTGGCTAGTGGCTAGTGGCTAGTGGCTAGTGGTTAGTGGCTAGTGGCCAGTAATTAGTGGCTAGTGGCTAGTGGCTAGTGGCTAGTGGCTAGTTTTATTGCGCTGTGACGCGGTTGACAAAGCGGATGAGCGGATCGACGGCGGGCTGCGTCATGCCATGCCCATAGCCTTGGAATTCATAGAGCGTGACATCTGTGTGGCCATTGATGAGCAGCATGCGGCGGAGCAGGGCGTTCTCTTCGTAACGGCCGAGCATCTCCATCTCGCGGTCGCCGGTAAGCAACAGAACGGGAGGAATTTGCGCGGCGTTCTTCGCGTGGAAAATCGGAGCCATGTCGTCGACGAGCGGTTCCGTTTTTTTCATGCCCTTTTCAGCGCGGTAGGTGAAATGGGAGAGGCACTGTCCGCTTTCCGGAATGAGCCCTTTGATCTGCGACGGCGTGATGCCGTACGGGGCGAGCCATCGTGGATCCATGCCGAGCATGAGCGTCAGATAACCGCCTGCGGAATGACCGCTTACAAAGACTTTCTGCGGATCGCCGCCATAATTTTGAATGTTTTTCATCACCCACGCGAGTCCAGCGGCGGCATCCTGCAGGCAGTCGACGACTTTGCAGCCGTTCTTCTTGGCGAGGCGGTAGCCCATGCCGCAGACGATGATCGGCTGTTTCTTATTGCGTTCGAAGAAGGGCGTTGGTACGCTTTTCGAGCCGCCTGTTAGACCGCCTCCATGATACCAGACGACGACGGTGCAGTCCTTCGCGTTTTCCGGAGCGTTGATGTCGAGAACGCATCTTTCTTTCATATAATCGTTGACGTATTCTTCTTCCGCCCGGTAGCGGATGTTTTTCGTGACGACGCGATTGGCGGGGGCCTGCGCGAAAACACAGCAGGCCAGACAAAGAAGAATAATGGCTAAATGCTTCATGATAGCTCCTTTAGTGGTTGCGGTTTCCTGCGAACGGCTGCTTGTCGTTGAAATCCGGCATGAATGCGTCGTCGCCGAAATCCGGCTGCAGGAAGACGCGTGTGAAGCCCAATTCATCGACTTTGTCGCAGACTTGTTTGTATTCGTCCTGCGTTAGCCGTCGGTTGAGGAAGTTCTGTTCCGCGCAGGCGGGCACGGGCGTGAATTGGCTCATGATGGAAATCGGCAGCTTGGGGCCGAAATCGTTGTACAGCCATTCCAATACTTGAAGAGAGTTTTCGACAAAACCGGGCAGGACAAGATGGCGGACCATGACGCCGCGCGACGCCGTGATTTCTCCGGTTTCGTCAAAAGGACGCAGAAAGCCAACGGCATCAACAAGATAGCGGATGGCATCCCGCGCAACGGACGGATAGTCCGTCGTATGGATGCATCGTTGCGAAAGTGTCGCGTCGGCGAATTTGAAATCCGGCAGGAAAATATCGATTATTTTTGTCTGTTCGCGGAGCATTTCGACGCGGGAGTAGCCGGAGCTGTTCCAGACGAACGGCAGATCCGGATGGTCTTTGCGGATGGCTTCGCAAAGACGCTGGATGTGGGGCCACCAATGCTCAGGCGTCACGAAATTGAGATTGTGGACCCCTTTCGCGATCAAATCCCGCGTTTCGGCGATCAGACGTTCCATCGTGTATGGCTGGCCTTGATGCTGTTGCGAAATCTGGTAATTCTGGCAGAACAGACAGCCGCATGAACAGCCAGAAAAGAAAATCGTTCCGGAGCCGTGCTGCCCTGTGAGACAAGGCTCTTCGCCGAAATGCGGCGTGATGGACGCGATGCGGCATTCGGCGGTTTCGCCGCATCTGCCGAGCTGCCCGTTGGTTCGGTTGACTCGGCAGAGCCGCGGGCAAAGTTCGCAACGTGAATATCTATCCATTTTAAATTAAGAAACCACAGATTACTAGGAGCGGTCAAACCGCAACCAAATTATTGATTTGGAACCACGAAAAGACACGAAAAGACACGAAATTTTTAACCACAGATCAAACAGATTACACTGATAATACAATGCCTCGCAGACGTCGGCCGAAGTGCTGAAGGTTTTGAGTGGACGTGACATGATGGATTGCTGAAGATCAAGAAGGCCTCCGTCTGCTCGGCGGTTGTCATCGCTTCGCGAGGCGGGAACATCATCATGCGGAAGCTCTATGCCTTGGAGAAAATCTTTTTCGAAAAACAAGAAAATGAACGATAGTAGTACGGATTATACAGATTGCCTTACCGCCGGAGCCGACAACCAACCCAAAGGCATGATTTGCAGATTACGACATCTTATCATGAAAGAATTCCTACGGCTGTTTGCGGCTCGGCGGTTGTCATCGCTTCGCAAGGGATGTCTTGCGAAAAATGCAAGATGTTGAATGATAGTGGCTTAATGAAGGACCGGCGCGAGAGCGAGACGGAAGCCGAGATTGGCTTTGCAACCTTCCGGTTCGCATTGGCCGCGGTACGCGGAGCGGCAATGACGTGCGTAATCGCCGTAGCAACCGCCTCTTGTGACTTTCAATTCACCGGATTCGGGACCATGCGGATCCGTGGCGGATTCCGCCGCGATTTCGCCGAACCAGTCCCAGCACCATTCGCGGATGTTGCCGTGCATGTCGCAGAAGCCCCATGCGTTCGGCTGGCGTTCGCCGACGACGTGCGTCTTGTATCCGGAATTGTACTTGTACCACGCGACGTTTTCGAAGTAGGTACGGGCCTCTTCGCCGTGGTTGGTGGGATCCAATCCATGGTTGAAGGCGGTGGAAGTCCCTGCGCGGCAGGCATATTCCCACTCCGCCTCGGTCGGAAGGCGGTATTCATAGCCGTCGGGAAGCCGTCCGGCGATCATTTCGAGATAGGTGAGCTCCTTGCACCAGCGTTCGACGCTGTACCAGTCCACCGTCTCGACAGGGCGTCTGAGGCCGCCGAAATTCGCGGGGCGCGCACGCAGTCCAGCGCAGTCCGCGATGACGGAATATTCCTCTTGTGTAAGGGGATACATGCCGAGCCAGAAGCCTTTTGTTAATGTCACTTGATGGAGCGTCTCCTCCGGCGTGCGGCCGCTTTCCTCCGCGGGGCTGCCCATCGTGAAGGTGGCGGGCGGGCACCAGATCATTTTGATTTTCGGCTCTTCGACCGTGAAATTGCGGGTTCCCAGATCGCTGGTCTTCCCTTTGATGGCCGTGTCGAAATCAATGGCGATATTGAGGCGTTCCTCCAGTTCCGCACGGGCCTGCATGAGTTCCTCGGTGGACGGCTGCGGTCTGGACGGACGGGTGTTTTCAGCATCTTCGTTCTGCTCCTGACGCGGGTTCTGCTGGTGCGACGTCGCCTTGATGATGGGGCCCAACGCGAGACGGAAACCACGATAGCAACGGCGGTTGGTGGGGTTGCCGCCTTTGCGGGCGGACGAACTGCAGCCCATGGCCATGCCGCCCATGTTGCCGCCGCGGCAGACATGGTAGCGGCCGTAGTCGGGGCCGAGCGGATCGACGACATGGTCGAGCGGATATTCGTCATACCAGTCGCGGCACCATTCTTCGACGTTGCCGTGCATGTCGTAGAAGCCCCAGTTGTTGGGGAGCTTCTGGCCGACGTCATGCGTCTCCTTGCCGGAGTTGTGATCGTACCATGCGACTTCGTTGAGGTTGGGGCATTCGCCGTCGCCGCACGTCAACGTCTTGCCGTTGTTGAGGGCGGTGGTGGTTCCCGCGCGGCAGGCGTATTCCCATTCCGCTTCGGTCGGAAGGCGGTATTCGAAGCCTTCCGGAATACGGCCCGCCCGCGATTCGCGTCTGTTGAGCGCTTCGCACCACTGATGCGCATCGACCCATGTCACGCGTTCGACGGGGCGGTTCTCGCCTTCGAATTTGGACGGACGCGGGGCGAGGCCGGCCTGTTCGGCGATCATTTCATACTGGGCCTGCGTCGTCTGGAATCTGGCGAGCCAGTAGCCTTTCGTGATGGTGACCTGATGGAGCGGCGCGTCTTCCGAATCGCCTTCTTCGTCTTCCGAGCAGCCCATGATGAAATGCCCGGGATTGCACCAGATCAAATCGATGCGAAGATTGCCGAGCATGACGTAGCGTGAATTTTCTAAGCCTGGCATGGTGGTGTTTCCTTTGTCTCTCTCTTGTCTCTATATTAAATGGTATGATTATGTGTGAAGGTATTTGTCAACTTCGTTCGCGGTGATGACGCCGTAGTTCGCCGCGCCGAGCCAGCCGGACATGATGATGCCGACGGAGCCTGTATGGTAAAGCCCCGCGACTTGCTTCTGCATGTTCATGCTGTAGTCGAGCCCTTCGAACTTCGTGCCGAACGTCGCGCCGCAGGCATGGCCCGTGTAGCGTTGGAACGTGCGGGGCGTGGAGGTTTCGATATAGTCCGCTATCTGCCTGATGTGCGGGATCTTGTGCTCCAGGATGCCCATCGTGTTTTCGACGAGATACTGTTTCCGTTTCTTGTATTCGTCCTCCGTCAGGCCGTCCCAGTCGCTGTAGTTGGCGTTCATGCTGGCGACGATGGAATAACGGTCCGAACCGGGGCGGATTTCCGGATAATAGACTGAGAACGTGCGGCTTGTGATGGTCGGCGACAGCAAGGCCTGCGTGTCGTATTCAGGATATTCCGACGAAAAGACGAGATCGCCGATGTAGGGGATTTTCTCTCCGGGCTTGATGCCGATGTAGACTTGGCAGGAGGAGTTGCTCAGGCGGACCTTATGGAAGCCGTCCAGAAATTCCTTCGTGAAATTCTCTTCGCCGGCGACTTCGGAGACGAGCCGCTTGATGCTGCCGTTGAAGACGACGGCGCGGCATTTGACGGCCTTCCCGTTGATGGTGGCGCCTTCAACCTTGCCGTTGTTGATGATGACGCGTTCCAACCGCGCGTTGGTTTCCAGCGTGACGCCGTTTTTCAGCAGTTCCTCCTGCATCATGGACAGCATGAGATCCGTGCCGCCAAGGAACGTGTAGACGCCTTGGCTCATGAAGTTTCCGAAGACGATTCCGTAGGCGATGGCGGGTTCGTTCAGGCCGGAGCCGTTCGCGTAGGTGATCGGTTCGAGGAGGAAGCGCCACACATCCGTGCGGTTCGGGAAGAAACGGTTGAACAGGTCTCGTATCGTGTCGTCGTTCTTGTCGTAGTAGTTCATGCCTTCCAAAGCGGCGAAGAAGGCGTTCACGGTGTCCTGCGGCAGTTTGAAATGGTTGATGAGCTTGGCGGTGAAATCCGCCGTGTCAAATGTCGTATCCAGTTGGAACTGAGGGTTGTCGAAGCGAATGGATTTCACCTGGATGACGCGGTCCGCAAAATCCTTCCCCCAGTATTTGCGGAGGGATTTCTTCATGCCCACGGGGAAGCCGTGGAGGGCGACGTCGAAAATATGCCCTTTGCGTTTGAAATAGGTGGCGAGCCCGCCGATCATGGAATGCTGTTCGACGAGCAGGACCTTGTGGCCGGCTTGGGCCAGTCGGTTGGCCGCCGTCAGGCCGCCGAGCCCGCCGCCGGCTACGATGATGTCAACGTTGTTGTCCATTTGCTTCATGTGATGCGATTTCAAAAAAACTCCCATCTAAATGTAATGCTAAAGAGAAAATAATCCAATACGTAAATAATGAAGTTGGCAAAGTTTTCATGGCGCTGTCGGTTTGATTCTTGCTCTTTCGCCATAATATTAATAGGAAAAGGCGGCGGGGAAACGGTGGAAGCGTTTCGGACAACGGATTGACAGGAAGACTACCATGGAATTGCAAGAATTGCAGGCAAAACTGGACGAAGGGATCGCGACGAAGATGACGCCGTGCGCCGTGCTGTCGGCATGGCATCTGCATGGGGCGTCGTTCAGGCTGACGGCGGGCTGCCATACATATGAAAGCGACCGTAAGGTGAAGGAGGACGATCTTTTCGATTTGGCGTCCATCACGAAATGCGTCGGCACGACGACGCTTTGCATGTGGCTTTACGATCAGGGCAAGCTGGACATCCATGCGCCTCTGTACGAATATCTTCCGGAATTTCTGGACGGGCCGCAGGAGCAGCTGGCGTGGCGCAAGTCCGTCACGATCCGCCACGTCATGGCGCATTGCGCGGGATTTCCGCCGTTTCTGAAGTTCTATGTGACCCACGCCCATGTGACGGATTGGATCGCGCGCCGCAAGCTGGTGCTTTCCACGGCATTGACGTACGAACCCGGAAAGGACACGGTGTATTCGGACATCGGTTTCATGATCATGGGCGAAGTCGTGCGTGCTATTTCCGGCAAGCGTGTCGATGAACTGGCTCCCGAAGTCTTCTTCAAGAAGTGGGGCATGAAGGACACGACGTACAATCCGGACAAGTCGCTGTGGCCGCGTTGCGTCCCGACGGAATTGAAGAAGGACAAGGATGGCGACGGCTATTGGCAGGGCGTCGTCCATGACGAAAACGCGCGGTGGTATGAAGGCGCGGCCGGCCATGCGGGGCTGTTTTCGACGGCTCCCGATCTGGACCTGTACGCGATGAACATGCTGACGGGCGGCGGCGGCGTCTTCAGCCAGCATACCATCGATGTTTTCACGACTCGCGCGAACATCGTGGAAGGCAGCTCCCGTTGCCTCGGATGGGATTCGCCTGAACAGCCGAGTTCCGGCGGATTGTATGTAAGTCCTTGCAGTTTCGGACATACTGGCTTCACGGGAACATCCTTCTGGATGGATCCGGAGAAGGGCGTCTCCGTCGCGCTGCTGACGAATGCCGTCCATCCGAAGCGTGAATGCAAAGGCAACGGCTACTTCCCGTGGCGCAACCGCATGCACACCTATGCGTACGAAGTGCTGGGCATGAATTAGGATTCGCCTGTAGCTAAATGCTGAATGCTGAATGCTGAATGCTGAATGCGTAAAAAAAGGGCTGTTGCACATATGGTTTGCAACAGCCCTTTGCATTATGGATGTGTGCGGAGCTTATTCCAGACCACGTTGTCGATGAGGCGTGTCTTGCCGAAGAATGCCGCGCAGGCCAGCAGGGCGGGTTCGCTTACCGTCTCGATCGGGCGGATGGCGTTTTGCGAGACGAGTTCGACGTAGTCGACCTGTCCGCCGGCGTCTTCGATGGACTTGCGGAGGATGGCCGTCAGCTTGGCGGCGGATTTCTCGCCGTTCTTCCAGGCCGCTTCGGCGGCGAAGATGCCGCGGGAGATGGACAACGCGCGATTATGTTCATCTTCAGACAGATACTTGTTGCGGGAACTGCGGGCGAGACCGTCCGGTTCGCGGATCAGGGGGGCCATGATGATGTCGATGGGCACGTTGAGATCGCGGACCATCCGCTTGATGATCAACGCCTGCTGCGCGTCCTTCTTGCCGAAGACGGCGACATCCGCGCGGGCGAGATTGAACAGCTTCAGGCAGACCGTGCAGACGCCCCGGAAATGGATGGGGCGGGAAAGGCCGCAAAGTGCTTGCGACAGAGATGTTTCCGTTACCCATGTGGAAAAGTCCGGAGCGTACATGTCCGCGGGCGTGGGATAGAAGACGGCGTCCACGCCGCGTTCGCGGCAGAGCCGTTCGTCCCGTTCGAAATCGCGCGGATATTTGTCAAGGTCTTCGTTGGGGCCGAATTGCGTGGGATTGACGAAAATGGAGACGACGACCTTGTCCGTCTTCGATTTGGCGATGTCCATGAGGGAGAGATGGCCGTCATGGAGATAGCCCATCGTGGGGACGAGGCCGATGGAGAGGTTCTGTTTATGCCAGCTGTCGCACAACTGGCTGATTTCAGCGGGAGTCTTGCAGATGTTCATGATAGCGTAATTATCTTATTTTGCGGAATTTGCTTCAGCGGGGAAGGTTTGTGCCTCGACTTCCTCGCGGTATTGTTTCAATGCGTCGGCGGTGTATTGCGAAAGGTTGGTGAAGACCTTCGCGTGGCGCGGGACGAACGTGCCGAGGCCGAGAATGTCCGTCACGACCTGTATCTGGCCGTCGCAATAGGGGCCTGCGCCGATGCCGATAGTGGGGATGGTCAGTTTTTCGGTGATGATTTTCGCGAGATCGCGCGGGATGCCTTCCAGCGTGACGGCGAAGGCACCGGCTTCCTGGACGGCGAGCGCGTCGTCGATGATCTGTTCGGCTTCATCGTTGCGGCCGTGGATGCGGTAGCCGCCGTCCTTCAGGACGGACTGCGGGAGGAGGCCGATGTGGCCGAACACGGGAATGGAGGCGTCCACGATGCGGCGGATGGTCTTCAGCATGGAGCGGCCGCCTTCGAGCTTGACACCGTCCGCTCCGGCCTCTTTCAGATAACGGCCCGCGTTGCGGACGGCTTCCTCTTCGGAGACCTGGTAGGACATGAACGGCATGTCGCCGATGACCATGGCGTGTTTGGCGCCGCGGCGGACGGCGGCCGTCAGCATGAGGGATTCCTCCAGCGTGACGGGAATCGTGTTTTCATATCCGAGAACGGTGTTTCCGGCGGAGTCGCCGACGAGAATGAGCTGGATTCCGGCTTCATCGACGAGACGCGCGGTGATGGCGTCATAGGATGTGACGGTTGTGATCTTGCGGCCTTCGGCCTTCATTTTGGCGAGGTCGCGAATGGTGATGCGTTTTTCCATGGTAGTTCTGTAAAGTAATAAGGATTAAAGGGATACTAGGGATTCAAGGGATATAAGGAAGTGGTTACGGTTTAGCGGGAAAGTTCTTTTCCAGCAGCTGGAGGGCTTCCTGCGAGCCTTGCTTGGCGGCTTCGGCGAGCCATTTGCGGGCTTGTTCGCGGTCGACGGCGGTTCCGACGCCGTTCAGATAGCACGTTCCAAGCTTCAGCATGGCCTGCGGCTCCTTCCGGTCGGCGGCCTTGCGGTAGCATTCGAAGGCGGCGGCCGGATTGGAAGGCGTCCCCAAGCCGTTTTCGTTGAGGTAGCCCAGCTGGTAGATGGCGGGCGTGAAGTCCTGCTTCGCGGCCGCGGAAATGTATTTGAAAGCTTCTTCAGGGCTCTGTTTGACGACATAGCCTGTCAGATAGGCGGTGCCGAGGCGGTATTGGCCGATGGTGTCGCCTTTCTCGGCGGCCTTGCGGTAGCATTCGAGAGCCTGCACGGGATTGGCGCGTGTGCCAAGCCCGTCACGGTAGCAGTCGCCGATCGAGACGAGCGCGGGGGCGTATTCCTGCTTGGCGGCGAGCTGATACCAGCTGAAGGCGACGTCCGTGTTCTTGACGGTGCCGTAGCCTTTCTGATAGCAGTAGCCAAGCTTCGTCTGGGCTTCCGGATCGCTTTCCTGCGCGGCGAGCAGCAGCCAATTGAACATTTCATCGTAGTTGACGGGCACGCCTTGGCCACGCTGGTAGCAGTCCGCGAGATGGACCTGCGCGCGGCGGTCGCCTTTCTGGGCGGCGGCGGTCAGCATGTCGATGATTTCCGTCTGGGAGGCGGGTTCGCCGAGTCCATGCATGAGCATGATGGCGACCTTTCGCATGCAGACGGGATTGCCGAGCTGGGCGAGCTTGCGGAGGTTTTTGAGGGCGGTCGCGTAGTCGCCTTGCTGTTCGGAGATGACGGCCATTTTGTTCATGGCTTCGGGCACGTCCAAGTCGGCGGCCTTGTTGTAGTATTCAATGGCTTTCTTGACGTTCTGGCCGACGCCGTAGCCGCCGTCGTAGCAGATGCCCAAGTTGAAGAACGCGTTCGGGTTGCCGTTGTCGCAGGCCATCTGGAAGTACTTGAACGCCTTCTTGTAGTTCTGCTTGACGCCGCTGATGCCGTCGAAATAGCATTTCCCGATGGCGAGCTGGGCGTTGTCGTTGCCGGCTTTGGCGAGTTTTTCAAGATTCTCGACGCTGACCTTTTCCGAATCGTCCTGCCGTTCGCGCGTCTTGACGCTTTCGTCCGGCAGTTTCGGATTGTAGATGTGGACGGTGTCGGTATCCTTGACGGGCTTGGTCGTCTTGAACGGCCAGATGGCGAAGGCCGGCGTGGCGGCGGCGATGATGAACAGGATGCAGAGGATGCTTTTCATAACGGGCCCTTTGGTTGAGGGTTTCGTCGTATTTGGGGGATGGCGATGTCAGCGGTGGCCGAAGATCGCGGAGCCGATGCGGACGATGGTCGCGCCTTCGGCGATGGCGATTTCGAAGTCGCCGGACATGCCCATGGACAGTTCGGGAAGGGATGTTTTCAGATTAGACTGTATTTTGTCGCGAAGGTTGCGCAATCCTTCGAAAATTGTGTGGAGTTCGGCTTCGGACGCGAGGGCGGGGGCGACGGTCATGAGGCCGACGCAGCTGGCGGGGCCGCCAAGATTGTCCGCGACGGTCTTTTCGACGTCGTCCGGTTTCAGCCCGAATTTGGATTCCTCTCCTGAGACGTTGACTTCCAGGAGGATGCGCGGGGCGACGTTCAGTTCCGCGGCGATGCGGTTGATCCGCGCGAACAGATCGGATGAATCGACGGAATGGATCCATGCGGCGTGCTGCAGGGCCTGGCGGACTTTGTTCTGCTGGAGATGGCCGATGAGATGCCATGTGATGTCCGACGGGAGCTTCGGGGCCTTTTCGGAGAGCTCCTGCACGCGGTTTTCTCCGAAGCAGAGCTGCCCCACGTCATAGGCTTCTTTGACGACTTCCGCGGGGAAGGTCTTGGAGACGGCGAGCAGGCGTGCGCCGTCCGCAGGGCGGCCGGACTTCGCCAAGGCGTTGGCGATGCGTTCGTTGATGGATTTCAGATTTTCGGCGATCATGCGATATCCTCCGGATTGACGGCATCCCGTCAATTGATGCAGGCGATTTTTCAGCCCATGAAAGGCTACATACCTTATAATATAATAAAAAACATGGGTTAGTCGAATGGTTTTTGCATGAAAAAGCGATTATGTGCATTATGTTATCATGAACGAACCGGTGGAGAAGGCGCGGGTGGAATGGAACAAACTGGTGGAACGGAAGTCAAAGGAGCTGGACATTGAACGGGGCACGGGATGAATGGCTGAAGCGGGAGGACAGCGAGCGGAAGACAGGGGAGTGGCGCATGCCGAGCAAACGGGAGATGAGCCGCGAGGAGCTGCTTGGGGCATGGCTGGGAGAGGAGCGCGAACCGTCCGTGCTGGCGGATCTGCGTCCGATGAAAGCGGACATGGAAGCGCTGGTTGGCGAGGCTTTGGCGAGCGTGGGGCAGGAGGACATGCTGATACTGACGAAGCTTCAGGACCACTGGGGGGAGATCGTGAAGGCGGAGATCGCGAAAATGAGCAAGCCGTTGAGCTTGTTCCGCGGAACCCTGCGCGTTCGCGTTCTGAATTCGTCGTTGTTGTTTGTGTTCGAGAGGCAGTTGAAGGGGGAGATACTGAAAAAAGTGGCCGAGGCAAGCCACGGCGTTGTGACGAAAATCGTGTACATGTAAAACTTGCAAGCCGCAATGACGGCGGCGGAATCCAAATAAAGAAGGAAGAGAAGATGGCATTGAAAGCGAAAAAGATGAATCGTTTGGCATGGTTTGCGGCTGTTCTTGTGCTGTTTGCGTTTGGCATGGCCTACGCCGCGGAGGAGACGGTGGAGGAGATTCTGAGAAAGCCTCCATTGGCGCCAACCTATACGAACCGCGATTTGGATTTGAACCGCCGCGTGGTGTCGATGCTCTGCCAGTTCCATTATACGCCCGCCAACATCGACGCGAAGCGTTCAAGCATGTGGTTCAATGAATATTTCCGCAGCTTGGATTATGCGCGCATGTATTTCCTGGAAAGCGATATAGAGGAATTCCGCTCATACGAGACGGTGCTCGGCGACATGACGAACCTGAAGCGTCGCGTGGATTTCGCGTTCAAGGTGTATGACCGGTTGCTGTTGCGTGTGCAGCAGTGGGCGATTTATTCCGTGGCGGCCGTCAATGCGCCGCATGATTTCACGCAGTCGGAATACATTCCGACGGACTACAAGAACCTTCCGTGGTGCGAGACGAAGGAGCAGCTGCAGGATCTGTGGCGCCGCCGTGTGAAGAACGCATTGCTGGTGGAAGAGCTTGCGGCGGAGAAAGATGCGGAGAAGGCGAAGCTCAAGGAGGAGAAAGGCGAAGAGCCGGAGAAGAAGGACATCCATCTGCTGCCGCCGAAGGAGCGCCTCATCCGCACGTACGCCCGTACGTACAAGCGCCGCCTGGAGGTGGAGTCCATCGAAGTCATGGAGATCTTCCTCTCCAGCCTTGCGAAGACCTTCGACCCGCATTCCGTCTACATGGCGCCTGAGACGAAGGAGAATTTCGACATCGACCTGAGCCTTTCGCTGCAGGGCATCGGGGCGACGCTTTCGACGAAAGACTCGTATGTCGTCGTCGTGTCCATCGTGCCCGGCGGCCCGGCCGACCGTGACGGCCGTCTGAAGGAAGGCGACCGCATCGTGGCCGTCGCGCAGGACGGCGCGGAGCCAGTCGACGTGATCGACATGAAGCTGAGCCGCGTCGTGAACCAGATCCGCGGCAAGAGCGGCACGAAGGTCCATCTGACGATTCTGGAGGAGGGCTCCAACACGCCGAAGCAGATCACGATCGTGCGCGACAAAGTCGAACTGAAAGACGCGGAGGCGCAGTCTGACGTGAAGACCATCAAGCTGCCGAACGGAGAGGATGCGCGTGTGCTGGTGATCTATCTTCCGTCGTTCTATGCGGATTTCGGCGCGCGGAACAGCGGCAACAAGGAGTACAAGAGCTCCAGCCGCGATGTCCGTAAGTTGTTGGAAGACGGCGTGAAGGGCGGCGGCATCGACGGTGTGGTGCTCGATTTCCGCGGCAATGGCGGCGGCAGTCTGGACGACGCCGTCACCTTGGCCGGACTGTTCTTCAAGGACGGCCCCGTCGTGCAGATCCGTGACCAGCAGGGGAGGACACGACATCTGACGGACAGGGATACGGATGTCGTCTATGAAGGGCCGTTGATGGTCATGGTCGATCATTTCAGCGCGTCCGCCAGTGAAATCGTGACGGCGGCGTTGCAGGACATGGGCCGCGCATTGGTCGTCGGCGACACGGTGACGCACGGCAAAGGCACTGTGCAGAACGCCTATGATCTGGATCGCGCCTTTGCGCGCGGCCGCATCAATCTGGAAGGCGGCATGGGCTCCCTGAAGATGACGATCGCCAAATTCTACCGTATCAACGGACAGTCGACGCAGGTTCGCGGCGTGACGCCGGACATCACGTTCCGTTCGTTCGCAGACTGCATGGAGACGCGTGAGGAGACGCTGCCCTACGTGCTGCCGTGGGATAAAATCGATTCCACGAAATACAATACGTTCCATGAAGTCGACGCCGTGAAGGATGATTTACGGACGAAATCGCAGGCGCGGATCGCGGAGGCGGAGGACTTCAAGGAGTACTTCAACGACATCGATTTCTACAAGCAGCTACGCGACAAGAAGGAGGTACCGCTCAACAAGAGCGAGCGGAAGGCCTTCCAGGCGGACGAGGAGAAGGCCTCCAAGATGATCCAGAAGTTCCAGGCCCAGCGGAAGAACTCCCGCAAGAAGAGCCGTCTGACGGCCGGACAGAAAAAGGACGAGGAAGAGAAGATCGAAAACGCCCATGACCTGATTCTGGACGAATCGTTGCGCATCATGGGCGACTATATCATGAAAGTGAAGAAATGAGTCTGGGCTTACATCGGCGTTTCCAGCGGATTTTTTAATTGAAAAAATGAATTAATCATTTGACAAGGAAAATTGTTAATCGTAAATTAACATTTGTCGAAATGATATTGAGAGAAAAGGTATTGCGGCAAATGGCGTTTAACAAAAAGGAAAAGCAAATGAAGAGAATCGTCACGTTCACGCTGATTGAGTTGTTGGTGGTTATCGCGATCATCGCGATTCTGGCCGCCATGCTGCTGCCCGCCTTGGCGAAGGCTCGTGAAAAGGCTCGCGCCATCTCCTGCATCAGCAATCTGAAGCAGATCGGTCTGGCCGGCGTCATGTACATGAACGACTATAATGACTACAACTGCTGGAACCATTTCTATGGCGGGACTTCAGGTCAGCCACCTCTGTGGTGGTGGGAAGACATGTATTACAACTATACGGGGGAAGCCAAGAGCTTCCTCTGCCCGGGTACGACGCCGATGAGCACCTCCTGGAACCGTCCTGAATCCAGCGACACGAGCATGTGCCCCAAGATCATGAACCCCTTGTCATTCAACTACTCACGCCCGGACCGCCTCGCCGGCTATATGCATACGACTACGTCGATGGCCATGCTGAGCGATTTCAAATTCCCGTCCGAAACCTGCAACGCCGTTGATTCCGATCAGATGGAACTGTGGAATGATGCAACCTTTTTTGACATCAACAACACTGCATGCAAAATTCCCCGCCGTCACAACGGTTTGACTCAATTGTGCTACATGGACGGCCATGCCGGCAATATCAAACATTGGGAAGGCATGGAAAAGGATATCCTCTGGAACAAGAAGAAGTAATTCAATTGCTTCAATCTGAATGAAAAGGGCGTCCTGACAAATGTCAAGGCGCTCTTTTTTGTGTGGAAGCAACAAAAGCTTCAAGCTTTCAGCCAGTTTTTTTTGAAAAAAACATGCTTCTTCGTTGACAATCATGAAAATTGTATTAATTGTATAATGTATGATTCTATGACTGTCAATGATTCGTTGTTCTAGTGAAAGAGTTCATTAACAAAAAAGGAAAAGCCAAATGAAAAAGATTCTGAGTTTCACGTTGATCGAATTGCTGGTCGTCATCGCGATCATCGCGATTCTGGCCGCCATGCTGCTGCCCGCGCTGGCGAAAGCCCGTGACAAGGCGCGCGCCATTTCCTGCACAAGTGGTGGTGGGAAGACGCCTTCTACAACTACTCCGGCGACTGGAAGAGCTTCCTCTGCCCCGCCACGACGGCTCTTGAATACAGCTGGCGCAATCCGACCAGCAACGAAATTTGCTCCGTCATCAAACGCCCTGTCAAATTCAATTTCTGCCGTACGGACCGCGTCAGCGGCACGATGAGCTACAATAGCAATGGCAACACGCCGAGCCTGAACCAGTTCAAGTATCCGTCCGAAACCTGCGACGCCATCGATGCAAACAACAAGGAAATGTGGAACGACGCCACCTTCTTTGACATCAACAACACCGCCTGCCGCGTCAACCGCCTCCACAACGGTCTGGCGAATGTCTGCTACATCGACGGCCATGTCGCGTCCATCAAGCACTTCGAAGGCATGGAAAAGGACATTCTCTGGAACAAGACGAAGTAATCCAACCGTTTCAATCTGAATGAGAAGAGCGCCCGGACAACTTGTCCGGGCGCTCTTTTTTTGTCATGCATAAAAAAGGTTCAAGCTTTCAACCACTTTTTTTGAAAAAAAAGAATGACGATTCATTGACAATCATGAAAATAGAATTAATTATATAAATATGATTGCATGATTTTCAATGAATCAGTGTTCTAGTGAAAGGGTCATTAACAAAAAGGAAAAACAGATGAAGAAAATCGTAACGTTCACGTTGATTGAATTGTTGGTGGTTATCGCGATCATCGCGATTCTGGCCGCCATGCTGCTGCCCGCGTTGGCAAAGGCTCGTGAAAAGGCTCGCGCCGTCTCCTGCACAAGCAATCTGAAGCAGGTTGGTCTGGCCGGTGTCATGTACATGAACGACTACAAAGACTACAACTGCTGGGATCACTTCTATGGCACTCCTGCGACCGATGACGCCCATCTGTGGTGGTGGGAAGACGCCTTCTACAACTATACTGGCGAACCCAAGAGCTTCCTGTGCCCGGGTACGACGCCGAACTCCACCGGCTGGCGCCGTCCTCCGACCAGCGATACAAGCATCTGCCCGAAGATCATGAATCCTCTTTACTGGAACTTCACACGCCCCGACCGCCTTGCCGGCTATATGAACCAGACGAACGCCTACTACATGACCATGCTGACCGAATTCAAGTATCCCTCCGAAACTTGCCAGGCCATCGACTCCAAGCAGATGGAACTGTGGAACACGGCCGAATTCTTTGACATTGCTCACTCGAACTGCAAGATCGACCGTCGTCACAACGGTTTGGCGAACGTCGCCTACATGGACGGCCATGTGGGCAGCATCAAGCATTTCGAAGGCATGGAAAAAGACATCCTGTGGAACAAGAAGAAATAATCTGAAACAGTTCGTCTGAAAGGATTTGCGGCGGCCGATTTCCATCGGCCGCCGCTTTTTTTGTTTGGCTAGCATTCTAGGCGCCTAGAATGCTAGCCGCCTAGAAGCCTAACAAAAATGCCCGCCGGAATCACTTCCGGCGGGCATTTTTGTTAGAAGAAGAATCAGTCTTCAATATTCAGGGCCTTCTTGACAATCGGCAGCGTATTCTGGAACATGCGGTAGAAGCCGAGATCGTTGGGATGGCAGCCGTCGACGGTGCAGTAGTTGAGGCCGACGGGATCGAAGAGATGGTCGCCGTTGAAGAAATAGACGTTCTTGTCTCCGGCCTTGACGGCGTTGTCGTAGGTGGCCTTGATGCAGTCGCGGCGTGCGCCGCCATTGGCGGTGTCCGGCCTGGAGAGGATGAGAATCGGCATGTCCGGACGGGCGGCGCGGATGATCTTGAAGAACGGTTCGTGCGTCTTCTGGAGATGTTCGAGAGACGGCGCGTTGTGGTCGTAGTCATAGACGAACATGGCGGCGTCGATCTGCGCGATGGCTTCGGCCATGGCGGTTTCGCCGCGGGCGGAGCCGGAGAATCCGAGATTGACCTGCGGGACGTCCAACGCGCGGCAGATCATGGTCGTGTAGTTGTTGCCCGGACGGGAGCAGCATCCGCCCTGCGTGATGCTGGAGCCGTAGAACACGATCGGCTTGGAAAGACGCTGCGGCGTGGGCGGCTCGAATGTCGCGTCTGGGGCGACGCCGACTTCCAGCTTGTTGACGGAGGAATACAGCGGGAGGAAGATGATGTAGTCGCGCATGGCCTTGCCGCCGACGTTGACGATGGAGCCGTCTTTCGTCGTGCGGATGATGCTGATGAAGCGTTCCTTATGGTTGGGAAGGCGTTCGTAGAGGTCGTAGCCGGAGACGCCGGTGGCGGGCATGTGGTTCATGTCCGCGCCGGTGGGCGGGTCGGAGAGGAGGGCGATGAATGGCGAGTTCGTGCGGAAGAGGACGGCGCCGCCGGAAGGATGTTTCGCGAGAGCGAGCACGCCGCCGTTGACCTGTTCCTTCGTGAATTCCGTCGGAATGCGGTAGAAGGGTTCGTCTTCGGACTTGCGGAAGGCGAAGCCTGTCAGGACGAACGGCGCCTTTCGGACGTCCGCGAAGCGGACTTCGCGGTTGCCGACGGTCGCCTGGCGGAAGTTAGGATCGATTTCCGTGATGTCTTTTTCCTGCGCATGGACGCATGCCATGGCGGCGAGAAAAGCGATTGTGAGTTTTTTGAACATTGTTTTAAACTCCTCTATATGTTTAGTTAAGAAAACACAGATCACACAGATTATCTGGAGCGGTCATGACCGCATTATCTTGACTCATTCCTTCGGTCTTATGTCTAATCGTCTAGTGTCTTCTGCTCGTCTCACGTCTCATGTCTCATGTCTCACGTCAAACTGCGTAATGGCAAAGCCATCACGCCCCAAGAAGGAAGGGTGACATGAGACGAGAGACGCGAGACGAGAGACGAGCGGAGACGATTGACGATAAGACGTTGGACGGGTAATGTTAGGTGATGGTGCAAGAAGAGATAAAAATCTCTGCGAAAAAACAAGAAAATGAACGATAGTAGTACGAATGCCTCACACCGTCGGCGTTGGCGCTGATGTGTTGGTATTTGCTTTAAGCTTTAAGCTTTTAGCATTCAGCTTTTAGTTGATTTCGTTCTGCTGCGCGACCAGCTGGTCTGCGCCGTAGATTTTGCGGAGTTTCGGTTTTTCGATCTTGCCGGTGGGATTGCGGGGGACTTGCGCGAAGATGATCTTGCGCGGCCGCTGGTAGCGTGGCAGATCCATGCAGAAGTCGTTGACTTGCTGTTCTGTAAGCGTATGGTCCGGCTTCACTTCGATGACGGCGGCGGCGATTTCGCCGAGCCGTTTGTCCGGCAGGCCGATGACGGCGACGTCTTTGATATGGTCGTTCTTGCGGAGGAAGTCCTCGATCTGGACGGGATAGAGGTTCTCGCCGCCCGTGATGATGACATCCTTCTTGCGGTCGACGAGATAGATGAATCCGTCCTCCGATTCCTTCGCCATGTCGCCTGTGAAAAGCCATCCGTCCTGCAGGACTTCGCGCGTGGCTTTTTCATCCTTGTAATAGCCTTTCATGACGCCGTCGCCCTTGAGGGCCAGTTCGCCCACTTCGCCGCGTTTGACCGGCTGGTGATTTTCATCGACGATTTTCGTCTGCCAGCCATAGCCTGCGACGCCGATGGCGCCGACGTGGTCGATGTTTTCAATGCCGAGATGGACGGCGCCCGGGCCGATGGATTCGCTGAGGCCGTAGTTCGTGTCGTAGTCGTGATGGGGGAAGACCTGCTTCCAGCGTTTGATCAGGCTGGGCGGCACGGGCTGCGCGCCGATGTGCATGAGCCGCCATTGGTCAAGCTTGTAGTTGGACAGTTCGATTTCGCCGCGGTCGATGGCGTCGAGAATGTCCTGCGCCCACGGGACGAGCAGCCAGACGATCGTGCATTGCTCTTCGGAGACGGTGCGGATGATCCATTCAGGCTTTATACCTTTTAATAATACGGCCTTGCCGCCGACAAGGAAGCTGCCGAACCAATGCATTTTGGCGCCCGTGTGGTAGAGCGGCGGGATGCAGAGGAAGACGTCGTCGCGCGTCTGTCCATGGTGGTTCTGCTCGACTTTGCAGGAGTGCATGAGGCTGCGGTGCGGATGGATGATGGCCTTCGGGAAGCCGGTCGTGCCGGATGAGAAGTAGATGGCGGCGTTGTCTTCATCCGTCAGCGGGATGTCGGGAGCCACGTTGGAGCAGTAGGAGACGAGCGTGTAATACGGCTCCGCGAAGGACGGGCAGTCTTCGCCGACATAGAGCAAGGCGCGGACTTTCGGGATGCGTGTGCAGATGGCTTCGACGCGGCCGATGAATTCCGGCCCGAAGACGAGCATTTCGACGTCCGCCAGATCGAGGCAGTATTTGATTTCGTCCGACGTGTAGCGGAAGTTCAGCGGCACGGCCATGCAGCCGCTTTTGAGGATGCCGAAATAGATGGGCAGCCATTCGAGGCAGTTCATGAGGAGGATGCCGACTTTGGCGCCTTTCGGCATGCCGCGCGTCAGCAGGAAGTTGGCGAAGCGGTTGGCTTTCTGGTCGAATTCTGACCATGTCATTTCGGAGCGGAACGAATCGATATTGCTGCCTTCGATCAGGGAGTATTCCCGCCAGTT
>CACYQT010000011.1 GCA_902776645.1 uncultured bacterium | reverse complement strand
CTGGGTGAAGATGACGTCGGTTTCCAATTTTAAGAGGGCCTGCGTGTCGCCTGTGTTGACCATGAAAACGGCGTGACGGCCGTTGCCATCGGTGGCGGCGATGGCATGGACATGCGGCGTATCGTTTTCCACAACCACCTGCTTCCCAAGCTTGTATAACTCGTTGAAGGCCTTGAACGGATAGTAGGTCTTCGACGGTTTCTGGGAGGGGAAGTAGAACAGGCCGCCGTAGGAGCGGGTGGGGAGGGCATCGTAGTAGTTGGCAATGTTGATCGGGCCGTTCTGCATTTTGCAGAAGGCTTCCGCAACAAACGTGGCGCCAGGCATTTCCTTCATGAGATCGAACTGGTCGGCGGAGCCGTCGATGCGGTTCCATTCGTCGAACACGCTGATCGTGTCACGGAAGCCCGCGTCGTCCAGTTGCTTGCGGACGTAGTTCGCATGGAGGATGATTTCGTCGGGATCGGCCGTGTAGAGATGCCATGAATAGAAATCGAGCGGGGCGGCCGTGGCGGGATTTTTGCAGAATTGCAGGAAATCGTTGAACCACGTGACGAAACCTTTGTAGAAATCGCTCATGTTCGGGCGGTTGATTGCATAGAAGCCGCAACCTGCGTAGCCGCCGACTTTTATGTCCGGAAATTGCTGCTTCAAATAATTGGCGGCGACGCGGTAGAGTTCGAAATACTGCTCGCGGGTGCCCGTCCACATGGGCGGATTTTCCGGCTCGTTCCAGATCTCCCAATACGTTATGTTCAGATGGAGGCCGTTCGCCCAGCCGTCGTTGTAGTGGCGGACGATGTTCGCGCAGATGCGGGCCCATTTGGCGAAATCGGCGGGCGGGTCGATGCGATAGGCCTTGATTCGGAACTGGTTCTCGATGGTGACGCCGAGACGGTAGATGATGTCGCAACCGGACTTATGGAGGGAGGTCAGATAGGCGTCGGTGAAGGCGAAATCGTAGGATGCGGGATTGTTTTCATCGGCGTTGAAGTCGCGGAAGATGTTGGGGACATCGACGAAGCGGAAGCCGCCGTATGCGCCGCCCGTGTCGTGGAGGCGGACATAGGGGATGCCGGCCTCCTTGAAGGAGGGGATCACGTCGCCGTAGGCGACGGGGGAGTTGCAGACGCCGTGGAGCGGCTTGACGGGGCCGATGATGTTGGTGAAATTGATTTTCATTTTTTAGGAACCACGAATGGACACGAAAAAACACGAAATTTTTAGAAACCACAGAATACACGGATTACACTGAAAAGACAATCAGTGCCTCGCAGACGTCGGACATGGTGCTGAGGGGGTATTGGGGTATGACATGATGGATTGCTGAAGATCAAGTTGTCCTCCGTCTGCTCGGCGGTTGTTCATCGCTTCGCGAGATGCAAAGGATGTCATGCGGAAGCTCTACCACGAATGGACACGAAAAAACACGAAATTTTTAGAAACCACAGAATACACGGATTACACTGAAAAGACAATCAGTGCCTCGCAGACTTTTTTAATGCATAATGCATAATGCATAATTAAGTGGTTAGTGATTAGTGTTTAGTGGGTACTGGGACAGATGGGACAGATGGGACAGATGGGACAGATGGGACGGATGGGACAGATGGGACGGATGGGACAGATGGGACAGATGGGACGGCTGGGACGGATGGGACGGATGCTTGGCAGAGCTGAAAGCTAAAAGCCGAAAGCTAAAAGCCGAAAGCTAAAAGCCGAAAGCCGAAAGCCGAAAGCCGAAAGCCGAAAGCCGAAAGCCGAAAGCCGAAAGCTGAAAGCCGAAGAGCCAACGGCGGGACGCTAATACTCCTGACTTTTGTTCCTGCCACCGCTAACGCGGTTCCATTTGTTTTCCTGTTTTACCGTGGGTTACGTTCACGCCTCTGGCGTTCGCTTCACCCACGGCTAAATTCCTGCCGCCCCTAAGGGGCTTAAGTTAGGAGTATTGGCGGGACGCCGTCGTTACTTGAACTCGATGATGTCTTCGCCTTCGACTTTCTGGGTGAAGTTGACGAAACGGACGGCGGCGTTCTTTTCGGTCAGCTCGACGGCGGTTCCCGTATAGTCGTCGCCTTTGCCCGTACGGGAGCCGATGACGACGGTGCAGGGGATGCCGTTCTTGTCCCAATCGTCACCGGGACGGACGACCTTCAGACGATGGTAGTGGGCGGAGAACATCAGGTTCGGTTTGACATTTTCGCGGAGAAGCGTACACCATTCGCGGTAGATGTCGGCTTCGAACGTGCCGCGAATGAACGGGATGTGGCAGACGACCAGGCGGTATTTCACGTCGGGCGCGTTGTATTCGTTGGCGGCGTTCGCGATGACGCTCTTCAGATATTCCGTCTCCTCCAGGCGGAAGGGATGGCAGGCGATCGTGTGGCCGTATGCGTCATGGCCGTCGGGTTTGTCTTCGCCGCAATCGAGCACAATGCCCCAGATCGGGCCGACGCGGAACGTGAAGTATGAATAGCCGTTGCGGAGCGGCGAGTAGTATTCGAGCTCCTCCGCCATGACGCCGCGCGGTTCATGGTTGCCGCGGGCATAGACGACGGGAATTTCACCGTTCGTGGCGCCGCCGGCGACTTTGAAGAGATTGATGAGATCGCTGTATTTTTCGGAGCGGTCCAGAATGTCGCCGTTGAGGATGAGCAGGTCGAGATCCTTTCCGTAGTATTGCGTGACCGCGATGGGGGCCTTGACGCGGTTGTGGCAGTCGCCCAGCATGAAAAACTTGATGTTCTCGGTCTTTTCAATCGGGCGGAATTTGTAGGTCTTCTTCTGAAGCGGCTCCGTCTGGGTGAAATAGGCCTTGCGCTTCGTGAGGACGTGGCAGCAAAGCGTGTATTCCTTCGCGGCGTTCAGTTCCGACTGCGGGACGGTCATGCGATGAGAGCTTCTGGCGGAGCGGAGGATGCCGTTCGACGCATCGTAGTAGGATTTTCCGTTGACTTCCACCCACATGACGACGGGCAGATCCTGCTTGACGAGGGCCATGATCTGGTATTCGTTGCCGACGGCATAGACGACGGGCGGCGTTTGAAGGATGTCTTCCGGCAGTTTCTTGGGCTCGGGCTTAGGCGGTTCGGCGGGTTTTGCCGCTTCGACGGCGGGTTTCTGTTCCGCTGGTTTCTGGGCGGCAGGCTGTTGCGGTTCGGCAGGTTTCTGGACGGCGGGCGGTGCAGGCGGAGCGGGCGGAGCGGGCGGAGCCGCGGGGGCGGGCTGTTGCTGGGCGTGGGTGAGGCAGAAGATGCAGAGGAAGAGGAGGAGGAGTTTTTTCATTTGAGTGGTTAGTGGTTAGGGGTTAGTTCAATGCATAATGCATAATGCATAATGCATAATTAAGTGGTTAGTGGTTAGGGGTTAGGGGTTAGGGTTAGTGGTTAGTGGTTAGTGGTTAGTATATCAGCTGGGACGAATGGGACAGATGGGACGAATGGGACAGCTGGGACGAATGGGATGTGGAGAGTTGGAAGCGCATCTTTCGCCAGTGTAAAGCTTATGGACTCAACCGGCCCGCTCCTGCGGGAACGATGGTTGGTGTTTTTTTTTAAAGATATACGTCTTTTGCAGAAAAACAAGAAGAGAAGATCAGTCTTCGAGAAGCTTGCGGAACTTGTCGACGACCTGCGCGGTGGTGAGCGGGCGGATGCGGAAGTTGGACAGCCAGATGTGCTTGCGGCTCTGCGTGAAGCTCATGTACAGCTTTCCTTTGTACTCCTGCATGAACGGGTAGAACGAATCGACTACCCATGCGCACTGCACGTCGTAGCTGCGGGAGATTTCGCTCTGGTCGATTTTCATGATGGCGAGATGCCAACGGTCTTTCGGCGAATGGACCATGTAGAGATTGCCCTGCCATTCGATGAAATCGTAGCGGGACTGGGCCTCATGGACCCAGACGGGCTCGTGCCACGTCTTTTTCGCCAAATCATAATAAGTAAGGAAGGCCGTGTTGTTGCGGGAGTACTGGCGGCAGAAATAGTAGGCGCGGTCGCCCTTCACATAGACGGCGTTCTCCCACTGGGAGTCGTTCGGAAAATCCGGAACGGACACAAATTCCCAATTGACAAGGTCTTGGCTCTTCATGAGGCAGTTGAAGGGGCCGCAGTAGCAACCTGTGTAGTAGTAGTCGATGCCGTTCTCCACGCGTTTGGAGAGCTTCTGCATGATGCCGATGTCGCCCTGCATCGGCTTGAAGGCGACGCCCTCCTGCTTCAGCAGATTCGTGACGGAGGACGTGCGGAAGGGGACGGTCCTGCCGTTGACGGTGAAATCGTTTATCTTGATGTCGCCGAAGGTTTTGGACGGCACGTCGTACGTGCGGTAGACACGGTAGTATTCGCCGTCGAGGGCGAGTGTCCAGGCGAGATAGAGCGTCTTGTCATCCTTCCGAAGGAGGACGATGTCGTAGAGGTGGGTGATATGCTTGCCGTCGATGAGAATCTCCTCGCGGTTTTCGGCCTTGGCGACGGTCTGCGTCCAGCAGAGGTCGTGGTAGGTCTTGTCCTGCGGGTTGGCGAGCGGGCAGGTGACGAATCGTGCAAGTTGTTCGGCGGGAGTCTCTTGCTTGCCGACGGTGTTGGCGTAGTAGGTGCAATAGACGATGTCGTCGATGATGCAGAACGTGGAGACATGGACCATTTTGTCGCCAGGCTTGGCGAAATCGACGATTGGCTTTTCGAGATCGTCTTTGAAGAGGATGCCGTTTGCGAAGGAGCCCATCGTGTCGTCTGGCGTTTCATAGAGGATCTGGCCGACGGGATGGCCGTTCGGCTGGGCGGCGGCGACGACGGACGCAAACAGGGCGAAAATGAACAGGATGGCCGGATGATTTTTCATGGTGTGATGGTGGGTACGATGGGAAAAACTGGAGCGGATGAATGATGTTAAGTTATTGATATGGAACCACGAAAGGACACGAAAGGACACGAAATTTTTAGAAACCACAGAATACACAGATTCACTGAAAAGACAATCAATGCCTCGCAGTCGTCGGACATGGTGGTGAAGAGTTTTTTATCAGCATGGGATTTTGAGTGAAGAAGCATCAAGTTGTCCTCCGTCTGCTCGGCGGTTGTCATCGCTTCGCGAGGCGGGAACGACATCATGCGGCAGCTCTTAATGCAAGAGATTTAACCATGAATGGACACGAATTATTTGATTTTAGGCACCACAGAAAACACAGATTACACTGAATGCCTCGCCGCCGGGCCGACAATCTCCTGAAGGTTTTGTTTGTTTATAATGGAATCCGAATGTTGAAGGATTAACGGCTCCGGCGGCTCGGCGGTTGTCATCGCTTCGCGAGGCGGGAACGACCTCATGCGGCAGCTCGAAGCCATGGAGAAAATCTTTGCGAAAAACAGGAAAAACAGAATCTTGCCTGAAGTGGCCAACGGCGGGATGCCGATGGCGTCTCCTTTACTGGATGTCGTCGTATTTCGCCAGCAGTTTCAGCGCATAGGCGCTGGCGAACATGCAGTTGATCCAGTCGCCGCCGGGGATGATCTTGTCTTCATAGTACCATGTCGGAATCCGGCCGTTGGGCAACTGGGCGCGCGTCAGCGAATCGCCCAATGCACGCGCCTTCGCCAAATCCAGCGGATTCTTCTCCAGATCGTACATCAGCAGATAGTAGCGGACCATCTTCGCGACGGATGCGTCCACAATGGCGTAGCAGTTGTACTGCTCCAACGCGGCGGGGGCCATCCGCCATTCCGCTCCCTGACGCCGCCACACGACGAACTGGTCTTCCGCAAACCGCTGCACTTCACGTGCATGCGAAACGAATTCCGGCCTCGGCGCAGCGCCTTTCTTCTTCAGAATATTATAAAGGAATAGGAAACTGCTCGTGGCGGGATGCTTCGAGAGGTTGCTGTAGGGGGCCACCTGCGCGTTGATGTCTTCGAACTGGCCTTCCCAATGGAGCGTCCTAATGCGTTCATACACAATGAGCATGCCGCGTTCCGCCGCCTTCAAAAAAGCATTGCGGCCCGTCGTTTCGCCGAGATTCCCCAAAAACGGCAGGATGTCGACCGGTTCGCAACTGTTCGGCGCCACGACCGAGCCGTCGGCGATTTTCAGAATCAGCGCCCATGTGCCGTCCTCCCGTTGCAGGCGGAGATACTGCTCGCCGATCTTCACCGCGTAGTCCAGATATTTCTGCTCCTTCGTCTCCTTGTACAGACGGATCATCGCGTTGCCGACAACCGCCGGATAGATCATCATGATCGTGCCGACCTTTGATGCGGCGACCAGCCGTTTGCCATCTTCCGTCGTCGGCACAAGATACGTCAGCGGAAGATATTCCAGCGGTTCGCCAGCCGCCACGGCCGTCCGCATGAGATAGTCCGCGCATTGCGTCGCGATTTCGACGGCCTCCGCCTTCACGGAAGGCTCCAGTTCCGCATATTCCAGCAAGCCTTCAATGATCGACGCATGCATCTTGCTTGGATAGCAGTAATGCGTGTAGTCCGGATCCGTCCTGCCGCTTTTTAAATATTGGATCGCGTTCATGGTCAACAAGTAATGATAAACGCCCTTCGCGACCTCCAGATACGGTTTCGCCTTCGGGGCGTACGCGTTGTCGAAGGGCTGCATCCGATAGAATTTGCGTTCGCCGCTGACGCCTAGTTCCTTTCCATCCGCGTCCAGACCGACGGCTTTCACGGTCGTGTCGCCTTCGGGCACGGCACCCCAGACAGGCGTCAAGGCCGCGTAGGGCGAATCCGCGTCGAACACAAGCTCCGCCTTGTCGCTTCCAATAACCGTAAAGCGGTATTTTACAGCATGTTCCAGCTTCTTGAATTCGAAATACGGCGCGTAGATGAACTGTCTTGCGAAGCCGTTCCAGAAGACCTGTCCGTCTTCGAATGTTCGCCGCACAGGCAGCAACGCATCCGCAAATGACTGCGCCGCAAGTTTGTCAGAAGCATTTTCAGGGCTGAATCTACCAGTTTTCACGATTTCCATTTGCATTGCCTCCGCGATTGAAGCCATTATGACCAAGAGAACAAAGACCGTTTTTCGCATATGCACCGCCTTTCTGTTTTTTTGTGTGACAAGTAATATAGACGCTCCCGCGGCTTTTTCATGGCAAACCGTGTTTTTCCATTTGCCATTCGCTTTCCGAAGGCTATTTTACAATAAAATGTTGTGGGAGGGGACATGAGACGTGAGACATGAGACGCGAGACGGTGGACGATTAGACAGACAGAAAACTATGTAAGAAAACCAGAAAATAAAGGATAAGAATACAACCATTATGAAGAAAGTCATCTGCCTTGTCATCTGCCTGATCAGCCTTTGCCATGCCCAGGAGCCTGCCGCGCAACAGCCTGGGCCAAAGAAGTTTCCAGAGGACGTTTTGCAGACGCCGCCCGTCGTCTTCGCCGTCGGCCACGACTACCAGATCATGGTTCCCGTCGTGACCGAAGCCATGATTTCGTGCGAAATCAACGGCAAGACGTACTATGACGCGAACAACGGCGTCATCAACACCGCCACGCGTGTCCGGCGAATGACCGTCCCGCAGGCCGAACTCAACGCCGCGAAGGAATACACGCTATGCTGCCGTGTCGTAAAAAAACGCGCAGAGTATTACACCAAGACGGAACCTCTCCAGAAAAAGACCTATGCGTTCCGTCCGCTTGAAAAGACGGAGAACATCAAGATATTCATGCTGCCGGACACCCATGACCACGTCAAGGCGTCCATCGCCGCCGCGCAGTATTTCGGCAAGGAACTGGATTTGCTCATCCTCAACGGCGACATTTCGGAAGGGCTGAGCGGCTACAACAACATCGCGCAGATCTACAAAATCGCGGGCGGCGTCACAAATGGCGAAATACCAGTTGTCTATGCCCGCGGCAACCATGAACTGCGCGGCGCCATGGCGGAACAGCTCCCGTTATACGCGCCTGTTCGCGACGGCTATTTCTACTACACATTCCGCCTCGGCCCCGTCTGGGGGATTGTTCTCGACTGCGGCGAAGACAAAGACGACGGGCATGCCGAATACGGCCACGCCGTCGCATGCCACGACTTCCGCGTGAAGGAGACGGACTATCTGAAGCGAGTCATCGCGAACGCCGCCAACGAATACGACGCGGCCGATGTGAAATACCGCCTGATCGTCTGCCACGTGCCGTTCATGCACATCAACAACAAGCCGTTCGACATCGAACTGGACATCTATCGAGAATGGTGCAAGTTGTTGCGCGAGAATGTCAAGCCGCAGCTGATGCTCTGCGGGCACTTCCACACGATCCGCGTCGTCAGGCCTGGGCACGCATGGGACAATCTCGGCGAGCCGTGCCCCGTCGTCATCGGCTCGCGGCCAGGCGGATCCATGGACGACTACACGGGAACCGCCATCGAGCTGAGCGCGCGGAAAGCCGCCATCCATTTTGTCCATAGCACGTTGAAAATTAATGGCGAAGACGTTATTGAATTCAAGTAGCGATGGCGTCCTCGCCGTCGAGGGGGAGGGTGAGACGCGAGACGTGGGACGCGAGACGTGGGACGCGAGACGTGGGACGCGAGACGTGGGACGTGGGACGCGAGACGATAGATGAAACGTTATGAGCCATATGCCCTGCCCATAGGGCAATTGTTGGCATGGTGGTAAAAAAATTAAAAAAAAATTAAAAAAGTTGTTGACATGGTTTCTTTGGGGTGCATATTAAGGGCAAATGTTGTTGTTGTAAATGCCCACCCCTTACAAGTTATAACAAAAAACAAACCCAAAGGAGCCCCGAATGAAAAAGCATTTTACATTGATTGAATTGCTGGTGGTCATCGCGATTATCGCGATTCTTGCGGCCATGCTGCTGCCCGCCCTGTCCAAGGCACGTGACAAGGCGCGTGCCATTTCGTGCACGAACAACCAGAAGCAAATTCTTCTGGCCAACAACATGTACGCAGGCGATTACGAGAAGTTCGTCCCCTGCGAGATAAAAAATGGCGGCGATAATGGCGGCGGCAATTGGGCCGATGGCTGGAAGCTGTGGGTGGAATGCATGAATCCCTATCTGGGCGGCGGCGGCAATACGAATGGCGGCAATTTCCCATCTGACATGTCCACCTACAAAACAGATAATTCGCTTATGTGCCCTGATTCCTCATGCACCATGCATTGGTCAAACGGCGACTATTCGAACCAGGCTGTCAAGGTCGACGGCAAAACAATCAACGTGACGACATACGCCTGGAACCGTTTCATGGGCTGGTATCAAAGCGGCAACTGGCAGTCCTATTCTGATTTTGGCAATAGCAAAGCCCCCTGCGTTGGGAAACTCAACTATCCTTCCGCCACCATTTTGCTGACGGACAACTACCGCGTCGATCCTTGCCAGAAGACCCAGTTCACGGGGACCAATTGGTATCCTGAGAAAGTCTTCTGCCATAACGGAGCGTGCAATATCGGATTTGGTGACGGACATTGCGGTTCCGGGACGATGGCCAAGTTCCAGGCTGATTTTGATACCAATGTATTTATTTTCACGCTTTCGGAATCTAAATTCCGTTAATTCACTTAAGCTGAACATTTAAAAACAAACGGCGCGATTTTCTCTTGGAAGTCGCGCCGTTTGTTTGTCATGATAATGGAATGGCGCGGGACGCGAGACATGAGACGCGAGACATGAGACGCGAGACGTGGGACGCGAGACGTGGGACGCGAGACGTGGGACGCGAGACGTGGGACGATAAAGAAGCTATTTACCCAATGAAATTTCGTGTGCCATTGCAATTCGGGTAGCCTGTGCAGCTCCAGAATGGATTGCCTGCATTACGTCCTTTATGTGCGATCATTTTTCGCATCGGTTTACCGCATTTCGGGCAGATCGGCGTGTCCAGAGACGCTATCTGCGTGTCTCGAGTTTCAAGCCGCGCCTTGCTCATGCGTTCAGTGAAGCCTCCCTCTTCGCGGAATGCGGCTGCAATGCTTTCCATTTGCCGATGCAGCAACTTGCATGCCTGATCGATCACAATCAGAATGGAATTCGCCGCAACAACTGGATCCTCCGCTTCAAGAAATGATTTGAAACGATGGCGCATTTCAACAATATATGCCCCATAGTCATGACGGGTAAGCGGACCGGTATAACGGTCAAGAACGAGAGATTTAAGACTTGTGGTCGGAGGTGTGTTTTCCGCCCATGGAATTTCACCGTGTCCGACTAAAAATGCCTCATAATCACCTGCCAGTTCTTCAAGTGAACCTTTTGCGACATCATAGAGGCGTAATTCTGTTTCCTTGCTCGTTCCTGAACGTGAGGAACCTTCAACGATATTTTGCCGTGCCGACCTTGCCGCGCCAATCATCTGGCCAACTGTTTTTCCAAGCGCATCGTTTTGATACGAATAATTGCGACGACAGAAAATCTCCGTCGCATGATAGATTAGACATATGAAACCAAATGACATAGTCCTTCGGTAGCCGCCATATGTGCCAATGATTTCAGTCATGAGGGAAACTATTGTTTGGGAAAAGGGAAAGACAGATGATGAGTATCTTATTTTCCAACATTATTATAATTGATAATTACTAATTATCAAATGTAGTTTGAGAAAAGTTATTTTGAAAAAACTTGCCCAAATATCGTGAAAAAGAGGGGACGCGAGATACGAGACTGATGTTTTATGGCACAACTTTCATGTCTCACGTCTCATGTCTCACGTCTCGTATCTTTTCATTTGAAATTAAGTTGAGAAAAGGTGGATGCGAGACGGAATGCATTCATCATGAATCAGCGGTAAAAAACTTTTTATGGAAGAAAACACGGGATTCATCAAAAAATACTTGCGTAATCGGCGGCATGTGGCACATTAAATCACAGATACACGGTCATTATTATATAAGGAATAACATGAAACTCACAGGCTTTTTATTTGCATTGACGATGTCGGCGGCGTTTGCCGGCGAAATGGTGTTGATCAACGGCGGGACGTTCACGATGGGCGACGCGAAGGGGAAGCCGGACGAAAAGCCGCATTCCGTCACCGTATCTTCCTTCTACATGGATAAATACGAAATCACGCAGGCGGAATACACGAAAATCATGGGCCAGAATCCCGCGAAATTCCAGCATGACGACCATCCCGTCGAACGCATCCGCTGGACGGACGCCGCGCTGTTCTGCAACCTCCGCTCCAAGGCCGAAGGCTTGACGCCGTGCTACACGCCCCGCACGTGGGAATGCGATTTCACCGCCAACGGCTACCGTCTGCCGACGGAGGCCGAATGGGAGTACGCCTGCCGCGCAGGCACTACTGGCAAGCTGAATTTCGACGGCAATGAAAAGCAGCTCGCCGCCCATGCGTGGACGCGCAACAACGCCAACGACTCCACGCAGGCGGTTGGCAAGAAGAAGCCCAACGCGTTCGGGCTGTACGACATGTACGGCAATGTCGCGGAATGGTGCAACGATTTCTACACGGAGAATCCCGAAGGCGGGAAGGATCCGCGCGGTCCGAAGAGCGGCGCGAAACGCGTTCTCCGCGGCGGCTCGTGGCAGGAACGCCCGAAGAACGTCTCCAGCTCCGCCCGCAAGGCGGACGATCCCGCGACGGCGGACATCTGCCAGGGCTACGAGACCTACGGATTCCGTTGCGTGAGAAATAAATAGAACCACGAATCGACACGAATGAACACGAAAATTTTAGAAACCACAGATTACACAGAATAAACAGAAGCCTCGCCGCCGGGCCGACAAGCTCCTATGGATTATGTTTGTACATAATGACTTCTGAAAGCTGAAGAGTCAACGGCTCCGGCGGCTCGGCGGTTGTCATCGCTTCGCAAAGTCGAGAACGACATCATGCGGAAGCTCACAGTCATGGAGAAAATCTTTTCAGAAAAACAGGAAAATGAACGATAATAGTATGAAAAGCCTCGCCGCCGGGCCAGCTGCTTCGCAGAGCTAAAAGCTGAAAGCTGAAAGCAAAGGCCACTAATCACTAGCCACTAATCACTAACCACTAGCCACTAGCCACTGCTATTGCTGAAGCGACCCTCCCGCCGATTTTTATAAAAAATGCAATTTCAAAGCTGGACGTTTCTTCTTTTCTTCATTCCCGTGCTGCTGCTCTATTGGGCGGTGCGCGGGACAAGGCTGCGCATACCTGTGCTGCTGGCGGCGTCATATGTCTTCTACGCCAGTTTCAACGTGTATTTTCTCATCTGCCTGGGCGTTGTGACGATCGTCGATTATCTCGTTGCGCTGCAATTGTCAAGACATCGGAGCCGTTGGCTGGTATGCGTCAGCCTGCTGGTCGATCTGGGCATGCTTTGCTCCTTCAAATACATCCCGCGGGTGACGGATTTCGACTGGGTGCTGCCCGTCGGGCTGTCGTTCTTTACGTTCAAATCCATCAGCTATGTCATCGACGTCTATCGCGGCAAAATTGCCGTGGAGCGCAACCTGCTGGCCTATGCCGCATATGTGGCGTTCTTCCCGCAACTTGTGGCGGGGCCGATTGATCGCGCGACGACGCTGCTGCCGCAGTTGCACCACAACGTCCCGTTGCGCATCGACGACATCTCCGAAGGCTTCTCGCTGTTCGTGACAGGGCTTTTCAAAAAGGCCGTCATGGCGGACATGCTGGCCGTCTATGTCAATGTCGTCTATGAAGATGTGACGTCGTATAGCGGCGCGATGCGGCTGTTGGCGGCATACGCCTACGCATGGCAGATCTATTTCGACTTCTCAGGCTACAGCGACATGGCCTGCGGCGTAGCGCGCTGCATGGGCTTCCGCTGCATGCTGAATTTCAACAATCCGTACGTATCCGTCGATGTCCGCGACTTCTGGCGGCGGTGGCACATCAGCCTCTCCACATGGTTCCGCGACTACGTCTACATCCCCATGGGCGGTAGCCGCTGCGGGAAACTGCGCAACTGGTTCAACGTGATCGTCACGATGCTGGTTTCAGGCGCGTGGCACGGGGCGACATGGACGTTCGTCGCATGGGGCGGCCTGCATGGCGTGGGCAGCGTCGTCTCCAGCTGGTTCGACAAGAGCGGATGGTACGGGAAGATTCCGAAAATCATCAAGCAGATCGCCGTGTTCCATTTCATGACGCTGACGTGGATCTTCTTCCGGGCGGAGAGCTTCGAAGACGCGTTCGACGTGATCCGCGGCATCGTGACATGGGAGGAGGGCGACTTCTCCTTCCCGCCTGTGCCGTTCGTTTTGATCGGCCTCGTGTGGATCTACGAATTGACGTGGGCCTCCCGTTTCCGCTGGATTCTGGAGACGCGGGCGGCGCGCATCGCGGCGGCCGTCTTCGTGCTCGTCTGCGTCCTGCTTCTGGGCGGCGGCGCCAATTCACAGTTCATCTACCAGCAGTTCTGACACCATGAAAAGCATTCTTAAGATAGAACATACCAATGGGTTGTGGCTGAAGCCGCTGGAATGGGCGGCGGTGCTCTGCGTCACGATCGCCGTGCTGTGGCTCGCGTTGCCACGGTGGCATGCGCGGCGTCTGCAAATTGAACTGCCGAAGGATTTCCGGTTGTCCTACAAGCTACGGGACGATTATTTATTGTATAGAAGCGTCGCGGCGAAAGTCGTCGAGACGCATCCCGCGCTGTTCATCGGCGATTCCGTCGTGTGGGGCATGTATGTCCGCAACGACCACACGCTTCCGGCGATTCTCAACGCGAAGCTCGGCGGCGAGGAGATCGGCAATTTGGCGGTCGACGGATTGCATCCCGTCGTCATGGAGACGCTGATGCGCGAATATGGAAAAGCCGTCCGCGACCGCGTCGTCTACGTCTATCTGAATCCGCTGTGGATGACGTCGCCGCTGTATGATTTGAGCGGCGACGGCGAACTGGTCATCAACCATCCGCGGCTGCTGCCGCAGTTCATCGGCAAGCCGCCCTGCTACCACGCGAGTCTTGAAGACCGCTGCAAGGCCGTCTGGGAGCGTTTCATCGATTTCGAGGCGTTGCTCCACCATGTGCGTGTCGCGTTTCTGGACAATAAGGATGTCAAGAACCATTTGGCGAAACAGCCCGATAAGCCGTTGCACAAACAGTTGTCGCTCAACATCGAACCGCTGGAGACAGGCCATCCGAGCGACAGCAAGATCACGTGGGAGGACGCAAGCATCGCGGAGCAGGATTGGCTGTGGGTGACGTTGGACGAATCACGGCAATGGAAGAGCTATCTGGCCACGTTGGAGCTGCTGAAAAAGCGCGGCAACACCGTCGTGGCGGTCGTTGGAACGGTCAATCCGTCCATGCAGACGGCGGCCAGTCTGGAGAAGTACCGCGCGTTGCGGGCGGACGCGTTGAAGCGTTTGAAAGACAATGGTTACAAGACGGTTGATCTGCCCGAACTGCCGTCGGAGGAATATGGCGACGCAAGCCATCCGCTGGCGGCGGGCTACGAACGGCTGGCGGAATTCATGATGAAAAAGCATCAATTGACAAACCACGAATGGACACGAATAGACACGAAATTTTAGAAACCACAGAATACACAGATTACACTGAAAAGACAATCAATGCCTCGCAGACGTCGGACATGGTGCTGAGGAGTTTATTTTGGTATGACATGATGGATTGATGAAGATCAAGTTGTCCTCCGTCTGCTCGGCGGTTGTCATCGCTTCGCGAGGCGGGAACAGCATCATGCGGAAGCTCTATGCCTTGGAGAAAATCTTTTCAGAAAAACAAGAAAATGAACTATAATAGTAGTATGAAAGGACACGAAAATTAGAAACCACAGAATACACGGATTATACAGAAAGCCTCGCCGCCGACCGTCGATCAGCAGAAGAATTTGTTTGCATATGATGAATTCTATATGCTGAAAAAACAACGGCTCCGTCTGCTCGGCGGTTGTCATCGCTTCGCGAGGCGGGAACAGCATCATGCGGAAGCTCGAAGCCATTGCGCTGCCTCTGGAGGAAGGTAGGGGACATGAGACGAGAGACGTGAGACATGAGACGAGCGGAGACGATAGATGATAAGACGTTAGACGGATGACACCAGACGATGAGATTGGCAAAATCTCCGGCGGCTCGGCGGTTGTGTTCGCTTCGCGAAAGAGAACTGGAAAAATAACAAGAAAAATTAGTATTAGTCATAATAACTAAGTAAATGACAGGAGATTAGAAATGAAACAACTGGTATTGTGCATGCTGTTTTTAGCCGCCGGACTGTTCGCGGACGAATATGTCACGGGCAACAAGACGATGGATCTGAAGGTCGAGAACGGTGTCGTCCGCGTCTTTTTGAAGGGGGCCGAAACGCCGATTCTGACCATCAAACCGACGATGGAAGGTGACGTCGTGGCGGACACGGTCACCCATCCGGACAGCAACTACAAGATCTTGTCGTTGCGGACGGCGACATCGTCCGTCACGTTCAGAATGGGCTGGACGATGCCGGATTTCACGATGTCGCTGAATCGCGGCGCGAGCCCCGTCATCGTGGAATGGAACGCGCAAGCGGTCATTATTCCGGACGTGTATGCTGAAAATTTCGTCATCGAGCCGCGGGAGAAGCCGTTCACGCTGCCGTATTTCGTGCCGATGTACGCGGCGCTGACGCAGAACGGCGACGCGATGGTGAGCTGCATTCCCGTCAAGGCGGGGCAGCACGCCGTGCTTTCGGGCGATCTTAAAACGTTGACGCTGAACCAGCGGAACACGGACGACTACACGTTCGTCATCACAGCCGCAAAGCAGGTATGGCATGCGACGAAGATGTCGGAGGAGCTGAACAAGCCTGTGGCCGTCGAAGGCTGGACGATGCCGTTCGTCGCGGAATGGCAGGCCTCTCTGCCTGTTGACAAAGATTTCATTCCGGCCGGCGACGGCATCCACACGAGCTGGAACGTGGCGCGTTTCGAGAAGAACGACAAAGGAAAGGAACGCCTTGTGACGTCGATGCCGCGCATGTCGCTGCTGGATGTCGCCAGTCGCAACACGTGGACGAGCGGTTTTGAAAGCACGTTCCATTATCCTGTGGAAATCGCCGACGGCAAGCTGCTGCTCTGCGCGCCGCGCTTCGGCAACCGCGACCGCTTCCTCCATTCCTTCACGAAGAACGTCTATGTGTACGCGTTCGGCGGCGGAAAGGATCTGCCGGAAGGCGTGATTTTGCCGTCGGACTATATCCCCAAGTGGGTGTCCAACAACCAATTGTGCCTGACGAGCAACTACGGCCGCAGCCCCGCCACCTGCGCGACGACGAACCATGTGGAGGCGCTTTTCCGCAAGGATGAAGCGAAGGAGAAGGTCAACGAAATCCGCAACCGCCTGGCGGCCATGCAGTTTTTTGTCGAATCCATCCGCGCGCGCGTCGAGAACGCCCGTGTGAACGCGCAGGAGATCGCGGCGTTCGCGGATCGTGAAGTGAAGGCCGTTCCCTCGCTGGCTCCCGAAGCCGCCGCGTTGAAGACGACGCTGGCGGAAGTCGAACGCCTTTATGAAAAAGCTTTGCCGCGCATCCAGTATCCGCCGGAAGTCATCAAGATGAGCGCTGAAATGGTCGCTCTTGCGACGTCCGACATTGATGACGAAGAAAAGGAAGAGAAGGCGAAGGCGTTGGGCCGCGCCATCCGTACGATCGGCGGCGGACAGGACAATCTGGCGGCGCACATGCGCCACGTCGGCAAGTGCCTGCGTTTCCAGGCGTTGACGGCCTACGGCGACGCCACGACGCAGGAAGCCCGCGACTTCTGGGCGGCCGTCTATGACAAGACGGCCTGGATGCTGCAGGCCTACTACGGGCATGAAGGCCGATAAACGGCCTAATGCTGAATGATTAAGTAAAAGAGACATAAGCGACAAAAAGGACAAAAGGGACAGTTTTTATAGGAGACATTGAATGAGAAATGTGATGCCATTGGCGTTCATGCTGTTGACGAGCGTCTGCGTCAGCGCGCAGCCCGTCGGCAAGCGGCCGTATGAAATGGAACTGGCGGGGCGTACGAAGGACGAACATCCGCCGTTTGAAGATTTCCAAAGCGACGCGCCATGGCAGGTGGAGGGCAACGGCACGGTCGCGGAGACGGAGCGGACGCGCGAACAGCAGCTGTTCGGCGACTACGTCCTGAAACTGACATACCGCGCCGTCGGCGATTCGCCGACCGTCGTCATCCGTCCGCCCGTCAAGAAGGAAGTGCCGGCGGATTTCGACGCCATCGGCCTGTGGGTCTATGGCAACAACTGGCTGTGGGAGAACGACACATCCACGCCGCGCGTTGGTCTTCACGTCCTGTTCAAGACGCCCGACGGAAAGGAGACGGCGGTCTATCTCTGCACATGCAACTGGAAGGAATGGTTCTTCTGCCATAAGCGGCTAACGCCTGAACAGCAGGAACTTCTGCATCAGCCTGGCACCATGTTCTCCGGCATTAAAATCACGAATGCGGGCAACAAATACAACCGCGCGCTCTTCTTCAACAGCCTGACGCTTTTCAAGGAGGAGTTCAAGCCGCTGTCGTTCGCGCCGCGCGCGCGGCGTGGCATCCCGCTGTTCCCCGGGCAGGATCCAGGCGTCAACACGTTGCAGGACAAAGTCTTGCCGTTCCCGAACCGCGAAGATACGATCCTGCCGGACAGCGCCACGGACGGTTCCAAAAACACCGTCGCGCTGAACGGCCAGACGGCGGTTTTCAGCTATGACGGCAGCGACGGAAAATTGTCGATTACGTATGAGCCGAAGACGGGCCGCTGGACGGATTTCACGGCGCAATGGAACAACGAACCGCCTTTCAAGCCGTTGCAGGACGGCGGCGTCCTCTTCCCCGGGCAGGGCGACGGTGAACTTCCCGACAAGGCGGAACTCAAAGGAATCCAGCAGGTTGGAAACAAAATCACGGCGCAGTGGCATGTCGTGAAAGGCGATGCGGAGGCGGATGTCGCCTACACGTTCTCGCTGCGCGGCAAGACGCTGGTCATCGACACGATCGCGAGAGGCGGCAAGATCGGCGGCGTGACATATGGTTGCGTGACAGGCCTTTCGGACATGTCGAGCGTGTGCATCCCGTACTATGCGTATGCGTGGGATTCGGCCCCGCTTGTCGTCATGGCGAAGACGGGCCAATCGCCGATATTCGTGTCTGGCCATACGGACTGGTATCTCTCCAACGGAAGCACGGTGAAAGGCGCGCCCTCCGCCCGGAAAGACGCGGCGTGGGTGAACGGCTCCGCCCTTTATATTCCGAAAACGAACGGCGAACGCAACGACGTCTATGAACGTTTCTTCGTGACAATCGGCCCGAAATTCGAAGAGCATCTGCCGAACATCCCGAATCCGAAATCGCCATGGAAACATGTGACGGGCAAGGTGTTATGGAGATGCTACGCGGCGGGCAACCGTGAGGCGGACAAAAAATACTGGTATTCGTTCTGGCGGCACGGCCTGCGCCACTGCCTTGTGCGCGACCATGAAGACTGCTGGCGCGACGGCGGCGAAAGCTACACGTTCAGGACGTTGGCCGCCCCGAAGAAAGGCGGCGACAAAGGGTTCTACGACTATTCGCGCTACATGCAGGACACGCTGGGCTTCATCTACGGGCCGTACAACAATTTCACGGATTTCGCGCCTGTGAACGAATATTGGAGCATGGACATGGTGTCGCGCACGCCGGACAACCAATTCGGTCCCGCGTGGGCCCGCTGCTACGCGCCGAAGCCGCTGCGGGGCGTCGAATACTGCGAGAAATTGTCGCCGATCATCCAGAAGAAATTCCATTTCAGCACGGCGTACTGCGATGTCCATACATGCGTAACACCTTGGAGCCGTTGTGACTACGACTGGCGTGTGCCCGGCGGCGGGACGTTCGCGCAGGTCTTCTACGCGTTCGGCGAAATCATGCTGCTGCAGAAGAAGGCGTGGGAAGGCCCCGTCTATTCCGAAGGCGGCTACTTCTGCTTCTACAGCGGTCTGACGGACGGCAACTACGCGCAGGACAACCACTACAAGTTCGCGGACCGTCCGTGGCTCGTCGATTTCGATTTGCGGAAAATCCATGATCTGGAATGCAATTTCGGCATGGGCGACACGGGCATGTTCTTCGGCAGATCGGCGGCGGCCGCCCGCCTGGCGAAGGATCCCGCCGCCCAGACGGACCGCTTCCTGACGGCGACCGTGGCATTCGGCCATCCGGGCTACCTGCTCGGCAATCCGAATGACATGCGCACAGGCTTCAAGGGGTACTTCCTCATGCAGCAGATCCAGTCGCGCTACACGCAGGCCCCTGCCACAAGCATCCTCTATGCGGCCGCCGACGGTACGCTGCACGACATCACGGCGGCGTTGCGGAACGGCGCCGCCTACCGCAGCCAACTGGTGGTCGACTACGCGGACGGAACGCATGTCGTCGCCAACGGCAACATGGACGACGACATGGACGTCACCCATCTGGGCCGTCGTTTCCACTTGGTTCCCAACGCGTTCGAATGCTGGACGGACGACGGCCGCAACACCGTCTTCTGCAACGTGCAGAATGGGACGCGCGCGGACTACGCGGATTCGGACGATTACATCTACATCGACGGTCGCGACAAGTTCCACGCCTTCCCGAAGGCGGACGGCAGCGGCGCGGCGGTCTGCCGTGTCGAAAAAGGCAACACATGGGAGATCATCCCGCTGAATGGCGCGGACTGCGGTTTCGCCGTCGACGGCGGCGACGCCCATGCGTTCGACTACGACAATAAGGACTTGGGGCCCGCCAAGTTACGCCGTTGCCGCGGCTTGCTCTACGTCGAACCCGTCAAAGGCGCGTTCAGCTACCGTATCGACCGGACGTTCAGCACGCGGGAGACGTGTCTGACATCGGACAAATATCTCATCGCGTCTGGCGAAGACGTTGTCATCCAAACGCCGGAAGGCCCTGTCACGCAGCAGTTTAGCGGAAAGCCTGGCGAACGCGTCTGGTTCAGGCATGGCGACGACGCCATCTGCTTCGTCATCGCCGATCTGCTGGACGTGACGACGACGCTGGACGGCAACCGTCTGACATGCCATCTGCGCAATCCGTTCCCGCATGACGTCAACGCCACGGCGATGCTCAATCTCGGCGGCGAAAAGGCTGTTTCCGTCGCTGCAAATGGTTCCGCGGACGTGAGTTTCGAGTTGCCGAAACCGACGGCGGAAGGCAATCAGGAACTGGTCGTGACGTTCCGTTCGGGCAAGGCGGAATGCGCATGGAAGGGCACGCTGGGCTGCGAACTGCAGTATAACGTGTTTTACGACGGCTTCATGAAGGACTTCAAACGTGGCGCGAGAGTCCGCGTCGCGGGCGTTGAAACGGAAGCCAACGACATGGGGGATGTCGGCGCGAGCTGCGACGTGTCCACCATGACCTGCGGCGGCGTCAACAAGACCGCCTTCTTCATGCATCCGCCATGGCTGAATGGCAAGACCGGCTGTTCGTACGCGCGCGTCGAGACGACGCTGCCCGACGAAGACGGAATCGTCTTCCAGGCGATGCTCGGCAAGCGGGACGGCACGGATCGCGGCGACGGCATCCGCTTCATGTTGTTCGTGTCGGAAGTCGGTCAGCCGGAAGTGCTTGCGGGCGAAGTGACGCATGCGGATCACCAATGGATTCCGTTCACGGCGGATTTGTCCAAATGGCGCGGGAAGAAAGTCGTTTTGCGGCTTGTGTCGGATGCCGGCCTGGCAGGCAACACGCAGGGCGACCATGCCGCATGGGCGGAACTGTTGATTCGCAATAAGGAGAAGAGGCTTATTTATAAGCTTATTTAGTGGTTAGTGGCTAGTGGCTAGTGGCTAGTTTAGGCATTGTGGATGACATTAGCATTTCTTTCCGCGAAAATCGCGGCGCCGCAGGCGAGTGAATCCTCCTGCTCCGGCAGGAGGAAATGCGTCGTCATGTCGGATTTCACGGAGGCGAAGAGAATCGAATTGATCTTCGCCTCCAGAGAAGCCTGGAAATCCTGCCCGAGACGGAGGATTCCGCCTGTGACGACCAGCTGTTGCACAGGATTGTTGTTCAACAAGTTGGCGATGGCGATCCCTAAAAAATCCACGACGGTTTCCACTTCGAGGAGGACGGTCTGGTCGCCTTCGCCGTACAACTGGCGGACTTTTTCGAAATCCAGTTGCGGCATGGCGAGCTTGTCACGGCATCTGCGCAGAAGCGCGGGAATGGAGGCGACGGTCTCCAGACAGCCGCGCCGTCCGCAGGAGCAAGGCATGCCGTCCGGCTGGCAGATGGTGTGGCCGAGTTCGCCACCGTGGTTGTTGCGGGAGAACACAAGCCGTCCGTCCTCCGCCATGAGCGAGCCGATGCCGTTTCCCGCTGAGACGAGCATGACCGTCCCCGAATTCAGCTGCGGGAGTTGTCTGGAGAAAAACGACATTTTCGCCACAAGATGGTCGCATATCGTGACATGTGAATCAGCCGCCTTTTCGAAGAACGGCCGCAGTTCCGTGCCGTTGAGAGCGGGCAGGGCGGCCGCGTTCTCCAGCTTGAAGTCGTCTCCTGAATAAATGCCGAACACGGCGGCGCCGATGCCGCGGAGGCGGTCGTTCGCCTTTTCCTTTAAAAGATGGATGACATCCGCCACGGCGTCCAGAAAATCCGTCTTGGACGGCAGTCCTTTGAAATCGATCTGGCAATGCTCCTGCGGGATGCCGCGCAAATCGGTCAGAACACCCGTAATGCGTTCCGCCTCAAGGGACAGGCCTAGCAGCAACGGACCGTCCGGATTAATGCGCAGGATGACGCGCGGGCGGCCGAGAGCCTGCTCCGTCTTTTCGCCTTGCACGACGATGCCTTGCTCGATCAAGGCGCCGACGGCGCGGGTCACCGTCGTGTTGTCGCATCCGATCCTGCGTGCGATTTCGATGCGGGACAGTCCGTCCGTCTGCAGGAGGACGTCAAGCACGGCCTGGAGGTTGGTGCTCTTGATGTCGTTCAGTTTAAGTATTTTCTCTTTCATGATAATTATAAGATAGGTGATTTGCTGTGGAAATGCAAATATAATGAATGTAAAAGCAAGAAAATAACGAAAATGTATCACCCTTCGGGTGAATTGTGGCACCCTTGCGGGCGGTGTCGCTTCGCGACTTTTTGCCATGTCGGACAAGAGACTTATTTGACAAGTCACTGAAATGCTGTAAATTTATTTGCCAAGTGAAAATAAATATCCTGAATCGTCTTGTACCATCTGGAAACGACTGGAGAAAAACAATGAACGAAGCTGAATTGACCAAATGCCACGAACTGGCGAGAAAAGTGCGGATCCATTGTCTGAAAATGGTCCACAAAGGGAAGAGCGGGCATATCGGCAGCATGCTGTCCATGGCGGACATCCTGCCCGTGCTCTACACGCAGATCCTGAACGTGGATCCGAAAAACGTCAAGAAGAACGACCGCGACCGTTTCATTCTGAGCAAAGGGCACGGCGGCGCGGCGCTGCTGGCCACGCTGGCGGAGCTCGGCTTCTTCCCGCTGGAATGGCTTGATGAATACTATTGCGACAACGGCAAATTGAGCGGCCATATTTCGCATCATATTCCGGGCGTGGAATTCTCCACGGGATCGTTGGGGCATGGGCTGCCGGTGGCCTGCGGCATGGCGATGGCGGCGAAGCAGGCGGGCAAAAAGCATCGTGTTTTCTGCCTGTGCAGCGACGGCGATTTGAACGAAGGCTCCACGTGGGAGGCCATCATGCTGGCGGCGCAGCATCATTGGGACAATCTCGTCATGCTGGTGGACTACAACCGCTTGCAGGCTCTTGGCAAGTCACGTGACATCATTGATTTGGAATCGCTGAAGCAGAAGCTTGAGATATTCGGCTGGGCGGCGCGGGAAGTGGACGGCCATGACCAAAAGGCCGTCTATGAATCCCTGCGGGATCTGCCGTTGTGCGACTGCAAGCCGTCGGCCGTGATTTTCCGCACGGTGAAAGGCAAAGGCGTGTCGTTCATGGAGAACGACTACCGCTGGCATTACGGCGGTTTGACGGATGAACTTCTGGCCCAGGCGTTGAAAGAAGTGGAGGAAGCAAAATGAGAAAGGCATTCAATAAGGAATTGTTGAGCATCGCGAAGCGGGATCCCCGCGTATTCATGATTCTGGCGGACATCGGCTACGGCGAAATTGAAGAGTTCGCGGAGACGTTTCCGGACCGTTTCATCAACTGCGGCGTGGCGGAGCAGAACATGACGGGCGTCGCCTGCGGCGTCGCCATGGAGGGCAACATCGCCGTCACGTATTCCATCGCCAACTTCCCGACACTGCGTTGTTTGGAGCAGATTCGCAACGATGTCTGCTATCATGACGCCAACGTGAAAATCGTCATCATCGGCGGCGGCATGGCCTACGGCGAACTGGGCATCTCCCATCATTCGACGGAGGACATCGCCATCATGCGTGCTCTGCCGAACATGGTCGTTCTCGCGCCTTGCGACAAGGCGGAAACGGTCGCGTTGACGGACGCGATGATGGCCTACAACGGCCCTGTCTATTTTCGTTGCGGATACAAGGGCGAGCCTGACTTGCACAACGGTCCAATCGAAGCGAAAATCGGCGGCTCCGCGCAATTGCGCGACGGCAAGGCGGCCACCGTTTTCCTCGCGGGAACGGTCGGCGTCAACGCGAAAAAGGCCGTTGAAGAACTGGCGGCGGAGGGCATCGACTGCCGTCTGGTGAGCCTGTATTCCATCAAGCCCATCGACAAGGCGGCCATCGTCCGCGCCGCGAAGGAGACGAAGGCCATTGTGACGCTGGAAGAGCACAACATCTGCGGCGGCGTCGGTAGTGCCGTGGCGGAAGTCCTTATGGACGAAGGCGTTGGCGACGTGCCGTTCAAGCGTCTGGCGATGCCGGACGTGAACGCGACGAAGGTCGGCTGCCAGGCGTGGATGCGCGAGCAGTACGGTCTTGGCGTGAACGATGTGAAAAACGCCGTGAAGTCTCTTCTGAAGTGAGGTGAACCATGATTTCATTGCAAGGCAAGAAGGCGATCGTGACGGGCGGCGCGGGCGGCATCGGTCTGGCCGGCGTGAAATGCTTCCGCGAGGCGGGGGCGGATGTCATCATCGCGGACATCAACGAAGAGGCGGGCCGCAGGGCCGCCGCCGAAACGGGTTCGACATTCGTGAAATGCGACGTCTCCAACAGTGCGGACGTGCAGCATGCGGTCGCGGCCGCCAACGGGAAATTGGACATCCTGTACAACAACGCGGGCGTCTATCTGAACGGCCGTGACGGCCGTGTGACGGACATCGACGAGGCGATATGGGAGAAGGTCATCGCCATCAATCTGCGGAGCGTGTTTCTGTTCTGCAAGTACGCCATTCCGTTGATGATGGAACATGGCGGCGCGATCATCAACACGGCGTCCAGCGCGGGCATGATCGGCATTCCGGACTGCGACGCCTATACGGCGACGAAGGGCGCGATCGTCCAGCTGACGAAATCGATGGCGGCCGAATACGGCCGCTACAAGATCCGCGTGAACTGCATCGCCCCCGCCGCCATCATGACGCCGATGATGCGGCAGAGCAATCCGGAAAATTCCACGTTCGACGAAAACAGCTTCCTGAATCTGCGCACGCCGCTGCGCCGTTACGGCACGCCGGAGGAAATCGCGCAGGTGGCGCGTTTCCTCGCGTCGGACGACGCAAGCTATCTCAACGGCGCCATCGTCGTGGCGGACGGCGGCATCACGATCAACGGCGACTTGTCCTATCCGGACAAATAAGTTGTTTTGTTTTCAAACATGGCGCGATGGCGATGTCATCGCGCCATGTTTGATGTGAGACGCGAGCGAAAGACGTCAGACGACAAGACGTTTTGTTCATGTGTCCGATATTGCATGATGGTTCAGTTCCTTGTATATTATTTGGCGGATGAAAATTGTCTTCGGATCGGCAATTCTTTTTCGCAAAAGGCATCTGATAACCTATGCAACTGCTACAACAGTATTTGACATTCTTCTTCCTGCTGACGCCGTTTTTCGTTCTCAGCGTGTTTATCTCCATGACGGAGGAATCGGACATGAAGACGCGCCATTCGCTGGCAGTCCGAATCGCCTTGGGGGCGTCATGCGTCTGCATCACCATTTTCTTCGGCGGCGCATGGCTGATGAAATTGTTCGGCATCACGGTGGACGCCTTCCGCGCGGGATCCGGCGTGCTGCTATTATTAGTCGCGATCAAGCTTGTCTATGGAGAGGATTCCGTTGAACAGCAACGACATAAGACCAGCGCGGAACTGCTCAGGGATGCGGTCGTCCCGTTGGCGGTGCCGATCACCGCAGGGCCTGCCACGCTCGGTACGCTCATCGTCATGGGACTTGAGAAAAACGCTTGGAATGAAAAGCTTGCGACGGCGGCGGCCATGGTCTTGGCCTGCTGGACCATCGGTTTGATGCTTTTCTTCTCCGGCGTCATTGTGCGGGTTCTCGGCCGCACGATCATCGCCATGCTCGGCAAGATCACAGGATTGATTCTCAGCGCCATCGCCGTGAGCATGATCATCACCGGCGTCCATGCGCTGTGGACGGCGGCGGCGTGACGGGATGTTGTTTACTGGATTCCGTATTTGAAAACATCCTTGCTCGTTGTGAATGAGATGGTTCCGTTTGCATTGCCAAATTTGGCGGTGGCGGAGAGCGCCCCTCCGTCGCGTGCTAATGGCAGCATGGCCGCGGCATGGACGGTGATGGTTTCCGCTTCGATGAAAGGCACGGGCGTGAGGGTTCGCTGTTGGCCGTCATGGAGGATGACGTAGGCGTTGGCGGCGGTGATTTCCGGGAAGGCCGTGTTGTTGCCGCGGCCGTCGACATACGTGTAGAGCGGGCCGCGGGAGTAATCGACGCGATGTCCGTCGATTACGGCGGAATATTCCAGCAGCTTGCCGGGCAGGCATGCGGCATAGCCGTAGGGCGGCAGGACCATTTTCTGACCGTCGACGGTGATTGTCCAGCTGTCCTGCGGATTGCGGTTGACCCATACGTCAAGGCCGTTTTCATATTGCGTGAAGACCTTGCCTTCGTTGGACTTGCGGCCTCTGAACATCTCGGTGGCGGTGAACAGTTGGCCGCCGCATTCATAACGGATTTGCTTGACGGGAACGCCAGCGTAGAACTCCTGCAATTGGCGCATCATGAAATAGGAACGGCAGATGTCGCGGATCTGTTCGGGCTTGGCTGATTTCAGCAGGCACTGCCCATGGTAGGGGATGGAGGAATTGCTGGACCACAAATGGCCCATGTTGCCGTTGACGATCTGCGCGCTCAGCATGTAATCGACGGTGGCGTTGCCGACCTTGCCCAGATCATAGCCGTTCAGATTCTCCAACGGATTCATCTTGCGTAACTTGTAATCGACGACGGGCATGGCGTCGGCGTCGTTTGTCTGGGCGTAGTCCGTGTCGAGATATCCTGCCCAGAACATGGCGGCGTTGCCTTCGCTCCAGATCGGGCCGTTGTAGTAGTCCGACATCTTGCGCGAGACGAACGCGTAGTTCCGCAGCACGTTGAGATACGTCGCGCCGCCGGGAATGTTCGGATTGAAATCGACGAGGCCCCATGGCGGCGTGTTCGTCACTTCGTCGAAATAGCAGCCGTTCCAGCCGAATTTCTTCACAAGGAACGGCGCGTAGTCGGCCTCCAGCTTGTGCTGCGCGGCGGGGGAGGGCTGGAAGGAGGCGTCCCATCCTTCGTTGAAAAGGCCTTCGCTGTTCTGCGAAAGGATGTCGTAGTTGAATTCAGGCCCCAAGGCGTGCATGACGCGGTTGTCTTCATACGGGCCGACGCGTCTGACGATCGTCTTCAGGTCGCGTGCGATCAGCTGGTAGCCTGCGTCCGTGACGTCTTCATAGGCGTATCCGTAATGCGTGAAGTGGTTGTTGCGTAACGGCGTGCGCCATTGGTTCATGTGGAAGCGGACGAACATGTCCTTCACGCCGTAGTCCGCCATCAGCCGCCAGAAATCGACCTCCTGCGGGCAATGCTCCGTCTTGATGGAATCATACATCCGCGTGCTGTAGACGAGCGTTTTCGTTTCATCGAAATATTTTGATCGCGGGTTCGGGATGTTCGGCAGGGCCGATTCCAGATCCGGTGAGATCGTCAGGAAGAAACGTTCGTACAACGGGTTGCGTGTGCTTCCGGCCTTCGGCAGATAGAGCGAACCGCCGAGAATGATGGCGGAATCTTCACTGATGACTTTCGCCCCCTGCAAACCATGGCGGTTCGCGCCGTCCACGACCTCCGTGGCCTGGCTGACATACCAGTCCGGAAAGAGCGAAATGAAATAGTCGTCGGTGACGAGCATGCGCGGGTAGTCCCAACGGTAGTTCAGATAGGTCAGTTTGACAAGTCTCGGATTGGGAGTGCCTTGCGTATGGCCGCAGCTGAAGGCCGTGATGTCCGTGGAGGTCGAATCCGCCGTGATGACGAGCGAACGGCCTTTGACGGAAAGGCCGAGCGTGAATTCGACGGTTTTGTCGTCTTTTGTCCATCTCCAGGCGGTTTTCAACGTGTCGCCGTCGATTTCCTTCTTCAGAAGCACGGCTTGGATATCGTTGTCCGACGGATGGATTTTCACGCCGCCGACGGTCGCCATGACGCCGCCGTCCGCCATGGGGCGGAACGCGGCCTGGCCGTTGACGGAAACAGACAAGTCGTTCAGCGTACCGGTTTTAGGCGTGTAGTGGAAGGCGAGGTTGCCGTCGCTCCCGTCAAATGTGAAGACGGTGTCGTCCTGCTCCTGGCGGAGACTGTTTTTCACATTGGAAGCCGTTGGCGTGGGGAGGATGGACTCTTTTTTATAGGGGAACGGGATGTTCCATTTGGCGGTGTCCGGCAATGTTTTGCCCGTGAATTTGTATGCGCCGAGAAAATCGAGATAGGTGGCGTCTCCGCCCTTGATTTTCTCGGAGGCTTCGAAGACGATCTGCGTCAGTTTTACGGGAAACACGGCGTCTTTCGGGAAGCGGCAAAGCGACGCCCCCCACCAAGGCGTCCGCGCCCAGAAACTGCTGTTGCCGACTGTCTTAAGGGTAAAGCTCCGGCCGTTGGCGTCTTCGATGACGAAACTGTTTTGCGTCTTGCCGCTTTTGAGTCCGTAGACCCATATTTCAAGACCGTCGATTTTGTCGTTGAACACGATGTTTGCGGGCTTGAGCACGGCGCGGCATGGCGTGGAATTGAAAGTGAGTTTGGCGGATTGATCGTTCCACAGGCAGAAATCGCCGCTTGCCTCAAGCTTGACGTCCCCTTCGATCTGCCATCCGTTGAAGCCGTTGTCCTGTGCGGTCCAGACAGTTGGACAATGCGGACGGGGCAGATGGCCGCGGATGATTTCGATGGGCTTATGCTCCCATTCAGGCTGGGCGGCCATGGCGCCGACGGCCAGCGCCATGGAGAGAATTGCAGAAGTTAGGCAGTTGTGGTACATGGTGTTGCAGCTGGTAGAATCAATGGCTCAATGCATGAAACAATGAAAACGCATATCACACAATATCTTTTTTTAACCAAATTGCAAGTATGATATCTAGAATACTGGAATTCAAGAATTCTGGAGGCTGTTTTTTCCGATGCCTTAAATGGATTTATACAGTTGCCGTGATATATTTTTTTCATGATGATGGCAGAGAGAAGCGCCTTCTTTTGAAGGCGTCTGTCTAAAAGAAATTGCCCAGGAGTTATTTGACGATGAAGAAGAAGATTATGACGATGCTGGTGATGTGCCTGGCCGCTGTGGCCATGGCGGAATACACCATTGAGCTGCAGGATGATATGAAAATCCGCCTTGGCGGCGACATTCGCGCGCGATATGAAGGCTACACGTTCAATGTGGCCGCACCGGATGTCGATAAGGACGGTCGCCATTCGACGGAATACTTCCGCATCCGCACACGGTTGTGGGGCGCGTTCGACTTCGGGCAGGATGTGACGTTCAACCTCCGTCTTGCCAACCGTTTCCATTATGTGACAACCAGCCCGAACCGCGATAACAACAACGGCAAATCCACATGGGAATTTCCCGATGAAGTCTATGTCGACGCCGCCAACGTCGAAATCCGCAATCTGTTGGACGGTTTGCTGACGATCAAATTGGGCCGGCAGGACCTTAAGTTCGGCAATGGCATGCTTTTCGCGGAAGGCACGCCGTTCGATCAAGGCCGTTCCGTCTTTACGGACGGTATCACGCTGAAATTCAAGACGGAAAACGACACGGTGACGATCTTCACGCTGTATGATGAATGGAAGGACCGCACCGTCTTCATCAACGACCGCAACCGCCGTCTCCGTTCCGCCAACATCTTCACGCAGGGCGTCTATTGGACGCACAAATTTGATCCGACCTTCAACGTCGATGTCTACTACATGTTCAACGACGTCGATGACAAGCAGCCCGAAAGCGCTGAGCGCGCGCATTTTGCGGACGCGTCCACCAGCCTGCACACGGCCGGATTGCGTTTCTTCGGCAAATATTCCATCGTGGACTACAGTTTGGAAGGGGCCCATCAGTTCGGCCGCGGCGCATACGGCGAGCATCTGGACGCGGACATGATCGATGCGCGGTTGAACATCCATCTGTACGATGATTCCGATTTCAAGCCGATTCTTGGCTTCAACTACACGCATTTCAGCGGCGACGATCCCGGAACGGGACGCTTGGAAGGATGGAATCCGCTGATGACGCAGTGCCCGCTGTGGGGCGAGGAACTGATGCCCATCATGCTCAACGGCATGTGGAGCAATCTGGAATCGCTGCGCACGTTCGTGTCCTTCAATGTCATCAACGACTTGAAGTTCACGCTTTCCGCCACGGATTATCTGGCGGATGAAAAGAACAGCGCCGTCGCGGGCATGGCCCCGACGGGCGGCGGCGACCACGTCGGCCTGCTCCTGAGCGCCATCGCGTCGTACAAAATCATGGACAACATGTCCATTCTGGGCTATGTTTCGCACTTCATGGCGGGCGATTATTTCGCGAACGGCCATGACAGCTACTGGTTCCGTCTGGAATTGAATGTCGCATTTTAAAAACTGGAGGTAGCAAGGGCGTCCCGCCCTTGGCTAAAAACAGGAGGTAGCAAGGGCGTCCCGCCCTTGACAAGGCCGAGACGGCCTTGCTACCCATTGATTCGCAGCAGGATAGGATAATGCAAGTACGCAAGCTGACACAGAAGGAAAGACCGGAGGCGGGGCTCATCTCGACCGTTTCGTTCCATGGACGCATCGACAACATGGACGAACGCGTCGCCCGCTGGGAGGCGGACACGACGGAGAACTGGGGGGCCTTCGACGACGACGGCACCATGATGGGCCATATCGTCAACAACCGCTTCCAGTGCTATTTCGACGGCCATGTCGTCGAATGCGGCGGCATCGGCGGCGTGTCGGCCCTGCCTGAATACCGCGAAAGCGGGGCCATCCGCGCGATTTTCGCGAGCTTGCTGCCAGAGGCCAGGCGGAACGGCGAAGTCCTTTCGACGCTGTTTCCGTTCCGCCATTCCTTCTACCGGAAGTTCGGCTATGAAACGACTTGCTACGGAACGAACTACGAGATTCCGACGAACGCCCTGCCGCGCATCCGCCACGACGGTTGGATCAAGATGTGGCGGCCGGGCGATCCAACGGAGCAATACACGGCGCTCTACGCGCCGTTCGCCTGCCGTTACAACACGGCCATTTTCCGCGACGACGCGCGGATGGCGAGCGTCCATATCAAAGGCGACTGTTACAAAGACCGTTATTTCTGCTACTTGCTGGGTGATTCGGAAGGCCCGTCCGCCTATGTGGCGTTTCAGGATTCCGCCCCGAAACTGAGCGTGAAGGATTATGCGTGGAACGGCCGCCGCGGCTTTACGGCGTTGCTGAATTTCCTCTCTCGCTTCAGCGCGGACTACAGCACTGTCGTCCTGCCGGTGCCTTCCGACATCGATTTGATGTCGTTTATGGACAATCCATATTCCGTCACGGCGTCGCCGCACCGCAATTTCATGGCGCGCGTCATTAACGCGGAGAAAGCGTTGTCGTTGTTGAAAAAGCCTGAGGGCGTGTCGTTTACGGTGAAAATCAACGATGAGATGATTCCCGAAAACAACGCCACATGGCTTGTTCGCGGCGATGAAGCGACGCCGACGGATGCGCAGCCGGACATCACGCTCTCCGAACGCGCGTTTTCCATTCTGGCCATCGGCGCGATCGGCCTCCAGGAAGCCGTTTTGCGCAACGACGTGGAAATCAATGGCAACGAAGAGACGCTGCGGCGCGTCTTCGTGAGAAAGCCGATCTATATCGCGGATCATTTTTAAGCCGCTAAAGCGGCTTAAAAGCTTAAAGCCCAAAGCTTAAAGCTAAAAGTAAATACTTATGTCCCAGATATCCCAGATGTCCCATTATCCTCTTACATGAAGTAAATTTATGCATACCTACGTATCTTTAAGAAAAGATCTTGAGAATCTGGGCATTCCGCAGGACGGGACGCTGCTGATCCATTCGTCCATGAAATCCATCGGCGATGTGGAAGGGCGAGCGGACACCGTCTTGGATGTTTTCATGGATTATTTCCAAGAGGCTGGGCTGCTGGTGTTTCCGACGCTGACATGGAGCAATGTCAACGCCGACCAGCCTGTTTTCAATGTTCGCGAAACGCCGTCGGTCGTCGGCATCCTGCCGCAGCTGTTCCGTCAGCGGCCGGGCGTCATCCGCTCGTTGCATCCGACGCATTCGCTGGCGGCATGGGGGCGCGAAGCGGCGGCGTTCACGGAAGGCCATGAGCGGTTCGATTCGCCCGCCTGCGAATTTTCGCCGTGGCGTCGTCTCGTCGGCTACAAGGCGCAGATATTGTTTTTAGGCGCGAGCATCGCGCACAACACCTTCCTGCACGGCGTGGAGGAATGGGGCCATGCCGCCAACGTGCTGACGGAGGAAAAGCAGAATCTCGTCTCCATCGACTACGACGGCAAGGCGCATGCCGTGCCGTCGCGCCGCCATCGCGGCAACCATTCGAACTTCTACGACCGCATGGAGCCGCATTTCCGCCGCATCGGCGCGTTGCGGGAGGGCCGTTTCGGCGACGCGCACTGCATCATTCTGGACGCGCCGAAAATCGCCTACTACACGATGGAGATGCTGGCGAAGTATCCTGCGGCGTTCAACAAAGAATGGCTGGAGGAGCATCCGCGGTTTTTTGAGGAATATCAAGGCTTCTAGATTTCTAGAATGCTAGAAGCCTAGAATTCTAGATTTACGCATTTGCAATTGGTTGCGACCAAGCATACAATGTCTGTTTTGCGCCTTCTTTGGCCGTCATGATGACTTTCGCGCGGATGTAGAGATCATCGCTCTTCATGGCGTAGGAGGCTTGCAATGAATGGCTTTCCAACATGGTTTCACCGACTTTCGGCGAATAAACAGGAATCTTGCGGTCGCGGTTGAAGGGACGTTTCTTCAGCCATTCGGGCAGTTCGTCCGTCACGTTCTTCTCGACAAATCGCTGGCAACTGCAATCCGTACCGCGCTTCGTGCCTATGAACTGAATGGTCACGTCATATCCTTCCTGCGGAAGGACTTCCACGGAAAGCGTCTTGGTTGATTTATCAAATGAAATCGACTTGAATTCTGCGCCACGCGCAGAATAGAAATTGCCCTTGTACATTTCCTCTATCAGTTTGGCGGGCTGCAGATGGCATGCGTTCACCATGATGTAGCTGAGCCTTCCATGGAGATCCATACCGTTGTAGAAACGGTCGTAGTTGTGGATGTCGTCGCCCGCGACGCCGTAGAGGAGCGGCTGGCCGTTGGTGGCGCGGACGGCGTTCACGACGTCCCACCACTGGTCGGTGGTGACAACGGGTTCATTTTCAACGACTTTGAAAATCGGGCTGGCGCCTGTGTTGGCGATTTCGAAGAAGCGGATGGAGGGATGCGCGATGACGAATTCCGGCAGAACGTCATAGTATTTCCAGATGGGATGGTTGACGGAGAAGATCACTTCAGGATTGACGCGGCCGACCATCGTGTCGCGCAGGCCGAGGGCGTAGTTGAGGTTGCCGGGCACGTCCGCCTGCGGTTTGGTCTTGCAGGCGATGTTGGCGTTGAGGAGGTTGCAGTGGATGTCGTCGCCATTCAATGAATTGACGCCGATTTCGCAGCCTGGCAGGATCATGAATTTGTCCGTTTCGTCAAGCTTGTTGGCGACTTCGCCGATAGTGTCCATGCGATAGGAGACGGATCCGTCCTCCTCCGTGCGCTGTTCGGGGGCGTAGTCCGGATAGGCGCCGATGAACCGCTGGATGTATTTGGGGGCGGAAGGGCGTTTGGCCGAATTGACCCAGAAGTCAAGATTGACATGGGCGGCGTTGTGGTCGGTCAGATAGATGAAATTCCAGCCGATCTTCTTGAAGAGGAGGGCGGATTCCATCGTCGTGGCCTGTCCGTCGGAGACGAACGTATGGATATGGGTATTGCCTCTGTACCAATGTTTTCCGTCGGCAGGCTCCGTATAGGGGGTGACGTCGGAATAGGGGATGGCGATGGCGGCTTCTTCTTCAAACGGCAGGTAGTTTTCGGATGGGATGGTGGCGCTCATGGTTGTTTTTTATGGTCGTTATTTCATCAAATGGCTGTTCATGGAATGGCGGTAGTCACCGCGCTGGCATTCCAGGATGACCTGTATGGAAAGTTCATAGAAATTCTTCTCGAAATCGCTGGAGAATGCGGCGTCGTGGGGCGTGACGATGAGATTCGGCAGCTCCAGCAGCGGGCTGTCCGGCGGCAACGGTTCGATATGCGTCACATCGATGGCGGCGCCGCCGATGCGTTTTTCGCGAAGAGCCACGACAAGTGCCTCTTCATCAACGACATCGCCGCGCGACGTGTTGACGAGAACGGCGTTCGGTTTCATCATGGCGAACTGCTTTTCACCGATGAGATGGAACGTCTCTTCCGTCAACGGGCAGTGGAGGGAGACGTAGTCGGATTCCTTCAGAAGTTCCTCCAAAGAAGCGGGTTGGACATTCATGTCCCGCATGGCCTGTGGATTCGCGAAGGGATCGAAGCAGAGAATGCGCATGCGGAAGCCTGCCATCATTTCCGTGACGCGACGCGCGATGCGGCCGAAGCCGATGAGACCGAGTGTCCGTCCGCTGATGTGCCACCTCATGTCGCTCAATTGGAACGTCTTGTGCGTATGCAACGCATCGTTGGCCTGCGGAATTTGGCGGATGAAGGAGAAGAGAAGCGAGACGGCGTGTTCGGCGACGGATTCGGAGATTGATTCAGGCGAATTGCAGCAGTGGATGCCGAGCTTGGCGGCCGCTTCGACGGGATAGCCGTCCATGCCGCTGCCGCTGCGGAAGATGGCCTTGCAACGGGTCAGTTTCGGCAGGACTTCCGGCGTGAGGACGAAATTAAGATGACGTGTCCAGATCATGTCCGCATCCGCCGCGATGGCAAGCAGTTGCTCTTCCGTTTTGCAACGTGCATAACGGACTTCCAGATTGGGGATAGCATCCAGCCGTTGTGTCACCCATGCGGGCAACTGGTTGCGATCATCCGCGATCATGGCGACGATGAATTTGTTGTTCATATTCAGTCTCTTGTGCGACTATCATTCATTCCATTATGAAGGCCAGAGCATTCCATTTTGGCTATTCAATTGATTCGTGCTCCGCATTTTGGACAGATCACGCCTTTTTTAGGACACCATAGAAGATACAGGATACCAGGCAAGATTCCTAAAGCAAACAAAATAACCAGAAGCAGGCAATTGCTGCCGCCGACTTCCTTGCCAGGACCTTGGTAGCCGCAATTCGGATTCGGACAAATGATGTTCATGTTTCCTCAAGTTCCTATTTTTCAATGGTTTCCTGCCTGTCTTTCTGGCAGAGACGATAATATAAAGCAAAAGTCATTTATGATGATTCAGCGACATTCTTGAACCATCATGTGGTTGTCAACCGAAAACCTGCCGCGCATGCTTGATGGCTGCGCGGCCTGCGCTGGCGATGCCGCCCCAGTCGCCTGCGCAGGCGATCCACTGCATGCCGCGTTCACGGGCCTTCGCGTCGACGGCATCCGCCGTGCCGAGAATGATGCCTTTTTTATGGACTTTCGCGGCGATTTCGTCGATGACGGCGGCGACTTCGGGATCGGTCGTTTTCGTGAGCTTGCCCATCGTTCCGGAAAGATCGCACGGGCCGATGCAGATGCTGTCGATGCCGGGCACTTCGAGAATTTCGTCTAGATTCCTAACCGCTTCAATATGTTCAATTTGCAGAATGATGAACGGCGTGTGTTTGGCGGCCTCTTCGTATTCGTCCCACGGGATGCTGCCGTAGCGCGAGCCGCGGCGGACGCCACAGCCGCGGTTGCCGACGGGCGGATATTTGCAGGCGGCGACGGCATAGCGGGCCTGTTCCGCCGTGCAGATCATCGGAATGATGACGCCTGCGGGAGCCAAATCAAGAACGGGTTTGATGATGCCGTGTTCGTTCCACGGGACACGGACAAACGGCGCGCAATCAGTGCCGCGGCAGGCCATGATGTGCTGTTTGATCTGGTCGATCGTGAACGGCCCATGCTCCGCGTCGATCCATGTGAAATCGAAGCCGATATCGCCTGCGAGTTCGCTGACGGTTGAGTCCGAAAGGGATACGACCATACCGAGGCATGTCTGCCCGTTGTGGATTTTGGCGAGAAACTTTTCCAGATTGTTGATGCTGTCCATGTTCATCCTGCTTTGTGGGTTGATTCTAGTAGAAAATAAATATAGTGGCGGCAAGCGGAAAGGCAAAGACACGTTTCTGCGAATCTATGGATGAATTGTGCGCAGAATGCTTGAAAAACAATTTTTTTCAATAAAATTATGATATTCGTTCTTATTTTGTTTCAAAGCATGTTTCTATGATCAATTCCGCTGACAAAACCATTCTGCGCGGCCTGGCCGAGCAATACAGAAAAGTATCTGATGATTCCATCCAGATGCCGCGTCGTCGCGCATGGAGCCGCCTGAACAGCCTTTTGGACCGCAAGCCGCTGATCTATGTGCGCGCTTTCGCCTTCCGTGAACGGGCGGACTGTCGATTGGTAACACAAGATCCGCTGGCGCGGCGGATGGAGCATTTTTTCCGCTATCAACTGGCGTGGTTCGGTTTGGGGGATGATTCGATTTTCGAACCGTATATCACGCTGCCGGCGGTGTTTGCGCATGTCGGCTGGGGGTATAACGTCAAACTGACGCGTGTCGATGTGGAAGGCGGTTCCTTCAAAGCGGACTATCCGATAAAGGATTTGAACGATCTCTCCGGTTTTGTGGATCCTGTTCACAAGATCAACGAAGAGAAGACATTGCAGATGTTCGAGGCGGCGAATGACGCCGTCGGCGACATTCTGCCTGTGGCGATCGACCGCACGCCGTTCTACACGATGTGGCATGGCGACATCGCGACGGATCTTGGCTATCTTCGTGGCATGGAAAATTTTATGTTGGACATTATGGATACGCCGGACGAACTGAAACGGCTTTGCGACCGCATGGGGCGCGGCGTGCTATCCGTCCATGAACAAGCAGAGGCGGCGGGCGACTGGTCGTTGCTGTCGCATCGCAACCAAGCGATGCCGTATGCGGAGGAATTGCCGTGGCCAGCTATGGACAAGCCAGTCAAACGCAAGCAGTTATGGGGCTTCATGGCGGCGCAGGAATTCGCGTTGATTTCGCCGGAACACCATGATGAATTTTTGTTGCAATACCAGTTGCCGATTCTGAAGGAATTCGGTCTCGTGGCCTACGGCTGCTGCGAAGATTTGACACGTAAGATCGACATGCTGAAACAGATTCCGAAGCTGCGGCGGATTTCCGTCAGCCCGTTCGCCAACGTGGAAAAATGCGCGGAGGCGTCCAACGGAAAATATGTGTTGAGTTTCCGTCCACGGCCTGCGCATTTGGTCGGCGAAAATTGGAAAGAAGTAGCGCGGAATGACTTGCAACAGGGTATCGAGACGCTGAAAGGGACGAGTTTTGATATCACCCTGAAGGATGTGGAGACGCTGGAAAACGATGAAAACCGCGCGAAGGAATGGGTGCAACTGGCACGGGAGGCCATAGCGGCATACTGCTGAAATAGAGGGACATAAGGGACATAAAGGACGAAAGGGACAGGCATAGGAATGCGGAATTTAGATGGTCGCTTATGTCGCTTTAGTCCCTTATGTCGCTTATGTCGCTTTTAAGGCAGTTTTGCCAGAATGGCTTTGGCAATTTGCGGCAATGTAAGGCCATAGGCTTCACGTAGTTCGCACAACGAGCCATGGGGGACGATGGCGTTGTCCGGCCAGCAGAAGGAAAGTATTTCCGCTTGTTTGCCAGCCATGGAAAGGGCGTTGCGGACGCTGTGCGTCAAGCCGTCCGCTGAATAGTCGTCCAGAATGACTTGCGGCGTGTCCGCCAATTCTACGGCCGTCGCGTCATCGAAGGGCAGGAGGAAACGCGGGTTGACGATTCGCGGCCGGATGGACGGTTTCGCGTCCTGCAGCCGTTTGACCAGTTCGAAGGCGCGGGCGACTTCGCCGCCGCTTGCCCAAATCGTCAGATTCGCATCGGACGGATTCTGCATGATCCACGCCTTGCGTGATTCCAATGGCGGTTGCATGGAAGCCGTTTGTTCCGAAGGACATGCGGCGCGAGGATAGCAAATGGCGACAGGCGATTTTAGCGACCACGCATATTGCAGCATGCTACGCATCTCTTTGCAACAGGACGGCTCAAGAATCGTCAGATTTGGCATTTGGCGCAAAAATGAAAATGAATAGAGGCCGTGATGGGTGGGGCCATCTGGAACGGCTCCTGCGCGGTCGATGCCGATGATGACAGGGAGGTTATTCAGGCAGACATCATGGAAGACGTTGTCCAACGCGCGTTGCAGGAATGTCGAATAAATGGCGACGACGGGGCGGAGGCCTTGGCTGGCGAGGCCGGATGCGAAGGCGATGGCGTGGGATTCCGCGATGCCTGTGTCGAAACAACGTTCCGGATATTTGTCGACAAATTCTTTGAAACCAGTTCCTTGGAGCATGGCCGGGGAAATGACGGCCACTTCCGGATGCTCTTCCGCCAACGATGTGACGGCTTGCGCGAAGGAGTCGGAGAAGGAAGGGCATGTGGATTTTTTCAGCGGTTCGCCGGTGGCGATGTCGAAGGGGGCGATGCCATGGTAGTCGTCCGGTTTCGTTTCGGCGGGCTTGTAGCCTTTTCCTTTGACGGTCAGCAGATGGAGCAGGACGGGGCGGTCCGAAGGCAGTTTGGGCAGGATGCGGCAGAGTTCGCCGATGTCGTTGCCGTCGATCGGACCGAAATAGCGAAGCCCAAGTTCCTGGAAGAGAACGCCATCGGACATGAAGAAGCCTTTGAGGGTATGTTCTGCGCGGCGGAGGAGGCGTTTGAATGTCGCGAAGCGTTCACCACGGGAACGGATGGCGCGGCGGACACGGTTGTAGAAACGGCCGGAAAGGATGCGGTTGAGGCATTTGCGGAAGGCGCCGATGTTCGGCGAAATCGACATCTGGTTGTCGTTCAAGATGATCAGCAGCTGTTTGCAGGACGGCGGGATGTTGTTGAGGGCCTCCCAGATGATGCCGCAGCCGAGGGAGCCGTCGCCGATGACGGCGATGGAACGGCCGGGCTCGTTTTTCAATGCCTTCGCCTGCGCGGCGCCCAGCGCCTGCGAGACGGCGACGCCCGCATGGCCGGCGTAAACGACATCGGCGGGTGATTCTTCCGGACGTGTGAAGCCCGAACAACCGTCGATGGAACGCAGTTTTTCAAAGGATTCCTCCCGTCCCGTCAACAGCTTGTGGGCGTAGGACTGATGGCCGACATCGAGAAACAGACGGTCGTTTCCATTGAAGTCAAAATACTTATGGAGGGCGACCGTCAATTCGACGGCGCCGAGGCTGGAGGCGAGATGGCCGCCTTGACGGGCGGTCGTCTCCAGAATCCGCTGACGGAGCTTCGCGCACAGGTCGCGGAGTTCGTCAACGGAATAGTTTTTGAGTTCCTGATGAGTGGGAAATGACGGCATGAAGGATTATTTTATAGGAGACTGGCGGATGGCCGTTTTGCGCGGCTGTTTTCAGACGGATAACGAATGATCGATTATCTTTAATGTACAGTTTTTCTCAAAAAATGAAACTCAAGCAGGCAAAAAGAAAATCATGTGCGTGCGATATTTGACACCGGACAAAATGGAGGAAGTGCAGCAAATCATTGATACGCTGGGAACTGTGTCGATTCGTGTGCCGCAGGAGGAATTGGTGGCGAGAAAGAATCCGGAAGTCGGCCCGGGCGTGACGGCGCCGATCATCGTCATCGGACGCGGATTCGACGGCAAAGATGCCGCCGACAGGCCGACGGGCATCATGATTCCGGGCAAGTGGGGCTTCGCGAAGTGGGACGGCAAGGGGCTGGTCTTCAACGCGCGCTGCGAATCGTTGACGACGAGTTCGTTCTTTTCGCCGCACATCCTGCGCGGGCGGTGTCTTGTTCCCGCGACGGCCTATTTCGAATGGGAGCACGGGCCGGGCGGCAAGCGCGGCCGCAAATACAGAATCCGTGCGAAAGAAGGGGGGATGCTGTTCATGGCGGGGCTGGGGCGGCGGCATCCGCAGCTGGGCGTCGAATACACGGTGATTACGCGCCCTGCAGCGTCGTCCGTCAGCGGCATCCACGACCGCATGCCATTGCTGCTGGACCGTGAGGCGAGCCTGCAATGGCTGGATCCGCAATGGAATCCGCAATTGCTCAAACGCGACAGCGTGGAGGTTCTGCCGGAATTGGCGGAGTGAACATGGCCAAGCACTTCATGTTTCATGGCATGTGACAGGAGATCCCGGACGGGGGGCGATGGGGTGAAAATAAAAGATTAATATTTAATTAATTTTTGCATGGCCATATAAGATGGCTGCCAGGATGGTCAAGCTGAACACACCGGGCTTCCGGGCGAGAACGGCGGAGTTTGAAGAACGCACCCGGCAAAAACGGGAAAAAGTTTATAATTTCATCCATGATCTGGACACCAGCCGTTTCGACAGCGCAACTGCCAAGGCGCATGCCGACTATCTGGCGGCGTTGGACGGACTTCGTGCCTTGTACGATGACCCGTCGGCCAGCCGTGAGGCGAAAGTGTCGGCCATAAGCAATGCCGACAGCCTTGCTGAAAAGTTTGGCTCCTTGTTCAAATCCAACTACTTGGAACAAGGCTTCAATGAAGAGAAGCAAAAGAATGAATTATACGTGTCTGCCTTGCACGATCTTTTGTGCCGTGTGCGGCTCCAGGCGGAAATCAACCGGTCCGGATTCACTCCGCAGCCGGAGGACCGGAGCGGCGATTCAGATCGTCCTGCGTTGCCGGAGAACATGATCCGCCATGAACCATAGCACTAGTTCTTCAGCAATTGCTTTAAGCATTAAGCTCTTAGCTGTTATGAACATACATTCGTGACAAGTTCGGCTCGCCGTCGCCTTGGACCATGCAGAGAAATTGCCAGCCATAGCGTTCATAAAATCCTGTGTGATCGGTCACTAGATAGAGCGGCGATATGCCTTTTGACGCCATGTCGTCGACGGCCATCGCCAGCAGACGGCCTGCAATGCCCTGTCCCCGAAAGGCTTCCTCCGTATATACGGCGCATACGTTTGGAGACAGATCCTTCCTGTTATGGAAATCATTTTCGATGACGCCGAGACCGCCGATGATTTTGTTTCCATTCAGGCAAAGATACCATCCGTATTCTGTCTCGTTTTTCAGATATGCCGTCATGCAAGCGAGATACGCTTCTTTGGGAACGCCCCATTTGGCATGGAACCAGCCTGCGGCCGTGTCCAGAAATTCGGGCCGTTCCCGCAATGTGACATAGTCATAATCGCCCATGATCAATACCTTTCATATGCAAAACAGGCGTGATGTGAACTGGTTACATCACGCCTGTTGTTTCTTGCAGTTACTTTTCCTGATTACTTTTTCTTCACAAGAATGACGCCGATGTTGCCTTTGAAGGCGGGAACGAAGAGATGCTGGCTGATCTTGTCCGTCAACATGCCGTGATACGGGAAGTGGAGATGGCCGGCGAGAACGGTCACGACAGGGCTGTCCGCCGCGCAGACCATGTTCAGAAATTCCTGCGTGAAGGCGTTGGGCTTGTAGTAGCAGTCCTTTCCCCAGGAAAGATTGCGTCTTTGGGGGAGGTCCCTGCTCATGCACATTTCCGCGTAGTCCTTGTCAACCAACGAGTTGAAGGGGACATGGGTGTTGATGATGATGGGCTTGCGTTTCGCGTAGATTTCCTTAAAACGCTTGAGGCCGGCTTCGGACATGTTGCTCGTGGCGTTGTTGAAGCTAACGACCGCCAAATCGTCGAATTCTAAAACTTGGACGGGTTCGTTGCCGTCGATGGATTTCTCCAATTCGTTGATTTCCTTTGTGTAGCGGGTGGCGAGCCACCATGAGGAGATGTCATGGTCCGCGCGGGCGTACATGTAGGGGATGGTCAGCTTGTGCATGCCTTCCTTCAAGGCGCGGATGCTGGCGAGCGTGCTGAAATCGCAGATGTCGCCGCCGAAGAGGACGGCGTCCGCTCCGGATTTGTTGAAGACTTCGGGCATCATCTGCCAGTTTTCGAGGGAGGTCAGACCATTGTTCGGATTGCGGAACGTCTTGTCGATACGGGACTTGACGATGTTCATGCTCTTTTCTTCGACTTCGGAAAGGTCGTTTGCGATGACATGGAGATCCGCGACCCAGAGGAAGGCGTAGTCTTTTTTCAGGCCGTCGATTTTGATTTCGATCGTCTCGAAGGTCAGTCCGAGCCTTTTGGCGGTTTCTTCATCGATATTCAATGCGCTTCTTGTCAGTTCCATTGGTTTATCCTTTTTATTCTCAGCTCCTTGCAGATTTCCCAAAGCCATTCCACATGCGATGAGGCCCATTGTCTTGAAGAAATCACGTCTTTCCATTGTTGCTCCTTGGTTGTGTTTTCATTTTTATCAATAAGATAACACAACAGTTGTTGTCTGACAAATAGTTTGCCCGAAGAAGGTTGTTGCAATCAGGAAGCCAATAGCTTCCGGATGACGCGGCGGTAGTCGATGATGAGCAGGATGAAGGCGCCGTGCCATGCCAGCGGATGGGACCATGCGACGCCGACAAAGCCGAAGAAACGCGCCAATACCAGCGCGGCGAAGGCGCGCATGACCAGTTCGGCGGCGCCGCCCATGAGCGGAACAAACGTATGCCCAAGGCCTTGCAACGCGTTGCGATACACTAGCAGCAGGGCGAGAATGACGTATTGCGACGACGAGATGTTCGTGTAGAGCTGCATGGCGTCCAGTATTTCCTTGTCGTGCGACTTGATGAAAAAGCCGCCGAAAGGCTTGATGATCACCATGGAGACGACCATGCCGACGATTGCGATGGCGGTCACAAGCCATGCGCAGGAGCGGACGCCGTCGCGGACACGTATGTAGTTGTTGGCCCCGTAGTTCTGCGCGGCGAAGGTCGCGATGGCCAGCCCGAAGGAGAAAAGCGGCATGGAGGCGATGCTTTCCAACTTCGCGGCGGTCGTCACGGCGGCCATGTAGGTTGGCCCGAATTTGTTCAGGACGGCTTGCAGGATGACGACGCCGACGGCGGTCACCGTGAACTGCAGCGCCATGGGCAGCGACAGCCGCAGCATGTTCTTGTAGAACGGGAAGTCCCAACGCCAGTCCTTTCGCTGAAGCTTGAGAATAGGGAACTTCCAGATGACGTAGATCAGGCAGAGCAGGGCGGAGACGCCTTGCGAAATGACTGTCGCCCACGCCGCGCCGCCGCAGCCTTGCTCAAGGCCGAGAATGAACCAGTAGTCGAGACCGATGTTCAGAAGGCAGGAGACAATCAGGAAGACGACGGAGGTGACGCTGTCGCCTAAGGCGCGGATGATGTTGGAAATCAAGCCGTAGCCGACCAGCGTGAATGTTCCCGCGAACATGACGAACATGTAGTCGTAGGTCATCTGGTAGATTTCGTTCGGCGTGTTCATCATGCGCAGGATGAACGGCGTGCACAGGCAGCAGACGATGGTGGTCACCGAGCTGAAGATGAAGGAGATGACGATGGCGATGGCCACGGAATGGCGCATGTTGTCGTAGTCCTTCGCGCCGAAACGCTGCGCCGTGATGACGGACAGGCCGGATGTCAGCCCGAAGAAGAAGCCGAACACGAGAAACATGATGCAGCCTGTGCTGCCGACGGCCGCCAGGGCGCGGTAGCCAAGCGTCCGCCCGACGATCGCCGCGTCCGCCATGTTGTAGAACTGCTGGAAGATGTTGCCGACCAGCATGGGAATGGAAAACCACAGAAGCAATTTCACCGGATTGCCTGTGGTCATGTCTTTTGTCATATTTTGTCCTGAAAACGAAAGTTTTGTCATGAAAAATTCATGTTGCATATAATATATGGGTTACATGATGCAAATCAAGCATTGACATGTTTCCAGTCTTAAATGTTTGTTTTTTTTCTATTATGATGATATGTTTATAGAGATAATTGATTTGGGTATTGTTGAGAATGGTCACAAAAATAAGGAGCAAGTTCATGAAACAGCGGAAAATATGGATGTGTGTGCTAGTTGGCGCCATGGTCTGCGGCATCGCCAGCGGGCAGCTGAAGGAACAGCAGAAGGAAATAGAAGATGAAATCGGCATTGTGTTGCCGATGGAGAAGCCGAATGTCACGGATGAGCAGAAGGCGGAGTTCCGCAAGAACCGGAAGTATGACAAGTTCTTCATGCTGCGGACCGAGACGGAGAAGCTCTTCAAGGAACGCGAACTGTGTCTTTCCAAGACGAATCCGAAGGAAATCCGCCATTTGAAGCCGAAAGTCGAATCGCTTGAGAAACGCATTCCGAAGATGCGCAAGAAGTTCTACCAGGAGGCCCGCCGCATGCGGCAGCCCATGGAAAAGGACTATGCAAAACTGAAGGCCATGTACGATGATTTGACGGACAAGGCCAGCAAGGCGGAAAAGGCCGGCAATGACGCCAAGGCCATGAAATTCTCGCAGGACGCGGATAAATTCACGGGCAAGATCCAGGCGTTGGAGACGTCCATCAACATTTTGAACTCCTTCCTGTTCTTCGATGAATTCACGCCGATCGCGGATGCGGAAATGCAGAAGGTGCAGAACATTGCGGATGAAGGCATCGATGTGAAGAAGCTCAAGAAGGGGAAGAACAAGAAGGAGAAAAAAGCCGAGCAGTAGTCTGAGGCAATTTCAAAACTGCTCACATATCTTTGTTAAGGAAACCACAGAATACACTGAATACACAGATTTTTCACAAAACACGCAAAACAAACAGAAGTGCCTCGCCGCCGGGCCGATAATACCCGAAGGATTCAATGATAAAACAAAATGTTGATCACGAATAATGCAAACGGCTCCGGCGGTTGTTGAAAGGACGGAAGTTGTCCGCGAAAAGCCTTCCTGTTAATAAATGTATTGAAAGAAAAGACTTATCATTAAGCATTAAGCATTAAGCATTAAGCATTGGAAGGCAGATTGTTTTCCAGCGATTTGTCGTTTTTCATGCGTTCGGCGACTTGCGCCATGAGTGTGGCCATGTCCGTGTCCGGTAGTTTCAACGTCGCCTGGTAGCCGTTTTGGAATTCGGTTGCCATTTGTTCGCGCAGTTCCTTTTGTAGATGGCCCATCGTGCAGAGGAACTGCGCGATGTTTTTAATTTGGTGGCTCTTGGAGATGGAATGCTGAAAATGGACATCATCGCAATCAATGATCAAGACGGGCGATGACAGCCATTTCAATCGGTCGTTGATGACGAAATTGACGGTCTTCGTGTCGGCATGATAGATGCCGTGTGTGTGAAGTTCCGCCAGAATGCCGCCTGCACGATGGTATGCGGCGGGCAATTGGTCTGTCCCTATGATTGTCTCTGGTCGATTAAGATTGATTTGTCCGAGGTCGGCGAAAATGAGAAAGCTTCGTCCTGTGTTTTCATGGAGCCATGCGAGGCAGGGGGCGGTGAGGCCCGTCAGTTTCTGTGAATAGATCCATGTGCGGTGGCCGTGATTGAGCCACGGGATGGCGTGGTCTTTGCAGAACTCCTTGACGATAAACGAGTTGTCGCCGATTGTGACTCGTGACACGCGGCGTTTGATGTCGTTTTTCAGCCATTCTCCGCTTTCGCAGATCCGTTTGTGACGGCTGACGACTTCCTGCGCCATCGGCAGGGTGAAACCGTTGAGAAGACGCCATTTGCCATCCGCCGTTTCAAGACGGACGATGACGCGCGGCATTTTCAGCGGCTGGTTGTGGGAGCAGACGGCCTTCATCAAATCCTTTTCACGTTCCTGCGCGAAGCGCTCCATCGCGTCCAACGCGACTTGCGTACGGCCGCTGAATGTCTGTGTCTTGGCGTAGGCAATCGTTTGTTCGGCACGTTGCGGCAGATGGTCGATGACATCTGCAGCAGATTTATCCAACGCATCTTGCGAAAACGGTTCGGGGATGATCGGCAGGCCTGCGTCATGGACAAAATGGGAGAAGCCGCAGACGTCAGTGCAAACGACGGGCAGGCCGGCGGCGATGGCTTCGATGAGCACATTTCCCGCGCCTTCCTCGCGGGCGGGATGGATCATGAGATCCGCCGCCTGCAGCAGGTCGGGCACGTCGCTTCGTGTGCCAAGGAACGTGAAATGCTTGTCAATACCGTACTTGGAGACAAGTTTCGTGACGTCTTCCTGTTTGTCTCCGCCGACGAGAATGAAGCGGACGTCGCGTTTTTGTGCGAGCAGGGCGCGCATCGTCTCGCAGACACGATCCACGCCTTTCCGCCAGAGATTCGTGCCGATCTGGATGACGGCGGTTTCACCGTCTTGAAGACCGAGTTCGCAGCGCATGCGGGAGCGGATTTCCGCGGCGTTGTCCGGCCGGCGGCAGCGGTCGTCCATGGCGGGGGGGAGATAGGTGAAACGGCTGTCCGGAAGATTGTAAACCGTTTGATAGTCGCGCTTTTGGAATGGCGCGATATAGAGCAGCGTCGTGGGGCTGCCGGGAGCGCATATGGCGGCTTCATGCTCCAGGTAGATCCTGTATCGTGGCAACAGCCGCAGGGCGAGTCTGGAATGCTTCTGCGGCATCCATGTCGCCATGCAGGAATCGGCGACGAAATAGAAGTCCGCCCCTGGAATGCGGTTCATGGCGAGCGTGACGTCAAAATCACGCTGATTCTTGGTTTCCAGAAACTTCCGCGCGAAATCGTCCATCTTGCGGTGGTTGTTCAGCCCGGAGACGTCGCAGATGGCGATTTCGAGGCCGTCCGGCGGTGGCGGCCCTTCCCACGATGTCGTCAGCAGGGTGACGTCATGGCCGCGGCGGATTGCTTCTTCTGCGATGCGCAGCGTGTCCTTTTGCAGGCCACCGCTGGGAAAGTATTTGAAAAGCGCCAGAAGAAGTTTCATTATCTAAAAGGGACAAAAGGGACGAAAGGGACAGTGGGATGTAAGTGCATCGGCAATTACTTGCCGATGAGGAACATGTAGTTCGCGAGAAGCTCAAGGTAGTTGATCTTCGAGTCGCTGAGATCGACGTAGGAGTTTTCCAGATCGGTCTGCGTACGGACGAGCTCGAGGATGTCGATTTCGCCGTTTTCCCACTTGTCGCGGTAGAGTTCCTCCTGCCGTCTGATGAGATTGCATTGAAGCTCCTGCAGTTCGACGGCGCGGGCGTATTCGTCCAGGCGGCGTTTGTAGCTGCTGATGTTGGCGCTAAGTTCCTGGCAGAGCGTGAAATATTCGGAATTGTTGCGGGCGAGGTTGTTCTGCGCGATTTCGTAACGCGCGATGTCCGCCCTGCGGCCGATGGTCCAGTTGAGGGAGACGCCGATGACCTGGTCGTCCTTTCCGTCGAGATTGTAGCTGTCACCGTCGCCATGCTGGCGATGCGTGGCGGAGAGCGTCACGTCCGGAAGTTTGTTGGATTCACGGATTTTGACGAGCCATTCGACCTTTCTCTTTTCAAGGCGGTTGTTGATGATGCTTTCCAGATTGTCGGAGGCGAATTCCAAATCGTTTTCAGGGATGATCGTCTGGACTTCGTAGGTGAAATCGCCCGTGATGTCCAGCGGTTTGGCGACGTCGTAGCCCATGAGCTCCTTCAGCGAATCAAGACCGTTGGCGATGGTCCGTTTGGCGGAGTTGACGGAGAGTTCGTTGTTGGGGATACGGAGTTCGGCTGTCAGGATGTCCAGCGGTTTTTCGCGTTCCTTCGTAATCAGCAAGTTCTGCTTGGCGTTTTCGAGAGCGCGCTGTTTGACGGTCAGCGACTGCTGGGCGCGGATGATCGTGTAGTAGGCGAGCGTCACATTCAGGATCAGCTGCCGCTGGGCGCGTTTCAGCGTGTTCTGCGAAATCAGTTCGTCGATAAGACTCGCCTCGAGATTGTATTTCGTCTCCAAGGCGGTGCCGCCGCCGAGAATCTGCTTGGAGAGCTGGAAGGCGACCGTCGTGCTTTTATAGTCGTTATGCTCTGTCTGTGAACCAGTTGCGGTCGTCCTGAATTTGAAACCGTTCTGGAAATCCTTCTGGAGGCCGATGGTGGCGGAATTGCTGTTGGGATTTTGGATGTTGTAGGTGTCGGATGCGGAGATCGACCAGTCGAAGGCGGCCTTTTCGATGACGGTCTGGAGCGTCTGCGAATTGGTCGAAAGTTTCTGCCGTTCAAGCGATGGCGAATGCTCCAGGGCGTAGTCGATGCATTGCTGCAGCGTCCATTTCGGCGTCTCTTCGGCGAGCAGCAGGACAGGGAGGATGAATAAGGCCAGAAGTGATTTTTTCATTATGACGATCCTTTTGCAAAGGGATGGAAATTATTCTGCGCGAAGGGCTTCGACTGGATTCTTGTTGGCGGCCTGGTAGGCGGGATAGATGCCGAAAATCAATCCGGTGGCGGTTGATGCGGCGACGGCGACGAGCAGCAGCGTCAACGAGAAGACGACGGGCAGTTTCAGAAGACTGCAGGTGATGACGACGACGGCCGCGGCGAGAATGACGCCGAAGACGCCGCCCGTCACGGAGATGGTCATCGCTTCGGAAAGGAACTGCCGCATGATGTCCGCCCGTGTCGCGCCAATGGCGCGGCGGATGCCGATTTCACGGATGCGCTCCGTCACGGAGGCGAGCATGATGTTCATGATGCCGATACCGCCGACGATGATGGAAATGGATGAAATGCAGATGGTTAAAATATCAAGCAATCGTTGCGACTGCTGCTTCTGCTTGAGGAGGTCCATGGGAATGACGAGATCGTAGTCGCTGACGCCCGCGTGGGTGATGCCGAGGATGGCTTTGATGGAGCGGCCCGCGTCCGCCAGATCGTCTTCCGTGTTCAATTGCAGTTGGATTTCATCGAGTTCGGAGCGGAGGTCCAGATAGGCGGTACGCGTCAGAAGCGTCTCCATCGGGATGAGAATGTCATTGTTCGGATCGCTGACGGAAGTGGCCTCCAGTTCGTCCAGATCGATGGCCTTGTCGGCAAGAATGCCGACGACGCGGTAGGGATTGCCGCCGAGCAGGACGATGTCGCCGAGTAAGTCAGACGGCTTCGCCGATTGCGGAAGTTTTTCATTGTCAATGGCATGCTTCAAAATGGCGCGTGCGATGCCGCCGCCGAGAATCGTGCAGAGACTGCTGTGCTGTTTGTCGCCGTAATCGAAGAAACGGCCTGTCTGAAGCGCGAGATTGTTGACGGTGAGATAGTCGCCTTCGACGCCTAATATTCTCGCGTTGATTGGGTTATGATCGTAAAGAGCGTTAAGTTTCACTTCGCGGAGACAGGCGGCCTTGCCGATCTTCGGAATGCCTTGACGGATGGCCTCCAAATCGCTTCTGCTCAATCCGCGGGAGCCGTGGATTCGCGTGTCGACAAGGCGTTCGTTTTCGAACTGCTTGTCGACGACTCGCACGAGATTGGCGCCGAGGGCGCGGATCTGGTCGGCCTGTTTCTGTTTGCTGCCGAGGGAGAAGGACGACATGGCGATGACGGAGGAGACGCCGATGATGATGCCGAGCATGGTCAGGAATGTGCGCATCTGGTGGGCGAGAAGGCCTTCCTTGATGCCGATGCGGAGCAGGTCGGAGATGGAGAGGCCGCCGCTCTGGGAGGCGTTGTCCTGATGGACGACGGGATTCGGATTGGATTTGCGGGAGCCCGTGACGTCTTCGATGATCTTGCCGTCGGAGAGGGTGATTTTTCGCGTGCCTTGATCCGCGAGCTTCGGGTCATGGGTGACCATGATGATCGTATGTCCTTGCTCATTAAGGTCATAGAGGATCTGCATGATTTCGCGGGATGTCACGGAGTCAAGATTGCCGGTCGGTTCGTCGGCGAGAAGGATGTCCGGATCGGAAATCAACGCGCGGGCGATGGCGATTCGCTGCAACTGTCCGCCGGACAGCTCTTTCGGATGGTGGCGGAGGCGTTTTCCAAGGCCGAGCTTTTCGGCGAGAACTTTCGCCTTCTCCAGACGGACGGCCTTCGGGACGCCGCGGTAGACCAATGGCAGCGCGATGTTTTCGACGACGTTCAAGTCGTTGAGCAGATTGAACTGCTGGAAGACGAAGCCGATGTGTTCGTTGCGGAGGTAGGAGAGCCGTTTGTCCGAGCAGTTCGTCATGCTCTGGCCGTTGATTTCCATGACGCCGTTCGTCGGAATATCAAGCAATCCAAGCAGATGCATCAGCGTTGACTTGCCGGAGCCGGAGGAGCCGACGACCATGAGGAAGTCGCCGCGGTGGACTTCGAGATTGACGCCGTCAAGCGCGGCGACGATGTTGTCGCCCATCTTGTAGTGCCGTTCGAGCCCTGAAATGTGAATGACTGAATCCATTATCGTATATCCGGTGATTGGAGTTGATTACAGCATGCCGTGCGTCGTCTGGATGAGCAACGAGTCCCCTATGTTCACGCCCTTCTTGACTTCGAAATAATTTTCGTTGAAATAGGAGCCTTCGATGGCCTGGACGGATTTGTCCGCGAACTGGACGGTGAACTGGCCGTCTGAATTGTAATCGACGGCGGCGCGGGGGATGAGAATGCCTTCCGGTGCGCGCTGGATGAAGATTTTGATGAGGGATGACATGCCCGGATGGAAGGTGATGCCTTCGCCGTCAAACGCGATGGCCGCGCTGAACATGGAGACTTCGGAATCGCCTGAGGCCATGGCGGTTGGATCGACGTGATTGCGGTCGCGACCGATCGCTCCGAGCCGTTGGAGCGTCCCTTTGAAGACGTGGTTCGTAATGGCGGGCATTTCGAGTTCGACCTCCATGCCGTCCTTTAAATAATGGTAGTCCGATTCGTTGACGACGAGTTTGACGACCATGTGCTTCGGATCGATGACGTCGCCGACGACATCCTGCGGATTCTTTTCTTCACCGACGGCGACTTCGCGGAGCTGTCCGCCTTGCCGCCAATCGCGGTAGGTGCGGATTTTGAAGACGCCGTCCGTCGTCGCCTTGACGACGGCGCGCGAGCATTCCAGTTTGGAATGTTCCAGATTGTTGATGATGACTTTCTTGTTCAGTTTCTCCGCTTCGATTTGCGCCTTGATGTCGTTGATGCGGCGTTCCTTGTGCTTTTCGCGGCGCTCCATGTTGGAACGCGCGCGTTTGACGGCCATTTTGAGTTCGACGCGGCGTTCATCCGTCGCCCCCTTGCGTGTCAGTTTGTTCTGCAGGAGAAGTTCTTCGAGCGTGGCTTTGGAATTTTCAAGCTTCTGTTCATAGGGCTCCAACGCGGAGGCGCTGATGTAGTCCTTTTTGAACAGGCGGTGTTCGCGGTCGTAGTTGTCCTGCGCGTCTTCAAGATTCAGCTTGGCGAGCTCCTCTTCGATTTCCATGAGACGGAGTTCGCGCGGTTTGGGTTCCGCAAGTTCTTCCGCCTCCTCAAGAATGGCATGGTCCAATTGCGCCTTGCGGAGGGCGATGGTCTGCGTCTCTTGGAAATCGATCAGATCATACTGCGTATTTAGCTTGACGAGAGAGAGTTCGGACGTATGGAGGCTGGCCTCCTGATTTTCGATGTTCTCCTTGGCGGACGCGTCATCGATTTGGAAAAGAATGTCGCCTTTCTTGACGATGGTGCCCTGCGGCATCATGTCCGTGATGCGTCCGTTCGTTCCGACGACGGCCGGAACGGTTTCCGCGCATTGGAGGATGCCGCGCGCCAGAATCGAGCGGGAGGCCCCTTCCACAGGCTTTATAATATAGGTATAGGATTCGATGGTTTCCTCCGTCTTCTGCCCTTTGATGTACAAAAGGCCGGCGGACAGCAGGAAGGCCAGAAGCAATATGAGCGAGATGGTGATTTTTAAGTTCTTCATAATCAGTTACTTGGTGAACGGGAAGAAGACTTCTCCGATAAGGCCTGGCTTGAGTTTGACATCCGTGCTGTGGATGCGGATACGGACGTTGAAAACGACCTCTCCCAACGGCTCGTGGGAGGAATACAGGCCGATCTGGCTGTCCTTTTTCGTCTTGTTCATGAACAGGAGATCGACGCTTGTGACGACGCCCGGCAGATGTTCGTTCGTGAGGGAGGGAACGCGCACTTCCACTTCCATGCCCTCCTTTATCTGCGAATAGTATTTTTCGGGCACTTCGACTTTCATTTCCATTTCAGAGAGATCCGGAATGGACATGATGTTGAAGCGCGGACCGACGGTGTTGCCGACGGCGATTTTTGCGAAGACGTTGCCGTTTCGCACTTTATTGTAGCAGATGATGCCATCTGCAGGCGAATAGATGGTATGGTTGTCCCGTTCCTCCTTGCGGCGGCGGAGACGCTGTTCGACTTCCTCCAGCCGTTGTTTCGTCTGTTCGTATTCACGCTGCGCGGATACGTTGTCGAACTGGACGGTTTTGACGGCGAGTTCGTAGGTGTTTTCGGCGGATTTGAGATTCAGCCTTGCGCGGCTACGTGCGATTTGGGTGGCGCCTTCGATGGCCTTGTCCAGATTGAGCTGCGCCTTTTCGAGATTGAGCTCCATTCGGCGTTGATTCCGTTTGAGCTTCTGGAGTTCCGCGGGCGACATCGTAGGCGTTTCGCGGGCCTCTTCGCGATCGACCTTTCGTTTGGCGGACATGAGATTGACTTTCGCGAGATCGCGGTTCATTTCCGCCCGGTAGATGGGCAGTGGATTGAAAATCTCCAACGTGTTTTTCGCCGTCTGCTTGGCGATTTCCAGCGTGTTCTTCGCCATTTTCAGCTTGAATTCGCCGTTGATGCGGGTGATTTCAACGTTCTTCTCCGCTTCTTCGCAGGAGGCGCGGACGCTGGCGGCGTTCGTTTCGATACGGTCGATCTGCTTCTGCCGCTCCTGCGGATCCAACTTGGCGACGACGTCGCCTTTCTTGACATAAGTCTCTTCTGGAACGAGCCATACGACTTTCGGCCACGGCCACCAGCCGATCGGCGGGACGATGACGTCCGTTTTGCGGACTGGATCCAGTTCGCCTGACGCGCTGAAGCGTTTTTCGTCCTGTTGGTTTTCCATCACTGTGTTGACGAGCTTGCCGTGCATCGTGACGGTGCGGCCTTCCCACACGGCATCGTCCAAAACGAACCAACTGTTGACCGGCGTTCCCGAAACTTCCGTGTAGACGCCTTCGAAGGAGATGTAATGCTTGCCGTCGATGTAATGGACGAATTTCAGCGGGACGGTGGGGCCTTCAAGCGGCTTGGAGGCCTTCAGTTCAGCGGTTCCGACCATGCCTGGGCGGAGCCATGGAGCTTCCTCCGTCTTTTCGATGATCAAATCGAAGACCTTCACGCCGAGCTTCTGCTCATCGCCCCAGCCGGCGTTCTTCTTGTCCGCGATGTCATGGGACAACGTGCTGATGCTGCGGAGCTTGCAGACAAGCGGCTGCTGCAGGCGGCCGTTGAGACGGACGATGACTTCATCGCCGTCGTTGAAATACTTGCGGTCGGATTCGTGGAGTTCGCCCTGGAAGCCGATGGTGCTCAAATCCGGAATTTCCATGAAGGCGAAATTGGGCCACATTTTCGTGCCGATGGTCAGCTCTTCGTTGTCCACGCGGTTGTGGCTGACGTAGCCATCGATGGGCGCTTTGACTTCCGATTTCCGGATGTCATCCCTTTTCTCCTTGATTTCACGTTCTTTATGCTTCTTCTGGGAGGATGCGCCGACGCGCTGGATTTCGGAAATCTTCTTCTGCTCTTTAATTTCGAAGGCGAGTTTTTCGATTTCCAGCTTGCAGTTTTCGATTTCGAGACGCGTGGAATGGATGCTTCCGGGCAGATCGTATGGCTCTTTCGTGGTCTGCAGCTCGCGGTCCGCGAAGAGCTTCTTGATCTGATTCTGCTGAAGCGTCTCTTCATCCGCGTCCAATTCCGCGCGAGAGATCATGCCGCGTTTGAAACGATCCTGCGCCTTGTCGTAGTCCTTCTGGGCGGCTTTCAAATTCAGGGCGGCGATACGCTGGCGGCCTTCGGCGATGCGGACGTCGTCCGGATTCGGTTCGCTGAGGAGGCGGGCGAGCTTGGCTTCGGCGGTCTTGAGCTTGTCGTCGAGTTCGCCCATCTGGTCGTCCATGTCGATGTTGTTGTTTTCGATATTGGCGAGACGGCGCTGCAGGTTGGCGTCGATGACGGCTTCTTCAAGCAGCTGTGAATCAAGATCGAATTGCGTATATTCCGTATTGAAGCGGGCGATGACCTGGTCTTTTTTGACCAATGTGCCATCCGGTATGAGTTCGCTAAGCGGCAGCCAGCGGACCGGATTGTTGATTTTGGCGGACTTCTCCGTCATCGTCTTGACACGAATGATGACGATGTAGGGGAAGGTCTGTTTTGTAATATTGTATGATTCATCGGCTTCCTGGGCCGCAAGCAGCAGGGCCAGGAAAGCGAAGCAGACTGTGATATGGCGAATCATGTGGGATGTCATCCGCTGTTATGGTGGTATGGATTGTCGTATCAGGAGCGGCGGCCATGCGGCCGTTGGAGGAAAACAATGAATCGCCTCCTTGCGTCGTCACGACACGAAGGAGGCGACAATGTTAAAACGAACGTTTAATCAGAACTATTTGACGACGATATTGATTAAGCGGCCCGGAACGGCGATTTCCTTCACGATCGTCTTGCCGTCGATGTGCGGCTTGACTTCATCGGCGGCCTTCGCGATGGCGAGGAGGGCGTCCTTGTCCGCGTCGGCGGGCACCATGATGCGGGCGCGCGGCTTGCCGTTGATCTGGACGACGATCTGGATTTCGTCCAGCTTGAGCTTCGCTTCGTCGTACTTCGGCCACGGCGCGTATGCGAGCGTGTCGTTGTGGCCGAGGCGCTGCCAGAGCTCTTCGGAGATGTGCGGCGCCATGGGGGAGAGCAGGAGGACGAACGTCTCCATGGCCTTGCGGTTGCGTTTTGGCATCTTGGAGAATTCGTTGAGGAAGATCATCAGCTGGCTGATGGCGGTGTTGTAGCTGAGGGAGTCGATGTCCTCCGTGACCTTCTTGATGGTCTGGTGGAGGAGGCGTTCTGCTTCTTTCGACATCGGCTCGTCATTGATGTCGGGCAGGACGTCGCCCGTGTTGACGTCGATGATCATGCGCCACACGCGGTTGAGGAAGCGGTTGACGCCGTCGACGCCTTCCGTGTTCCACGGCTTGACTTCGCGTAGCGGCCCCATGAACATTTCATAGAGGCGGAAGCTGTCCGCGCCGTATTTCTTGATGACTTCGTCCGGATTGACGACGTTCTTGAGGGATTTGGACATCTTGGCGGGCAGCTGCGTGAGCTCTTCGCCAGTCTCCTTGTGGAAGTACTTGCCGTCGCGTGCGTCCACGAGATCGTTGGGCACGAGCACGCCGCGCTGGTCTTTGTAGGAAAGGCCGAGAATCATGCCCTGGTGGATAAGGCGCTTCCACGGCTCCGGATGGGAGACGAGGCCCAGATCGTAGAGGACCTTGTGCCAGAAGCGCGAATAGAGCAGATGGAGGACGGCATGCTCCGCGCCGCCGACGTACAGATCAACGGGCATCCAATACTTCTCTTTTTCGGGATCCCACGCCTGCTTGTCGTTGTGCGGATCGATGTAGCGGAGGTAGTACCAGCAGGAACCTGCCCACTGCGGCATCGTGTTCGTTTCACGCTTGCCTTTCTTGCCGGTCTTCGGATCCGTGTAGTTGAGCCATTCCGTGGCGCGGGCCAGCGGCGGCTCGCCGTCTTCCGTCGGCTTGTAGTTTTCCATTTCCGGCAGGACGACGGGCAGTTCGGATTCATCCACAAGATGGATGGTGCCGTCTTCCATGTGGACGAGCGGGAAGGGCTCGCCCCAGTAGCGCTGGCGGGAGAACAGCCAGTCGCGCAGTTTGAAATTGACGGTCGGCGTGCCGATGCCTTTCTTGTGCATCCATTCCGTGATGGCTTTCTTCGAATCGGCGACATGGAGGCCGTCGAGGGAGATTTCGTCGTTGGAGGAGTTCATGAGGACGCCGTCCTCCGTCCAGCAGGCCTTGCCTGCGAGAACGTCTTCGACCTTGATGCCGGCGGCTTCGCAGGCCTTCGGATCGGGCGTCATGATGCAGATGATCGGCAGGTTGAATTTTGTGGCGAAATCAAAGTCGCGCGTATCGTGGGCGGGAACGGCCATGATGGCGCCCGTGCCGTAGCTGACGAGCACGTAGTCGGAGATCCAGATCGGAATCTTCACGTGGTTGACGGGATTGATCGCGTAGGCTCCCGTGAATTCGCCGGTCTTCTCCTTCGTGTCTTCCGTGCGGGCGAGATCGGACTTCGTGCGGGTGATGTCGATGTATTTGTCAACAGCGGCCTTGCGGTCCGGCGTCGTGATTTTGGAGACGAGCGGGTGTTCGGGGGCGAGCACCATGTAGGTGGCGCCGAACAGCGTGTCCGGACGCGTCGTGTAGACGCGGATCGTTTCGTCGGAATCCGCGACTTTGAAATCGACTTCCGCGCCCGTGGAGCGGCCGATCCAGTTCTTCTGCATTTCCTTCGTGCCTTCCGGCCAGTCCAGTCCGTCGATGCCGTCGAGAAGCTGCTGCGCGTAGTCCGTGATCTTGAGGACCCACTGGCGGATCGGCTTGCGGACGACCGGGAAGTTGCCGACTTCGGAACGGCCGTTGATGACCTCTTCGTTGGCGAGCACGGTGCCGAGCGCGGGGCACCAGTTCACAGGCTCGTGGGATTCGTAGGCGAGGCCTTTTTCATAGAGCTTGGAGAAGATCCACTGCGTCCATTTGTAGTAGCCTGGATCCGTGGTGTTTATTTCGCGATCCCAGTCAAAGGAGAAGCCGAACATCTCCAGCTGCTTCTTGAATGTCGCAACGTTTTTGGCGGTGGTGATGGCGGGATGCGTTCCCGTCTTGATGGCGTATTGTTCGGCGGGCAGGCCGAAGGCGTCCCATCCCATCGTGTGCAGGACGTTGTAGCCGTTCATGCGTTTGAAACGGCACCAGATATCCGTCGCCGTATAGCCTTCCGGATGGCCGACATGCAGGCCGGCGCCGGATGGATAGGGGAACATGTCGAGAACGTAGAGTTTTTCCCGCGTCTTGTCGCAGTCCACGGCCTTGAAGGTCTTGTTTTCCTTCCAGAAGGCCTGCCATTTCGGTTCGATTTCAGCGGGGGAGTAAGTGTTGGGACGAGTGGTCATGGTTCTTTTTCTTTCGGTTATTTGATTTTCACAGTATGATTTTCTTCGGGCGGCAGGACGCCTTTGAGGCGGAGGCCGTGGATGTATTCCTTCTCGAGAATGTCCGCCATGCGGCGCCAGTCGAAGAGGTCGGTGACGCGTTCTTTCGCTTTCTGGCCGACTTCATAGCGGCGTTGAGCGTTGCGGATGAGAATGTTGATGTTCTGGACGAGATTCTCCGTGTCATGCGGTTCGATGAGATAGCCTGTCGTGCCGCTGGAAATGACTTCCGGCGTGCCGTCGAGCGGATACGCGATGACGGGCTTGCCCGCGGCCATGCCTTGCACGACGCTGCGCGGCAAGCCCTCACGCAAGGAGAGATGCACAAGTATGTCCATCAGCGCGATATAGCGGCAGACTTCCGTCGGCGGGACGAGCCCCGTGAAGATGAAATTCTTCTGCAGGCCCATCTGGGCGATCTGCGCTTCGAATTTCGGGCGGAGGATGCCGTCGCCGACAATGAGAAAACGGATTTCCGGATTGGCGGCGACAAGTTGCGGCGCGGCTTTCAGCAGGTCGTCATGGCCTTTCAGCTCGAACAATCGCGCGACTTTTCCGACGACTGGCGCCCCTTCCGGAATGCCTAGTTTCTGGCGCAGTTCCTCTTCCGGCTGGGCGTTCATGAACGCTTCCAGATGCATGCCGGAATAGACGACTTTGAACTTGTTTTCCGGCGCGACGTGCGCATTCACGCATTGCTCGACCATCGCTTTCGCGACGGCGAAAATCTTGTCGCACTTCTTCGCCGCGTACCGTTCCATGAGAATGTAAATCGCGTTGGAGAAAGGATTTTGGTATTTATGGAACGGGAGGCCATGGACCGTGTGGACGATGAATGGCACGTCCGCCGCCTTGGCGGCGACGCGGCCGATGATGCCCGCCTTGGAGGCATGCGTGTGAACGACGTCGAATTTCTCCTGCTTGAAGAATTCGATGAGTTTCTTCTTGGCCTTCAAGTCGTTGGACGGGCTGATCTGGCGGACAAGCTCCGGGAACGTGACCACGCGCAGCCCGTCGGGAACTCCTTGTTTGAGGAGTTCCCCTTCCGGGCCCGGCGACGGTCCCGTGACAAGCGTGACGTCATGGCCTTTTTCAAGATGACCTTGGCACGTCAGAAGCGTGTTCTCCTGCGCGCCGCCGACAATCATCCGCGTGATCACATGGCAGATTTTCATGATGTTTTAGGGGGTGGTAGCAAGGGCGTCCCGCCCTTGGCATTTTGGTTGTAACGAGGGCGTCCCGCCCTTGGCATTTTGGTTGTAACGAGGGGGGCGTCCCGCCCTTGGCTTAAGACAAACCAAACAAACGCTTAACGAGCCGTGGCGAGCGCCTTGGCCAGCTGGTCCGGGCAGGAGGACGACTTGCTGCCGCAGAGGATGCCGCTGAGGCGTTTGACGACGTCTTCGCGTTTCATGCCTTTGACAAGCGACGCGATGCCGAGGTGGTTGCCCGGGCAGCCGCCCGTGAAGACGACGGATTCGACGGTATCGTCGTCGTTGAGGACGACGTCGATGGCGGTGGCGCAGATGCCGGTGGGCTCATAATGGATCTTTTTCATGGTGGTGTCTCCGTAAAAAGGTGAAAAAAAGTCGATTGTCAAACACTTATTATAATATAAAGTAAAAAAAAGACAAGAAAACATCGTGCGAGTTGGGATTTGTCGTTTCATGGATTATGTTTTAAAATCGACAATCTGTTTGTCTGATGGAAAAACCATGTAAAAAGGAGACACGAATGAAAAAAGTCATGTTGATGATGTGCCTGGTGGCCGGCATTCTGGCGGCGGACGACCGATCGGAGATTCTGGACGGCGTCAAATTGATCAACGCCCAGCAGGGCACGCTGCCCGGTTCCGTGCTGTGCGTGAAGGAAGAGGCGTTTCCGCTGGTGGCGGGCAATGCGGACGGTGCGTTGATGCCGGTTGCGTCCGCGGCGCGTTATGGCCGTGGCAAAATCGTGGCGGTCGGTCATCCGTCGTTCTATTCGGCTAATTCGCTGAAACTTGCGGATACGGCGAAATTCGTTCGCAATGCCCTGCAATGGCTGGGCGGCGGACAGATCGGCATCTACAGCTACAAAGAGGCCATTGACGGGATTTCGACGTTGGAAGGTTTGGCGGTGAAAGTCGTCAACAGCCTTGATGAAATCAAAGACTGCCAGGTGCTTGTGGTCTATCCGGACAGCATGAAGAAGGCGGAGGATCTGGAAGTCCTGCGGCAGTTTATTCTGGACGGCGGCGGCGTGCTTTCGGCCGGCATCGGCTGGGGCTGGAAACAAATCACGGGCAAAAACCTTCAGACGGACAACTTTTTCAACAAACTGTTCGGCCCTGCCGGCCTGTTGACGGACGACAGTTTTGTCAACCGCCCGAATTCGGACGGATATCCCGTGGCGGATGAACTGCCCGAAGAGCTGAATGTCGCCAAGGCGCTTGCGTTCGCAAAAGACATGGACGCCAAATTGAAACTCGTGAACAAGACGTTGACGACGGCTCGTGCCGTGATGGCGGACGACGGTTCGGATCTGGCGAAGGATTTCGATGCCTTGATTGCGAGAGGCAATCGTGGCGCACCGACCCTTGATAGGCCGTGGAGAACGGTGGATTTGGTAAAACGCCTTGCGGCGGTTGATTTTACGAAGAAATGGCAGGCGAATCTGCTGGGCGAATACAAGGCCCATCCGGGCGCCCGCAACTATCCGGGCATGCCGCCGAAGGATAGCCCGCGTCTTGCGGAAAAGATCGTGACGATCGATCTGTCCGTCCCCCGCTGGCACAGCACGGGCGTGTTCGCCGTCGCCGGCGAGCCGTTGACGGTGACGATTCCGGAAGGCCAGAAGGGCCTCCGCCTGAGAATCGGCACGACGACCTGCAACAACACACGCCACGACCACTGGGAGCGCATGCCCCGCGTCGATATGGAAATTCCGCTCGAACAGACGACGACGACCGTCACAAGCCCCTTCGGCGGCCTCGTTTACATCATCGTTCCCGCTGAAAAGGCCGCGCCGAAGACGCCCGCCGGCTCCACGATGGACGGCAAGATCGACGTGACGTTCAAGAACGGCTGCGCGGCCGTCTGGTATGTCGTCGGCCGCGACAATCTGGACGACTGGAAGCGCATGCTGGCGGAATGCCCCGCCCCCCGTGGCGAAATCGAAAGCGACAAAGTGATCTTGGCCGTCAAGAAGGAAGATCTTCTGGCCATCCAGGACAAGAATCCGGACGATCTGATGAAAGTGTGGGCCACCGTGGCGGATCTTGACGCGACGCTGACGGACATCCCGCTCGTCCGCAAATCCCCCGAACGCTTCTGCATGGACGACCAGCTCTGCGCGGGCTACATGCACGCCGGCTATCCGATCATGCTTCCGTCCCATACCGCCAAGGAACTGCTGGACGCCGATTTCCTCCGCACGAAAGGCGACTGGGGCTTCTTCCACGAAATCGGCCACAACCACCAGAACTACGACTGGACGTTTGACGGCACGGGCGAAGTGACGGTCAACTTCTTCACGCTGTATGTGATGGAGAAGATGTGCGGCTTCAAGCCGCGCGAAACGCGCATGACCATCAAGCAGGGCGAAGATCTGGTGAAGCGCTGGAAGGAAAAAGGCCAGACGTATCAGCAGTGGAAGAGCGACCCGTTCCTCGCGTTGGAAATGTTTGTCCGTCTGCAGGTTGCATACGGATGGGAGCCCTTCGAGAAAATGTTCAAGGAATATCGCACGCTGGCTGATGCCGAACGTCCGAAGAACGACGACCAGAAGCGCGACCAGTGGGTCATCCGCTTCTCCAAGTTCACGAACGCGAACATCGCGTCCGTCTTCGACGCATGGAAGGTTCCGATCAGCGAAGAGGCCCGCAAGGCCTGCGCGAACTATCCTGCGGCGAATGAGGCCATCTTCGCCGGTCTGCGCTAAGCGGTTGGTACAGAAGATTCAAGCATGAAAAAAGGCGGCCGCCCTTCGAAAAAGGGGCGGCCGCCTAATTTTTTGTGGAAACTGCGTGTCGTCAAGACTCTAGGAGACTTGACGGCACAAAGGTTTCATTACTTCTGGTTGACGATGATGCCGTCGCCGTAGACAGCGCTTTCGATGGAGACGCCGAACAGGGTGTTGTACCAGATTTTGCCGTTGTTGGCGCCGCTGGGCGTGCGGATGGAACCGCAGCTGGTGAGGGCGAGAACGAGAGCGGTGGCGGCGGCGAGAAGAGCGAATTTCTTCATGTTTTTCTCCTGTTGTTGTTTGTGTTTCATGCATGCCGAATCGCATGCACAAGAAAACAAATAATGCTTATTTCTTCATAGTCAAGCGAAAAACGTGTTTTTTTTGAGTTTTTTTGGTAACGGCGGCGTCCTCGCCGTCGGTCAGTGTGGCGGTGGCGAAGCGGCCAAAGACAGCACTTATAACCCATAATTTATAATCTATGGGTTATATTTTCTAGAGCTTCTAGAACTACTATAGCTTCTAGAATAGCCCCGCATGAATGCCGCATTTATGGCATGCGGCTTATGACTTATAATAATCGCCAAAAAAACAACTTATGGTATTTATTGCAGAAATGCTGTTTTGCTTGCCAAAATTGTATATATAACAGCAAATCAAGAAGATAAAGAAGGCTCCCTCTATGACTTTCCATGATTTCTTATGATTCTTTATGATAATATATGATTCTATATGATAATGAAAGGAATTTTCTTGAATATTCATTTTGCCGTGCTATAGTCTGTTTTTGTCAAGTGATTCGTTTGTTATTCTGTAAAACTGGATTATACTATAAACAGTCGGTGGATTCATGGGCAGAAAAGACATGGCTGCGAAGGCGCTGATGAGGCGCAGCGACGCATTCGCGGACGCGTTCAACACGCTGTTCCGGCGGGCGGGGTTCTCCGTGGACGCGGGGAGCCTGGTGGAGAGGAACCCGGAGACGGTCGTGCCGGTTGGCTGGCGGCGCGGCGGGTGGATGGGCCGCGTGAATGATCTCGTCAACGAGGGGATCGTGCGCCGCCTTGGAAGCACCGACTGCGTGCTGATGTGTCTTGAAAATCAATCGGAAGTGGCGTTGGACATGCCGTTGAGGAACCTGCTTTCGGCGGGGGGCCGGTGGGAGGTCTGCCGGGAAATGCAGGAGGAGAGGAACCAAGCGGAGGGGAGGCTGAAGGACGGCGCTGAGTTCCTTTCGGGGCTTCGCCGCGGCGAGCTGCTGCCGCCGGTCGTCGTGCTGGCGCTGTATCTCGGCAAGGAGCCGTGGAGCGGCCCGACGCGTCTGCAGGACATGGTTGATGTGAGGAACCCCGAGCTTCGCGCGTTCATGGCGGACTGCCCCGCGAACGTCGTGTCGCTCGTCGATCTGGCCGAGGAGACGGTCTGGGGC